>JAKFER010000055.1:0-3415 GCA_036675565.1 Chitinophagaceae bacterium
TACGGTCCTGGCGATATTAAATACAAAGATCTTGATGGTGATGGAAAGATAGATATAGGAACGAACACTGTTGGTGATGCTGGTGATCAAAAGATAATTGGTAATTCAACGCCACGTTATCAATACGGATTCAGGCTGGGTGCGGATTGGAAAGGATTTGATATAAACGTATTTATTCAAGGTGTTGGCAAACGTGAAATGTGGGCTAACGGTCCTGTGGTTATCCCAGGTTACAGACCTGGCGAAGGCTGGTATGCACACCAATTGGATTACTGGACTCCTGACAATCCAAATGCATTTTATCCAAGACCTACCGACCAGGCTCAATCGAATGCTACGAGAAATTTTCTGCCTCAAACAAAGTATCTGTTGAATATGGCTTATACCAGGATAAAAAATCTGAATATCGGTTATACTGTTCCTGCTAAATGGAGCAAAAAAGCAAAAATGCAAAGTGCACGGATCTATTTTAGTGGCGAAAATCTTTTCACCATTGACAAATTGAAAGAGCCTATTGACCCGGAAATAAATTATACAACTCCGGGATTAAACGATCCTAATACATTTGGACGGGTGTATCCTTATCGTAAATCCATTTCAATGGGAATTCAAATCACACTTTAAAATGAAGTTTATGAAAATTAAAATAATATGCGTTCTTGCAGCAGCCTTATTTTTCCTGGCTGGCTGTAAAAAAGATTTTTTGGAGCGATATCCACAGGATCAATTAGTGGATGAATCGTATTGGTCGAATGAAACCAATGTGAAAACCTTTGCCTGGGGCTTTTATCCTGCTTATTTTGGCGGTTATGGTTCCGGTTTTGCCTGGGGCAAGTTTTTTTCTGGCCAACCTTTGAATGACGATTTTGCTCCTTCCAGTCCCAGCCAGTTCACGCAAAATATTCCGGCATCCGGTGGGGGGTGGACTTTTTCCTGGGTAAGAAAAGCCAATATTTTTATGAACAGGATTCAAACAGTGCCTATGAGCGAAGAAGCTATTAAGCACTGGACGGGTATCGCTCGTTTTTTCAGGGCATTGGAATATCATGATCTTGTAAAATCATTTGGTGATGTGCCTTGGTTGGGGAGAGAATTAACCGAAACTGATCAGGATATTCTGTACAAACCAAGAGATTCCCGTGTATTGGTGATGGATAGCGTATTGGCAGATTTTAAATACGCTGCTGAAAACGTAAGAGAATCAGATGGAAACAATGGGTTGACAGTAAATAAATATGTAGTCCTTTCTTTGATGTCAAGAGTTTTTCTTTTTGAAGGAACTTATCTGAAATATCATAATATCAACCAGGCCAAAGCAACCGAATACTTGCAACAAGCTCAGTGGGCCGCCAATGAAGTCATCAATTCCGCTAAATATTCTATTGCTGATAATTTCAGGACTGTATTTAATTCTGTTGACCTGGCTGGAAAAAAAGAAGTAATTCTTTATCGCAGTTATCAATCAGGTCTTCTTACCCATAGCTTGCACAGTTATGTAAATGGAGAAGCACAAAGTGGCACATCGAAAGATGCAATTGATGCATTCCTTGCAAAAGATGGATTGCCTATATCTATTTCCCCTTTATACAAAGGTGACAAAACGTTTACCGATGTTATGACAGACCGTGATCAACGTTTGATCGAAACGATTGTCCCCGAACTGCGGTTGAGTGGTTATGCCAAGAACTATTCAACTTCCGGTTATTCTACACGCAAATTTTTTAATGATGCATTGAAAGATTTACCAGAAGGTAGTAGTAGCCTGAACACTACTGATGCACCTGTTATCAGGTATGGCGAAGTGTTGTTGAATTATGTGGAAGCTACTGCTGAGTTGGGAACGATTACCCAGGCAGATCTGGATAAATCAATTAATAAATTAAGAGCAAGGCCCGGCATTGCAATGACGCCTCTTAAAGAAGTGGGTGGTTTGCCTTCTGTAGATGGTGTAGCTGCTTATGATGATCCTGAAAGAGATCCTACTGTACCTTCTATGCTTTGGGAAATAAGAAGAGAGAGAAGAATAGAATTGTTATTCGAAGGTTTCCGGCTGGATGATCTGAAAAGATGGAAAAAATTAGAATATACAAACACAATTAATTCTGATATAAACAGGGGCGCATGGATTGTAAAAGCTGATTATCCTGATCTGAAAGATGTAAAGATCGAAAATGATGCGGCGGAAGGGTATATTATTCCTGCATGGAAACCAGAAACTCAAAGAACATTTACCGACCCGAAAGTTTACCTGGATCCTTTACCCCTTGATCAGATCAAAATTTACAGTGATCAGGGAGCAACATTGACACAGAATCCTGGTTGGCAATAATTTTAGCTATTATTTAAAATCGGGAGCCGACAGGCTCCCGATTTTTTATTTCATTAATCCCATACATGACCAATGAAAAAGTTACTAATTGCTTTTTGCATTTCATTTGTTTTCAAATTATCATTTGCACAGGACAGCACTATCACTTTCGTCCATCTTTCCGATACCCATATCGGCAGCGGCACCGGAGCTGATGACCTGCGAAGAACCGTAAAAGATATTAATGAAAACGCAGCGATACAGTTTGTTGTTATCTCCGGTGATATTACCGAGTTCGGATCCGATGATGAAATAAAGCTCGCCAAACAGATATTAGATAGTTTGAATAAACCCTGGCATATTGTTCCTGGCAACCACGATAGCAACTGGTCGGAAAACGGTTCGAATACATTTAAGAAAGTTTTTGGCAACGAAACCTTTTCATTTAAAGCCGGCGATTATCTTTTTCTTGGCACCCATTCAGGACCCAATATGAGAATGAGTCCCGGCCAGATCCCAAGGGAAAATATTGTATGGCTGGATTCTGTTTTGAAAGCAACGGATGATAGCACGCCGATTGTTTTTGTTAATCATTACCCGCAGGATTCATCATTGAATAATTGGTTTGAAGCAATAGACCGGCTTAAACAAAAAAACATTCAACTGATCCTTTGCGGCCATGGCCATTCCAACCGAAAATTAAGTTTCGATGGTATTCCTGCAGTAATGGGTCGCTCTAATCTTCGGGCAAAAAAAGAGGTAGGTGGGTATAATATTGTAACAATAAAAAACAATATCGTTACTTACCAGGAAAGAACTCCCGGTATTGAAACAAAACCGGTATGGGCCACTGTTGAATTAAAGGACCATCAATTCAAAAACTCTACGGTTAGCTATTATCGTCCATCCTATACTATCAATAATGACTACCCGCAGGTGAAAGAAAAGTGGACCTACCAGGATAACAGTGATATCGGTTCCGGCACTGCATCTGATGGAAAACTTGTTTTTGTTACCAACACGAATGGAGAGGTAGTAGCGTTAAATAAAAAGAATGGCAAAGAAGCATGGAAGTTTAAAACAAACGGAAAGATCTATGCAATGCCT
>JAKFER010000203.1:0-21088 GCA_036675565.1 Chitinophagaceae bacterium
GGTTCAGGTTCCATTGGAGGTCTCGCTTCTGGTTCTGCTTTCAGTATTAATGTTTCCGGACCACCAACATTACCCAGTGCAGACTACCAGGGCAGCCGCATGAATGAAGTGTTTAAGCAAACAACTTTATCTGCTGCTAACATATTGAATGATCCTTGGGAAATTACTTATGGACCGGATAATAACTTATGGATTACAGAAGCAAAAGGCTATAAGGTTTACAAAATGGATCCAAATACTGGAGTAAAATCTATTGTTTTGGATATTTCAGCTACAGGATCTGGATATCTTACCTCCGCTGAGCATACTGAATTCAACCGCGGATCAAGTTTTGGAACTAAATGGCCACAAGGGGGATTTGCCGGACTGGCTTTACATCCACAATTTAATGCGGGGAAAAAATTTGTTTATGTTTCATATGTGCACACCTATGTTGGCGGAGTAATATTTATTAATCGGATTGTAAGGTTCACTTATAATGAAGCCACAAACACACTTCAAAACCCGGTTTCCGTATGTGATACATTACCAGGCAGCACGGATCATAATTCACAACGGATGATCATTGCCCCCGTTGATGGAGTCGATTATCTTTTTTATGCATCAGGAGATATGGGTGCAGGGCAATTTGATAATGTAAGCCGACCTATTCGTTCACAAATCACCGGATCTTACGAGGGAAAAATTTTAAGATTCAACCTGGAACCTGATGGTGATGCGGGCACATTGGATCAATGGATTCCAAATGATAATCCATTTAATGGAGCCAATCAAAGCGCAGTATGGAGCACAGGCATGCGAAATAACCAGGGCTTTGCATATGCCGAAGTTGATGGAATAGGCCGTTTATATGGAAGTAGTCATGGTCCTTTCAGCGATGATGAAATTAATATCATTGAAAAGGGAAAGAATTACGGTCACCCATTAGTGATAGGTTATGCTGCAGATCTTAACTATAACAATGCAAGTGCTGGAAGCAAAACAGGCACCTTGCCTTATATAACATCTGAAACCACAAACGCAACAACAATTGGAGCCAGCTATAAAGATCCCTTGTTTTCCGGGTATGCTCCCTCAAATACTACTGTAATTAATATATGGAATAACCAAAGTAATAACGGGGCATGGCCTTCCGAAGCATGGTCAGGTATGGATATTTATACAGATAGAACTATCCCGGGATGGAAGAATTCACTGGTTGTTGCTTCTTTAAAATGGGGTAGGGTATTGAGATTTAAATTAGGATCTTCCGGATCTGCTATATTACCTATAGCAGGTAGTGATACTCTAAGTTATTTTGGTGGAACTAACAGGTTCAGAGATATGGCATTTGCACCAGGCGGAAAAGATTTATTCGTAATTATGGATAAATCTTCTACTACATCAGGTCCTAGTGCATTGAATCCAGTTGTCCCAGCATGCGGAGGTTGCGTATTGAAATATACTTTCCTCGGTTATAATTCTGATGGTAATGGAAAAAGTAGGATCCCAACATCAATTAATGTGACTGAAGGAACAGATAATACCTGTGCAGAGGGAACCACTATTACTATTGATGATACAAATAATAATCTATGGGTTCCTATTACAGGTCCTGACGGTAATATCATGGCTGAAATAAAAGCCTATGGAAATAACCTTGGAACAGTAACATCAACTTTTTATACCAATGCAGGATCTATCCGTGAGGATAATAATAAAAATGTTTATCTCGATAGAAACCTGACTATAAATCCCCAGCATCAGCCTACATCCCCGGTTAATATCAGGCTTTATCTTACTGCAGGCGAGTTAGCTAATTTGCAGTCTGCCACAAATTCCCAGGGGGCAGCCAGTGGCGTAACAGGAATCAGTGACTTGAGTATTTTTAAAAATGAAGATGCCTGCGGACCGGCCTTAAATAATGGAGCAACAAAGGTAGTTCCAGTATTTGCTGAAGCACATGGAAGCAATGGTTATGTATTACAGGCTACCATTAATTCATTTTCATCATTTTATTTTGCCAGTGATGATTACAGTGTGTTACCACTCCAATTAATAACTTTTAAAGGAGAATGGAAAAACAATGCTTCATTATTGCAATGGGAAACTGTTAACGAAAACAATACTGCTGAATTTATTATTGAACGAAGCCTTGATGGCTCAAATTTCAGCCAGATTGGTTCTGTTAACGCTAATGGAAATACAACCACAAAAATTAATTATTCATTCATTGATAATAATGCAGCCAGTCAACCTGCTGCTGTAATTTTCTATCGATTGAAATTGGTTGACGAGGATGGCCGTTTTACTTATAGTAAATCAATCAGTATTAATCTGAAAAATATCCTTGACATTGTATTATTCCCGAACCCTGTAAAAGATAAATTAAACATCCGGATCAATAACAGGGAACTGCAGTCAATTACTTTAGAAGTTACCGATTTGCAGGGTAGAAAAATGTATTCTGAACGCAGGATCATTAACCCGAATGAGTCTTCGGAAATCAATGTAAAATCCTGGAAATCTCAATTCTATATTTTAAAGGTTTTAAATGATAAAAAAGAAGTTGTTTCTGTGATGAAATTTGGAAAGTTGTAAAATCAAAAATTATTTAAGCTAAAAATAAATACCTATCTCCCAGAGATAGGTATTTTTGCTTCATGTACACCCTCAAAAAATCATTAGGACAGCATTTTCTAAAAGATGAACAGGTTTGTATGCAGATCATTGAGGTGTTGCAAAAAAATATTTTTCAGCAATTACTGGAAGTAGGTCCGGGTGGCGGAGCGTTAACCAAATATTTATTACAAATAAAAGATATTGATTTTAAGGCGGTAGAACTGGATGATGAAAAAATTATTTATCTCGAAAAAACATATCCCGCCATTAAAGGAAAGATCATTCACCAGAGTTTTCTCGATATGGAAAAACCATTTAACGGTTCTTTTACTATCGTGGGCAACTTTCCTTACAACATTTCTACCCAAATTTTGTTCAAGACTCTGGAATGGCGACCCGATGTAGAATGTGTAATCGGAATGTTTCAAAAAGAAGTTGCGCAAAGGGTAGTGGCAAAGGAAGGAAGTAAAGTGTATGGTGTCAGCTCCGTGTTGATCCAGGCATTCTTTGAAACGGAATATCTTTTTGAAGTGGATGAAAATTGTTTTACGCCGCCACCCAAAGTAAAAAGTGCGGTTATCAAACTTTGGCCCAAAAAACAACCTGTGGATATGCGTTCAGAAAAACATTTATTTATGCTGGTAAAAGCGGCATTTAACCAGCGCAGAAAAACATTACGCAACGCGGTTAAGCATTTATTTGAACCCGCGTTATTAACTGATGATTTATTTAATAAAAGAGCCGAACAGTTAAGTGTAACCGAATTTGGTAAACTAACCTTCAGCATGCGTTGATAAATAATAAAAATGCAAAAGATCATTATAGCTACACCGGCTCACGAATATGTTTATAACCGTTTACATCAATTGGGTTATGAAGTATTAAATGAACCAGCTATCACCTATTCACAGCTCGAAAAGGAAATTGCCAATGCCACGGGCCTGATTGTTTCTACCAGGGTAAAAGTAGATCAACCTTTATTGGAAAAAGCCAACGAATTAAAATGGGTGGGCAGGTTAGGCAGCGGGCTTGAATTGATTGATGTGGATTTTGCCAAAACAAAAAATATTGAGGTGGTCAGCAGCCCCGAGGGCAACCGGGATGCCGTGGGTGAACATGCCTTAGCATTATTACTGGCTCTTTTAAATAATATTGTAACCAGTCATAATGAAGTAAAGCAGGGGATTTGGAAAAGAGATGAAAACCGTGGTTTTGAATTAAATGGAAAAACAGTTGGCATCATCGGTTATGGAAATGCAGGCAAAGCATTCGCACAAAAGTTAAAGGGATTTGATGTTACCATTCTGGCAAATGATAAATATAAATTTGATTTTGCACAGGGTCATATACATGAAGCATCTTTGGAGCAGGTACTCCGTTACAGCGATGTAATCAGCATGCATGTTCCGCTGACGGATGAAACTTTTCACATGGCCAATGAAGATTTTTTTAATAAGGCAGAAAAAAGCCCATGGTTTATTAATACCTGCCGGGGTCCCGTTCATGATACGGATGCACTCATCAATGCTATAAAAGACAGCAAAATTGCTGGTGCCGGGCTTGATGTTTTGGAAAATGAATCGCTTTCATCTTACTCAGAAAGAGAAAAGGAGCAGCTTGCCTGGCTGCATAAACACCCGCAGGTAATTGTTACACCTCATATTGCTGGCTATAGTTTTGAAGCTACTTTTAAAATGGCTAAGATTTTATTGCAAAAGCTTGGACTTTCATGATTCAGCTTAAAATTCAGCCCCAAATTCCCGGACATGCCGGGTAACTAAAATAATTGGATTATATTTGTACACCTACAACGCTTCGGGTAAGATCTGAGGCGTTGTATTTTTTTTCTAATTACACGCCGGTCTGAAAAGCCGGATTTCTAAAAAAAGGAGGAGTTTATGAACGGTATTCAGTACCTGACACAGGAAAAACTTGACCAGTTGAAGCAGGAGCTTCAGCATATGAAAGGCGTTGAACGCCCTGCTGCCTCCAGAGCGATTGCGGAAGCCAGGGAAAAAGGCGACCTGAAAGAAAATGCCGAATATGATGCAGCCAAAGAAGGCCAGGGTTTACTTGAAGCTAAAATTGCTCACCTGGAAAGTGTTGTGGCCATGGCCAGGGTGTTGGATGAAAATAATATTGACACCAGCAAGGTTTCCATTTTAACCAAAGTGACTTTAACCAATCTCAAAACAAAGAAAAAAGTCACTTACCAGTTGGTGAGCGAAAACGAGGCTGATCTCAAAGCGGGAAAAATTTCAATTAGTTCACCCATCGGGCAAGGTATACTAGGTTTAGCTGTTGGTGAAATTGCAGAGGTATCAGCACCTGCAGGTTTGATAAAATTCAAGATAGAAGATATCAGCATATAATTGTTGTCATTATGTATGAATAAAAGCGCTGCATTTGCAGTGCTTTTATTTTTGAAGAAAGGCCTAACTTGATGACCTGATGTTACGGCGGTTAAAATATTTTGTATATAACCGGCTTTTAAAATTCAAAGGCATGACAATCTTTTCTAAAATTATTGCAGGAGAAATCCCGGGTTATAAGATTGCGGAGAATGATAAATTCTCTGCATTTCTTGATGCATTCCCATTACGGGAAGGTCATACGCTGGTAGTTCCAAAACTGGAGGTTGATAATATGTTTGATCTGCCTGAAGACTATCTGGCTGAATTGCTGGTTTTTGCTCAGCCCATCGCAAAGGCCATTGAAAAAGCATTTGATTGTAACCGTTGTGGGATCAGCGTTGTAGGACTTGAAGTTCCTCACGCTCATGTGCACCTGATACCTGTTAATTCAGCCAATGATTTAAATTTTAATCAATCCAAAATGAAAGTTTCTCCGGATGATCTTAAAAAAACACAAGCAAAGATCCTGGTCCAACTTGCAAAATGATATAATGCAAAAAACATTTTTTTCAATAGCCTTTATATTTTTTTTTGGCATCCATAGCAAGGCGCAAATAAAAGACACGGATACATTCATACAGGAATTATTCAATTCTTTTCAAACCATGGATGAAAAAAGATTTATTGATCTTTATCCTGATGCAATCCAGCTAAAATCTATTTTATTCGATTTGATGCAAAGGCAAACAGGGAACGATACGGCTGCACTGCAATTAGGAAAGAATATGTTGAATGAGATTACGGATAGCTCCCTTTATTTGGATTATGCCAAAGAATTCCGGAGAGCAATGGATTCAGCGAAAGTTGCCGGCGTAAACTGGGCTGATGCAAAATTTATGTTTTCGCAGGCTGACACTTCTGTTGCTGAAGATATTGAGGGTAAAATGCTACGGGGAATGATCTATTTCACCAGTAATAAAAAAGATTATTTTATTTCTTTTTACGAAGTTTTGTGGCCCAGGGTTTTGGAGGGTTGGGTCGGCGCCAGCATTCGTAATATAGGAGAAATGAAACACCCGGAAGATGAATAAAATCTATCGGATTCTTCCCGGGTTCTTCTTTACAAAATCTTCCCAGCCTTTCATGCTTTTCCCACTATTGGTAACCGGTACTTTCGATTGAAAATGGTGACATACTGCTACGGCCAATGCATCGGTAGCATCGTAAGAAGAAGGATTTTCCATCAGCTTAATGATTTGCTGTAACATACGCCACACCTGCTCTTTGTCGGCATTTCCATTGCCCGTAATGGATTGTTTTATTTTCTTAGGTGAGTATTCGGTAACCGGTATTCCGGTAGTTAATGCAGCCGCAATGGCAACACCCTGGGCTCTGCCCAATTTCAACATACTTTGTACATTCTTGCCAAAAAAAGGTGCTTCAATAGCCAATTCATCCGGGCAAAAAATAGTAACGAGGGAAGCTACTTTATCATGGATCAATCGTAATCTTTCATAATTATTTTGCTTGCCTGAAAGCTTTAGTACATTCATTTCTTTCAACAAAATGGTGGTACCACTTATTTCAATAATACCATAACCCATAAACAATGTTCCGGGGTCAATTCCTAATATAATTTTAGAGGGCTTTTGCAAACACTTATTTTTACCGCCAATGAAGCTGAACAAAAATATCAAAATCTTTTTCAATTACTTCCTTGGTCCTCTATTGTTTATTTATTTGTCGGTATCTATTTACAGGCAGATCAATCGACAACCCGACCTGGAACATGCCTGGCAACAATTAAAAATTTCTTTTTTGGGAACGGGTGCTTCCAGTTTATCATTCATTATCATTTTAATGTTGGGTAACTGGGGCATAGAAGCAATGAAATGGAAACTGGCCATTGAAAAAATTCAGCCCATCAGTTTTATCAAATCATTAAAAGCCATTTTTTCAGGTGTTTCATTCTCTGTAACTACACCAAACAGGGTGGGTGAATATTTTGGCCGTGTATTGTACATGCAGGAAGGAAATCGATTGAAAGCAATTTCGTTGACCATTGTATGCAGCATCAGCCAGTTGTTGGTCACACTTTGGATGGGTTTATTTGGCCTCCTGGTTTTAAAATCACAAATTGAAGCCAGTCAAACGATTACGGCTTTATGGTTAGAGCTTTTAATCAGCGGTGTTGCTATTACTTGTGTTTTATTAACATTATTTTATTTCAGGCTTTCATGGATGGTAAAATGGATTGATCGATTGCCCGGGAGCTCCCGTTTTAGCTGGCTGATCAATGCCATTGAAGATTTTAATGCAACCTTATTATTAAAGCTGTTGTCCTTATCTATAGTCAGGTTTGGCATTTTTTGCATACAATACTACCTGATGTTTCGTTTATTTGGAGTAGAAGTTTTATGGTGGCAGGGCTTTTGGGCTATCAGCATCAGTTTTTTGATATTGGCCGTAATTCCATCCATTGCATTGGCTGATCTTGGATTGCGGGGCGAAGTAACCATTAAACTTTTTGGCTTATTTAGTTCCAATGTATTAGCCATTACAGTTAGCACGGCTGCCATGTGGTTTATTAACCTGGTTTTACCGGCTATCGTAGGGAGTTTATTAATTTTAAGTATTAAAATCTTTGCAAATAAAAATGAAGTTTAAATTTTTTACAATTATCGGTTTGTTATTGCTGGCCATCAATATGAATGGAGAACCTTCTTTCCAATCATATAATGATGATTTTTGCGGTATTTCAAACAGATCATTCAGGGTTAATGAAAAAGTGAATTACAAGGTTTTTTATTCGATTGCCGGCATTTATATAGATGCGGGTGATGCTACTTTTTCCAGCACGTTAAAAAAATTGAATAACCGGCCAGTGTTTCACGTGGTAGCTGATGGAAAAACAAATCCACGTTATGATTGGATATTTAAAGTGCGTGATCGTTATGAAAGTTTTATTGACACTTCTTCAATGCAGCCATTGAAATTTATAAGGAATGTGAGTGAAGGGAGTTATAAAAAATACGAGAACGTAACATTTAACCGGGATGCAAATACGGCCGTTACAAATGAGGGTGTTTATAAAGTTCCCAATTGTGTACAGGATGTTATAAGCTCTATTTATTATGCACGTAATATTGATTTTTCAAAATATAAGCCGGGAGACAGGATCAACTTCTCTATGTTCCTGGATAATGAATTATACAACATGTATATCCGCTACCTGGGAAAAGAAACCATCAAAACCAAGTATGGTAAATTCAAGGCCATCAAATTCAAGCCGCTGTTATTAAAAGGATCCATTTTTGAGGGTGGTGAAAAAATGACGGTATGGGTAAGCGATGATGCAAACCATCTTCCATTGCGTATTGAAAGTCCAATCTCTGTTGGAAGTGTAAAGATCGATATGATGGAATATGATAATTTACGTTACCCGCTGACTTCTATGATGAAGAAAAAATAATGGGAAGCAATCTTATCGCTTAAATATTCTTTACAAATCTTCTAAACGAAAAAATTTTTTTGGCCGGATTCCTCTTTCAGTATCGTGCAATGTGCAGCATTCATGTATGGGATCGTGTTGAAAAAACAAGATATAATCATTCGCTACCGCTTCGTTCAGGAAAGATTTTTTTTCGTTCAATGTAGTTAGCGGGAACATATCATACGCCATTACATAAGGGATAGGAATATGACCGTGCGATGGTAACAGGTCAGCCATAAATACAATCGTTTTTCCATTGTAATTTATTTGTGGCAGCATCATACTTTCTGTATGACCATCAACAAAGCGGATAGAAATATTTTGGGTAAAAGTTTGAATGGGTAAATTATTATCAACTTTTTTTCCGTCTTGTATAAAATCAAGTTGCCCGTTTTCCTGTATGGGTAGAATATTTTCTTTTAGGAAAGATGCTTTTTCTCTTTCATTTGGATATACCGCCCAATTCCAATGCTTTTGATTACTCCAGTAAACTGCATTTTTAAATGCAGGCAGCAGTTTATCATTTTGTCTGATAACAGATCCTCCACAATGATCAAAATGCAGGTGGGTTAAAAAAACATCTGTAATATCATCAGAAGAAAATCCACTTGCAGCCAGCGAACTATTTAAACTGGCTTCTCCATGCAGGTAATAATGTTTAAAGAATTTATCGCTTTGTTTATTGCCAATTCCATTATCTATCAAAATGAGCCTGTCACCATCTTCAATCAACAGGCTGCGCATGGCCCATGGACAAAGATTATTTTCATCGGCCGGGTTAATTTTATTCCAGATGGTCTTTGGTACTACACCAAACATGGCACCGCCATCCAATTTAAAATAACCTGTATCTATAGAATATAATTGCATGCTTTATTGATTTACTGTGTGCGAATTATTTTTTGCTGCTTTTGCTGTTAATACCAACCATACAAGTCCTAAAGCAAAGAAAACGATTAATATAAGAATAGAATTACGCATTGATTTTGTTAAGCCTTCAATCACGCCAAAACTTACAAGACCTAATACAATGGCCAGTTTTTCAGATACATCATAAAAACTAAAAAAGGATGCGGTGTCTTTTGTTTCAGGCATCAATTTACTGTATGTACTTCTGCTCATTGATTGAATGCCACCCATCATTAAACCAACCAACGCTGCAAGAATATAGAAATGCATTTCTGTTTGCATCAGGTAACCTGCTATACAAACACCGATCCATAAAATGACCGTTAATTGTAACACATTCAGGTTACCTATACGAGTCGATAATCTTGACATCCCAATGGCACCGGCAATAGCAACAAGTTGAATGATAACGGCGGTTATAATTAATTTTGAATTTTCCAGTTTTAATTCCTTGATGCCATAATCAATAGCAACCAGCATAACCGTTTGCACACCCATGCTGTAAAAGAAAAATGCTGCAAGAAATCTTTTTAACACAGGCATATGGGTTAACTGGTCCCAAACAATTTTTAATTCATGAAATCCATTCACCAGCACATGCTTACGAGCAGCCCTAACCGATTTGCTGGCAATGGGTAAAGCCCTGAATGTGATCTGCGCAAAAGCTACCCACCAAATACCAACTAATAAAAAAGTGATCTTTAAAGGCATCGTGTCATTTGGCATTAAAAGCACCAGTCCAAACCCGATCATCTGCATCAGCACACTGCCGATATAACCCATGGTATATCCTTTTGCACTGATTCGGTCCATGTCCTTTTCCGCTGCTATTTCTGGCAAATAAGAATTGTAAAATACCTGGCTTCCATAAAAACCAATTCCTGCCAGCATAAAACACAATAACCCAAAAAATACATTATCCTTATCAAAGAAGAACATCAATGAACAACTGGCTGCACCCAGGTAACAAAAAAACTTCATGAAGTTTTTCTTATTGCCTTTATAATCTGCAATAGAGGATAATATGGGCGATATGATCGCAACTACCAGGAAACCAAAAGCCAGTACATATTCCTTTAGTTCCGTATTAATAAAATGCCTACCCAAAAAGGGAATACCATTTGGATAATTCTCAACAGAAGTGACTACCGCATAATAAGCCGGGAAAAAAGTTGTGGTGATAACCAGGTTGTAAACAGAATTGGCCCAATCGTACATGGCCCACCCATTTACCGCTTTTTTAGATGCAGTTTGCATATAAAGAATTTATGAAGAAGTAAGATATGAAAACTGAACCTTATTTATTGATTCATGGATTTGGTTCTTTTTCATTTTCTCCCGGGGTAGCAGGCAAGTCATCAGAGATATCCATTTTGGTGAAAGGTAATTTGCGCAGGGTGTTGAATTTATTATCCGTTAATTCAATGTTTACCGGCTGTTGACCAAAAACATTTTCACTGATTAAATTACTGATGGCTAAAAAAGATTCATCGTCTACACCAGCCAATTTTTCTTCTACTACAACCATGCGGAAAGTAACGGTATCTTTCTGTTTTAATAATTGAAAGCTTTTTGTTTCAGTGATGTTTTGATTGTAGGTTGTATCAATATAATATAAGAGATCAGCGGTTTGTTGGGCCTCTGTTTCTTGGATGCCATTCTTGTAAAAGACATCTATGTGTTCAATGGTTACTTTGTCGCCATAATTGCTGCAATGAACAAAACTTAAAATCAGCAGGATGAAAAGAAGGTGGCGTAAGATGTTAGTCATGGCTGATAAATATTTAAATCGGAAATGATCGAAAAATCAACGGGGCAGGTAACCAGAAAGCATCAACAATAATAACACAATGCCTACAACTATGCGGTAGATGCCAAAAACACGAAAGCCATGTTTTTGCAAAAAACCAATGAAGAATTTGATTGCCAGCAAAGCCACTACAAATGCAACCGCATTTCCAATAACCAGTAATTTAATGTCTGATGGTGTAAATGTTTCATAACCTTGCAAAAGTTTATAACCGGTTGCTGCGGCCATTGTTGGCACTGCAAGAAAAAATGAAAATTCAGCTGCCAGGTTCCTGGTTAATTTTTGCTGCATACCGCCAATGATTGAAGCTGCGCTTCGGCTAACCCCCGGGATCATGGCAATTACCTGCCATAAACCAATGACGAATGCATTTTTATAGGTCATCTGCGGTTCATCTTCAATAACGGGTTTCTTAAAATAATTATCAATCATCAAAAGAACAACACCGCCCATGATCAGTGAAATAATAACTGTCGTCGTGCTTTCCAGCATCATATCTATTTTATCAGAAAAAATATATCCTAATACCAAAGCAGGTAATACTGCAACAAATAGTTTCAGGTAAAAAGTAGGGTTTTTAAAATCAAAGAATTTTTTCCAGTATAAAACAACAACAGCCAGGATAGCACCCAATTGAATGGCCACTATAAATAATTTGGTGAATTCTTTATCCTGAACATTCATCAGTTTTTCCGCTATGATCATATGACCCGTAGATGAAACGGGTAAAAATTCTGTAAGTCCTTCAACAATGGCAATTATGATAGCTTCTAATATGGACATAATATAAACACTTCGATGTTGAGTGATGGTATAAAAAAACCGATTTAAATTGTTTATCACATTTTAAATCGGTGTATTGAATGGATTAAATATTATCCTTTGGGTTTTCTGAAAATTGCAAATATTTCAACCACCAGGCCGGCCATGATTAACAAAGGAGCGATGGTTATCCGGGTTGTACTGTATACTTCGTCCTCGTTAAATACATTGGGGTCGGGACTTTTTCCCCCGGCCATTAATATAAAACCTATTGCGATAATAACGACACCTGCAAGCATCCACAAATAATTTTCTTTTCCAAACATGGCAGTAGTAGAATGTACATCCCGAGTTTTCGTCACTACCGTTTTTGTTTGTTTCTTTTCTGTCATAATAAGAAATTGAGGGTGCAATATAGTTTTTTATCTTTTTAATTATTATCCCGGACCATTAATACAGGTCATCCAGCTTCATACGCAAATACTTAATTACGCTTCGATGTGTGCTGAAAACGGAAATAAATATTCCAATGATCAATAAAGCCAGGAACAGTAATAAGATCATGGTATTATCATGTAATGCTTTCAGATCGGGCAAGAATTTCTCCGCCAGCGTAATAACACCGTAAACCGCTGCTATGGCGATAACCGCACTGATGGCGCCATTGATCAATGCTCTGATGTTAAGCGGTTTTGCAATAAACCAACGGGTGGCTCCCACCATTTGCATGGTTTTTATCAAAAAACGATTACTGAACATGGCCAACCTGATGGTATTATCAATAAGGATAATTACCATAATTGCTATCAGGATGGCAATGCCGGCAAGTGCCAGGCTCATGACATTAAAATTGCGTTGCATCTTTCCTACAATGGCATTGGGATATCTTACTTCATCTACATTCGGGTTTTGTGAAATGTCCGCCTTGATCATCGCCAATTGTGCAGAATCCACAAATTGCTCTTTTAATGTAAAATCAATACTGGTTGGTAAAAGAGAATTATCCAAAAATTCAGTGAAGTCCTCGCCACCACTTTGCAGCCATTCTTTTTTTGCGGTTTCTTTATCCGTATAGCGTAATTTTTTTGTATAAGGTTTGGCCTGGATGTATTCCTGTAAGGCAATACGTGAAGTGTCCTGGATATCCGTTTTTAAAAAAACCTGCACTTCTACACTTTCTTTAAAGTATTGCATCAGTTTTTTCGAGTTGATAGTTATCCATCCCACCAGTCCTAATAAAAAAAGAACCAGCGTTACACCCAGGATAGCCATAAAGTAAGAAGGTTTGCCACGTTTCGATGATGCTTTACCAAATTGAGCCATGCGATTGATTTTTGTAATTTTTCAGGTGGGGCAAAAATAACGGATTAAGAAGTACAATGTGTATTTTTGCTGCTCTCAAAAAACGAGGAGTTAAGTTATTTATTTCGATTGAACCGGGATGCTTGCAGAATTAAATATTTATTAAGGCTTCTTTAGCATTTACATTATTATTGGCTGGTAAGTTTGCTAGTTAAATCAAAAGAAAATTATACGATTTCGATGGAATACAGTTTCAGGGAAATAGAAAAAAAATGGCAGCAAAATTGGAAACAGGATAAAGTTTACCATGTATCCAATCAATCTTCCAAACCCAAAATGTATGTGTTGGATATGTTCCCCTATCCAAGCGGAGCGGGTTTGCATGTAGGTCACCCGCTGGGTTATATTGCATCGGATATTTTTAGCCGGTATAAACGTTTGCAGGGTTATAATGTTTTGCATCCAATGGGATTTGATGCTTTCGGTTTACCGGCAGAGCAATATGCAATCGATCATGGAATACATCCCGCCATTTCAACGGATCAGAACATTCAGAATTTTAAAGATCAATTACATAATATTGGTTTCTCCTATGACTGGAGCCGTGAAATTAAAACCAGCGATCCTGATTATTATAAATGGACGCAATGGATTTTTCTCCAACTGTTTAATAGCTGGTATAACCGGGCATCACAAAAAGCAGAAAGCATAACAGGTTTAATCAGAATATTTGAAAAGGAAGGTAATGGCCAATATCCTTTTCCAAATGATCGATTTCGTATTTCATCAACAGGCAGTCATACATTTTCTGCAAATGAATGGAAAGCATTTGGCGAAGAAGAAAGAATGCATATTTTGATGGAATACCGGTTAGCTTATTGCGGAATTGGTGAAGTGAACTGGTGCGAGGCGTTAGGAACTGTTTTAGCGAACGATGAAGTGGTGAATGGGGTAAGTGAAAGAGGTGGGCACCCTGTAGTTAAAAAGAAATTACGTCAATGGTACCTGCGGATCACTGAATATGCTGATCGTTTATTAAAAGGATTGCAGACGGTGGATTTTACCGATGCCATGAAAGAAATGCAAAGCAACTGGATCGGTAAAAGCAGTGGCGCGGAAATAGATTTTGCAATCCAGGATCACCCTGATCAAAAATTAAAAGTTTATACAACCAGGCCCGATACCATTTTTGGTGTTGACTTCATGGTGCTTGCACCAGAACACAGTTTGGTTGATTTGATAACAACACCAGGTCAAAAAAAGGCGGTAGAAGAATATATTCATTTTGTGCAAAGCCGCAGTGAAAGAGAGCGGATGGCAGAAAAAAAGATCAGTGGTGTATTTACCGGCGCCTTTGCATTGAATCCTTTTGATGGCCGCCAGATCCCGGTCTGGATATCAGAATATGTTTTGGCTGGTTATGGAACCGGTGCCATCATGGCTGTTCCATCAGGTGATGAGCGGGATCACAAGTTTGCAGATCATTTTAATATTCCCATCACCAATATTATAGGAGATCATTATAACGGTATAGAAGCCAATCCCACTAAAGATGCGATTTTGCAAAACAGTGGATTTCTGAAAGGTATTTCCATGCGGGAAGCATTGGAGCTTGTTATTGATAAACTGGAAGAACAAAAGATCGGAACCCGGAAAGTGAATTTTAAAATGCGGGATGCTGCGTTTAGCCGTCAGCGTTATTGGGGCGAACCGTTTCCTATAACCTGGAAAAACGGCATTGCATATCCTTTGGATGAAAGCAAATTACCCGTTATTCTTCCATCCATGGATGAAATCAAACCTGGTAAGGATGGGGAAGGCCCTTTGAGTAATAATGAAGAATGGATCAACAGTGATTTTTTTGAAGGAGGGCATGCAGAATCATCTACCATGCCGGGTTATGCAGGCAGTAGCTGGTATTTTTTACGCTATATGGACCCGGTAAATGATAAAGCATTTTGCGATCGTACCATAGCTGATTATTGGGGGCAGGTTGATCTTTACATTGGTGGTACGGAACATGCAGTGGGTCATCTTTTATATAGTCGCATGTGGACAAAGGCATTGTTTGATTTAGGCCACATCGGTTTTGATGAACCATTTAAAAAATTATTGAACCAGGGAATGATCCAGGGTTCTTCAAGGTTTGTTTATCGTGTACATGGAACCAACCAGTTTGTTTCTTTTGGTTTAAAAGATCAGTACCAGGTAGATGCTATTCACGTGGATGTCAATTTTGTTGATGGACTGGTACTTGACCAGCAAGCTTTCAGGAAATGGAAGGCAGAATATGTAAATGCTGAATTTATTTTGGAAGATGGTGTTTATATCTGTGGTGCTGAAGTAGAAAAAATGTCGAAGTCAAAATTCAATACGGTTAACCCGGATGACATTGTTGAAAAATATGGCGCCGATACTTTTCGCATGTATGAAATGTTTTTAGGTCCCATTGATCAAAGCAAACCCTGGGATACTAAAGGCATTGAAGGTGTTCACCGGTTTTTGAAAAAATGCTGGCGCTTATTTATGGATGATGCAAAAGGTTTGATCGTAACGGATGATCAGCCTGCTCCTGCTGAATTAAAAATTCTGCATAAAACGATTCGCAAAATTGAAGAAGATACCGAACGATTTTCCTTTAATACTGCAGTCAGCACATTTATGATCGCTGTAAATGAATTGGGCGAATTAAAGTGCCATAAAAAGGAAATTTTATTGCCGTTATTGGTATTGCTTACGCCTTATGCGCCGCATATTGCAGAAGAATTATACCAGCATTTAAAAAAGTCTGATGCTAAACTTGGACATGCCACCATTCTTGATATGCCATGGCCTGCATGGGATCAAAAATATTTGGTTGAAAGCAGTAAAGAATACCCCATCAGCATTAATGGAAAATTGAGAACAACTATGGTTATTTCATTGGATGCTTCACAATCGGAAGTGGAAACCATGGTGCTCGCAAATGAGGTTGTACAAAAGTGGGTAGAAGGTAAATCACCCAAAAAAATAATTTTTGTCAAAAATAAAATGGTGAACCTGGTTTTGTAAGTCAAAATGAAAAATGTAAAATTCAAAGAGATTTTACATTTTTCATTTTACCTTTTTAATTTAATCTTCATTTACCTTTTTCACAAACCTAACCATGGCACTGCTTCCTTCAGTGCTTTCCAGTCTTGCTTCATAACGGTTTCCATTAACGATGGCGACCATATATGAAGTGTTTGGGGGAATGCTTCCCAGGTTTTCGGCTACCATGATCAGTTCATTGGTTTTCTGGAGTTCATTAACCGCTAATTTTATTACATAGGCACTACCCAATAAACGGATATGAGAAAAGATGAGGCGGTTATTTAGAAAAAGGGAAATGGAATCGCCATCGATTTCTGCATTGTCATAAAAGCGTAATTCAACGGAGTCGCCGCTCAATGGAATTTCAATAGCCAGTTCTTTTTTTCTGCTGGCAAACTTTTCTTCAAGTGTGGGTTGTTTAACGGGTATGATCACCCGCTTTTCTTCCTTTACCGGAATTTCCGGAATAAATACCATGTCTTTTGATGGCGCAGGTTCTCTTACAGGAGCTTCAACAGTTTTTTCTGCTGTTCTTTCTATTACCGGCTGCGGGTTGTTTCTTTTTTGAATGATAGAATTTTCAATACCCGCAATATATTCAGGGTCATTGGCGCCTACTAAATAATTGTCAATCACATCATCCCATTCATCAGGGAAATTAATAGGACCCGATTTGTCAAGATGCACTTCACCTTTGGTCCTTCCATTTTCTTTTGATGCTGTATTGCCATCTAGTTTTAATGTTCTTCCATCAGGACAATTGAAATCAGCTCTTGATAACATGGGTATTTTTCCCGGTGTGGTTAGTCCCCTCCCGGATTTTTCTTCTATCAATTGATCATCCCACCAAACGGCTTCATTGGTTTCCGCATCAAAGTGACCCTTGATGGTATACCGGCGATAATGATTAGGGGATTCGTAGTAATAAGAAGTTCCAGTGAGGCTATCACCCTTTAAAATGATCTTTACTTCAACTTTTTTCCTGTCAATTTTGCCTTGCCAAACACCTGTGATCTGTTGCCCATAGCTGCTGATTGAAAAGCAAACCAGGATGAACAGAAATAATAGTGTTATGGGGATTTTTTTTGCCAGCGTCAAAGTCATTAAAGAGTCCTCAGCACATGTAAACGAAATTAAGTCGGGATTATTTTATTATCCCAGTATACGTGCTCTATAGTTTTGTTAAAGCCCGGATTACAGCTGAAATTAAATCCTTACTTTTTTTATCAGCGGTATTGGCCTGAAGTAATTCAGTAGTAAATTGAATATTAAAAGCTGCTTAATGAAAAATTCAATTTTCTTTATTTACTTGATATGCTGTGGGTTGATTTCAAATGCACAAAATGCAGAAGCCTATTTTCTTTCACAGCCTGCGCTTACACCTGATGGTCAACAAGTGGTCTTTAGTTTTGAAGGTGACCTTTGGAAAGCAAATGTCAATGACGGACAAGCCAGCCGGTTAACGGCCATGCAAGGTTATGAAACGGGTGCCAAAATTTCTCCAGACGGTAAATGGATATCATTTACCGGCCGGCAGTTTGGCAATGCAGATGTTTATGTGATGCCCGTAAATGGAGGAGAAGTTAAACAGGTTACATTTCACAGTGCCAGCGATGAAGTAAGCAGTTGGGGATGGGATAGTAAAACGATTTATTTTACCAGCAACCGCTATAGCCGGATGTCTGGATTTACAGTGAGCCGTACCGGGGGAACGCCGCAAAAGATCTTTGGCGATTATTTTTTTCAATATGATCATAACCTTGTTGAACACCCGAAAACAGGGGAGATATTTTTTAGTGATACCTGGGAAAGCAGTTTTCAGCAACATCGTAAAAGATATAAAGGAGCGTTTAATCCCGACATTCAATCATACAATACAAAAACGAAGCAGTTAAAAAAATATACAGATTGGGAAGGGAAGGATTTTCATACTACCATCGATCAGAATGGTAATATTTATTTTATTTCTGATGAAGCTAATGGCCAGTATAATTTGTATACCATAAAAGATGGCAAAAAAACTTCACTCACAAAATTTAATACATCCATCAAAGCCCCTTCCGTTAATGGAAATGGCGGTTATATTGTTTTTGAAAAGGACTACCAGCTGTGGTTGTATAATGTGAAAAATGACAAGTCGGAAAAGATCAGCATTTCAGTGATCCGGAATAGTATTTTACCACAAGACCGCGATTTTAATGTGAAAGGAAACATTACCGATTATGATATTTCTCCGGATGGAAAAAAAATGGCATTTACATCAAGAGGTGAGATTTTTGTCAGTGACCTGGAGGGGAAATTTATTCAACAGGTAAATAAGGGTTCTGCAGAAAGAGCCCTGGAAATTAAATGGTTGTCCGATAACAAAACGCTTTTATTCAATCAAACAAAGCATGGTTATCTTAACTGGTATACCATAGCTGCCGATGGTTCAGGGAAATTGAAAGAATTGACAAATGATTTGCAGAATAATCGTGCCATTGCTTTAAACAAAAAAAGAACACAAGCTGTTTACCTGGGTGGACGAAATGAAGTCAGGTTTATCGATTTAAAAAATTTCCAGGATAAATTGGTGGTGAGAGATGAGATCTGGGGTTTTCAAAACAGTTCACCAGGTTTTTCACCCAATGATGAATACATCGTATTTACTGCATATAGAAATTTTGAGCAGGATGTTATGATCCATCATATCAAACAAAACAAAACCATCAACCTGACCAACACCGGAATTACCGAATCCGGTCCCATCTGGTCGCCGGATAATAAATATATTTATTTCCATTCTTCACGTCTCAAAGCATCTTACCCCATGGGTATGCAGAATCCAAAGATCTATCGATTGCCTTTGGAAAAACTGGATGCTCCATTTCATTCAGATAAGTTTGATGAACTATTTACTGTAGATAAAAAAGATACAACAGCAAAAAAGGATTCTGCTGTTAATAATGCGGCAACAGAATCAAATGAACCCGTGGTTATTGACCTGGAAAATATTATGGAAAGATTGGACCAGGTGAGTCCGCCTTTTGGTTCCCAATACCTGCAATATGTGTATCATAAAGGAGATAAGACAACCGTATTTTATACCAGCAATCATGGTGAAGGGAAAAATGCATTGTGGAAAACCGTTTACCAGCCATTTGAAACAACAAAAACAGAAAAGATTACAGGTGCTGAAGGTGCTTTCGGTTTTGATATCAGAACCTCGGGCGATAAATTGTTTGTATTATTCAGCGGTAATATTTCAAAGCTGAATATTGAACAAAATAAAGTTGAACCAATTGCTATTGCACATACATTCAGACGAAACCTGCAGCAGGAATTTGAACAGGTATTTGAAGAAACATGGGCACAGGTGCAGGAGAATTTTTATGATGAAAAATTTCATGGAATAGATTGGATAAGTATAAAAAAATACTACCAGCAATTTGTTCCAAAGATCAATAACCGGGCAGATCTTCGGGTATTGCTAAACGATATGTTGGGCGAATTAAATTCCTCTCACCAGGGATTTAGTTCTACAGGTATGGAAGAAACTACAGCTTTAACCAATCAAACAATGGAGACGGGAATTGTTTTTGAAAATGCTGATCCATTTAAAGTAAAATACATCGTAAACAGGAGCAATGCAGATAAAAAGGGAATTGATATAAAACCAGGCGATGTACTTGCTAAAGTAAATGGTATTGCAATTGATAAGAATATGGATCGCAATTATTATTTCACTCAGCCATCCATTGATAAGGAGTTGAAACTTACATTTAACCGGAATGGTAAAATGATCGATGTAAAAATTCATCCACAATCTTCTTTAATAAACCATTTTTACGATGAATGGATTGATGCTAACCAGAAACGAGTGGATGAAAAATCAAATAAAAAGATTGCATATACTCATATGAAAAATATGGGATCGGGTGAGTTGGAAAGCTTCCTGGTAGACATGACAAAAGAACTGAATGAAAAAGATGCGCTGATACTGGATTTACGATATAACACAGGCGGCAATGTGCATGATGAAGTAATTAATTTCCTGAGCCAGCGTTCATATCTCAAATGGAAATACCGCGAAGGACAATTTACAAAACAACCCAATTTTGCACCTTCTGATAAACCGATTGTGCTATTGATCAATGAACAATCTTTAAGCGATGCTGAAATGACCGCACAGGGTTTTAAAGAACTTAAACTGGGGAAAATAATTGGTAATGAAACCTACAGGTGGATCATTTTTACCAGTGGTGTTGGATTGGTTGATGGATCATTTGTGCGCATGCCGTCATGGGGTTGTTATACGTTGGATGGTAAAGACCTGGAAATGACCGGTGTGGCGCCTGACATTACTGTAATAAACAGTTTTGAAGATAAATTAACCGGTAAGGATCCGCAACTTGACCGGGCAATAGAGGAAATAAAAAAGCAGTTGAAATAATAAATTTTTCAGTTGACTTTTTATTAAAAAAAGAACTAAAATTCATTATATATGTAGCGATTTCTGGCTGCATTTTTCAATTAACTTTATAGCATGGCAAAGGATATCATATCATTATTAAAAAAACACCAGCAGGATTTTCACCCGGTAGTGGATTTTAATCTGGCTACTGAAAAATTATTATTGCTTGATTTTACCGGTGAAAATAATGAACTGAAAGAGGGTGTTTTAGAAAAAACGGAGGAGTTTACACATTACCTGAACGACCGCTTAAAAGCGGCTGGCGCCAGGTATGGTATTGGAGGATATGGGGAACATCGGGTTGTATACAGCCGGAGTAAAGTGTTTGACAG
>JAKFER010000103.1:0-3340 GCA_036675565.1 Chitinophagaceae bacterium
GAAGGTGAATTTTTAAAGCTGTACGATTTTTTTAATTTACCAAAATCACCATTACCCATCACCGGTAAAAGAAGTTTACCAAGTTGGCTGCCTTCGTTTACCAGCCAACAAAATGTATTATTGATACATAATACTTTTACTAATGAAGCAGACCTTGCATTTGCTAACGATCATGCAAAAAAAAATGGGTTGAATTTGTTTTACTGCTTTTGCGTAAATGCTAACCTGTACATAGAAAATAAAATACCACCGGTAGAGCAATTTGTAAATTTCGGTTGCACGATGGTGTTAGGAACCGATAGTTACAGCAGCAATCACCAGTTAAGTATTATGGAAGAAATGAAAACCATTCACAGGCATTTTCCAAAAATTCCATTAACCACCATGCTACAATGGGCAACGGTAAACGGGGCCAAAGCCTTGGATTTGGACCACGAGCTGGGAAGTTTTAATAAGAAAATGAAACCCGGGGTCGTTTTAATTGATCCTGAATTTACAACCAGCCGACGGCTGGTTTGATAAAAAGTAAAAATGAAAAAACAATACCACTCTTCTAATCATTCTGAGAACTTCAACTGAAAATTTTTGAATTTTTCATTTTGAATTTTTCATTTTCCTAAATTCCGTTTAGGAAAGTATCTCTCTTAAAACCGGCAATGTTTTCATAGTACCAAAATCCTGAACATGCAGCGCATAAAAATTTTCGTAAGCCTGTAACAACGATCGGCGGAAAGTTGAATTCAATTTTAATTCTTTTAATTCAGAAGGTTGCTGCATTTTCAAAACCTGCGAACTTACCCAGGCTTGTTTTCCTTCCAGGTAATGGGAATGTTCAGGTGCTATAGCAACAAAATTTCCTTCATGCAGGTCAAGCACCGTATGTTGTTCATCATAATTATCATCTATTCTGAATCCCAGTAATACTGCCAGGTGTATCGCAAAAAAAAGCGGGAAGTTGGCCATCACATCCTCATCACTGGTATCAAGATGCAAAAATGTATCTTCTATAAAATAAAACAGTTCACGGTTTGCTTCTGGTTGTTTCAAACATTTGGTCAGCAATTCAACCATAAACATCGCAACCGCATTCTTGGGAATGTCAGAAAAAATATGCTGGTAAAGAATGCCCCACCTGAAATCACGAAGGCGTTGCAGGTTTTTTATTTCCTGGTGATACACAACCAGATCAAGATTGGCGGAAGGCTGAAATAAATTGGCTTTGCCCTGTCCTTTTTTAGATGAAGTTCTTACACCATTCACCATATAGGATTGCACACCAAAAAGCTCGGTAAATATGGTAACGATAAGGCTGGTCTCTCCATATTTAACCGCTCGTAAAACGATGCCTTTGGTTTTATGTAATGCAGTTGACAAAAAAATTTATTTGTTGATGAAAAAAATTTTTGCGGCAGCTTTTTCCTGGCGGCCGTCATCATTCACTAAAACAATATAAGCCCCGCTGGCAACCCGCCGGCCCTGGTAGTTCAAGCCATTCCAGGTAGTTTGTCCACCCAATGCACGGGTTTCAAAAACCAATCTGCCACCTGGTTCAATAATTTTTACAATGGCGTTTTCAACCAAACCGCGAATAGCAATAGTACCAGTATAGCCTGGAGGAACAGGATTTGGGAAAACCAAAACCTCTTGATTAGTTTCACCACCCTCAGTTGCCGTACTTCTAAATGAAACAATACCTTTCGATGTAGCAAACCAGACTTCACCGGTTCTACCGTCAATGGCTACCTGCTTTACATCATTGCTTAATAAGGGACTGTTATTTTCTGTAAAATGATAGATCAATTTTTCACCATTCTCACTCACCAGCCATACGCCATTATTTGTTGCAATCCATTTCCTGTTGGCACCATCAACAGCAATGCCCTGCACATTTTGACCTTTAAAAAGATAACCATTAAAATTTCCATGTTGCACAACCGGTAAAAATGCTTCACAGCCCTGTGAAGAAAAAACCTGGCCGGGACATTCAATAATAGCAATTCCATCTGATGTGCCTACCCAGATAAAACCATTTTTATCTTTTGATATAGAATATATTTCGTTCGCTGGCAAGTTACCGTTACCCGGCCCGGCCCGGTACAATCGCCATTGATCATCATTGGTATTATCAATATCGTTACCATGATTAAAAACGATCAATCCATTTCCCAAAGGTGAATTGATCCATTTCTGGTTAGCATCGTCAATAACGACTTGCGCCATTGTTTGATTGGCAATATTTATTGGTACATTAAAAGATCGCCAGCTGCCATCCGCCTTTTTTACATGCAATAATTGGGATGCGCCAAAATTTGATATCCATAAATTATTTTCTGCATCAAAAGCAAGTCCTGCCACCCGGTAACTGCCAACATCGCCAATGGTTTCACCGATTGGTGAGTTTTGTTTAAAAACTTCATAACGACCATCATTTTTTAGATTCAGCAAACCTCCCCCGAATGAACCAGCCCAAATGGAACCATCAACCGGGTCAACAGCCATTGAAATAAAATCCAACAACGAATCGGGTAATGAAGCATTGAAACGATTATAATTTTTCCATTCGCCATTGGCAAACTGGTAAATGCCGTTTCCGTTGTATTGATAATTCCACGCACTGTTGACAGATCCCGCGGTTGCATAAAAGACACCATTAGCTACCAGCATTTGCCCATTTGCAACATCTTGTGGGGAAGACAATAAATATCTTTCGAAATTGGTATTCGTATTAAAGTGGGTTAGTCCTCCATATAAGTCGGCCACCCAATAACTCTCTTTAAAGAAAATAGCTTCTTTTGGAAAAGATATGATAGTGGGTTGTTGCAAAATGACACCCACTGATCCATTAACTCCCAATTCCAATACACGGCTATCACCATCCGGTTTGCGTTGGGTGATGAGTAATTTTTCAGCGCTGCTGTTCAGATCAACAACCGGCCAATCATCTTCATAAAAAAGAGACCAATCATTACCGTTATATACAAAAATTGAATCATTGTTTAAAGAAAACAAATCATTATCAGCTTGTACAATTGCTTTACTGGCAGCAACAGGCAATCCATTTATTCCACCCAGGTTCTCCCAGTTTCTGAAATCGGCAGGTTCAGACCCAGTTATTGGGGATCTTTTCAAGCCTTCTTCAGTAGCCGCATAATAATAATTATCGTGTACAACAAAATCATTAACCTTTATCGCTTCTCCATTATTACCTATATACCAGGTAGATTTTATTTCATCCCTTTCTGCATCAACTACGATAACGCCCAGGCCGGTTGATAAATAAAAATCATTTTGATATGGATAAATTTTATAGATCGATTTATTCCCGGAAATAGTTTCTCTT
>JAKFER010000323.1:0-21065 GCA_036675565.1 Chitinophagaceae bacterium
CCTTTATGTAAGCGCATTAAAAAATCGACAAATTGATTTTTTTTAAAATTTCACTCAATCGGAAATCCTTGTATAAATTTTCTACTTCTGCCTGAACTTCATTCAGCCTGCTTTCAAACCATTTTACCGGGAAATCCACTTTTTCAAAATCTTCTTTGCTTCTGTCAGCATTGAACATTCCATTAGCTTCCCACATTTTTACCAGCTTAAGTGCATTCCAGATTTTATTATTAAAAAACCGGCCCTGGTCGCAACTGCTTTCATCAAATAAAAGATCGTTACCAGCAGGTGAAGAGATCATGATACCAAAACGAACAGCATCGGCGCCAAATTTATCGATCAGTTGCAAGAGGTCAGGAGAGTTGCCAAGTTGTTTACTCATTTTTCTGCCTTGCTTATCTCTAACCATACCGGTAAAATAAACATCATGAAAAGGCTTTTCATGTTTGTATTCCAGGCCAGCCATGATCATTCTTGCAACCCAAAAGAAAATAATATCCTGGCCAGTAACCAATACAGAACCCGGGTAATAATATTTTATATCATCATTGTCCGGGTTTGATATTCCCTTAAATACTTCCATAGGCCATAACCAGGATGAAAACCAGGTATCAAGCACATCAACATCCTGTGTTAATGTTTTATCGATCGTTTGTGGATGATCGTTATGCAGCTGTTCTAATGATTCAGCAACATAAACATTTCCTTCCTCATCATACCATGCCGGGATGCGTTGCCCCCACCAAAGCTGGCGGCTGATACACCAGTCTTTTACATTCTCCAGCCAATACTTGTAAGTGGCAAAAAATTTATCACCCGGATGTATATGGATATTTCCTTCAACTACCGCTTTTAATGCAGGTTCTGCCAGCGGTTTCATCTTTACAAACCATTGGGTTGAAATGCGTGGTTCAACAACTGCATTAGTTCTTTGAGAGTAACCAATTCGGGTTGTGTAGGTTTCTTCTTTAACCAATAAACCATCTTCTCTTAGTTTCTCAATAGCCAGCTTTCGGGCTTTAAACCGGTCCATACCTACAAAAACTTCAGCTTCTGCGCTTAATGTTCCATCTTCATTCAGTGTATTAATAATCTGCAGGTTATGTTTTAATCCTAAATTATAATCATTGATATCATGTGCAGGCGTAACTTTTAATGCGCCAGTACCAAATTCTTTGTCTACATATTCATCGAATATGATAGGTGCAACACGGTTAACCAGGGGAACTAAAACAAATTTGCCGGATAATTTTCTATAACGGTCATCTTCAGGGTTTACGCAAACTGCCGTATCGCCCATGATGGTTTCGGGTCTTTGCGTTGCAATGGTAATGCTTCCATCCCCGGTGCTTTTTCCTTTAGCATCTACAATTTCGTAATTAACGTAATAAAGTTTTCCTTCCAGGTCCTTATATTCTACTTCTTCATCACTCAACGCTGTTTTTGCTGCAGGATCCCAGTTGATCATTCTTGCACCCCGGTAAATGAGTCCTTTTTTATGCAGATCTACAAACACTTTGATGACTGCCTGGTAATAATCGGTGTCCATGGTAAATGTTACACGGTTCCAATCAACACTGCATCCAAGTTTATCAATCTGGTTGTAAATTATTCCGCCATACTTATCCTTCCATTCGTATGCATGCTTCATAAACTCGTCGCGGGTAAGGTCTGCTTTTTTAATGCCTTTTTCTTTTTCAAGCATTTGTACAACTTTGGCCTCAGTAGCTATAGATGCATGATCGCTACCCGGCACCCAGCAAGCATTGTAACCACTCATCCTGGCTTTTCTTACCAAAATATCCTGTACTGTTTCATTCAATGTGTGACCCATATGTAAAACACCGGTAACATTGGGTGGAGGGATCACCACGGTAAACGGCGGCCGGCTGTCAGGTTGTGAATTGAAATATTTTTTCTGTCGCCAGTGGCGCGTCCATTTTTCTTCTATTGCTGCGGGTTCAAAAGTTTTAGTAAGTTCCATTTGATGCCTTAGTTTTTATATCCTATTTGGGGCGGCAAAGATAATTTTTTTGCCCCAAGATTGGGTTTAAGATGTTCCGGGGAAATAATTTGTGACAAATTTCCGGCTATTAATGAAAGGAGAAAAGACTTGCTTTAAGAAAACAGAGAAAAGAGGTTTTATTTGGTATCCTGTTGCATAGCAACTTTTATTTCATCGCAAATAAAATGACCGCCATTATAAACAGTTTGAATGGCAGTGACCATCTCGGCGCTGGTTGAATTTTTGGTTACAAATCCTTTAGCCCCTAGTTGCATAATATTGCGGGCATAAGTGGGTTGATTATTTATTGAAAGCCCGATGATTTTTGCGTTAGGAACCAGTTGGGTTATTTTACGCGTAGCTTCAAATCCATTTACAGGTGACATATTGATATCCATTAAAATAATATCCGGCTGATATGTCTGTGCTGCCTCAATTGCTTCATTACCGCCTGAACATTCACAAATAATATTGAACTGTTCATTTTGTTGCAGAATCATTTTCCAGGTCTTCCTTACCATTTCATGATCATCAACTATAATAATATTTATAATATTTTCATTCATCTTAATCATGGGTGGGCATTAAGGTTATCTGCAATTATTCTTTATAAATGGAACAACTTTTTCCAATTTTGGTTTAAAAGTTATTTCAATTAGGTATGCCAGTACACCCTTTTTGAATTTAAACTATAAACCGCTATGCATAACGTACAGGCAATGGTTTATAATATCCACTAAGTGTTTATTTCAATTCTGTTTAAGGGAAATATTGTATAAAGCAGTGTAATGCTTGCCATATAAAACACCGTATATGAAAGAAATTTTATCCCAGGTCCAATTGGCTGTTATTTATAAAATTAACCAGTGAAGCTGCATTTTTTAAATTTAGCTTTTTCAGGATATTGTAACGGTGAACTTCAACCGTTTTTACTGAAATATTCAGACTTTCGGCAATCTCTTTAGAAGAATGACCATTTTTTATAAGGGTTATGATTTCAATTTCACGTTGAGATAATGAGTTAAGTCCTGATTGGGGTTCTTCACCACTGATAACCTGTTCAGAAAGTATGTTCTTGATTTCTTCACAGATGTATTTTTTGCCGTTGTGGATTTCCATAATAGCCTTGTACATTTCTTCGCGTGAAGAATTTTTGGTAACATAACCAGATGCGCCTTTTTGCATCATCTTTCTTGCATATGTTGGCTGGGTATGCAATGAAACGCCTAAGATTTTTGACGCAGGAGAAAATTTACGGATTTGTTGAGTGGCTTCAATACCATTAATGCCAGGTAAATTAATATCCATGATTACGATATTAGGTCGCAGGTTGCGGGCCAGTTCTACAGCTTCTTCACCACTTCCGCATTCTGCCACAACCTGGAAACGGGGGTCATTATTCAGAATAAAACTCCAGGTTTCCCTAACCAGTGTATGATCATCAGCTATCAGTATTGTTATTTTTTCCATAGAATTATTCCTTATTTTTTATGTATTGGTATATCAATAATTAGTTCACATCCTTTTCCAGGCGAAGAATGAATATATAAATTGCCGTTGAACAAATATACTCGATTTCGAATGTTGTTAAGACCTGCACCCGGCTTTATTTCTTTAGGATCAAAACCTTTGCCATCATCGCGGATCATTAACCGTATTTTCTTTTTGTCCTGCATGATGTGCACGGTAGCCAGTGTTGCCTGGGCATGTTTTTGAATATTATTTAAACCTTCCTGTGTAATTCGGAACAGCATTAATTTCTGATTTTCTTCCAGTACATTTTCATCAACATCAGATCCAATAAAAGTGACATCCATTCGATTGGTTGCATTGATGTCTTCAATCAGGTCTTTGATGGAATCCAGTAAACCCAGGTCACCCAAACTTGGCAAAATCAATGATCGCGATAGCTGCCTGATTTCATTGATTACATATATGATATTGTTTGAGCTTTTAGCCACCAGTTCAGGTGTTAATTCGTTATTGGCCGCAGCAAGGTCAAGATATAATTTAGTAGTGGTTAATACCTGGTTTACATTATCGTGAAGTTCTTTACTGATCTCCGAACGTTCTTTTTCCTGTGTATCTATAATAGCCTGGCTGATTGTTTTTTGACTGTTTAATTCTTCATTCAACAATTTTTCTTCCAGTCGTTTTCTTTCGCTGATATTTTGTACAGCGCCGATCATTCGGTAGGGCTCTTGTTTTTCATTACGCATAATATAACCACGGTCATAAACATGCGTATATTTTTGATCATCCTTTAAAAAACGATACTCAATTTCAAATGTATCTTTTGTTTTACTGCTTAAAATTTTATCAATCGTTTGTTTTACTCTTTCAAGATCCTGGGGATGAATCCTTTTAATCCATTTATTAATATTGTGAATTTCGTCATTATCATGGACCCCATATACTTTTTCCAGGTTTGTAATATCCCGGTAAACTTCTCCTGTCTGCAGGTTCCAGTCCCAGATAAGATCGGTAGTAGCTTTGGTTACCAGGTTAAACCGTTCATTTAGAAAAAGCAGGTCACGTTCTTTTTCTTTTAATTCTGTAATATCCTTCATGGCACCAATCATCCGGATGGCTTTTTTGTCCTTATTGCGAACAATAAACCGGTTATCTAATACATAACGGTAATCACCCCGCGCATGTAACAGCCTGTATTCATTTCTCCAAATAGATATTTCCGGGTTGTCGATAGAATCTTCCAGGCTTTTTTTAATAAATTCCCTGTCTTCCGCATGAATATGTTGAAACATAAAATCGGAACTAAGATCTTTTCCATAATAACCAAACAAGGTATACAGACCCTCGCCCCACTTGATCTCATCTTTTTCCATATCCCAATCCCAGATGGCATCCGAGGTTGCCTTACTGGCTAACAAAAAACGTTCATTACTTTTTATTAATTCAACTTCAGATTCTACTTTTTGTGTTACATCGTTTACCATCACAAGGCTGGCTGGCCGTTTTTCGTATGTAATTCTATCTGAATAAATTTCAACATGAACCAACTCGCCATTTTTTTTGTAATGCCGCCATATTTGTCTTTCATTATATTTTTGGTCGGGACTACGTTGAATATCTGCGTATAAAGCGGGGATATCAACTGCGGGCCTGATGTCCGTAATTTTCATGGTTAAAAATTCTTCTCTTGAATAACCATAGAAACTGATTGCAGCTTTATTTACTTCCAGAAAATGAAGCGTTTCAACATCAAAAATCCAGGCAGGCAATGGGTTACTGCTAAAGAGTAACCTGTATTTTTCTTCAGATTTTTTAATGCGATCCTCTGCCAGCTTTTTTTCCGTAATATTTATAGAAACAACAAGTCCTGCCACAATTTCATTTTCCTGGTTATAAATAGGGCTAAAATTATTCAGGTAAAAATTTTCTTTTCCTGCAACTTTAAAATTGGATTCTGTTTCAAAAGAGGAGCCTTTTAAAACGGATTGATACAATATTTTTAGCATTTCATGCCGTTCAGGAGAGGCAATATTTAGTATAGACATACCAATATGGATGGTTGTGTTTAAATATTCCCTGGCCATAGTAATGGCCATATCATTCATTAAAATAATTTTAAGATCCTTATCAATAATAATGAATGCATCATGCATGTTTTTGACTAAATAATGCAGGTATTCCTTAGCAACCTTTTCATCAAGCTGGGTAAGCTGTTGGGATGGAAGAATAAGGTCCTCATTTTCTGGCAATACAATCTTATCTTTTGAACTCACTTAAATTTTTTTAATTATACATTTTATTGTATTCTTCATACAAAGGTAGCGCTGTTAGTACTTGTCTCCACATAAATACCTGTTGGTTAATTTATTTTGTAATATTTTAGGCACAAATACAAAAATATGCATCGAAATTTAACCAGTTGGTACAGTCCTTCGCTTAATAAGGAAATGCCCCTGGCCATGTATGGAGACTATGGATTTGCTTTATTATTAGTGCCAACAGCTTCTGCTGATTATCTTGAATATGAAAGGTTTCAATTAATGGATTCCCTGGCTCCGCATATAAATGCCGGCAAATTAAAAGTGTTTTCCATCAACAGCATCAATAATGAGAGTTGGTTAAACAATCACATGGATCCAAAGCATAAGATCATACGTCACAAACAATTCAATGATTATGTTTATAATGAAGTAATACCATTTATTAAAACACATACCAGCCCGGAAACACCGGTATACATTGCAGGTGCATCATTCGGCGCTTTGCATAGTATGAACTTATTTTTAAAACGCCCGGATCTGCTTAATGGAGTGATTGCCATGAGCGGTGTATATGACCTTACCGAATACACTAAAGGTTATTTTGATGAAGATGTATATTTTAACAGCCCACAACATTTTATGCCCAATATGGAGGATCATGGGATTTTAGAACAGATCCGCAACAGTTCACACATACATATTTTTGCCGGCAGTGGTGATTATGAAGACCCCGATGCCAGTAAGCGCTTTGCTAAAATTTTGTATGATAAAGGTATTTGGTATGAATTGGATGTATGGGGAACGGAGTGGAAACATGACTGGCCCACCTGGTGCCATATGTTACCACAATATATTAGTTCAAGGTTTTAGGGTATGAATTTTTTATAAAGCATTGTTGTAAAATTGTCCTTGCTTATATTAATAACCGCTTCCAGTTCGGGAGCCAATTACAGCGTAAAAAATTATTTTAAATAAAAAGAATTGTCTACAGAAAATTTATCATTAAAAAAGTCACTTTCATTTTTGCAGGGAGGTGGTGAAATGGGGGAGTTAACCCGTAATTTTCCATGGGAAACCACTTCTGTTGGCAGTCCGGAAACCTGGCCGCAAAGTCTGCGAACTACAATAAATATTTTATTGAATGCCCGTTTTCCTATGTTTTTGTGGTGGGGCAATGAACTGATCCAATTTTATAACGATGCCTATCGTCCAAGTTTAGGGGAAAATGGTAAACATCCAACAGCTTTAGGTCAAAAAGGAGAAGATTGTTGGCCTGAAATATGGCCCACGATCAAGCCTTTGATTGACCAGGTTCTTTCTGGTGGAGATGCAACCTGGAGCGAAGATCAGCTAATACCCATATTTCGAAATGGACGATTGGAAGATGTTTATTGGACTTTCAGCTATAACCCTGTTAATGACGAAGCCGGAAAGGTTAGGGGCGTTTTGGTTGTATGTCATGAAACAACAAAGAATGTCCAGGCGGTTAAAGGTTTGAAAATATCTGAAGCACGTTTCCAAAACCTGATTAGCGAAGCACCGGTGGGGATTGTCGTTTTAAGTGGTAAAGAGATGCTGGTTGAATTGGTGAATAAAGCATATGGTAAATTAATTGGTCGCACACCTGAAGAAATTACAGGTAAACGATTATTTGATGTTATTCCTGAAGCAGCAGAAGTTTATCGGCCATTATTGGAAGATGTTTTATTTAATGGCAAGCCTGTCAGTTTTAATGGGTATCCTTATTCTGTAGAAAATAATGGGAAAAAAATTGAAGGTTGCCTGGATATAATATTCCAGCCTTATAAAGAAATAGATGGGACAGTTACAGGTGTTATGGCATTATGCCATGATGTGACCGAACAGGTTAAATCTAGAAAAAAAATTGAAGATAGTGAGCAACGTCTCCGTTCTTTTATTGAAAGTGCGCCATTCCCCATTAGTGTATATACCGGAAAAGAAATGTTGATCCAGTTTGCCAACCAATCCATTATGGATGCATGGGGAAAAGGAAATGATGTAATCGGCAAATTATATACAGATATTTTACCGGAACTTGAAAACCAGGAAATCTTTAACCAGGTTCAACAGGTTTATAATACAGGTATCCCTTTTCATGCAAAAGATCAACAGGTAGACCTGGTGATTGATGGAAAACTTCAGCCATTTTATTTTAATTATAGTTTCACTCCGGTATTTGATGGAGATGGAAGTGTTTATGGGGTAATGAACACGGCTGCGGACGTTACCGATCTTCATATGGCCCATAAGAAAATGAAAGAAAGTGAACAAAATCTCCGCAATGTTATTTTGCAGGCACCCGTTGCAATGTGCATGCTAAAAGGGCCAGAAAATGTTGTGGAAATTGCAAATGAACGCATGTATGAAATATGGGGCAAAAGTAAGGAACAAGTCCAGGGTAAACCCATTTTTGAAGGTTTGCCAGAAGCTAAAGGGCAGGGCCTGGAAGATTTATTAAATGCTGTTTATTCAACTGGTAAAACATTTATAGCACATGAGGTTCCAGTTTCATTACCACGGGAAAATGGAATACAAACGGTTTACCTGGATTTTGTTTACGAGGCTTTTAAAGAAGGCCCGGATGTAGTTTCAGGAATAATGGCGGTTGCAATAGAAGTTACTGACCAGGTGGCTGCCCGTTTGAAAATAGAAGAAAGCGAAGCCCTGTTACAGGCACGGGTTGAAGAAAGGACCGAGGAATTGAAAAAAGCAAATGAAGACCTGGCTAACATCAATAAAGAACTTGAACAATTTACTTATGCTGCATCACATGATATGCAGGAACCTTTGAGAAAAGTGCATACATTCAGTTCCTTCCTGTTACATAATAATGCAGAGCAGTTGGATGATCGTGGAAAAAATTACCTGAATAAGATCGCCTCATCTGTAGATCGCATGAAAAACATCATTGACGACCTGCTTTATTATTCTCATCAAACAAGAGAAGAACAGGTTTTTGAATCAACTGATCTCAATAATATTATAGAAGAAATAAAAGCTGACCTGGAATTAAGCATTCAACAAAAAGATGCATCGATTCATGCAAGTGCATTACCCTTAATTAAGGCGGTTCCATCACAAATGAACCAGCTGTTTTCAAATCTTTTCAGTAACTCGCTCAAATTTTCAAAACCTGGTGAACCATTACAAATAAAAATTGATTATAAAATTCTTTCAGAACAGGAAGTAGCAGCATTAAATATTCCTGATGCACAAGAGGCATACATTAAGATCATTTTTTCGGATAACGGAATCGGTTTTGAACAACAATACGCACAACAGATTTTCAGGTTGTTTACAAGGCTTCACGGCAAAGCAGAATATGAAGGCACCGGTATCGGCTTAGGTTTGTGCAAAAAAATCGTTCAAAATCATAATGGTTTAATCTGGGCGGAATCTGAACTGGGTAAGGGTGCTGATTTTATAATTGTGCTTCCTTTGTAAAAGGGGTTTATTAATTGATTTTCAACAATGCATTCCCAGGTATTTTGTAAAGTCAACCCGGGTAATTTCCTTTGCCCCTAAACTAACCAGGTGTGAAGAATAAACCTGGCAATCAATCAATATAACACCATTTTTTTGCAGCTCTTGTACAAATTTTATCAGGGCAAATTTGGATGCATTGGTCTCCAGGCTGAACATGCTTTCTGCAAAAAATATATTTCCAATACGCAATCCATATATTCCACCTACCAATTCATCATCAACCCAGGCTTCACCACTTTGCGCATAACCATCTTCGTGAAGTTTTACAAAGGCGGCCTCCAGTTCGTCTGTGATCCAGGTGCCTTGTTGCGACGGTCGGTAGACGGTTTTACAGGTATGAATAACTTTTCTAAAAGCCTGGTTCATCGTAAAACAAAAAGTATTTTTTCGTATGCATTTTTTCATGCTCTGGCTGATGACCAGGTCTTGTGGAAATAAAACCATTCTTGGATCGGGGCTCCACCACAAAACAGGAGGCTCACTGTACCAGGGAAAAATGCCATGGCGGTAAGCCAGTAATAATCTTTCCTGTTCAAGATCGCCGCCATAGGCTAATAAACCATCTGCTTCAGCCAGGTGAACCGCCGGGAAAATCAACTTATGGTTAAGCGCAAATATGGGCATGCAGGAATGTATATCAAAAAGGAGAATGCTTAAGCAACAACTTCCACTGTGGCACCAATGCCGCGGTCAGTGATGGCATCACACATGGGTTTCAATTCGTCATAACTGCCTTTTTTTACGCCATATTTTCCACTGAAGTGTATAATGTAGGCACATTGTTCTGCCTGTTCATGGCTATGGCCACAAATCTCCATCAATGTTTCAATCACCCATTCAAATGTATTCACCTCATCGTTCCACACAATCAATGTGCAGGGATCTTCGGTTAAAACATCCGTTTCGGCGTACTGTTTGGTAATAGTATCGTTTTCAGTAATCCCCATTCAAAAAGTTTCAGCAACAAATTTAAACAATATTGACGGCAGCCAAAATCTAAGGGAATATATAATAGGGTTTAATATTTTAATCTTTTCACCTGAACCTGAATATTTTAATAAAAAATTTGGGTGAATAAGTCCAAACCTTATCTTTGCACTCCCAAAGAAAAAAGGGAGTTTAGCTCAGCTGGTTCAGAGCATCTGCCTTACAAGCAGAGGGTCGGCGGTTCGAACCCGTCAACTCCCACACACCTCACATGAAATTGTGGGGTTTTTTTATGTCATTTTATACATACATATTATTTTCTCCAGGTAGAAACAAATATTACATTGGACATACTGGGGACATTTTACAAGAAAGATTGCGAAAACATAATTCGGATCATAATGGATTTACAGGAGGTATTGGTGATTGGGTAATTGCATATTTCATATCTTTTCCAACCAAAACAGAAGCCTATAAAAGAGAGCGTGAAATTAAAGCGTGGAAGAGCAGGAAAAGAATTGAAGAATTGATTATGAATGGATAGTTTTATCCTGCTTGTTTAAAGCATTCCGCATTAATGCGGAAGGGTCGGCGGTTCGAACCCGTCAACTCCCACAAAAGGTTCACAATAGAGAACCTTTTTTTATTATTCTTAAGGATTTAAAAGAAAATTATAGTCTACTTTTCCTTGGTATGGTTTGCTTTTTTTATTTTATGAATCTCATCGAGCAACCCATTACTTTGTTTATCAAGGGAAAGTTCCCAAAACATAATTCCCTTAAGACCCTTATCAATGGTGTATTGTGTTTTGTTTTGAATGGATAAAACATCATCAAACGTTGCAAATGTTTTTTGGGCTGCATTATAAGCATAAGGAGCTTTAGCAATTGTATCACGGAAAAAAACAAATCCATCCTTTTCTTTTAATTCATTTTCAAACTGGGCATAAGACACAAAACTTTTAAATTTCCCGGGTTGATACAATCCATTGTTTACATTTTCTACATTTTCCCAGGTACGTGCATAAAATGCACCACCAATCACTATTTTAGCAGCAGGTACACCTATGGATAATAAATATTGTATGGCATCATCAGCAGATTCTTTTTGACTTGCATTAGAATATAAAGGAGTGTGGTGGCCGGTTACCGTACTAAATCCGCTAACCAGGTCGTAACTCATCAGGTTTACGTTGTTCACTAATGGCATTACTTTTTCCCATTCTATAGATTCTTCCAAAAACTTTGGAAAGCCGCCTGCAGCAAAACTGATCTCATGTTTTTCGCCCAGGCTGTTGCGAATGGATTTTACCAGTTCGGTGAAATTTGGTTTATCCGCCGGCTGCCAGGCATGACCGGGATGGCCGGGAATGCCGGGGTATTCCCAATCAAGGTCAATGCCATCTGTCTGGAAATAATCATTTAATTCTTTGACCGATTCAGCAAATTCTTTTCTTCCTGCCTCCGTTGAAAAAACAGATGAGCAAAATTCGCAACCGCCCCAACCCCCTAACGATAAGAGTACTTTTAGCGTTGGATGATTCTTTTTCAGGGATACCAGTTTCTGGATCGTTAATGAATCTCCTTTATTATCTACATTCAACCTGTTTCCTTTCAGGTGGCAAAAACTATAAATAATATGGGTAAGCTTTTTTATATCGTATTTATCAATGGCATCTACATTACCCGAATAATATGCAATCACAGAAATATCAGCTTCCGTTTTTTCCTTCATACTTTTTTTAAAGGAACAAGAGACAAGCATCAAAATGAACAGTGCAGTGAAGTGGATAACAAGTTTTTTCATTTGTATGAAATTGTGGGCTGAAAATTTTGTAAATAAAGTTTATCGCAATGATTATTATTAAAATTATAGATTAGAAAATGGAACGCATCTGAATTTTGCTTTTTTGCCAGGTTTATTCTCCTTACATTTAATCCTACCAATCTAACAAAAAAATCATGGCAAAACCTGTCTTTTCTTCTTATTGCTCATTTTCAGCGCAGGCAGAACCCAGTTCTGTTCACAAACATTACCACGATAACGAATATGGATTTCCATTGAATTCTGATGATGAATTATTTGCCAGGATGATACTGGAAATTAACCAGGCCGGTTTAAGCTGGGATACCATATTAAAGAAGAAGGAAAATTTTTTTAAAGCTTATGATGGATTTAAAATTCAGGTTGTAGCCCGTTACGGAGCAAACGAAAGAAAGCGTTTACTGGATGATGCCGGCATCATTCGTAACCGGTTGAAAGTAGATGCAGCAATTGAAAACGCAAAACGTATCGAGGCAATTCAACAGGAACATGGTTCATTTCAAAATTGGCTGGCTGTTCATCATCCCAAAACAAAAGAGGAATGGACCAAACTTTTTAAGCAGCAGTTTAAATTTATGGGTGGCGAAATTGTCAATGAATTTTTAATGAGTACAGGATACCTGCCTGGCGCACATGTGGAAGACTGCCCGGTTTATAAAAAAGTGATGAAAACAAAACCGGCCTGGGCATTGAAAAAACAAAAAGAGAAGAAATTAGATCTTGTATAGGAGGAAATAATAAAAATCAGATTGTCCAGTCCACTAACTGGTTCACCCATTCAGCACGAAATGGCGTAGTAATCTTGATATAATTATCTGTGTAACCTTCCATCATATTGTTCTTCTGGTGACTTTCAAACAGTACTTTACGGGTTTGCCCATTATGCAGGTTGGTAAAATATTGCTGCTTCATAAAAGACAGATTCCGCAACGTTTTATTGCGTTCATTCCTGGTATTTATGGGCACTACCGGTTTTATCTCCAGCGCTTTTGTCTGGTCTCTTTCTGAATAGGTAAATACGTGCAGGTAGCTGATTTCTAATTCATGCAAAAAGGTTAATGTTTCATTGAAATGTTCTTCACTTTCCCCGGGAAATCCTACAATTACATCTACGCCAATGGCGCAATGTGGCATCAGCGTTTTAATGAGGGAAACTCTTTCAGCGTATAATTCCCGTTTATAACGGCGACGCATAGCTGCTAGAATTTCATTGCTGCCACTTTGCAGGGGAACGTGAAAATGCGGCATGAATTTATTGCTTTGCGCAACAAATGCTATTATATCGTTGGTGAGCAGGTTGGGTTCAATGCTGCTGATACGGTAACGCTCAATACCATCTACTTTTTCAAGTTCCTGAACAAGATCAAAAAATGTTTCAGCATGTTTCTTATCCCCATCGGGTCCTTTACCAAAATCGCCCAGGTTCACACCCGTTAAAACAATTTCTTTTACCCCATTTGCCGCTAAAGCCTCTGCATTTTTCAATACGTTTTCAATACTGTCGCTGCGGCTCTTTCCCCTGGCCATAGGAATGGTGCAGAAAGAACAATTATAATCGCAACCATCCTGAACTTTCAAAAATGTTCGGGTGCGGTCATGTATGGAAAAAGAAGGATTGAAACCGGATACATCATCAATATCACAACTGCATATGAGGGTGGAATCGCCTTTGGTAAAATTTTGGATATGCTGGGCGATGTTGAATTTTTCTGCCGCACCTAAAACAAGGTCAACACCAGGGATGGCAGCGATCTCGGCAGATTTTAATTGAGCATAACAACCTGTGATAACTACTACGCTATCAGGTGCTTTTCGTTGAATACGGCGCACCAGTTGGCGGCATTCCTTATCAGCGTTATCCGTTACAGAACAAGTGTTGATGACATACACGTCAGCCTGGCTGCCAAATTCCTTTTTTTCAAAACCTTCATTTTCCATTAGCCTGCTGAGGGTGGAAGTTTCAGAAAAATTGAGTTTGCATCCTAAAGTGTGAAAAGCTACTGTACGCCTCGGTTCCATAAGCCGGCAAAGATAATGCATTCAGCTGATTCATCTTTTTGAGTAATAGACATAAGTTATATGGGGGAATTGATTTACATAACAGGTATGTATCAAATGCGCTGAAAAGAAATCCATATCATTGCATCATAATTAATAATATGAAGACAAAGGCTGCCCCTTATGTTTTTTTACTGATCCTGGCATTGCTGGCATTTTTCCTGGCCCGCCGCAACCAGTCGATTGAAAATGATACAACTACTTCTTCCAAAAATAAATCAACAAAAAGTCTCTCAAATGATGTTAACCGAAACCGTGGTTTCGACAGGCGGATATCCTATATTGAATATACTGCGCATGGAAAATGCAGAATGCAATGTCGAAAAATCAGCCAGGCTGAAGTGAAGGAGATTATGCAACGAGGAAAGATTAACTATAATAAGAGCGATGTAAAAGCAAAACCCTGTCCAGAATATGCATTGGAAGGAACAACCAGCGATAATCAACGGGTAAGAATTGTATTTGCCCAATGTGATACAAAAAGTAAAGTGGTAACCGTGATTGATTTAAATAAGGAATGGACCTGCGACTGTCCATGAAAAAAATTTTATTGATGAAGATTATCTGGAAACCCTTTCAATGGCTTTACTGCGTTTATGCGATGGCGTTATTCGTATTGCTGATGCTGATCATCTTTCCATTTGCATTATTAACAACATTATTCGGTCACATAAAGGGCGGCAACATGGCTTATCGTTTATGTATGTTATGGGGTGATCTGTGGTTTTTCCTGATCGGTATCAGGCATCAGAACATTTATCCAGCCGGAAAAGCGGTTGACAAACAATTTGTTTATGTGGCCAATCATATTTCTTACCTGGATGCAGCCATTATTGTCAAAGCTATTCGCAAACCCGTTCGTCCTTTAGGCAAAGCAGAAATGGCAAAAATTCCTGTTTTTGGGTTTATTTATCGAAATGTAATTGTTACGGTTGATCGCAGTAATGCACTGAACCGGGCAAAAAGTGTTCGACGGTTAAAAGCGATATTGCGAAAAGGAATTTCTATTTTCTTTTTTCCTGAAGGTACATTTAATATGACGGGGCAACCATTAAAAAAATTTTATGATGGTGCGTTCCGGATTGCCATTGAAACCAATACACCCATCAAACCCGTTTTATTTATTGACAGTTACAGACGAATGCATTACCGTCACATTTTTACATTAAATCCCGGAATTAACCGGGTTATTCATTTACCCGAAATTCCGGTGACGGGTTATACATTAGCCGAACTGGATAAATTAAAGGAACATGTTTATGGAATTATGGAAGATGAATTGCGGAACTGGAATGTACATTGGGTAAAATAATCCCTCCCAATTTTTCAACTGTTTATATTTTGGTTAGTTAGATTTGTACACATGCAATCGGAAACAACATTATTTGACCAGGATGGTATCAAAACAGAAACAAGGCCTTGTTATGCAGAGATCATCATACCGCTTGCCCTGCCTAAAAATTACACCTGGCGTGTTCCGCAGCACTTATTGGATACCGTTATACCTGGCGTGAGGGTAGAAGTGAACTTGGGGAAGAATAAGAAATATGCAGGTATTGTAAAAAATACGCATTATTTAAAACCCGAATTTTTTGAACCCAAGGAAATTTTAAATGTACTGGATGTAGAACCTGTCGTATTTGACCAGCAATTAAAACTTTGGGAATGGATGGCTCAGTATTATATGTGCAGCGAAGGAGAAGTGATGGCCGCCGCATTGCCTGCTCATTTTAAATTAAGTAGTGAAACCATTCTTATTTTCAATGATGAATTTGGAGATGATTTTTCAACTTTAGATCATGATGAATACCTGGTAGCCGAAGCCTTGCTGATAAAAAAAGAATTGAAGTTAGAAGAGGTTCAGCAGATTCTTGATTCGTCCCATGTTTATCCCGTCATTAACCGGCTGATCAATAAAAAAGTTTGTTTTGTTTGGGAAGCTTTGAAACAAACATATTCACCCAAAAAAGAAACCTATGTATTACTAGCCAATCAATATCATGCTGATGAACCATTAGAAGAACTTTTGAATAACTGGAACCGGGCTCCTAAACAAATGGAATTGCTACTCAGTTTTTTGCATGTGCAAAAAACAGAAGGCGAAGTAACGAAACCTGCGCTCCTGAAAAAATCCGGTGCTTCAGATGCACAATTAAAAGGATTGGTTGATAAGAATATTTTGGTGCTGGAGAAAAGATCGGTTGACCGTATCCGTTATTTGCCCAAAGACATTCAAATTGATTTTACTTTTTCAGATTTACAACAACGGGTATTTGACGAAGTAAAAAAAGCATTTACTGAAAAGCCTGTCTGCCTTTTACATGGCGTTACAGGTAGCGGAAAAACAATGGTATATGTCCGATTGATCGAAGAGCAGATCCGGCAGGGCAAGCAGGTCTTGTATATGTTACCTGAGATCGCTCTTACCAGCCAGGTGATCCGTCGTTTACAAAAATATTTTGGTGGATGGATCGGTATCTATCATTCAAAATTTTCACCAAATGAAAGGGTGGAGATCTGGAATAAGGTAAAACAGGGCCAGTTAAAAGTGGTGCTGGGAGCAAGGTCTTCGGTTTTTTTACCTTACCAGGATTTGGGTCTTGTTATTTGTGATGAAGAACATGATTCATCTTTTAAGCAACAGGATCCTGCTCCAAGATACAATGGACGCGATGCCGGAATTTACCTGGCTTCACTTTTCAATGCAAAAGTATTACTTGGTAGTGCCACCCCTTCACTTGAAAGCTATTATAATGCATTGCATGGAAAATATTCTATCGTTGAAATGAACACCCGGTTTGGTGATTTCAAACTTCCGCACCTTGAATTAATAGATACCAAACTATTAATGCAAAAGGAGAAGGCGAAGGTGATGTTGTCGCCGCCATTGATTGAAGCGATTAAAGAAGTTGTAGCCAAAAAAAGGCAGGTGATCCTTTTTCAAAACAGGCGAGGCTACACACCATACCAGATCTGTGGGGTATGTGGTTGGATTCCGCAATGTAAATTTTGCGATGTGTCCCTTACTTTCCATAAATTTTCCAACAAACTCATTTGCCATTATTGCGGAACCAATTATCCGCCATTAGCAACCTGTGCTGCATGTGGCAGTCATAATTTTTTAAAAAAGAATTTCGGTACCGAGCAGATCGAAGAACAGTTAAATGAACTTTTTCCGGAAGCCAGGTCTGCCAGGATGGATATTGATACGGTGCGTGGAAAGCATGCGCATGATTTATTGATACAACAGTTTGAACAAAATAAAATTGATATACTGGTAGGTACACAGATGGTTGTTAAAGGTTTGGACTTTGATACGGTGGATCTTGTAGGTATACTGGATGCGGATGGTTTATTGCATTTTGCAGATTTCCGGGTGAATGAACGGGCCTTTCAATTAATGGAGCAGGTGAGTGGAAGGGCTGGTCGCAAAGAAGCCACCGGCCGGGTTTTGGTGCAAACGAGTAATCCTTCTCACCCGATTTTAAAATATGTTCAGTTACATGATTATAAAGGGATGGCTGCGGAAGAACTGCCGAAACGCAGGCAATACCAGTATCCTCCGTATACAAGATTGGTGCATATGGGCTTCCGTCATAAAATAAAAGAGATTGTAACGGAGGCGGCTAACCGCTTTGCAGATGCCATGAAAAATAAATATGGCGATTATATAACGGGTCCTGCAGAACCTGTAGTAAATAAAGTCAGGAATCAATACCTGATGGAGCTGTTGATTAAAATTCCAAAAGATACGCGGATTATGCATCAATGCCGGTTAGATATTTTTGAGAACATTGCCATACTGCATAACGAAAAAAGATTCAGAAGTGTTGTGATTGTACCGGATGTGGATGTGATGTGAGGCTGTTAGTTGATAGGTTGATTTGTTGAAAGGTTGATAGGTTTTTAAAGGAATTGGGATATTAGGAATTGGGAATTGGGCTGAATATAAAACAGGCAATACTTGTTCAACAACAGTTCAACAATTGTTCAACAATCAGTTGACTTTTCACTTTTCACTTTTAAATTTAACATCTCAAATCATCCCGCTCAATCGCTTCATATCATCATACTGGTGTACAAAGAATCCGGGCTCATCCTGCCGGGAACATACAAGCATAGCTGCTGCCACTTCTTTTGAATGAATAGGCCTGTATTTACTCAGGCCGCCTTTCATTAGCCTGGAAAAAGCTTTCATGATTGTTTGTCCTCCTTTTTCCAACATTCTTTTTTCATTTCTTTTTCCCAGTAACATACCTGGCTGCATAATATGAATACTCTGTACACCAGAAATTTTTAAATCACGTTCTACTTCCCCTTTTAACTGCAGGTAAAAATTCCTGCTCTCTGGGTCAGCACCTACTGACGAAATGATAATGAATTTTTTACAGCCAGCATCTTTACAAACCCGTGCGGCTCTCAATGGAATTTCGTAATCCACTTTCCGGTAATCATCCTTATTCCCTTTTACCTTTTTCTGGGTGGTTCCTACAGCACAAAAAACAGCTTCACTACCTTCAATGCCTAATCGCAATGATTCATAGTCAGAAAAATCTATCAACTTGACTTCTGTTTTAGGGCCATTGGTTTGGATCGGCCTGCGAACCAGCAACCTGATAGTATCGTAGGTATGATCTTTTTGAAGCAGCTGTACAAGGTGGTTGCCGGTTAAACCCGTTGCCCCAATAATTGTTGCGATTTTTGCACTCATGATTTTAATGTAATCTTGCTTTAAGATAATCTAATACTGCATTCAGAATGTACATAATATGAAATTTGAAGAAAATTTTTCACTGAAAGGGTTTAACACTTTTGGTATAGATGTAAAAGCCAGGTACTTTAACGCATTCAAATCCCAGTCCGAACTGGAGGAGAATTTACAAGCAAAGAACCCTGATCAAACCTTATTAATATTAGGTGGAGGTAGTAATATTTTATTTACGGAAGACATCAATGGGTTGGTTTTAAAAAATGATATAAAGGGTATTGATATTCTTTCGGAAGATGAACATTATGTTTATGTAAAAGCCGGTGCCGGGGAAAACTGGCATTCATTTGTGCAATATTGCCTGCAACATAATTTAGCTGGCATTGAAAATCTATCACTGATTCCCGGCAATGTTGGCGCATCACCCATGCAAAATATCGGCGCATATGGCGTAGAGATCAAAGATGTTTTTTATGACCTGGAAGCATATCATATCAAAGAAGAAAAATGTTTTACATTTTCATTGAACGATTGTGAATTTGGATACCGCGACAGCATTTTTAAAAAAAGATTCAAAGACCAGTTTATTATCCTGAGTGTAACATACCGATTAAGAAAACAACCGGTATTTCATACACAATACGGCGCCATTGAGCAGGAACTGGAACAGATGGGTGTTCAGAAATTATCCATTCAATCCATTTCGCAGGCGGTAATCAATATCCGTTCTTCTAAATTACCAGATCCCGCAATTATTGGGAATGCTGGGAGTTTTTTTAAAAATCCATCTATATCGCAGGAACAATTTTCTGCTCTAAAAGAAAGCTTCCCTAACGTCGTTGCTTACCCTAATAATAATGGGACGTTTAAAATTGCCGCAGGCTGGATGATAGAACAATGCGGATGGAAGGGTGTGAGAAGGGGTGATGCCGGTTGTCATCCAAAACAAGCATTGGTGCTGGTTAATTATGGAAATGCTACAGGTAAAGAAATTTACACGCTCAGCCAGGAAATCCTGGAAAGTGTGCAGGAGAAATTTGGGATTACCCTGGAAAGGGAAGTGAACATTATTCCGATTGTTGAACAATAGTTGAACAATTGTTTAACCATCGTTCAACTATTGTTAACCGGTTTTATTATGACTTTTTACTTACTATCACGCTTCTTCATCAAATTCATCATCATCATAACTGCGGCTGCCTAAATTCATCATACTGCCGATCAGGTCCTTGAATTCGATCGTGGCCTCCAATACTTTTTTGCTGATCATGGAGAATGAAGCCAGGCCATGTAATACAAATTCCATCAACAACGCCGTTTCTTTTTCATTTACTTTGGGGAAAAAGCGTTTAACCATGGCATGCAGTCCATCCACCTGGTAAAGTAGCTGGATCTTTTCCTCGTCACTATTATTAAAAAGCAGGTTCAGGTGATTCCCTTTATCAAACCAGGACGTAATAGGTTTATAAGGATTCTCCTCCCGCACATTTTCGGAGCCGGGCCTTACTCTTTTTTTAATCGTATCAGGATTGGGGAAATAACTGATAAACTGAGTGCGTACCGCCTTGTCCAATAAATTCATTGCCACCTGGTATGGTCCTTCCTGTTCACCTTCATAAACCAATTCTATTTTTCCTGTGATGGATGGAATAATTCCCACCAAATCGCTTATCCATACCTGTGTGTTTTTTTCTTTATTGATGATCGCTCTTCTTTCTGCCGCACTCACCGCATTTTCATATGCAGATATGGTTAACCTCGCACTCACACCGCTTTTTTTATCTACAAATTCACTGCCCCGGGCTTCAAAAGCTACCTGTTCTATCAGTCTTTTAACCAGGTCGCTGACATGTACCATCTTTTCCTGCTGAGGAGCAAGTTCAGCTTCCTGGCTGGTAATGGAAAGCGCATGTTCAATGGTTTTAGGATAGTGTGTCAGTATCTGGCTTTCAATCCTGTCTTTTAAAGGTGTAACTATGGAGCCCCGGTTCGTATAGTCTTCGGGGTTAGCTGTAAAAACAAATAAAATATCAAGCGGTAACCGAAGTTTAAAACCCCTGATCTGAACATCACCTTCTTCCAGGATATTAAAGAGTGCTACCTGTATGCGTGCCTGTAAATCGGGTAATTCATTGATAACAAATATGCCACGGTTGCTGCGCGGTATGATGCCATAATGTATTACTCTTTCATCTGCAAAGCTCAATTTATAATTTGCCGCCTTGATGGGATCTATATCACCTATCAGATCTGCCACACTTACATCGGGTGTGGCTAATTTTTCACCATAACGTTCACTGCG
>JAKFER010000165.1:0-3329 GCA_036675565.1 Chitinophagaceae bacterium
AAAAATAAATTCCTGTTACCGGGTTTAACTGAAATGCATGCACATGTACCACCTTCCGGAAACATGGATGAAAGTAAAGAAGTGTTGTTGTTATTTGCAGCCAATGGTGTAACAAATATTCGTGGCATGCTGGGCCATCCCAAGCATCTTGAGTTAAGATCAATGATTCAAAATGGTGAAGTTATTGGTCCACGTTTCATCACATCAGGGCCATCATTCAACGGTAATTCTGTAAAATCTGCGGATCAGGGTGCTGAAATGGTAAAACAACAAAAAGCTGCCGGTTACGATTTTCTGAAAATTCATCCCGGTATTTCAAAAGAAAATTTTGCAGCCATTTCGCAAACCGCGAAAGACGTGAATATTGATTTGGCAGGCCATGTTCCATTTGATGTTGGTGTATGGCGGGCCATCGATGCCGGTTATGCAACCATAGATCATTTGGATGGATTTATTGAAAGCCTGGTGCCGGGCATCGAAAATGTTTCGGAACAGGAAAATGGATTCTTTGGAATGGGTGTGGCACAAAGGGCAGATCCAAATAAAATAGCTCCACTGGTAAAAGCTTTGAAAGAAAATAATATCTGGGTTGTACCTACCCAGGCTTTGGCTGAAAGATGGATGTCGCCAGTTGATGCATCTGTTTTTGATAATGCACCGGAGATGATTTACATGTCGCCCAATACAAGAACACAATGGCAGCAAGCAAAAAATAATTTATTGAATTCGCCAACCTATGATAGAGATGCTATGAATCATTTTCTGGAATTGAGGAGAAAACTGGTATTTGAACTTCAAAAAAATGGTGTGGGTTTATTATTGGGTGCTGATGCCCCACAGGTATATAATGTCCCGGGTTTTGCATCACATCACGAATTGAAATATATGGTTGATGCAGGTCTTACACCATTTGAAGCGCTGCAAACAGCAACGATCAATGTTGGAAAATTTTACAGATCACCCATAGGTGTGGTTAAAGAAGGATATTTTCCAGACCTGATTTTATTAAACCAGAACCCAATGGAAAATATTCAAAATACAACAACCATTGAAGGTGTCATGTTAAATGGAAAATGGCTTTCAAAACAATGGATAACTGAAACATTAAAGGGGCTGGAGAAGTGAGATGAATAATTAATATTTGTTTACCCCTTCTTCTTTTTTGTTTTGCCTTTCCTTATTTCTCTCCATATTTCTTCATTCGTAGGTAAGTCTTCATCATCCGGATTTTTTTTGATCCAGATTGTTGTTTCACGCCAGATAGTGGTATCCGCTTTTAAAACTGCCTTGATTTTTACAAATTCACAGGTTGGTGTATCGGGTAAAACCAGGTCATTCTTGTCAAAATAACCATAACTGCTGCTGAAGTCCAGGTGTTTTGAAGTGAGCGGCATCCAGCTTCCATCAGACATTTTCGCATCAAGATTGATATAATTGTGTGTGCCTTTTTTCAGGCTGTCTGTATATAAATTAAAAAACAGGCTGTCAATCTTTTGGGCTTTTGCAATCGAGAAACTTCCCAATATCAAAATAAATAATAATCCTTTTTTCAAGCTGAAGGTTTTTTAATAGTCGATTGTATTGGATAAATGGTTGTTTAATCTCTTTATTTCATGAAATATTCATGCCCTTTTCATGATGCGTTTCTTTTTATGGAAAAAATTATAATAGATCGTTAAAATGATGGTTAAGATAAATATGGCTAATGTCACATTATTTACCAGGCTTGCGGAAATATCTTTCCCTGAAATTCTATCAGCAAAATATTTAATGAATGATGAAGGTAAATTGGTTTCTCCCAGTTTTTCTTTTACATCCCAGTGCCAGTCGGTCAGGAAACAATATCCAAAGCCATACCAGAATCCAAGGATAAACCAGCTTCCGAATGTCAGCGCAATGGTAATCAAATGCAATCTCCTGGTTTTTGGAAAAATCCATCCAACCACATTAAAAAGCGTAATGACAATGTGAAGTATAGTAAATATTATGTTGAGGAAAACAAGCATAACATAGATGCGATTTCCTTAATTAAATTTTACAGGGATAGTTAAAGACCGATCATGTTCCCGCATATCAGATGGATTAGATCTCTCAAAAACCAACTTACCTGTTTTGCTGCCTGCAGGAACTTTGAAAACCAATTCTGTTTCAAATGGGACAAAATTTTCCGTCATCCATTCACCCTGCGCCGTGGCAAAACCAGTTGCCAGCAAACTGTCTTTTTCATCATATAATCTGACCGGAAAATCCGCTTCAAAATACCAGAAACCGACAGCCTCCCCGGTTACTTTGAAAGGTGATTGTATGATTTCACCTTCTATCGGACTTTTAACCCTGATTAATTCACTCACGGGTTTTTGTAGTGGAGATAATGGAGTATCCACTATTACAGCGCCAGGTTGAATGCTGGTATCAGTACTATTTGTTCGAACCGAATCGATGGTGATAGATTTTTCATCAGCATCTCCACAACTAAAAAACAAGAACGAGAGTAGTGCAAATAATAATCTGGAATGCTTGTTCATGATGTTTAGCGTTTACTTTTTACAGATCAGGATATTTCGGAATGCGTCAAATTTATACATCGACGCCTTAGACCACCGCAATACTGCGGTGCAGGCAAGCTCAGCCAGACATACAAATAGATTTTAGGATCTTCCAGAAAATTCCATCCTGAACTTGTCGAAGTACCAATCAACTGATCAACCATTTAACTAAATCAAAATCCCTTTTTCTCCTCTACTCCTTTAACATATTTCTCCAGCCATTGGTTTTGTTCCCATAGCATATGTAATATGTTTTCTTTTGCGGCATATCCGTGCGATTCATAAGGAAGTGTTACATAACGAACAGTTCCACCATGTCCCTTAATTGCGTTGTATAATCTTTCGCTTTGTATAGGGAAAGTGCCCGAATTGTTATCAGCTTCACCATGAATTAAAAGGATAGGGGTCTTAATTTTATTGGCATGAGAAAAAGGACTCATCTGGTTATATAAATCGGGTGCTTCCCAATAGGTGCGTTCTTCATTCTGAAATCCAAACGGAGTAAGTGTACGGTTGTATGCACCGCTTCTTGCCAATCCTGCTTTGAATAAGTTCGTATGTGCAAGCAGGTTAGCCGTCATAAATGCACCGTAGCTATGGCCACCTACACCTACCCGGTTGCGATCACCCACACCCAACTCTGCTAGTTTATTTATGGCAGCTTCCGCATTCATTTGTAATTGATCCACAAAATTATCATTGGGTAATTTATCTCCTTCACCTACAATTGGCATTTCTGCATTGTCCAGCACGGCATAGCCCTGCATGGCCCAGAAAACCGGC
>JAKFER010000157.1:0-3302 GCA_036675565.1 Chitinophagaceae bacterium
TAGTGAAACAGCTTCGGGTTGGCAACAGGTTTCATTTACTACTCCTGTCGCCGTTACTACTGGTACAACATATGTTGCATCATATTTCAGCAGCGCTGGCTTCTATTCTGTTAGCCGTCCTTACTTTACCTCTGCTGTGGTGAATGGACCTCTACGTGCATTGGCAGACGGAGAAGACGGAAGTAATGGCGTTTTTAAATTTTCGACCGCATCCGTATTTCCCAACAGCAGCAACCAGGCAAGTAATTTCTGGGTGGATGTTGTATTTAGCACTTCGACTGCTCCGGTAACCTCCACTATATTCCCGTCAACAAATGTTTCTGCAAGCTCTGGCAATGATGGAAAACCCATTGAAGTAGGGGTGAAATTCCGTGTTACACAAGCCGGCTATATTACCGGTCTTCGTTTTTATAAAAGCGCTGGCAATACCGGAACACATATCGGGCATTTGTGGAGCAAGACCGGAACAAAACTCGCTGAGGCTACCTTCACTGGTGAAACAGCTTCGGGTTGGCAGCAGGTATTATTCACTACTCCTGTCGCCGTCACTACAGGCACAACATATGTTGCATCGTATTTCAGCAGTGCGGGCAATTATTCTGTTAGCCGGCCTTACTTTACCTCTGCTGTGGTGAACGGACCTCTCCGTGCATTGGCAGACGGAGAAGACGGAAGTAATGGCGTTTTTAGATTTTCAACCGCATCCGCATTTCCCAATAGCAGCAACCAGGCAAGTAATTTCTGGGTGGATGTCGTATTTAGCACCAATGCCTCCCAAACATCATCTCCGGTAACAACACTCCCCGTTACAGGAATAAAGTATTTTTCATTACCTCAGGGGACGCCACAGACATATATCAATAAGTCAAATCTTGTTATAGAAAACCTGCGATTTACAAACCTTTCTGGAAATATACTTACGTTCTTTGGTTGTTCCAACATCACGATTCGCAATTGTTATTTTGGAGCTTCTTCGGGAGAGGCAATCAGTATTGAAACCGGCGGCAACATTACAATAGAAAACTGCTTATTTGCCAATAACCGGACAATGATTTATGCAAACCGGACAACGGGTGGCATAAGGGTTTTGAACAATCAATTTGTAAATGCTAAAGGTCCGTTTCCAAGGGGACAGTATGTCCAATTTAATACCTGTACAGGTCCGGGTAATCTGGTTCAGGGGAACAGAGGTGAATGTTTTGATGGAAGAGCTTATCCTGAAGAAGTAGTCAATTTATATAGGTCAGGCGGCACATCATCAAGCCCGCTTACAATAAAAGACAATATTTTCAGAGGTGGTGGCCCATCCCCTTCAGGCGGTGGAATTGCAATCGGTGACAATGGCGGTGATTGGATACTGGTAGAGAACAACAAACTGGTAAATCCGGGCCAGCAAGGTATGGGAGTCGCTGGTGGAAATAATGTTATAGTCAGAGGCAACCAGATTTTTTCAGAGAAAAAACCATGGAATAATATAGGTATGTTTATTTGGGCACAGGTCGGGGCAGCCTGTAGCAATGTTTCCGTTACAAATAACCGTGTTAATTACACTAACAAAGACGGAATTCTTCATAACTGGTGGTGGGGCGGTGGCTGTTCCAATACCAACTACACAGTTCCGACTAGTATTACACTTGCAGAAATGAATGTACCCACACATTTGATTAATTTTATTACACCCGAAGAGTTATTAACGATAAAATAAAAAATGACTATCGGGTTAACTGAACCCAAATGCTTATATTTATGTCAAATTGACTTATTCAATCATAAAAGCAGGAGTAAAAGATAGTTCGCTCTTTGGCTGTGGTTTGATAGTAAATGGGAAAACCTTTATTTATTAACCACTAAAACCATCCTTTTATGAACACCTCAAAACGTTCGACAGAGGGTGCTGGATTAACCTTTGAATTAGTCATCCTTGCTTTGCAAGTCGGCTTTGTCATCGGTTTAATTTCAGCCCAAAAAAGCCATTAGGCGAAAACAAGCCCCAGTTACTGCTGGGGTTTTTTACTCCTGCTATATTTAAAAGAACTATTTATACACTTTTCAATACCACGTATCATGGGCACCTGCAACGATCATTCTGTCGAACAAGTCACTTTCAAATGTTCTACGGTTCAACTTGTAGCAAAATTCATTCAAGTAGTTTTGCAAAAACAGTCTGCCAATAGAATGATGTACTCCCAAGAACTGCCTTTTTGAATTTGAAATAACTGTATGCACCCACGGCAAATGATGGTGTGCTTCATCTTTTGGAACTACCATTGCCTTATGCTCTTTTACCACCTCCTTTAGCCCTGCATAACTTCTATACCCATCGCTAATTACTAATGAGGTGGGACTAATAGCCTTTTGCACTTCATAGTTTATAGCAGTCGTATTTAAGTCATCAACAACAATCATTTTTACAAAGCCAAGTATCCTATTTTTCTTATTAGGATTCTTTTGCTTCGGGTTCGGACGTGATTCAACCATTACAAGAACCTTTGCCTGCCTATTGCTTCCACGTCCTCTTTTTTCGGGTAAGTCCTTTCTGCCTAATAGTCCAACCACTTCATAAAACGCATCATCTATTTCAATATCTCCCTGAAGTTTATATTTCGCATCCCGCTTACCCATTGCAATACGTATCTTTTGCATCATAAGCCAAACAGGTTCATAAAATTTAACCCCTACTTGCCGCTGGATTTCTAATGCAGAAAACGCCTTTTTTGTGGTTGTCATCAGATGAATTACCAAAAACCATGTACGTAAAGGAATTTTAGTTTTTTCCATTAGTGTACCCGCCTTTAGATTCATTCTTGTCGAACAATTAGCACACTTCCAAAGTTTCATTGTTTGTAACCAGTAGAACTTTGACTGATGGCATTTTTCACAGACCAATCCTTCTTCCTCTCTCTTTTCCTTTAAATACCCTTCACAGGTTTCTTCGTCTGGAAATCTCTTATTAAAATCAAGTAAGTTCATTTTCAGCCATTTTGACGTAATTTACTGGTTGGTTCATTCATCCCGATAGTCATTAAATAAAAAACTAATTACACATTTTTATGCTGCATTAAGTATAAATAGTTAATCATAGATATTTAAAAATCGCCATAGGATTGTTCTTATACAATCCTATGGCGATTTTTATTTACAACTGAATACATTTGTAAAAACCTATCCGCCAATTTTATTTTTAGCAACCAACAAAATCATGCTATATGAAACGAATTTCATTTATAAGAAATAGCGCCGCTATATCAGCAGCCATTATTTTAAAACCGGGGATCGTTTTTGGAACAAGAAACAATTCTGCT
>JAKFER010000313.1:0-3286 GCA_036675565.1 Chitinophagaceae bacterium
ATGGCGTTACCAGCGGGATGTTGTTTGAAAACAAAACCGACAACAATGGCTATACCATCCGTGGCCTCAGCACCATCAATGGTCCCAAAGCGCCGTTGATCGTAGTGGACAATTTTCCTTACGAAGGCGATATAACCAATATCAATCCCAACGATGTGGAAAGTGTTACCGTGTTGAAAGACGCTGCTGCTACTTCCATCTGGGGTACCAGGGCCGGCAATGGTGTTATTGTGATCACTACCAAACGCGGCCGTTTCAACCAGCCGCTGAAAATAGAAGTCAACAGCAATAGTACAATCATAGAAAAACCAGACCTGTTTTACCTGCCACAGATGGCTTCGCCGGACTATGTAGAACTGGAAAAATTCCTTTTTTCAAAAGGCTACTACAACAGCTTTGAAGCAAGTCCCAACTTTCCTGCCTTATCACCGGCGGTAGAGATATTGATAAAACAAAGAGACGGTTTGCTCTCCGAAGCAGATGCAGCAGCACAGCTCGGGGGCTTAAAAACAAAAGATATCCGCGACGATTACAATCACTATGTATACAAACAGGCGGTCAACCAGCAATATGCGCTTAACCTGAAAGGAGGCAGCGGCAACATGAGTTATTTTATTTCCGGTGGCTATGATAAAAATAGTAACGCATTAAGTGGTGTTTATGAAAGATGGAACCTGCATCTTGCAAATAGTTACAAACCGGCAAAGAATCTTCAGCTTTCATTGGGAGTTTTGTACACACAAAGTAAAACGGTTACCGGCAAAGCAGGGTATGGTAGTGCCGCCATTGGAGGCAGGCAGGTTCCCTATCTCAGCCTGGCTGATGAAGCTGGTAATGCTTTACCGGTCGCGGTTTCTTACCGCGAAGGATTTACGGATACAGTGGGCAATGGCAAATTATTAAACTGGAAATACTATTCGCTCGAAGAGTATAAGCACAACAGGTCGGTTACAAAATTGCAGGATATTACGGCTAACCTGGGTCTGTCATGGCAAATTATTCCTGCAATAGCCCTCGGTATAAATTACCAGTATCAGGAACAACAAACAGCTACCCGGCATCTCAGGGACATCGAAAGCTATGAAGTAAGAAACATGGTCAATACATTCTCGCAACTGGACCGCTCCGCGGGAAAGATTAAATACATAATACCACCCGGCTCTGTTTTAACACAGGGTGCCGGTATAGCCGGAACACACAATACAAGGGTACAGTTGAACGGTAATAAAACAATCGGTAACCATACCATCACAGCCATAGCCGGTGCCGAAATAAGACAAACACGCCATACGGGAAATGCCTTTACCACCTATGGCTACAATGATGAGTTCCTCACAACCGGGGTAGTGGACCCGGTTAATCCATACCCTACTTTTTTTGGTGACCTTCGGTATGTCAGCAATGCTGCTTCTTTTGCTGGTAAAACAAACCGGTTTGTTTCTTTTTTTGGTAACGCGGCTTATTCGTTCAGGAACAGGTACACATTTTCAGCCAGTGCCCGCAAAGATGCTTCCAACCTGTTTGGTGTAAAAACAAATGATAAATGGAAACCGCTTTGGTCTGCCGGGGCGGCATGGGATATTTCAAAAGAAAAAATGTATGACTTTTCCTTTTTACCCTATCTCAGGTTACGCCTTACGTATGGATACAGCGGCAACGTAGATCAAAGTAAATCAGCTCTCACCACCATGGGTTATTATGGAGCCCCTGACTACCTCACCAATTTAAATTATGGAATGATTGAACAGTTCTATAATCCTCAGTTGCGCTGGGAAAAATTAAGAACGGTTAACCTGGGTTTGGATTTTGCATCCCGCAATAATAGGGTAGTGGGCAGTATCGAATACTATCATAAAAAAGGAACAGATCTTTTTGGTCCCTCACCAATTGATTATACAGCCGGTTTGGGCATTAATACGGTAATAAAAAATGTAGCGGATATGAAAGGCAATGGAATAGATATAACCATGCAAACAAAAAATATTGACAAAGTTTTTAAATGGATGACAAGTATTTTATTCAATACGAATACCAGCAAAACGGCTGCTTATTATACGCCTCCGGGGGTTACCTGGGGCGGAACTTTTGCTACAAGTATTACCGCTGTCGTAGGCAAACCTTTATATGCTTTATTCAGTTATCCCTGGGCGGGGCTTGATCCGGTGAATGGCAATCCGCAGGGTTATTTAAATAAGCAACCGAGCGGGGATTATAATGCTATCATGAATGCGCTCAAAAGCCCCGATAGCCTGGTCTATCATGGCCCTGCCACGCCGCGATATTTTGGTTCAGTAGCAAATACGTTCAGTTACAAAAACTTTTCAGCAACGGTCAATATCATTTACAAGTTGGGTTATTTCTTCAGGCGTTCAACGATTTCGTACAGCCAGTTGATCAATGCCGGCGTAGGGCATGTTGATTATGGCAGGCGATGGCAGCAGCCCGGCGATGAGCAATACACCAATGTGCCTTCATTTATTTATCCCGCAAACTCGCAACGCGATAATTTTTATGCATTGTCAGAAGCCACGGTTTCCAAAGCATCACATATCCGTTTGCAGTTTATCAACCTGGCCTATGAATTAAAACCATCCTCAAAAAAGAAAAACGTTTTTACCTCCATAATGCTTTATGCCAATGCATCAAACCTCGGCCTGTTATGGAAAGCGAATAAAGAAGGTCTTGACCCCGATACCCCTTCTTCCATACCGGCTGCTAAAACCTATGCTATTGGAATAAAAGCGATTTTTTAAAGAACAAACTATTTCATGCCTGGCAAATCCCCAAATCCTGTTAAGCTCTTTATGCTATCGGGCTCCGAGCCCCTCTCTTTCGGAGAGGGGTTGGGGTGAGGTCATGCATCAACCTAAAAAACATAACTCATGCAACAAAAACATATAACCATCATCACCCTATTTTTCATTCTATCCTTTACAAATTTATCCTGCAAAAAATACCTTGATCTGAAACCGGATAAAAGAATGACCGTACCATCATCGGTAAAAGATCTCCAGGCGTTATTGGATAATGTCAGAATAATGAACCAGAAGCATCCGTCTTACGATGAAGCATCTGCTGATAATTATTACCTCCCGTTAGCCAGTTACCAGAAGCTGTCCGTCAACAGCCGGAAAGCGTACACCTGGCAAAATAATGATTACAATTATCCCAATGATTGGGGGAGGATGTATGACGTGGTATATTATGCAAATGAAATATTGCAGGGCATTGAGAAAGTAGAACGCAATACAAACAATGAAAATGCCTGGGACAATGTAAAAGGTTC
>JAKFER010000275.1:0-20693 GCA_036675565.1 Chitinophagaceae bacterium
GCGCTATGAACCGCAAGGGCCGCAAAGAATACTGAAACCACCTTGCGATCCTTGCGTTAACCTTGCGTACCTGGCGATACAAAATAAAAATTGAAAATGAGTTCAATTTGAAAATGAAGAATACAATGAGTCAATTGGTCAATGAGATAAGCATCTGATTGAGTTGGAAACTTTACAATACATGAAACAGTCTGAGATGCCTCCTTCGTCGGCATGACAAGAAGAAAACAATTTGGCAATTTTACAATGAGGCAATTTGGATTCGTATCGCGATGAGCGCTATGAACCGCAAGGGCCGCAAAGAATACTGAAACTACCTTGCGATCCTTGCGTTAACCTTGCGTACCTGGCGATACAAAATAAAAATTGAAAATGAAGAAACAATTCGACAATTTGGCAATTTAACATTAAAAAGTTCCAGGTCTATGGAGTTGAGGATTTTGAATTTTGACTTTTAAATTTTGAATTTTTTTATTGTAATTTTCTAAAAATACTTTTCTGATTGCAGGCTAAATTCTATACACCCCACCCGCTTTTGCAGGAATTCATCAACTGCATCATGGTGATTCATGCCGAAGTAGATCCGCATGCCCCGCCTGTACATTACAAATATCCTCCTACCCCGCAGAGTTCATTATTCTTTTATATCAACGACCAGATTAAAGTACAGAAAGATGGAGAAGAAAATTTCGAACTGCAACCCCGCAGTGTATTTGTTGGCCAGCAACTGACCAGCGTGGTGCTGGATATTAACCGGAGTCACAAAGCGGTGCGGGTTGGTTTTCATCCCGGTGGATTACACCGGTTCCTGGGATTTTCAATGACTGAACTCATGGACGGACATTATGATGCCCTTGATGTACTGGGACCGGAAATCAGGATTGTAAATGAGCGGCTACAGGAAGCCGTTAGTTTCGACGCCATCCGGGATGTGATAGAAAACTTCCTGCTGAAAAAACTTTCAGGTATAAAGCAGGCTTTGCCATTTGACCGGGCTATGCTTGAAATGCTGCGGCTGAATGGCAATGTACCTATTGAACAGATTGCTTCACTCGCCTGCCTCAGCATGCGCCAGTTTGAAAGAGTAAGTAAAGAACGGATTGGCATTTCGCCCAAACTCTATGCCCGGCTGGTGCGTTTTTCCAAAGCTTACCGTTTGCGTGAAAACTTTCCGCAAATGAGCTGGACCCATATTGCTTATGAATGCGGTTATTTTGACCAGATGCATATGATCCGCGATTTTAAACAATTTGCCGGTGTGGCGCCCACGATCATTGAAAAAGACCTTGAAAAAATACCGGTCAGGTTGCAGGCTTCTCTTCGTTTATAAAATGTCGTTTTTGTACTATTTACCGGGTGTTCAATGATTGAATTTTACCTTCAAAATATGATCATCATGAAAAAGTCAATGTTATTATGCTCCTTTTTGCTGATCCTGTTGTGCCCAACGGTTAATGCCCAGCGATTTCAGAAACTAACTCCTTTTAAAAGTGAATCGATCCAGGTTTACCATAGTAAAGGCCAGGAAAACAGGGTCAAGGAAATAATTCCCCGGGTAGAAAAAGCCATAGCATTTCACCAGCAATTGGTAAATTTTAAACCGGAAGTTACAGTGCTGATTTTAACGAAAGCTGACTGGAGCAGTTATACCAGCTTTCCTGTTTATGGCATGCCGCATTATAGTGATGATAAAACGCTGATCGTGGCGGCTGAGGACAATGCATTCTGGCAAAGTTTTTTGCCACCGCTGGAACAATTGCCACCAGGTCTCCGCACACAGGTTGAAAAAGCTTACAGCATGCCCGATGGACGCATCAGTATGCAGCCTTTTTTTGATCTGCTGGCCTTGCACGAACTGGGTCATGCATTTCATTTCCAGGGCGGATTGCAGATGCAACGTAAATGGATGGGTGAATTATTTTGCAATATTTTATTACACACATATGTAGCCGAAAATGAGCCGGGGCAATTACTGGCTCTCACTGTTTTTCCCAACATGGTGATCGGCAATGGCACCAGTGAATACAAGTATACAAGCCTGCATGATATTGAAGAACGTTATGAGGAAATCGGCATGCAACATGCCAAAAATTATGGCTGGTTTCAAAGCCGCTGGCATGCTGCGGCCGGAGATATTTATGATGCTGCGGGAAAAAATGTTGTACCAAAACTTTGGACCGCATTTAAGAACCAACAGGAAAAATTAAGTGATGATGCATTAACTAAGTTCCTGGAAAACGCTGTACATGAAAGTCTTGCAGATGTAATGCGGAAATGGAATGAGGGAATAATTAAATAGATGTTGAGTCGTTGAGTCGTTGAGGTGTTTAGGTGTTTAGGTGAAAAACTTGTATTTGACATGGTCAATTGTATTTCCATTTTAAATTGTTTCTTGAAACAAAGGATCTGATTTATAAAGACTTTTTGTTCAAAAGCTAAACGACTAAACGCCTCAACATCTAAACAACATTCATTATCTCCCTATCGCTCTTCGTATCAACGCCATAACCAGTGTAAAGAGCGTGGAGCCAATCACGGCCCAGATAATGGGGAATGGTTTGCCTTCAATATTAACAGTGAAAAGTTCCGGTAAACCTAATTCTCCGGAGAGCCACAGCCCGATCCAGGCACCGATAAAACCTACTACAATAGATACCAGGCATCCTCCTAAATCATAACCTGCCAATGATTGCCCGATGGCACCGCAAATAGCGGCAATTAATAACAGGACTAAAAATCCGATGAGTGTCATAGTTAATAATTTAGTTTAAAAATAGACTTTAATCAACAATTTAAAATGCAAAAAGAAAAATTAAAAATCCTATTATCGTGTACCCGAGCTGTTAAGAAAATTCAATGATTGATTTTTGAATTTTTACTTTTAACTTTTGAATTAATTTGTATGGTCATTAAACCTGCTACCGAGGAGCATGAGTTCTTGCAGATACACCAGTTAAATTATCAAACCTTTGTTGAAGAAATACCGCAGAATCAACACAATGAAGAAAAGATACTGGTTGATAAATTTCACCACAAAAACAATTACATCATTGCAAAGCGGGATGAAAAATTGGTTGGTATGGTTTGCTATAATTCACAGCGACCATTTTCACTGGACGGAAAAATCAATGATCTGGATAGCCACCTTCCGCCACATAATCATCTTGCAGAAATCAGGTTATTATCTGTTATTCGGGAAGAAAGAAAATCTATTGTTGCTTTCCGGTTGTTGCAATATTTATGTGGTGAACTCATTAAAGAAGGTATTGATGCCGCAGTGATCTCCGGCACTACCCGGCAAATTGAATTGTATAACAAAATAGGATTTATTTCTTTTGGCCCGCTGGTTGGAACCGGTGATGCATTATATCAACCAATGTATATAACTTTAAATGACCTGATGAAAAATTTCAAAAATGGTTAATTTAAGTACAGGCCCTGTTTCTATATCTCCGCAGGTGATGAAAGCACTGAAAAATGTGCCTATCTCTCACCGGTTACCGGCATTCAAAAAGTTGTATCAAAAAACAACGGGTTTATTGAATGAAGCATTTAAGGTGCGGCAAACATTCTTACTAACAGGCAGCGGTACACTGGCTAATGAAGTCATGCTAAATGAGATAAAAAACAAAAATCAAAAAGGTCTAATCCTTAGCAATGGAGAATTTGGCAACAGGCTGATTGAACAGGCCCGACGTCATCAACTTTCATTCGAGACTTTTATCATTGACTGGGGAAAAAGATTTGAAACAGGAACCATTAAAAAAAGACTGGAACAAAATGATATTCACTGGATATTATTTTGTCATTGCGAAACATCTACCGGCGTAATCAATGAACTGCAAACCATAATTGAATTAAGTAAGCAATTCGATTGTGCTTGTTTTGTAGATTGCATGAGTACGGTAGGAACCATGCCTTTGGATCTTTCCGGTGTAGCCATGGCGACTGCATCATCCGGGAAAGGTCTTGCATCCGTTCCGGGACTGGCCATTGTTTTTTCAAATATGGATTTGATTGAAAAAAAAGAAGGTCCTGTGTATATCGATCTTTCACACTATGCAAAAAATGACGGCATTCCTTTTACCATTTCTTCAAACCTGGTGAAAGCATTATCCGTTTCCATTCAGCAAAAATTACAGCCCGCGCAATTTCAATTCATCCAATATTATGGAGAACGCATTTTTGAAACACTGAATAAAAAAGAAATTGTTCCATTCAGTAATGCCCATTCAAAAGTGTTTACGATTGTTATGCCCGGCGAAACCGGCCTTGATTTTTACCGGAACCTGAAACAAAATAAATTATTATTAAGCAGTGAAAGTGGTTATTTAAAATCCAGGGAATGGCGACAGCTGGCTGGTTTTGGATATTACACGGAAAGTGAATTGGAATATGTGTTGAAAGTTTTGAACTAAAGAACAATTTGGCAATGAGGCAATTTGACAATTCGACAATTTGAGAATGTTGGGACAAAGTTTAGACGTTGAGATGTTTAGTTCCCGTTATACATCGGGATAAATGTTTAGCTTATGTCGAATAGTCTTTCATCACGACTAAACACCTAAACGACTAAACTCCTCAACGACTAAACTCAAGTGAGAACTTTTTACTTTTGACTTTTTACTTTTTACTTTTTACTTTTTTAATTCCTGCTTCCTATCACAAGTTTTTCCTGGCTTACACCATCACCGGTTATCATACGGGTAACATACATACCTGCAGCAAGTTTACCAGCCGGTAATTTCACTTCCCGGATCAACCCTTGCTCCTGCATGCCATCATAAACAGCAGCAACCAACTTGCCATTCATATCATATATACCCAGGTTTACCTTGCCGGTAGTTTTTGTACTGAAACGTATGGTTACATCCCCCGTTGCTGGATTTGGAAAATGCTGAATTAAATTCGATAATGCCAAATTTTTATTGTGATTACCCGCTGTAATTGATCGGGTTGAAGTTGCTTCATCACAATCACCAAGCGTTGCACCTCTTTTAATGAACCCCGCTGCAGCATGATGATCAATACAGATCATTTTGCCATTGTAACAAAGCTGAATCTTAGCATCCTTTTTATTTTCATTGCCACAGTTATAATCGGGCAAAGCTTTATAAAGTGCTGCTGCAATTTCATAAGGACTTACTCCTGCAAAATTGCTAAGTACAACCAGCGACAATTTTTTCTCCTGATGATAAAACAAAACAGAACGATATCCCGGTGCCGATCCATTGTGACCAATGAAATCAAATTCACCACTGATATATGGAGTATTCTTGATGCCATATCCCAGCAGGTTCCCAGCTTCGTCAGGTATAGTAGCAATAGATTGAAGTAATGATTCTAAAATGTCAGGGCTGGTTAGCTGACCGCTAAACAATGCATTGCTGAATGTTGCCAGGTCTGCCACATTGGAAATAAGTCCCCCACCTGTAAATCCTAATGAAGCAATAGCCGTAAATGGTAAAGCTTCAATATTGGTATACGCATCAGGAAAAACAGGTTGTCCTGTAAACTGAAAAATGGGATTGAAAGGACTGATATTATCATGCGGTGAAGCCAGCAGGTCACGGTTGCCATGTGGTTCTCTTAATTCCAGGTAAATGGATTCAAGTCCCAATGGTTCAAAAAATCGCTCCCTGTATAATTCCTCCACATTTCTGCCCGTTGCAACTTCAATGATAAATCCCAAAAAAACAAAATTGTTGTGTGAATATCTTTGAACTGTACCCGGGGCACTCAGCTGCTGGGTAAAAACCATTAATTCATAAGGAGTATAGACATGTGTTGGGTCGAATGCAATGGCAATTTGTAACTGCATTTCTTCTTCCCATTCTGAGTATCCGCTTTCGTGGTTTAATAATTGACGGATGGTTACAGAACCATCAAGAGATGGATTGTACAAATTCATTAACGGCATATAATCAATGATGGCATCATCCAGGTTCAGCACACCTTCTTTAACAAGTTCCAAAACAAGTACGGCAGTAAAAATTTTTGTAGGGCTGTAAATACGGGTAAGCGTGCTGGTGGTAAATGGCACTCCACCGGGTAAAAGGTTATTAGCGGCATCTACATTCCGGGCAGCAAATCCTGTGGCGCCTTCCCAATAGGCAATGTCGTTTACTTTAATGGCTGCCGAAAACCCTCCTACAAATGGCCGTGCAGGATCATTCTGAATGCTGTCCATAACCTGCTGAAGCCTCGCTACATCCTGTGTTGAAAAACCTTGTGCAGTAACGGAGACATTCCAGGAAAGGATAATAAATGCCGACAGGCACAGCTTCCGGCTAACGAAGTGATAGTAATTTCTCATAAAAATTTTTTAAATGAATAAATAATATTGCCTGGTTCGGACAGGATATTTTTTAATCATTGGGTATGTAATACCAGCTCAATTTCAGAAGACAAGTAGAATAATATCCGAATGAGAATCATCAAACCCAATCTACAAAACATGAAAATTTAAAAAGCTAACCATGGTCAGGAAATCCATTTTACATCAAAAACACAGTCAAAATTATTTCCTGATTTACCAGGGTAAAAATTGAAATACGCTAAAGTTTTCTCCTCGCAATGAAGAACTGCAAAATCCTGTGATGCATTGAGCTGGCCATATAGAAATAACCCTTGTATTTGATTTTCCAGGAAGTAATTATTGAAAATCCATAAAAATTTTCCGGGCAAAACGGAAAATCCATAATCATGAACAAAATTTAAAATGTCTAAGATTGGACCTGTAAGCGGCTTAAATACAAACAATGCTTGTTTGGGATTTTTTGAAATGGGATGATTAAACTTTTACGGATACCTGCAAATAAAAACCGCAAATCGAATCATCGCTAAGAACTTTCAATTGTTGTTTTTTCCACAATGCATATAAAATTTAATTACGCAAAAATGTTTTGTTAAGGAGCATGAAACCCATTTTATCCCGCTAACAGCGGGTTATAATTTGGATTTGCAAAGCATTATGTACAGAGATCCGATCTCCAAATGCTGCAACCCATTTTTTAAAAACATAAAATCAATTTTTATGCATCGCAGGATCAACGCAGCCATATTAGTAATCATTTTACTGGCAAATAATAGCCTTTCAGCAAATGACTCATTATTAAAAAATGATAGCCGGGTAAACATTATGGTGGTAAATAAATTACGTGATTTTGATATGTACAGCAAAACGTTATTTACCAGGGCTAAAATAAAAAGTATGTTAAGTAATGGAAAATTCATTGTTATAGAAGCCAATTCATCAGCAGACATGTTAGAAAAAATTAGTGTGGTTTTAAAGAAAAGAAATATGCTGATTGGCACATTGTGGTTTGACTCTCATGGATATTTTAAAAATGGATATTCATCATTTAGTATCGGGAATGAAGAATTCAGTTATAAAACTATTCGTGATATTTTAAAAACAAACTACCTGGCACAATTGTCTGCATTCTGCGATTTTAATACCAATGTAATTATCGGCTCATGTTACGGTGGGGCTACTTACAAAAGGACCTTACCAGGAGATACCGTTCAATCTATGATGCATGGAGATTCTTTAATGATCGGTCTTTCTGATATTTTAAACGGCAGTACTGTTTTTGGCAGTGAAAGCTGGGTGATGATGAAGCCTGGAATTTTTAAAAACACTTATGCATTTGCCGGTCATCCCTGGGGTAAAAAGTACCGGGACCAAATACTGGAACCAGCCTGGAAGAGAATAGGTAAATGGAACAGGTATAGTGGCAGACAAAAGAAAATTCAGGAAGTGCATACCATCAGTCTGAATAAATATGCGGATGTAACCATCAACCAAAAAAGTTACCAGCATAAAAAAAGAATTCAGAGAACCATACACCGGAAATTAAAAAAGCTGGAAAAGGCGGAGACGCTGATCGCCCGTTCAGACACCAATGATAATACAAATTACCTTAGATAAGTGAATGCAGCGACGGTAAGGAAATGAAAAAAATATATGAGTTTATCCATTTACCCGCGGGATCATTTTTAATTCTTCCACTTTATTTCGCAGGTGATTGAAGAATTTGTTCCGGAACCTTTCGCCTGTACCACTTATAATTGTTGAACGACTTAGCAAATTATTAAAACCTTGTATAGATTTTTTATTGAACCGGTAATCTTTTGTCATAAGATATTCCAATACATTATAATTGATGAAACAGAGCTGCTTATCATTGAGATCAACCATGATGCTATTGTTGCCAAGAATAACTTCATTTACATAAAACTGGAAAGGTTCTCTATAGGTTAATTCGGTAGCACCAGGAATAAATTTTACACCAACTTCCGCTTGCTTTTGAAAATGATCAATCAACTGGCTGAGAGAATCCAGGACAGCATAGAAATCATCTTCGTTGGAAAATAATTCTGCATCCCGGTAATATTCAACCTGCCGTATGGTGCTGTTAAGGCTTTCAAAATTCCAAAGTTCTATAGAAGGCAATTTGCAATACTCTACCAGGATTTGCTGACCGATAGTATAACAATCTTCATAAGAAAATTCAGCCAGTGAAAATTTTTTGTTTTGAAGTGATGGATGATTTTGTATTGTTTTAATCCAGCAAAATGTTTTGAAAGCCGCTATAACCGGGTAGCTGTAAAAATGCCAGATAGGAAGATCCTTGCATAAGTAACGCATGCTCCTTTTTTCAAATGAATTGAAAGCTTTAAACTGGGTTAAAATACCTGTTAGATAATTTGTTAATTCAATGATGCCATTATTATTTATGCCAGGTGCATGAAAAACAACATTATCACTTTCTAATTGAAGAACCTGGTCAAGCGAAATATGAAAATGATCGCATAATTTTTTTATTTCTGACATTGAAATAGGCTTCTCTCCCCTGATGCGCCGATATACACTATCATAACTGATATTGAGGATCTCAGCTATGCTGTCAACCAGAGAAATATGAGTTGGAATAGTTGACTTTATGGTATTAAAAAAGGCTTGTTGCAGTTGGGCTGATTCCATAATATAATTTAAATCATTTCGCAGAAATTCGTAAAAATGAATAGTGGATTTACGGATTTTTACTAAAATTTAAAGAAGAGTAAATTGATAACGTTTTCTAATACTTCTGTTCGTTTTTTTATTGATCAGCATGTTGTTTTAAATGAATTAAAACATTTGACTTTTAAGTTTTAACTTTTGAATTAATTATGAATACATCCATCAAAACCCTTCTCATCGCCATCCTGTTTATGGCCTGCAGTACCAGTAACAAACAAGTGGAGTCAACATTGTATTCAGAACCTCACAGGCCGCAAATCCATTTTTCACCCAAAGAAAAATGGATGAATGACCCTAACGGGATGGTATTTTACAATAACCAGTATCATTTATTTTACCAATATTATCCCGATAGTACGGTTTGGGGACCTATGCATTGGGGCCATGCAACCAGTACAGACCTGGTGCATTGGGAACACCAGCCGGTGGCGCTTTTTCCCGATAGCCTGGGATATATTTTTTCTGGCAGTGCCGTGGTGGATGTCAATAATACCTCTGGCTTTGGTAAAGACGGAAAGGTACCTTTGGTAGCCATTTTTACGCATCATGATCCTGCAGGAGAAAAAGAAGGAACAACTGATTACCAGGTTCAAAGCCTGGCTTATAGCCTGGATAACGGTAACACATGGACGAAATACGATCTCAACCCTGTTTTAAAAAACCCGGGCATTAAAGATTTCCGGGATCCCAAAGTGTTTTGGCACAATGAAACAAATCAATGGATCATGGCATTGGCTGTACTGGATCGCATCCATTTTTACTCCTCGCCCGATTTAAAAGATTGGACGATACTGAGTGATTTTGGTAAAGAGGTTGGTGCACATGGTGGCGTATGGGAATGCCCTGATCTTTTTGCATTGGAATATAATGGTGAAACTATTTGGGTCCTGTTAGTAAGCATCAATCCCGGTGGTCCCAATGGCGGATCTGCAACGCAATATTTTACAGGCCGTTTTGATGGAAAAATATTTACACCATTTGATACCGTTACCCGCTGGCTTGATTATGGACCTGATAATTATGCAGGGGTAACCTGGTTCAACACCGGTAAGCGAAAAATATTTTTAGGCTGGATGGGTAACTGGCAATATGCCCAGGTGGTGCCAACGGAAAAATGGCGCAGCGCCATGACCGTTCCAAGAGACCTTACTATTGAAAACGTAGGCGAGAAATACTTAGTGAGATCCAACCCTGTACCCGAACTGGATGTATTATCATCATCGACGGTGAAGCTGGAAAATATCAATGCCAATGATTTTAATCTTACCGAAAAAACAGGAAAGCTTACCGGGCCTGCAAGACTAAGCCTACAAGGTTCCCAACTTGCCGGTTTAAATATTACGTTATCTAATGAACAGGGACAAAAAGTAGTGATTGGATATGATGAAAATAAAAAGGAATATTTTATGGACCGTCGTGCATCAGGTAATACTGATTTTGAAAAAGGATTTGCAGCCTGGCATACCGCACCCCGTGTAAGTGATAAACAAAACCTGGATATTACACTGATCATTGATCTTGCATCGGTAGAATTATTTGCTGACAATGGACTAACGGCTATGACACAGGTATTTTTTCCGGATAGTCCATTTACAACCGTCACGTTTCAATCACCTGAAAATCTATTGATACAAACAATGAATTTCAGCCACCTGGATTCCATGTATGAATAGGAATGTTAGTAGAGAAGTTTAGACGTTTAGAAGTTTAGATGTTTAGTTCCGGCATAGAAACAATTTGAAAATTTGAGGATGTTAAGAGCGTTGCTTAGCTTTTGATCGACTAGACTTTCCAGGACGTGACAACGATTTTTCACTTTTAAGTTTTAAGTTTTGACTTGTAAAATACCTGCTAACAGGTATTGCGAAATCAGTGTATGGTTTGTTTTTTTGCGCCACATCCAGCTTAAACTGCCAGGATGAACCAAGTAAACATTTTACCAAAACAATTCTAAAGACTTATGAGAATGAAAAAAAACATTTACCTGTTTATTGCTTTTAGCCTGTGCAGTGCAACGCTTTTTGCGCAGAACATCGTTAAATTTAATTTGTCATCCGTTGCATTAAAACATTACTCCCTTCAATATGAAAGAACGACGGGTCCACGCCAGTCATTCGCAGTAGGATTCGGTATTTCTCCTAATGTAGGCTTACCATTTAAAAGCACATTGTTAGACCAGTTCAGTGACAACGAGGATGCCCGGAAAGCCATTGAATCAACTGTTTTTAATAAAATTACCATTACGCCTGAATACAGATTCTACCTGGGTAAAAATGGTGCTCCAAGGGGTTTGTATGTGGCACCTTTTGCCAGGTATTCCAATATGACTATCGACCAGAACTATACTTTCACACCCAGCAGCGGTATTGAACATACGGCTCACCTGAAAGGAAAATTCAATGGAATTGGTGGCGGTGTGATGTTAGGTGCACAGTGGGCATTAAGCAGCAGGGTTACACTTGACTGGTTTATTGTTGGTCCCTTCTATGGTTCCACAAAAGCCAGCTTCAATGGAACGGATGATATGAGTGATATGTCTGCCCAGGATAAGGCGGATTTGGAAAATGATATTGAAAGTGTTGATATCCCGATGTGGGAGATTGATGCAACAGTAGGCAATAACAAGATTGATGCTGAGTTAAAGGGACCATTTTATGGGGTGCGTGCATTTGGCATCAGTATCGGTTATATGTTCTGATTACAGGATGAAAATATTGAGCTTTTTATTTCAGAGCCACCATGGAAGGACCCGCATCAAGCGGGTTTTTCTTATGGTTGTATATTGGTTTGAAGTTGTACAGATCTTCGGATTTATATAAACACTTAAATTGCTGCAGCATCGTATACAACTACTTTATCCCAAAGATGGCTGTAGTTTTTTATAAACGCCTGGTGAATGGGATGGTCCTGGTAAACCTGCTCACCGGCTTCATCATCAAAAAATAATAATTCGGATACATGCCAGCTGCTATCCACTACATCTCTTTTTTCGGTAGATGCCGGAATGCCAATATGGAATTGGCGTATTGTTTTAATTTCTTTTAAGGTTTTAACCCCTTCAATCAATTCATCCCGGTCAGGTATAGACGCAGGATTCTTCAGCCAGAAAAAGACATGATGCACCAACTGCTTCTTTTCTTTATTAACCGGCTCAACAGATGCACAGGATGTTGCGCCGGCAGTAAGTACCGCGGCTATTGAGATAAACTTTCTTCTTTCCATTTCTTTTATATTGATTGATGACAGGTTAAAAATACAATTCTTCATAAAAAACTTGACCCTTGGTTTTGATGCATTGGATATTGCATTATATTAGGCTATAATGAAAATGTCTATTGTATGTATATTGTTCCTGGGAATCACTTGCATTGCAGGTTGCGGCAGGTTACCTGCCAGTAAAAATAATTTTGTCATCATTGAATCAGGAGAAGGTGAAGAAGCCATTATCCGCAAAGCGGCCACCCTGGCACCTTCGCCACGCCAACTGCGCTGGCAACAACTGGAACTCACCGCATTTTTTCATTTTGGAATCAATACGTTTACGAATAAAGAATGGGGAACTGGAAAGGAAGATCCGCAACTATTTAATCCAACAGCATTGGATGCGGAACAATGGGTTAGGGTAGCCAAAGAATCCGGTTTTAAACAAGTGATCTTAACGGCCAAGCATCATGATGGGTTTTGTTTATGGCCCACAGAAACTACCAGGCATTCAGTACAAAGCAGCCCCTGGAAAAATGGTGAAGGGGATGTTGTAAAAGAAGTGGAAGCAGCCTGTAGAAAATACAATATTGGCTTCGGTGTTTACCTGTCACCGTGGGATATGAACGCACCGATGTATGGAAGCGAAGCATACAATGATTTTTTTGTTAACCAGCTAACGGAATTGCTTACACGCTATGGCCGCATTGACGAAGTTTGGTTTGATGGCGCCAATGGCGAAGGGCCCAATGGAAAGAAACAGGTATATGATTTTGAGCGATGGTATAAACTGATCCGGCAATTACAGCCTTCAGCAACGATTGCCGTGATGGGACCTGATGTTCGGTGGGTAGGAACGGAAACAGGGTACGGCCGTGAAACAGAATGGAGTGTAGTGCCGGCAGACAACCTGAATCCTGCTGCAATAGCGGCTCATTCCCAAACAGGAATAGCGTTTAAACCACAGGGTGATATGATGGGTGATGATTTGGGAAGCAGGGAAAAAATCTTAAAGGCAAAAGGCCTGGTTTGGTATCCTGCAGAAACGGATGTTTCAATCAGGCCCGGATGGTTTTATCATACCGAAGAAGACGATAAGGTAAAATCTCCCGAAAAACTATTTGATATTTATTTTCATTCCGTGGGAAGAAATGGTGTTTTGCTATTGAATATTCCTCCTGATAAAAGAGGATTGATACATGAAAATGATGTGAAGGCTTTGAAAGAATTAAATGAATTGATCACCGAAACATTTGATAAAAATTTATTGAATGGGGCTAGGATGGAATCACCTAATGGAAAAAAATTAGAGGCCTTGCTGGACCGGGATGCGGATACCCATTTTACCACCCGGAAGAAAGACAGTACAACCAGTATCATATTTTCATTGCCATCTAACCAAACATTTGATGTATTGCTGTTGCAGGAAAATATTTCCACAGGCCAGCGAATAGAAAAATTTGTATTGGAATATGAGCAAGACGGAGTTTGGAGAACGATTGCGGAAGGTACAACGGTGGGGCATAAACGAATATTAAAATTTGAACCGGTTCATGCACAAAAAATCCGGTTGCGTATCACATCATCAAGGCTGAATCCCAATATTGCAGAGATCGGAATTTATAAACTCCCTGGTTGAAAAATGAGCCCTAAATTATAGGAGAAAAAAAATGCCGGTTAAAATTCCTTTAACCGGCATTTGATGTTTCAAGAATTAATCAGCCAGTTTAATCAGTTTTATTTCTTTGTGTTTACCAGCCTGGACCAGTCTGACAAAATATGACCCTGGCCTGTATGCATCTCCAAATAAAATGGTTTCGCCTGCATTTACTCTCTTAACTTCTAATGGTCTTCCAAAACTATCAAATACCTGCATCGTGATCATATCGGTTTTATTTGAACTGGTGATCTTTAACCTGAAATCATATCTCGATGGATTAGGATGTACCGTTGCCTGCAGTGTTGCTTCTTCTTGTGTCACAACAATTGTAGCCAATGATCTTTTTGGTTTACCACCACCGCCACCGCCACCAGTATTTGAATCACTTCCACCGATCACGATTGTACTTTGTCCGCCAACCGGATGGGATGGATTATCGGCGTCACCTAAATCAGGTTGATTATCATAATAAACGAAACCGGTGTTTTTGTTATAGATCTTCATTCGAATTTTATCTATGCCAGTTCCATCTAGTTGACCATCGATCACTGTCATAATAAAACTAATCCCACTTTGATTTCCTGTTATTTTACCCGTTCCTTTAAATTGAGCCTTTGCACCATCCACAACCAGGTATTCGAAGTTCAGTGCATTAAATTCGAATTCGCCCACTTTAAATTCAAACTGTGTTTCTCCTTTTGGATATGTTGCAGTTTTAAAATAATTAGCTGTAAATCCATAGCTCACTTTGCCGGATGCTAAAGGATCGGAAATAAGTGCACCCGGAGGTGAATTAAAATAACCTCCGCCATGAGCATAACCTCCATTCGGATCGTAGATTACAACGATGGCTTCCATATCATCATTGGTGTTGGCATAAGAAGTCAGCTTATCCTGGTCAGTTAAATTCATTTGCAGTTTGTAAACACCTGCAAAAGCAAACTTATAAGATCCGGTTAGTTTACCATTCTTATTACCAGATGGTTCAGTTACGGTTCCTTTGGCAGTGGTACTTTCATCGATAAGCCATGTACCCGTATGTTTATTACCCGCAATATCCCAAAACTCACCAGCGAAATTTACTGTAGAACCAATTTTGAATGATGTTCCGCTAACCGGTGTAACAATATTATGGGCTATACGAACCTGGGTTTCATCATCATCAGTATTACCGGAACCATCGGTACAAGAAACCTTAATAGTATATACCCTTGCGATGCTTTTATTACCTTTTTCGGCTCTTAATCTTATCAATGCACCAGTTTGTGATACACTGTTTTCAACCACTTCCCAGTCAGGTCCTTTATCACCATCACCTGTACCGTTTTCAGGTTCATTACTTGTTATAGTAACTACAGGGTCGCATCCGCAATTCTCAGAAATATTATAGGTTAAAGAAACATCCCTCATTTTCCTGTTAGGAGGCCACAATACATTTGGAGAAGCTGACAAATTTGATACTACAGGTGCTACATTATCTATAACCATTACATTATAAGTACAAGTAGCACCCTCTCCAATGCCATTCGATGCACTGATAGTTACTTCAGTTGGTCCTAATGGGAAGTCATATGAAGTAGTTATTTCTGTATTCCCAACCATAACAGTCACTACTGGCGCCGGAGTTCCCTCTATTGTAATGCTATTAAGAAGAGCAGATCTTGTTATGGTAGCATAACAAACTCCTGCAGAAGTATTAAACGGAACATCAGTAGTTGGACAACCGGAAATAGAAGCCGGAACACCTAATATATATGTTTCTCCATCACTAAAGCCTCCACTGATATCATTACCTGCAAGGTCTTTAATACCCGTACCAGTTGCATTCAGATCGAGTCTTAATGTAGCTCCTGCAAAAATGGAAACACTAACATTTACATCATAAACAGATCCGGAAATGGGTGTTATTGATGTAATGGATTCTCCCGCAGCACTTGATGATACAAGGCTGAAATCGGTGGTTCCCACACCCGTTACTGTTTCAGAGAATGTTACCCGGTATGTAAGTGTTATTGATGTAGTTGCCTGGTTCAAAGGATCCTGCCTGTTAATACTTGAAACAACAGGTGCTGTCTTGTCAAAAGTTACACTACTTGCATTGGTAGTAGTGGTTACTGGAGTACCTGCATTGCCAGCCAGGTCGGTAAAGCTGATACTGAATGGAATGATCCCTTCCGCCTCAGAACTGGTCATGGTGTACTCTGCCTTATAATTATTACCACCCAATGAAGTTATAACTGCTGTTTGTGTAGCAATGGTTGCTGTTGGAGTATTTATTGATTCCGAAGAAGTGAAGAGAACCGTTACCAAATCACCAGGTTTTGCAAGTGCCGGGTTTGTATTATTCGAAGCAATAGTTACCGTGGTCAAGGAAGGTGTAGTATTATCGATGGTATATTCCTGACCTGTTGTAAATCCACTCGTAATATCCTGGTCGGCATCATCCTTTATTCCTGTACCTGATGCTTTCAGATCCAGGCGCAAGGTTCCATCTCCCGTAACTGAATTTACAAGGACATCATAGGTTGCCCCATCAACCGGGGTTACAGAGGCCACTGAACCTGTAGCCGTACTGGTTGTCGTCAGAGAAAAATCGGAAGCATCTACGCCGGTAACATCTTCAGAGAAGGTTACCCGGAATGTTACTGCATCCGCATTTGTAAAGGCAGTCAATGGATCATGCCGGTTGATACTTAAAACCAATGGAGGGGCATCTGCAACATAATTCACGGTATTATCAGTACTGGTAGAAGCGGCATTTGTATTGCCTGCCGCATCTTCAGCAACCCCTGCATTTATGGTAACTATAACAGTACCATCTCCGGTCATACCACTGATAGCAATATTAAATGTGGTGCCATTGTTTGGAGCTGTTTCGGTGACAAGAGCCGTCGTAGCTCCTGCAGTTCCGCCAGGAATAATGTCTGCAGACACAAACCCTGTAACCGGCTCGCTGAAAACAGCTGTAAAATCAATGGTTGTATTACTGGTTGGATCAGCCTGGCCTGAAGCCTGGTTTACGGTTACAGTTGGAACTATTCCATCAACCAAAACTCCGGTTGTTGATCCTACATTATTCAATGTAAGGTTTGCATTCGTATTGCAGGCATTTTGAATGGTACCCCCATTGGCATTGATCGATGCGCCTGCACTAATACCATCATTGTCATAATCTGTATTGGCCACGGTGTACCTGAACACTAATGCCGATGTTCCACTACCGGAAATATAGCCTGCATTCCTGCTTTCAGCGCCGATGGTCAATGGAATATATGGTGTACCACCCCCGGTATTTACGGTTACAGCAGCATCAAAATTAACCGTGAAATCCAGGTTTTGACCAGCAACATACCAGCTATTGGCAGGAACTGAAACACTTGAAATTACAGGCACCGGGCTGTTTACGGTAACAATAAATTCACAAGTGGCATCCGTGCCAACACCATTAGTTGCTGTTGCGACCACCGTTGTAATACCTGCCGGAAAAGCATATGGGGAGGTTATAGTAGTTACCGTATTCTTGATGGTATAAGTTACTGTCGGTAAAGGGCAACCGCTAAATACTATTGAAAATTCCTGTGAAGAAGTACATAAACCCGGGTCTGTATTTACATTGATATTTGATTGGCAACTGGTAATGGCCGGGGCCACAGGAATAACGGTAACAGTTGGATTGATACCATTATTTACATCTGCATCATTATCCGTAAGTAAGGTTGTAAAATTGGTTCCGGAAATTGAACCCTGGTTGCTGACATCGCAAACATTATCGGGAAAAGGATCATTAACTGTAACCTGGAATTTGATGATCAATGATTCATTTTCAGGTAATGTAATGCCAGAAACGGATACATTTTCCCCGCTTAATAATTCATTAACCGATGTAGTGATTTGTGGTTCACTTTTAATATTCAGGAGCGTTTGTTTATTTTCTTGCTGCGGAACCGGGGATTTAATTAATTCTTGCCCAACAGGTTCTACTGCTTTAGCATTGAAACCTGTTTCGGAGCTCAAACTGCCTACTTCTTCCAGTGGTGTTATTTTAGCAATAGCCGTTGGTAAGGTTGTATTGGATGGTAATGGACATGGTGCAACACCACCATTAGTAATAGTAGAGCCGGCCACCTGTGCAACAGAAATAACAGCCGGTGGACTGGTTGGGAGATTTAAATTACTGTTCCACAATTCTGCTGTTGAAGCGGATGCCGGGCCTTGTAGTTGTATAACACTTGTTGCAGACGCAGCTGCAACCCGGAAATGCCGGGTACCAGCCAACATGGTTACGTTATTTCCATTTACATAGGAGCAATTGTTGTTAGCGCCAACTCCTCCTGAAAATGAACTAACCTCAATACCTGATAAGGTTAAGTTACCTGCTACGTTTTGGGTATTTACAGCATTATTAGCTACCTGGCCACTTATAGAACCACCTGCCAAACTACCAGCAGTTGCCACCTGTATGCCTTGCAAATCGGTTTGGGTGATAGTATTGTTGGTGAAGAGGATCTTTGAATTAGAGGATTGATCGGCATATCCTCTCAACGTTGCAAATGCGTTCAGGTTAGGATTATTACCCCCCTGGATTACATTGTTCCTTGCTGTAGATTGCATAGTTGACGTGGCGCCCGAATACACATTCAAAGGGACCTCACGATCACCTGTAATCAAAGTATTATTATCAACGTTCACATTCATCACAGCCGTTTGATCTGAACCCACTTCAACGCCTGCCATCAACTGACCTTCTTTATCTATTGAAGAACCGGTGATGGCCATGTTCATTGTTGATGTATTCTCAGCAAAGACCTGTATGCCTTTAGTACCCGCTCTTTTAAAGACTGAATTATTGATCAATAAAGTAGCGGTTGCGGTGGACTGGGTCCTCATTTCAAAGCAATCCTGTTTAATAAGAGAAAGGTTCGATGCTTCATTGATAAAACTGGAATTGGAAACAGTAAGGTGTGCATTACCAGTTGTATTGATGATATGTGAAATCCTGTAAGCAGAATTTTTAAAAATACTGTTGCTGATAGAAGAAGTTCCCAACAGGTTCCGGATTTTAAGCGCTCCTTCTTCTGTCTCATTTCCATTCCCTTGTATAGTGCAATTGCTGATCGTTAATCCATTTACATTATTCATATTCATGCCTTGTTCTACCGTATTGGTGATATTTACCTGCGTCAAACCAATGGTTGTTACATCTTTGATATAAAGAGCAGCGTTACAACCAATATTATTAATCTCATCGCAAACGCCGGCACCGCCACCATCAGTTGTATTGGCATTGGTCAATTGGATATTATTCAGGCTGATATTCTGCGCAGAGATCAGTTCAATACCGCGTACAGAAATATTTTGAATAGTACCACCACTGGTAGCTGTTGTACCCTGGCCGGTAATATTAAAAGCACCCGCCCCTGTTGTGTTTAAACTGATGCCTTTGGATGCTCCATTAACAGCAATGCTCCTGAAGCTGGCACCATTTGCACCAATGGTGGTATTGGCAATTTGTAAACCAATCCCGGTAGTGGTGACTATGGTATTGATAATGGCAGTATTATCCTGTGTTATGTTAAGCGTTCCGCCACCGCTAGCGCTGAAAGCATTATTGGCACCCGTATTCAATGTTAAACCTCCATCAAAACGAATGGTGGTTCCTGTATTAGTGGTAAGACTTATTCCCCTGGCCCCGGCTCCGGAACTGATAAGTCCATTGAAATCAACTGTGCCTCCTGTTTTATTTTGAATATTCACCAGTAAAGTACTACTGTTTGAAATAGTTCCGTTATAAGTCACAGATGCGATTCCTCCATTGAGGTTTACGCCTGTACCGTTGCCGGCCAAACTGCCACCATTGATCGTTAGTGTGCCACTGATGGTTGTCAGAGAAATACCATTGGTGCCACTGGTAGATGAAACGGAAGCAAAAATACCGTTGAGTGTTCCTGAATTCAATAACAATGCTTGTCCTGTCCCAAAGATGGAGGCTTCTGACACATTTAAAGTGCCAAAGCTTGTCCCTGCAATACCTGCGGATGTAGCATCATTCGGTTTATCTCCAACACTTAAACCCCTGATTGTATAATTACCACTCACACCTCCATTCAGGTTAATGACAGGGGTAGATGCTGCTGTTCCATTCAGGGTTACCAGAGTGGCGTTTGCACTGTTTAAAACCGGTAAAGCGGGTGAACTATATAAGGGTGTAGTAAAACCAGTAATGGTGGGGAGCGTAGTTGTGGCATCCTGCCCGATCAGCTTCTGCCCATTTCTCAATGTAAGATTGCCAGTATAACTGGTGGCACTTTCATATACAAAAATGATATGGTTATCGCCGGGATGCAAACCAACACCATCATTCACAGCCTGGAAGTCAGATATGCTTTTAAAAGGAGTCGCCAATCTTCCATCTGCAACAGCGCCCGCATAATTATTATTGATAAACCAGGTGATATTTGCAACCGTAATCGTAATGGTGCCATTATCTGAACCCGCATCATTAGAAAGGGAATATAGATAGGTATCATCACCCGTATAGCCGGCAGCAGGTGTATAGGTAAAACTGCCATCTGCAGCGATGGAAATAGTTCCTCCTCCCGTCGTGGGGGCGTCAACAACTGCAGTTAATATAGCGGCTGGATTGGTTCCCAAATAATCATTTGCCAGTATACCATTTAATGCAGGAACAACGATGCCTACATTGCCCAGGCTGGAATACTGATCATTGGCTGCAATTGGAGAAGTTTGCAATGAGTTTTCTTCGAGGGTGGTGTTTACATCAATATCATCACTAAATCCCAGGCT
>JAKFER010000317.1:0-3255 GCA_036675565.1 Chitinophagaceae bacterium
CATTAAAGACTGCTTTGACCAATGAGGGCTCAACAAATAAAAATCCGTGTAAATCTATCCAATCCCTGAAATCCGTGTTCCGTTTTAAACAGCCGGCTCCTGCTGACTAAGGCAATGAAAACTACCCAGTCCCCAGATAATTTCGGTAGAATCAATACCAACAACTTCCCTGTCCGGAAAACAGTCCTGGATGATCTGCAAAGCTTTTTCATCCTTTTTACAACGAAATACAGGAACGATAACGGAGTTATTGGCAATATAAAAATTGGCATAAGATGCGGGTAATCGCTGTCCATCCCAGGTAACCGGATCGGGCATAGGTAATTCAACAATATTTAATTGTTTGCCATTCAGCAACCTCATTTTCTGTAGTTGCCTGAGGTTGCCCTGCAGTAAATCAAAATTCTCGTCATTCTTGCTTTCCTCTATGACAGTCAGTACAGTATCTTCATTTACAAATCGTATTGTATCGTCAATATGTCCATCTGTATCATCTCCAACTATTCCTTCATCAACCCATAGAATTTGCTCTACTCCATAGAAGTTGACTAAGTACTCTTCGATCTGCTGCTGGTTAAGATGCGGGTTTCTATTGGGGTTCAAAAGACAGGCGGTAGAGGTAAGTAAAGTGCCAGCTCCATTGAACTCTACCGAACCTCCCTCCATTACAATTCCCGGGTTGAATACGGGTGTATTGAATTCTTTGCCTATTAAAGTAGGTATAACATCATCCAGGTCATACGGCGGATATTTGCCACCCCATGCATTATAACCCCAATCAACAATTACTTTTTTGTGTTCCGCTTTCGGATTTACGAGGAAAGCAGGGCCATGATCACGGCACCAGGCATCATTAGTCGGATGCAAATAGAATTCTACTTTGCTCAGGTCCGCGTTTATATTTTCTAAATGCATGACAGCAAATTGCATCATCATTTTATCGGCCACATTGATGCGTACAATCTCTCCTTTGATCAACTCTTTTATGAATTGAGCATAATAGGGGAAAATAGTATCGAGCTTTCCCGGCCATGAAGCTTCTTTATGAGGCCAACTCAACCAGGTCGCAATATGTGGGGCAAATTCTGCAGGAAAATAATAACCGAGTTGTTTTGGAGACAGGGTTTTTTCTATCATAAATAAATAATCCAATAATCTTTATAAAAATTTGATATTGAGACGATTGATAAAACACTTACTCATCTATAAATCGTTTGGTGATCTGCTGGTAACTGTCAATACGACGATCTCTTAGGAAAGGCCAATGGGTGCGGTACCTGTCTGTCTTATCCAGGTCAAGTTCCTCAACATGCACTTCTTCATTTTCATGTGAGGCTTTGTAAAGAATGCTTCCGAATGGATTGGTAATAAAAGAACCGCCCCAAAATTTCATGGCACCTTCCTGTTCAAGTCCCACACGGTTTACACTAACAACATGAAGGCCGTTAGCAACTGAATGGCTTCTTTGAATCGTTTGCCACGCATTGTATTGCTCAATATTTGTGTCCTCATCCTGCGATGTGGCCCACCCGATAGCCGTAGGATAGAATAATATTTCGGCTCCCATCAGGGCGGTAATTCTTGAAGCTTCGGGATACCATTGATCCCAGCAGATCAGCACGCCGATCTTAGCGAATTTGGTATTGAAAACTTTATAACCCAGGTCGCCGGGCGTAAAATAAAATTTTTCATAATACGCCGGATCATCCGGAATATGCATCTTCCTGTATTTACCTAAGTATGTTCCATCAGCATCCAGAATGGCTGTTGTATTATGATAAATTCCCTGGGTTCTTTTTTCGAATAAAGAAGCGATAATCACAACACCCAGCTCTTTGGCAATTTTTCCCAGTGCTTCGGAAGAAGGACCGGGTATAGGTTCCGCTAATTTAAAATTCTCATAATCTTCCACATCGCAGAAGTATAGAGACGTAAACAGTTCCTGTAAGCAAACGATCCGGGCGCCTTTCGCTGCAGCCTCTTTTACTTTCTCAATTGCTTTTTGCAAATTGGTTTGTTTATCGGCCGAACAACTCATTTGCACAATTCCAACTTTTACTTTTGCCATGTATATTTATTTGAGTTGCAAAAATAAGCTTACTCAATAAGTATTTTGCGGAATCGAGTCATAAAAAAAACGCCCCCAAAGAGGCGCTTTTATTAGTTGAGTTTTATAATAAATTAATGAGCATGTACATGATGATGAGGACCTTTGCCCATCTCTTTCAAAAAAGCTACATGTGATGCAACAGCTGTACGTACCCTTTTATATTCTATATATTGAATGCCGTATTCCTCGCAGGCTTTCTTAATGATCTTGCTGATTGCAGGATAGTGTACGTGTGATATTTTGGGAAATAAGTGATGCTCTACCTGGAAATTCAAACCGCCTACCAGCCAGCTCACCAATTTATTTTTTGTAGCAAAATTGGCAGTTGTTTTAATTTGGTGTACCGCCCATTCATCTTCCATTTTGCCGGTAGCTTCATCCGGTAATGGGAAATGAGTATGTTCAACAGTGTGTGCCAACTGAAATACAATGCTAAGAACAAATCCAGCCACTACACCCATTGTTACGAAACCTATCAGCCATGGAATAAAACCAACCAGGTATATAGGAAGGGCTATAAAAATAACAGCATGAGCAAATTTGTAAAACCAGAATGAGAAATGTTCGGCAGGCGTCATTTTGCGAAGCGGTGTAGAACCGATCTTACCTGAAAAATATTTTTTATAATCAGTTACGAAAACCCAATAAATATATAATAGCGAATAGGCCGCCCAGAAATAAAAATGCTGAAACTTATGTATTTTATAATATTGTTGTGTATCACAAAGACGTAATAAAGGCCGGGCCTCAATGTCGTCATCTACACCATGAATATTGGTATAGGTGTGGTGAATAACATTGTGTTTTGTCTTCCACATATATTGACTGGCGCCTAAAAAGTTAGCGGTGTTGGAAGCCATATTATTGACCCATTTGTAAGGGCTGAAACTTCCATGTGCGCCATCATGCATTACATTAAACCCAATAGCTGCCGTTAAGCAACCCAGGAGAATGCATTCTGTTACTGCCCAGATAGTAGCGGGTGTAAAGAAAACAAGATGAGCGTATACCGCTATAAAGCTTGTAACAAGCAAAATTGCTTTGAAATATAATTTGAAATTTCCAGTAGTCGGTTTACCGGCTTTTGTAAAATATTCACTAATGCGTCTTTTTAGTTCGCCATGAAACGGTAATGGAGTTTTTGG
>JAKFER010000265.1:0-3200 GCA_036675565.1 Chitinophagaceae bacterium
ATTTGCAGGAATACTTTCGATGCTGATGTTACCCATCAGCCAGAAACTTGAAAAAAAAGGCTGGCCGCGAGGGTTGGCGGTTTTAATATGCCTGTTGATTATTATCTCCATCGCAGGGCTACTAATCTTTGTGCTTTCATGGCAGATCTCTGATCTTACTGAAGACATCACTAACATACAGGGACAAGTGAAAAAGTTCCTGGCCGCTGTTCAAACTTATATCAATGATCATTTTGGTATAACCCCACAGCAACAAAGCAAGATCATTGAGCAGCAGCAAACCACGGGCAGTAGCGGATCCATGGGCATAAATGTTATCACTTTTATGGGTGGTTTTTTGGCAGATCTTATTCTGACGCTGGTTTATATTTTCCTCTTTATTTATTTCAGAACACATTTGAAAAACTTTATCCTCAAACTTGTTCCCGAAGACAAAAAGAAAAAAACCATTAGTGTAATTGATCAATCCTGTAATGTGGCACAGCAATACCTGGGTGGCCTGGCTATGATGATTGCCTGTTTATGGGTTATGTATGGAATTGGATTTTCGATAGTAGGCGTAAAGAATGCTTTGTTTTTCGCGGTGCTTTGTGGTGTCCTTGAGATTGTTCCTTTCGTAGGCAACCTGGTTGGGTCTTCGCTGGCTTTGTTAATGGTGATCATACAAGGTGGCAGTAATTCTATGATTTTGGGGGTAATCATTGTTTACGCTCTTATCCAGTTTATCCAAACATATATTTTAGAACCCCTGGTGGTGGGTGCTGAAGTTCACATCAATCCATTATTTACGATTATGGTTTTGGTAGTAGGAGAAATGATCTGGGGATTGCCAGGTATGATACTGGCTATCCCTTTGCTGGGTATTGTAAAAATTATTTGTGAAAATGTGGAACCATTAAAACCTTATGCATTCCTGATAGGCGATAAAAAGAAAAGAGGCGAAAGATCCTGGGTGCAAAAAATTAAAGAACGCATTTTTAATAACCGGCAGGCTGCATGAAATAAAAGTGAATGCTTTTGTGATAACAAACAATCAGCTCTTATAAATGTTATAAACATGTGCGATTGAAAATATGAAGTCCCTCATTGATTGGGACTGTTATTCAGTTTAATATTATTATCAAGAATGGATGGTAGAAAAAGGGACATAGCTGTTCGTGATGTTAGTCTTTAAAATTTATACAGGATCGATAAAAATGGAAAAATGGAAGATCAAAAAAGGAAAAGAATCATTGTTGTTGGAGGTGGTTTTGCGGGAATTAATTTTATAAAAAAGCTTTCAAAGCATAAGCAATTTCAAATAACGCTTGTTGATAAAAATAACTATCATTTTTTTCCTCCTTTGCTTTACCAGGTTGCTACTGCATTTATAGAATTATCTAACATCAGTTATCCATTCCGCCGCATGTTCCAGGAGCAGGAAAATCTTCGCTTTCACCTGGGAAGTTTATTAAAAGTCAACCCCGAAAAAAATAATATAGAAACCGATACGGGAATATTGGAATATGATTACCTGGTGCTGGCTATTGGTACTGAAACCAATTATTTCGGAATGGAGAATGTGGAGCAATATTCATGGCCCATGAAAACCATTAACGATGCACTGAATCTGCGCAATCATTTATTACTTAACCTCGAAAAGGCAGTAAAGATTAATGATCCTGCAGAAAGAGAAAAGCACCTGAATATGGTTATCGCAGGCGGAGGACCCACGGGAGTTGAAATTGCAGGCATGCTGGCCGAAATGGGACAGCATATCATCAGGAAAGAATATCCCGAAATTAAAAATTTCAGGGGCCGTATTTATTTAGTTGATGCCGGTCCTTCATTGCTTGCTCCTATGAGCAAAAAATCGCAGGAAGAAGCTACCCGGGTTTTAACTGAACTCGGTGTTCATGTAAAATTGAATACAGCAGTAAAGGATTATAGAAATCACCTTGTTTATTTAGAGAATGGAGAAACAATACCTACCAATGTTTTAATTTGGGCATCAGGTGTTACTGGTATCGCCATCCCTGGATTACCAAATGAAGTGGTTGGACGTGGTAGAAGGATACTGGTTGATGAATATAATAAAGTAAATGGAACAGAAAATATTTACGCACTTGGGGATATTTGCTTTCAGACTTCTGACCCTGCATTTCCGGGTGGTCATCCACAATTGGCCCAGGTTGCCATTCAACAGGGACAAAACCTGGCGAAGAATCTGTACAATCTTTACCATAATAAATCCATGAAACCTTTTGTATATAATGATAAAGGCACCATGGCTATTATTTCCAAATTCAAAGCGGTTGTGGATTTGCCAAAATTATTCTTCAAAGGTTTTTTTGCCTGGATCGTTTGGCTGTTTATACATCTTATACCTATTGCCGGATTCAGGAATAAATTGAAGTTGGCCACAAACTGGTTCTGGTCATTTATAACCAATGATCCTACCCTAAGGCTGATCGTTCGACCTGCAGAAAAGGAAGAATAGAAAGTACTTATGAAAATTATTTTCTCACCAAAAAAATAATTTATCATGAATGATTTAGCAAACAAAGTTGCCATCGTTACGGGTGGCGGTTCTGGTATTGGCAGGGAAGTAGCCCGGCTTTATGCAAGGGAAGGAGCCAAAGTGATCATAGCCGATATTGATGAACCTGGTGGTGCCGAAACGGTTTCGATGATTAAGGATGAAAAGGGGGAAGCATTTTTTATCAAAGCAGACACATCATCCCCAACTGAAAATAAAATGCTGGTTGATGAAACCGTAAAAAAATATGGTGTCTTGCATATTGCCTGCAAATAATGCCGGAATTGGTGGCCCACTGGCACAAACCGGTGAATATCCCATAGATGGTTGGGATAAGGTAATAGCCATCAATTTATCGGGTGTATTTTATGGTATGCGCTACCAAATCCCTGCGATATTAGCAGCGGGCGGTGGTGCCATTGTAAATATGGCTTCCATACTGGGAATGACCGGAACCAGGAACTCACCTGCATATGTAGCCGCAAAACATGGGGTTGTTGGTGTAACCAAAGCAGCAGCATTGGAATATGCAAACCAGAACATCCGTATCAATTCAGTAGGTCCTGGTTATATCATCACGCCATTAATTACCAAAACCCTTACGGAAGAACAGCAGGAAGGGTTGGTTGGGTTACATCCTATTGGCCGATTGGGCCAGCCTGAGGAAGTTGCTGAACTGGTT
>JAKFER010000061.1:0-3189 GCA_036675565.1 Chitinophagaceae bacterium
AAGCAATGCCGTCAGGTCATTGCAGATCGGCAAGCGCATGCGGTGATTCCACCTAGAAAAAATGCGAAACCATGGAAAGATACAAAGAGTAGCTCGCTAGAGCGAAATGAATTACTTCGAACAGTTAAACGTTTAGGCAGGACACTATGGAAAAAATGGTCAGGCTATCATCGGCGAAGTTTGGTTGAAACTAAGATGCACTGCATTAAATTATTAGGAGATAAACTCAGTGCAAGGAGTTTTGATAGCCAAGTGAATGAGATCCATGCACGTGTAGCAGTGCTTAACAGATTTACGGAATTAGGTCGACCACTTACCCAAGTTACGCCTTAAATTTGGCTCAATTAGGGGCGCTTTGCATTTCAAATCTTTGTGCAACAAAGCCCTTAAAAACAAGAAAAAGAGGATTGATAAAATGATGATAAAAAATAAAAAAGCGCCTGATGGCGCTTTCCTTTAATCATATTTATGGCGTCAGAATCACTTTACGACAGTCTTCTTCTTTTTTATCAAAAATACGGTAACCTTCCGCAGCATCTTCCAGTTTCATGCGATGGGTAATAATCAGATCTGGAGACAGATCTCCATTTTCAATATGTTCTAGCAACTGCGGCAAGTAATTATGCACATGAGTTTGTCCCATTTTAAAGGTTAAACCTTTGTCAAAGGCATCACCAAACAGGAAGCCGTGAATTGGACCGGCATAAATTCCAGGTACACTCACCACACCGCCGCGGCGGACCGCTGCAATACATTGTCTTAACGCTGAACCACTCGAACCTTCTAATTTCAGGTTAGTCATTACGGTTTCCAGCATGCTGCCTTTGGCTTCAAAACCGACCGCATCAATGACGGCATCGACTCCACGATAACCCGTGGTATTTTGAATGATAAATTCAGCGGCATCGACTTCATCAAAATTGACCGGAATCACTCCATAGGTTTGATGTGCGAAACGCAGACGATAAGGATGGTGATCGACCATAAAAATCTGCTCGGCACCGAGCATCCGCGCACAGGCAGCAGCCAGCAGACCAACTGGGCCAGCACCATAAATCGCCACACTGGAACCTCGACCAACTTGGGCATTGTTCACTGCTTGCCAGGCGGTTGGTAGAATATCGGTCAGGAATAATACTTTTTCATCAGGCAGGGAGCCTGGCACTTTAAATGGTCCGACATTGCCCTTGGGGATCCGCACATATTCAGCTTGACCACCCGGTATACCACCATACAGATGGCTAAAGCCAAATAAAGCTGCCCCTGGTGGAATCTGTTTTTTATTGAGAATTGCACCACGGCCGGTATTGGTATTTTCACAGGAAGCCATGAGTTCATGTTCACAGAAAAAACAGTGACCACATGCAATCACGAAAGGAATAATGACCCGGTCGCCTTTTTTGACTTCGGTGACTTCAGGGCCGACTTCTTCTACAATTCCCATAAATTCATGGCCGAAAATATCGCCATCTTCAGTGGCCGGAATTTTACCCCGGTATAGGTGCAGATCTGAGCCACAGATGGCAGTCGCTGTCACCCTTAAAATGACGTCATCTGGTTCCTGAATCACTGGATCTGGAACGGATTCAACTCGTACATCCCGAGCACCATGATAGGTAAGAGCACGCATGCGGATTTCCTCTCTCTAGTTCAACATTAAACAGACTCGTATCAAGGCTGCCAAAAATAAAAAACACTTTTATTAGAGCCTATGCGCCAAGAAATCGCTGTAAATTAATGTATGAAATAAGACATCCGAGTGTTTAAAAAATAAACTTATATAGGGTTTACGTAATTCGTGAGCTTATGTGTCGAATGAATAGAAAAGAACAGAATTAAAGAAACATCTAGTAATTTCTATAACTTATAGTGAATAGCCACCAATTTTGTAGACACCTTTTAGTTAGATAAAAAAGCAATTTTTTTGATCTTTAAAGAATGAGGATATAGTATTTGTAAAATTACTTAGCTGCTTAAAACTTAATTCTAATTGGTTAATAGGTGAAAAATGGGTAGTGTTTCAAAAAGTATGCTGGCATTAAACGAATCCATTATTGATATAAAAGAACACTAAATCAAAGGCTTTGAAATGATTTTCAAGCTTTTTGGAGAAGTTGCAGCTTCTCCTAAAGCCTCGCCTGATTCGATGCCGTAATCGACAATTATTGCCTTCTATACCCACAGTGAAAAATTTACCAATCAACTGTTTGCATTCTTTAAAGGTCGTAACAAAGCTATCCCAATGGTCACTTGATATACATGTATAGCTTACACCTAACTGCTTCAATTTTAATTTAAGTCGTTTTGCAGTGGCTAAATCTCGGTTACCCCATACATAAGCAACAATTTCACCTGTTTCTCGATGATAGGCATAAATTAGCCATTGTTTATTTTGCTTATGACCAACAAAAGTCCAAAACTCATCTACTTCAAGGGTTTCATAATGACTTTGCTGTGCTCGAAGTTGATATTTTGATTGGCTAAGTGTCCGTAGAACTTTACCGATACTTACTCTTTCAATTTCTGCTATATCCCTGACACCACTGCCTCGCACCATGAGGTGTAATATTTTGGTTTTGATACCTGAGTGACAGCCTTGATAACTGAGAGCATGATCACCAATAAATTGACGTCTGCATATTTTACATTGGTAATTTTGCTTACCATCTACTTTTGTGCCATTTTTCTTTATACTGTCACTTAGGCAGGCTGGACACTTGATTTCTAGAGTTATTCGCATTTCTCTATTTTATCAAAATCCAACCTGCTTTTTTTCAGCATACTTTTTGAAACACCACCCATTTTTTAAATTGATCCTAGACTGAACCGTACCGGGTTTGTCGGAGAGTTAATATTCTGAGAGACTATCCCGATGACAAAATTAAAATATACCCCTGAAATTAGAGAAAGAGCGGTTCAATTATTGATTGAATCTGAAAAAGATTATCCATCGAATTGGGCTGCGATCACCGCTATTGCTCCCTGAGCAGTATACTGCGCAAGGGTTGTACTCCTGAAACACTACGTGCCTGGCATCAAAAGCATTTAGATCAGCAAAATCCAGTTAAAGTACAGCAGCTTTCAGACCAAGAACGTATCAAACAACTCGAACGCGAAAATAAAGAACTGCAACGCGCCAATGAGATTCTACGTAAAGCAGCCGCTTTTTTCGCCCAGGCGGAGCTCGAC
>JAKFER010000310.1:0-3167 GCA_036675565.1 Chitinophagaceae bacterium
GCAGGAGCGTAACATATCCTTCATGGATAACGGCTCGCCAGACTGGTCTCCGGCCGTCTTTTCTGCTGTAAAGATTATCCTTGGCTTATTAATAATCGGTGAAAGGAAACGAATTCTTGAGTTTCTTGAAAGCAAGACAGACGCTGAAGAAAAGGCGGAAGTTTAACAATGCCGGGTTATGATTTCTAAGAAAAAAGAAACATATTTATATTGCTTATGGAAGAAATAATTACAGACACCACCAAACAAACTGAGTACCCTCTCCTGGGAGACAGGATTCAATCGTCTTTTATTGATCTTATTCTGATCGTAATCCTGATGCTTGTGTTTGCATCCATACTTGACAGGTATGAAAACGTTCCTGATTGGATAAGAATAGTATTATTTTTCGGCCTTTGGGCGGCATACGAACCTGTTTGCACTTCATTGGGCTGTACGGTTGGAAATTATATCAAGGGAATACGTGTAAGGCAACATGATGATGGCACCAAACGAATAAACATCTTCCAGGCTTTGTTACGTTATGTCGTTAAAATTGCATTGGGATGGATATCTTTTCTTACCATTCATTCCAACGAAAAGCGGCGGGCCATACATGATCTGATGGCCGGAAGTGTAATGATAAAAGTTTGATAAATAAGTAAAGAATCAGCCAGAAATCAGATACAGCACAATGACAATTATTGTCAGGTTAGCGGTAACATAAACTAACAATTCACAATGAAAAAAGTAACATTATTATTAATAACACTTATAAGTGTATCAGCATTTGGGCAAGACAATCTAACAACTCTTGCAAAACCAATTGTTGACGAAGGCAGGCGGCTTTATAAGTCGGAAATGGCGTCCTGGTATGGAACTGACTTATTTTTGGAGAATTATAAAGACAGGGCCAATATTGGCGGCTATTTCTCATACACAGAGAACGAAACATCAAAATGTATTTTCTTTTCAAAGGCAGACAAGCCCAAAGTAATTGGGGCAATTTCCTTTGACAGTACATACAATACAAAAACTGCAAACGCAGATCTATCTGAAAGAGAATTTACAATATTAGAAAATGACTTATTTACAATTCGGAAAATTGCATTGGAAACTATAAAGTCCGACGCATTATTTAAAACTTATAAAAATACAAACTTCAACCTCATTCCTTTGATTGGCAATAACGAAAAGAAAATATATGTTTTGACAGGATCTGACCAAAATGGCGTTGTAATTTTTGGCAACGATTATTTACTGACATTTAGCAGTGACAATAAACTGACAAGTACAAAACAACTTCATAAAAACATTATACCGATAAACTATGGTGGAAAAGAGGAGGAAGGCAAAGAAATTGAAGGCACTGTTCACTCACACCTGCCGGAAACAGGTGACTATATAACAGCCACTGACATTTGTACTTTAATGTTATACGAAAAGTTTACAAAATGGAAACAGCATAACGTGGTTTCTAAAAACTATTTAAATATCTGGAATTGCCTGACTGACCAATTGGTTGTTATTCCAATGGGCACGATTGATAAAATAAACAAAGACCAAAAAAAACGTAACAAGAAAAGTAAAAAAGACGAATAGGAATTTATGAAGATCCCACTAACTATATCAGCATTTCTTTTCCTGGCGCTTGCATCATGCACCAATTCGCGGGCAAAAGACAAGCAAGAACAAGAAACACCAAAAGCTTTACAGGACAAAAGCACTTCTTTTGAAATGGTTTCCAAACGACATAACGATGATTTAGTAGAAAGTTTATACAACGAACTTGCTGACAAAACACCTGAATTAAAGCAGCTTGAAGATCAATTTAATAACCTTCGGAGCAGTGAAGACGATTCAACTGAATCGTTTGTTAATTACAATGCGAAGAACGAATCCTATTTTAATTCGGCAGATCACCATGCAGGTAAGATCAAAGATTCAGTTTTGAGAGACAAAATCAAATTGTTAATTGCAAATAGCGTAACAAAATACAATTCGTCAATTTCGCTCCATAATGACTTGCTTGAATCCATAGCGACAAAAGATCTGGCATTAAGAGATCTGCATATAGTTTTAAAAATAACAAGGACATTGCCATTGATTAACAAATATCAGAAAGACAACTTACCAGCAACAGAATCTTTGAAAGGGTTTTCAAAGGAACTCGATAACACAATTAAATATGCAGATACGTTAATGAAACAGTAATCTGCTTAGCTGCCAGGTCTCCAAATTATAAGGTTCCAGGGCAATGATTTTAAATCACCTGAATGAATAATAGAAAAGCCTATAGAGACTCACTGCTCGCAACACTCTGTATTATCAGTTGGTTTGTAATAGTTTTCCGAATCTTTAAATCTGTAAAGGATGAATCAGCCGTTATAGGATTTATCCCGGTATGTTTAGTAACCATCGCCATAGGAATAGTTGGCGGAATCCTACTACTCTTACTTGCTACCTTAAAGAAAAGAAGATTAAAATTCAGTTTTGTTTATAATCTTTTTGCTACGTTAAATATCATTGCTGGCTTTCCTGGTATGATGTTGCCAACTACCCAGGGTCAGCCGTCTCCTTATATCGTAACCGCAAGCCTGGCAATTGGCGTAGTGATGTATAAAACTATCTACACCAGTGATAGAAGAATTATTCTTAAATGAAGAAGACTGTCCAACCTTGTGAAATTTCCGCCCTTCGAAATAAGCAAGCCGCCCCACCAGTACTGATCAAACTAACCCAGCAATAATTTTAACCCCAAAATCAGTGAAAATCCATTTGATCCGTGTTATCCGTGTGCTCCTATATCCAGGTTGTTTTAATGCGTAGCAAAAAGATGATTCGTATATTTAATAAATACCGGATGTTTAATTTTCAGAATGGATAAAACAAAAAAGCTAACCTGTATGAAAATAAAAAAAGTAGAATACCTTGTAATAGCAGCCCTGATTTTAGCATCATGCCAAATGGGAACAAAAAAAGATCAACAGGAAAAAATGGAAAAACCCGTTGCAGGTTCTTTTGGATATGACCTGGATTTTTTGAAACAGCATGATAGCATAATAGTTTTGAAAAATGATGCAGGTAATGCTCAGCTTATCGTATCTCCCGGGTACCAGGGAAAGGTATTTACATCTACCGCTGATGGTTTGAAAGGAAAGAGTTTTGGCTGGATCAATTACAAAGCA
>JAKFER010000005.1:0-3157 GCA_036675565.1 Chitinophagaceae bacterium
TGAAAAATCAAACCAATTTGCCGCTTTATTAATACAGCAGGGCATTATAACAGGTCAGACCATTGGGTTGGCCGTTGATCGTTCTCCTCAAATGATAATTGCGCTGTTGGCTATTATGAAATCAGGAGCAGCTTATATCCCGATCGATCCTGAATACCCGCGGGAAAGAATAGAATATATGCTGGAAGATTCAGATGCAAAAATCCTTATCACTTCAAAAAAATATAGTCGGCATTTTAAAACTTCAGCAAGAGAAATAATCCTTGAAGACAACCTTTCCAACCTTTCACAGTTTTCGAAAGAACTTCCGCTAACAAACGTAAAGGGGTCTGATCTTATATATATACTGTACACTTCTGGTTCTACCGGAAAGCCAAAAGGGGTTATGGTAGAACACCGAAACGTGGTTAACCTGCTTAACAGTATGCAGAAAATGCCAGGCATCAGTGTAAATGATAAATTGCTTGCAGTTACCACGATATCTTTTGATATAGCTGGCCTTGAATTATACCTGCCCCTTGTTACGGGAGCTAAACTGGTACTCGCCGATTCCCAAACAACTAAGGATGGATTTGCCCTATTAGATGTTATTAAGAAAGAAAATATATCAATAATACAAGCTACCCCTTCCACCTTTAAAATGATGCTGGATGCCGGATGGGATAAAAAAATTGCTATAAAAATTTTATGCGGCGGAGAGTCCTTATCCAAAGATTTAGCTGCTAAATTAATTCCAAAGGGCTCCGCACTTTACAATATGTATGGACCCACAGAAACTACTATTTGGTCAACCTGTACACAAATTTTTCCTGACGATGAAACTATAACTATTGGCCAGCCTATTCATAATACTCAGATTTATATTCTTAATGAAAATCTGAGTCTGCTACCGGAAGATTCGGTAGGAGAAATATACATCGCCGGTGATGGCGTTACCAAGGGCTATTTAAACCGGCCCGAACTGACAAGAGAAAAATTTTTACCAAATCCATTCTCAAAACAAGCTGAATCTAAAATGTATCGCACCGGGGATCTGGGAAAGTTTTTACCGGATGGCAAGATACAGTGCCTGGGAAGGATTGACCACCAGGTAAAAATTCATGGACACCGGATTGAACTCGGAGAAATAGAACATAGCCTGAACCTGCAAAGAGGAGTAAAAGAAGCAATAGTAATTGCCAGGGAAGACAGACTGGGCGATCAACGTTTGGTCGCCTATATTGTACCTGATAATGAAGCGTCCGAAAGTGATGGGTTGGGCTGGCGTGACCGATGGGATGACCTGTACGAAATGGCAGTTCAAAATGAAAGCGACCTGGATATTTCTGAACAAAAGCTAGACTTAGCTGTCGGGGCCCAATATAGCACAGAGTCAGATATCAGGGAACAATTGGAAGAATGGGGATTAGAAGGAGCAAAACGAATAAAAGCTATTAAAGCAAAACGAATAATGGAATTAGGCTGTGGAGGCGGCCAGATATTGTTTGAAGTTGCTCCTGATGCAGATCATTATATAGCCACTGATTATTCCCAGGTAGCCATTAGTAAAGTAAATGAAAAAAAATTAGCTGCGCCGGAAAAATGGGCCAATGTTATAGCAAATGTTGCTCCGGCTGATGATTTTTCTGGTATTGAGAATAATTCACTGGATCTTGTTTTTGCACATGGTGTTGTTCAGTATTTCCCTGACCTTCATTATTTAATAAAAGTAATACAGAATGCTATAAAAGTAATTAAGCAAGGAGGGATTATATATATTGGAGATATGCAAACACTCAATGCACTAAAAATGCATTATTCATACGATGAGCTAAACCAGGTAAGCGACAGTGTATCCATAGAAGAGTTCAAAAAAATCATTGACCGTCGTATTGAAAAAGAAGAGGAATTAACAACAGACCCTGCATTTTTCTATTTCCTTCCCACTATTATTCCTCAAATAGTAGCAGTTGATGTACAACTTCGCAGAGGTACTTTCTTTAATGAAGGAACTAAATGTCACTATGACATTTGGCTCTACATAGGTTCCGGTCCTTCTATAGTTACGCCTGAAATTACTTCAGAATGGGATACAGACAGCTCTATAAGCTGGATTGAAGAAATGCTGATCAGACATCCTTCCCGTATTTTACAGATCAGCAATATTCCAAATAGAAGAATAACTAAGGATTATGCTTTATTACAACTGATGAATGGCTCAGATAGCAATGTGAAAGTAAGTAAGCTGAAACAAAAAATTGAAGATATACAAGAAGGTGTAGATCCCGAACTTCTTTGGGACCTCGGAGCAAGGCTGGGATATAAAGCACATGTAAGATGGCCAAAAGACGGGGAAACAAAAACAGTTGAAGTGGTATTCATTCCATTATCCTATACAAATGCAATTCCCGAAAAGCCAATCAGTATAAATATTAATAATGCCCGGCTAAGTGATTTTGAAACAAAACCAACTATCGAAAATTTTGATATCAGTGAAGGTCAAATAAAGTCCTGGAAAGCAGCAATTAAAAAATTGCTACCTGCTTACATGCTACCTGCTGATTACGTATTTTTATCCCGGTTGCCATTAACTGCAAATGGAAAAATTGACAGGAGCTCATTACCTAAACCTGAACATCAGCAAAAAGATAATCAACACATCCCTCCCCGTACAGAAACTGAGAAATTTTTGGCAGCTGCCTGGATCGAGCTTTTAGGGATAGAGCAAGTAGGTGTAAACGAAGATTTCTTTGAATTAGGCGGGCATTCTTTAATAGCAATTAAAGTTATTTTTAAGATTGAACAAGTTACAGGCATACGACTTCCTATTGCTAGCTTCTTTGAAAACTCAACTATTGAAAAATTAGCCCGGGTAATCGCTAAAAGACAAACCCCTGATGATTTGGCTGATGATAACGACATTAACCAGGTGGTAGAAAAAAACGAACAAGAACCAGAAGAAATTTGGTTGCCTGCCCTTGAATCACAAATAGAGCTGTGGCTTACTTATAAATTTGGTGGCGAGGACGTCAACAAATCATATAACTTATCATTCTCACAAAAGCTCAATGGCAATTTTGATCGAGTGGCAATGGAGAAAGCTTTACAATCCATAGTTGATCGCCATGAGTCCCTAAGAATTACGTTTAGTGAAGATGGAACACAAATGTGCATCCAT
>JAKFER010000198.1:0-19935 GCA_036675565.1 Chitinophagaceae bacterium
TGAGTGTTCATATTGTTATAAATGAGGGATTGCCTTACAACGAAACATTGCAATTTATAAATGATACAATCACCACCAATTTTAAAATTAAACATACCACTATACAATTAGAGATAGATAATTTAAAAGAGAATGAAACGCATTTGTAAAACTTAAACCCAGTAACCCGAAAACTTTGTTTTATCCAAAAAGCCTAAACCATTTGTCTCAATAATTGTACATAAACTGGTTAGTAGTAACAATAGTTGAAATATTAAGCACCGGACGATAAAGTAGAAATTATGGAACCAAAAAAACTTAACAGGTGGATTGAAAATTTTAAAATTGAGATAGAAACTGTGCAGATAACCTTTGATGCCTTCTTTATAAAAAAGAAGATTGACAACTATTACAATCTACAGGTAGATAAAGAGCATAACAATTTGGTGTTGGAAATAATTGACGGGGATGAACTGCCAAATGAAATTGTAAACAGAATAACAGATGCATATTCAAGATCAAAGCCGGTACAGGAGGAAATGGAAAATGAAACCTAAACAAGTTGTGCTATTCATTCTTTTGCTTATTTTAATTGACCAGGCAATAAAGTTTTACATCAAAACCCATTACTATTATAATGAAGAGCATAAAGTATTTGGCTTAAACTGGTTTCGGCTGCACTTTCTTGAAAACGAAGGCTTGGCCTGGGGATGGAAACTTGGTGAAGGTGATATTGCAAAGGTTGCATTAACAATGTTCAGGCTTGCAGCAGTAATTTGGGGATCGTTCTATTTAAAGAAAATTATGAGGCAGCATTATCATAATGGATTTATTATTTGCGTAGCCCTTATTTACGCAGGCGCATTGGGCAATTTAATTGATAGCCTTTTCTATGGATTGATATTTGAAGAAAGCAACTCCGCTTTACAAAATATCGCAGGAGCTTTTCAACCCGGTGGCGGCTACGCAGGTTTAATGTTTGGTCGTGTGGTAGATATGTGGTACTTCCCGTTAATTGATACAAAGCTTCCTTTATGGTTGCCAGTTTGGGGAGGCAGAAATTTTGAATTTTTTCAACCTGTATTTAATACTGCTGATGTGTGGGTATCAACAGGAGTAATAACATTATTGGTATTTCAGAAACGGTTCTTAAAAAAAGAGGTAAAGAAATAATTATAGAAAGTGAGAATGCTATTGATATGCATTACCGGTACAACCGATGATAGTCAATTTAGTGGCATAGAAGGGATAAAATTTTAAAAATATTTTTTGATGTGTTATAAACAAATGAGCTCAATCATCCACGCAAAAAAAATGATGTTTGTATTAGGCGTTTTTCTTTCAATTGAAAGTTTTGCCCAAAATGATACCGTCATTCAACGAATATTTCTGATTGGCGATGCTGGGGTTATACAGGGAAACTCTCATCCCGTTCTTGACTGGTTAACAAAAAATGTGGATTGGAATGATGAAAAAAATGTTGCCCTCTTTCTTGGTGATAATATTTATCCCGATGGTTTACCCGATGAAGGTGCAGAAGATTATGACTACACAAAAAAAGTAATAGACTATCAGCTCAATATTTTTAAAGGAAAGAAAGCAAAAGCATTTTTTGTTCCCGGCAACCACGACTGGAATGGTGGGAAGATTGGTGGATGGGAACGAGGAGTAAATCAAACCAATTACATTAACTCCCTTCTTGCGCCCAATATACAGGCATGGCCTTTAAATGGCTGCCCAGGGCCTATACCAATCGAACTAAATGAGAAGGTGGTATTGGTGATGATGAATACACAGTGGTTTTTGCATATTCACGACAAGCCCGGGCCTGAATCGTCTTGCGAGGCAAGGAACATAGATGAATTTACTTCCGAATTAAGGCAAATTGTTGAAACACATCCCAACCAGCTTTTAGTTTTGGTTATGCATCATCCCATGTACACGTATGGAGTACATGGCGGCGCTTATACCTGGCGTCAACACATATTTCCTTTCGCCGATGCAATAAAAGGTTTATATATTCCTTTGCCTCTTTTGGGATCAGTTTACCCTTTAGCCCGTGGCTTATTCGGAAATTTGCAGGATACTTATCATCCGCTATACCGTACCATGATAAATGAAATTGAGGAGGTGTTGAAAGATCATCCAAATCCGATTACGGTGGCTGGTCACGAGCATAGTCTTCAGCTAATTATTAAAGACAGTATTCCACATATTGTGAGTGGTTCAGCAGCAAAACTCACCCGTTTGCGCAAAGGAAAGAACAGTTTATTTTCTATACTTGATTATGGTTTTGCTGTTCTTGAAATAAGCAAAAGTGGAAAAGTGGAAACAAAATTTTATAATCTTCAAACCAAAGACCTCAGTACCCCGCTTTTTGCAAAAGAACTAAAAACCATTGTACCCGTTACACCAAAATCTTCACTCGATACATTGCTTCCTGTTATTGGCAAGGTGAACGTTCAGGCAGGCACACTAAAGACAGGAGCTTTCAGAAATTTTTTATGGGGCAAAAACTATCGGCCGGAATGGAGGCAAACCGTATCAGTTCCAATGCTTGATCTCGGCAAAGAAGCCGGGGGCCTAAAACCCGTAAGCCAGCAGGGAGGAAGCCGTACCTTATCGCTAAGCCTTGCTGAGAAAAATGGAAAACAATGGACGCTTCGGCCTATTGAAAAATTTCCTGAAGCAGTGATACCAGCAGACCTGCGAAGCGCATTAAGAATACAAGCTTTGGCTAACGGCGTGTCCGGTGCCTATCCCTATGCAGCACTTTCTGTTCCTGTTTTGGAACAGGCGGCGGGTATTCCAACACTCAAAAGAAAGCTCGTTTATGTACCCGATGATCCCCGGCTGGAACGTTTCAGAACCGGATTTAAAAATACTATTGCCTTGCTTGAAGAAAGGGAGCCTTCGGCTGTTGGAAAAACAATGATAACAGAAGACCTTTTTTTGCAACTTGTGAAAAAAAATGAGGACAAGGTTGACCAAAAAGCGGTATTAAGGGCAAGGCTGATGGATAATTTTGTAATGGATTTTGACAGGCATGAAGGCAAATGGCGATGGGCAACAAAAGATACCGCGATTGGAAAAACTTATTTTCCTATTCCTTATGATCATGATCAGGCATTTTTTAAGAGTGAAGGCCTGTTCACCCGTTTTGTTCATCAGCCTTGGTTTATTCCGCAACTGCAGGGCTTTAGCGTCAGTGCCCGTAATATAAAAACTTTCAACAAAACGGCCCGCAATTTCGACCGGCTGTTTCTTACAGAATTATCAGCACCTGATTGGGAAAAAGAGATTGATATTTTTCTAAACACGATGACCGATGAAGTGATAGAAACAGCGCTGAAGCAGCAACCGCAAGAGGTTCAAAAATATGCCGCATCAGAAATCGTTGACAAGCTCAAAAAAAGAAAAACATTTTTCCGCCAGGAAATGATGGAATACTATCGCTTTGTTTCAAAAATTGTAACTATTGTTGGTTCTAATCAAAAAGAACTTTTTACCATCAACAAAATGGATGATGGAAAAGTATTGGTTACTACAAATAAAATAGGAACTAACGGCGCCGTTTCAGCAAAAGTTTTTGAACGAACTTTTGAGCCTTCTGTAACAAAAGAATTACGTGTTTTTGCATTGGAAGGTAATGATAGCCTTGTAGTAAAGGGGCAAAATTCTCCTATCAACATTCGGATCATTGGTGGTCCCGGTAATGATAATTTTGTAAACGAAGGAAAGGGCAAAAGGATAAAGATTTACGATGCATCGTTTGAAAAAAATACAATCACCGGTTCAGGCTTTGATAATAAAAACGTAGCAGACCCGGAAGTAAACCGATATAACCGTCTTGATTTTAAATACAACTATGTAGACCCTGGGATGGATCTGGAATACAATAAAGATGATGGCCTTAGGCTTGGATTGCAACTGGAATATTTTAAGCAGGGATTTCGTAAAGAACCTTATGGCATGCGGCAATACATAAGGGCTGAAAAGGCCTTTGGCACGGGTTCCTATCGCTTCGCCTATGAATCGGATTATACCAAGGCATTGAAAAACTTCGATGTCAGTGTCCGGGCTGATTTTAAAGCGCCGGTGAATATCACCAACTTTTTCGGCCTCGGAAATAACACGGCATTTGATAAATCAAAAGGAGGCATTCAGTATTACCGCGTCAATTATGATATTGGAAATATAGCGGTGCTTGCAGGCAGGCAATTGCAGTCTTGGATGCGGGTTGGATTTGGCCCATCCTATCAATACTTTACATTAAGGTCTGAAGAAAATAAAGGAAAATTTGTTTCAGATGTTTTAAGCAACGGATTAAATAATACAACGCTCTATCAAAACAAAAGTTTTTTAGGAGCTGAGGGCAGGATAGATATCAATTCAAAAAACAATGCAGCCCTGCCTTCACGTGGCGCATTGATCAAAGGATATGCACGGCAACTATTTGGATTGAATGCAAACAGCAAATCTGTATTGCAGGCAGGGCTTGACCTGCGAATTTTTATGAGCCTTAGCCAGCTAAAAAAATTTGTATTTGCCACCCGGTTTGGTATGGGCCGCAATTTTGGCGGCTATGAATTTCAGCAAGCCCAATATATAAGTGGTACAGAAAACCTAAGAGGCTTTAGAAGAGAAAGATTTGCGGGCCGTGGTATGGCTTTCAACAATTCTGAAATCCGTCTGGGAGTGGTTGATTTTAAAACTTATATTTTCCAGGGAACTGCAGGTGTTCTGGCGTTTCATGATGTGGGACGTGTTTGGGTTACTGGAGAAAAATCGGGGAGATGGCATAACGGTTATGGTGGCGGAATTTGGGTGGCACCTATCAGGCGATTTGTTATTGTTGGTTCCCTTGCGTTTTCAAAAGAAGAAAGTGCTTTGCCATTATTGAAGTTTGGATTTCAGTTTTAAAACGCTATGGTGCTGTTGTTTGAAAAAGTTGAAAGCCTAATTAACTATTCAGCAGTTTTGAATTTTGCAAATAGTTTTTTGCGGGATAATAAACAAAGAATGCTGCACCATCTTTAATCAGGTTAATTACCTGCAAATTATTTTCTCTTGGCAAGGCAGGGCATCCCTGGCTCCGCCCCATGTAAGAAGATTGAACACGGCCGGCATTTACATATTCAGCACCATGTACCACAATAGCTCTTGCTTCAGCATTGTCATTAAAACCCTTTTCCAATCCTGACAGGCGAAGCGACAATCCGTGCTTTCCTGTGTAGGTGCCTTTTGTCACGTAAAATCCAAGACTGGTTTTTTCGGAACCAATGACATTGGAGAATTCTCTTGCCATATCAATACCGCTATTTTTGGCATGAGCAACAAAAGTGTTTTCAACCAGCTCACCTTTTTCCATATCTAAGAGGTAAAAGCGTTTCTTGCGGGAAGACTGGCTGAAGTCAACAATCGTTAGCAAATCCGTATTCTTTAACTGGCTGTTTTCTTTAAGTGTCAGATAGCCTTTAACAGCAGTATTCATCACATTTTTTGATAAGCCTTTCTTATTCAATTTAAGTTTATCGTAAACAGCCGAACTCATGTTTTCGACTTCCATGGCGTGGTCATGTGCAAACGCATTTACCACTTTTGCTGTTGTTGGGCTTTCAGTTTTCGTATCGTTTGAAATCTGCAAAGCAGGCTTTTTAATAAATGAAAATGAAAGGGCTGAAAATGCCACAATAGTGGCAAAGAAAAGGATGGTTTTATTCATGGCTATTGGAGTTTTTTTTGCAATGCAAATATCCATCATTGACACCATGAAAAATGTTATCAAACAGGTAAGAACGAGGTGCAAAATCCCTCACTAGTTACTTTAACAACCCTGATGAAATACAAAGGGATATGTAGTGTTAAAAATTAAGGGAGATTATGAAAAATTATCTTTGTTCACTGACGCTGATAGTATTTATAATAACAATTTATCTGCTTCCTGCGAATTTTATTTTTGCCTTCGATGCAGAAATTTTACTATCCTCTTTTGTACCTTCAGCTTTTTATTCTCCAATTGGTATTAGTCAGAATAATAACTGATGTATCAAGATCTTCTATTCTGTTACCTCGATAACATTCTAAATCCCGATTTTATGGAAACTAATCGAATGTCGTGGTGAAAAGGCAGGAATATTTTGGCTTTCCATCCAAGAACTCTCGTGATGCCATAAGAATACAATGGATGATAATTGAAGGATACTTATTAGTAACCTTTCCTTAACATATCTGCATATTCATTTGGCAATGAACTGTCCTCAACTGCTTTTGCTGCTTTTTCTACATCGTAATCAAACCGGATAAACTCTACCTGTACTGCATCTTTGTTTGCTATGCTGCTATCATGATTGATGGTCAGGATTACATAACAGCCTTTTGGGTTGTTGTCTTTAGGCTTACCTACTGAACCAATATTGATAGCATGACGGTAATGTGTATTTTCTGTTGGATTTGTAGACAGTATCCGATGATAAGGTTTGTGAGTATGACCAAAGCACATAATATCTGCATCGTAGCCTTCCAATATTCTCAATAAACTTTTTTCGTCCCGGTCTTCAAAAAGGTACTCATTGATTTTTCTTGGACTGCCATGTACTAATAGGAGATTGAGCTTGTCGTTGTTCAACTGGAATTCTACTTTAATGTGCGCCGGTAATGTTCTCAGGTATTTCCTTTCGTCTGGCTTTACAATAGAGTTGGTGTAGGAGATAGATATTTTACCCATATCCTTCTCGCCATCTGTTTTGTAAGCACAACCACATTCATCACTCATTAAACCAATACCCTGGTCGTAGTTGCCTGCAATAGTTGGGATGCCTCTACGTCTAACTTCATTTATTACTTCGTTCGCCCAAATGTTATAACCTACCAAGTCACCGAGGCAATAAATTGCATCAGGCTTTTGTTCTTCAATACTTTTTAAGCTCGCTTCCAAAGCTGGAAGGTTTGCATGAATGTCACTAAACAATGCAATTTTCATGTGATGGTTTTTAGGCGTTTTGTAATTGTTGTTTTGTATAGTATTTTCTTCTCAACCAAAAAGCTACATTGACTAGTGCTATCAATGCCGGTACTTCAACTAATGGACCTATGACACCTGCAAAGGCTTGTCCGCTGTTGATACCAAATACACCAATCGCTACTGCAATGGCTAATTCAAAATTGTTTCCTGCTGCTGTGAATGCTATAGATGCATTGGTTAAATAATCTGCTCCCATTTTCTTACCCATAAAGAAGCTAACAAGAAACATAATTGCAAAGTATATCACTAAAGGAATGGCTATCCTTACAACATCAAAAGGAACCTGAACAATGGTTTCACCTTTGAGGCTAAACATTACAACAATGGTAAAGAGTAATGCAATTAATGTGATTGGTGAAATAAAAGGAATGAATTTGTTTTGATACCATTCTTCACCTTTTGCTTTTCTAAGTATGTAACGTGTAAGTACTCCGGCTGCAAATGGAATACCTAAATAGATGACAACACTTTCTGCAATCTGACCGATAGTTATGTTTACTTCTGAACCTGTGATGCCAAAAAATGGCGGTAGTACTGTAACAAATACATAAGCATAAATACTGTACAAAAGAACTTGAAAGATGCTGTTCAACGCTACTAAACCTGCTGCATATTCTCTGCTTCCCTCTGCAAGCTCATTCCATACAATAACCATTGCAATGCATCGTGCTAAGCCAATAAGAATTAGACCTACCATGTATTCAGGCGGGTCATGTAAAAAAACAATAGCAAGTATGAACATCAGTATTGGACCTATTACCCCAATTAAGGAATAAAGACATTCCCAAAACCTTTGTATTCTTAAAAACTTCTTTTAGCTTTTCATATCTCACTTTTGCAAACGGTGGATACATCATTAGTATTAAGCCTATAGCTAAAGGAATGTTTGTTGTACCTGAAGAAAATGAATTTATGAATGTTGAAGAAGAGGGAAAGAAGTAGCCTATGGCTACGCCTAAACCCATTGCTAAAAATATCCATAAGGTTAAATACCTGTCTAAGAAACTCAATTTCTTTCTTTCGAGTGCAGGAGCACAATTGTTTGCTGACATGATTTAGTTTAATTAATTCCTACTGTTTTGCTTCGTCTTTCTAATTGTAAGTTGTCTCTCCAAACACCATTCATTTTACCTATTCGTTCTCTTGTTCCGAAAATGCGAAAGCCGCCGGCTTCATGAATTTTTATACTTGGTATGTTCTCTGGAAATATTCCTGCTTGTAAACTCCAAATGCCATTTGCTTCACTTTCTTCTATAAGTTTTTGCAGTAGTTGCTTTCCTATTCCTTTGCCTCTTGCCTTTTCACTTACATAAACACTTACTTCTGCAACACCTGCATAAACACCTGCCTGATACCGCTAAGTGCTGCCCAGCCTACAACTTCATCTCCTTCTTTTGCTACTATTCTGCTGTGTTGTAAATGGCTGCTGTTCCATTCTTCCCATGTTGGTGCAGATTGTTGAAAAGTGGCATTGCCGGTAGCAATGCCCTCTTCATATATTTCTTTTACAGCCTCCCAATCTGAAGGCTTCATTACATCAAGTATTATCATAAACAGTATGCGGTTATGAACGTTTTAAAATCCCTATTATGGGGATTTGTTGGTTTAGCAACAGCCACCGCCTGGAGTGCAACAGCTTTCATTAGCAACAGCTAATGAACTTAATTTTACTTTCTGTTTTTGTGGGTCAACACCACATTTGTCCTGTGCTAAACAAGCTGTTTGTTTTGAGGTAAGTATAAAATTTTTACCATTAAATTCTAAATCATACTTGCCTATTGTTTCTGATTGATACTCTACTTCTATTTCCAAGTCTTCCATGCCTAAAACCTTTTCAGAAAGTGCAATTATATTTAATAGCTTTTGAGGCTTTAACCGGTGTTCATAGTCATTTGCATCCCATAGTTGAAAGTTTGCAACCTTCTCATTCCTGACTGTACCTCCACAATCAATAAAGTGCTTTGTTACTACACCTACTTCGGTTACATGAAAATGCTCTGGTACTTGTGTCCCGTTTTCAAGTTCAAAGTTTACTGCTTCAGCGGTGGTTAAATGTTGTTTGATTTGAGATAGTTTCATTGTTATTTGATTTTATATACTTAATGCAATTGTGTCTATTGTAATATTACGATGATGATAAGCAAAAAAAAGGTTAGCAACAATTGCTGCCACCTTTGTATGTTTCAAACATTTGATTTAATACTGCCTGGGCTGCTTTCCATTCTTTAGCATCTATACAATAACAAACTTTTGCCCTTTCTATTTCTCCGGTTATTAATCCTGCCTCTTTTAATTCTTTTAGGTGCTGTGAAACTGTACTTTGAGAAAGCGGTATTTCTTCTACTATGTCTCCACACACACAAGCAGAACGTTTTGCCAATAGGTTCAAAATAGCAATTCTTGCAGGGTGTGCTAATGCTTTTGCAATCTTTGCAAGTTTGTTTTCCTTTACGCTGAACTCGTATGATTTAGTTGCTCCCATAATCTTTATATCGTAAATTTACGATAGGTTTTCAAAGTGCCAAATTTTATTTTTGAAAAAATGTTTTTATCGTTACATCACTTCGTAGAAGGTGAGTAAGTTCCTGTAATTGTCCACTGCCGGAAATTCTCTATGCCCCCAATATTGTTCCTGAACTACGGTATCCGGGCTGTGTAGCACCCCTTGCTTTTTGTATTCTTCGTATAGTTCATTGATGCCCTGTACTTGTATCCGGCAACTTGCTGTACCAGCAATGAAAGTTTCTGCACCTGTCCGGATTGGCTTCAAGAATAAAAGTATACTTCTCCATTTCCAAGACCTATCACAAGCCTGCCAAAGATGTATTTCAATTTCATCCCGAACGGCAATAGCAAATGTTTCTTCCTGATGCCGGATTGTAAAACCAAGCTTGCTTGTATAGTATTCACATGCTGCTTTATGTTCTTAACCGGAAGTGCAGGAATGGTTTTCTTTAGTTTCATTCGTTATATGTACTTCTTACTAAATCAAAGATGAAAGCCACTGTAGTTATGAAAAAGATAGTGATGCCTACGTAAACTTGTGGCTCGTTGAGAATTGGTAATGCAAAGCAAAATAAGGTGCAGTTAAAAGCATTTACAATTACTGCTACTGATTTTGTGAATTTTGAACCACCTCCATCAATCGCAACAAGGTTCAGCTAGCCCGCAAAGATGATTGCCATTCCTGCACCGACAAACCAAAGTGTATCAGTATTAGTTTGAAGCGGAAAAGCAAAGCTGATATGAACAATTCCTAAAAGAATGATGATGTAAGAAATTATTTTGATTAGGCTATGCACAGCAATTAAAAATAATGGTACTTTAACTTGCACAACAACTCATTTTCTTTACGTCTGTTGTAAAGGACATTGCCGCTAATTTCACGCCTTCACTTAACGTAAGGTAGGGATGAAACATTCCTATGATTTCTTTAATTGGTATTTGGTATTTTATCATCAGGCTTAGCTGCATCAGCAATTCACCACCTTCCGGCGCTACAATTCTTGCTCCGAGCAGCAAATCATTTTCAGGGTTTCTTATTAATTTGATAAAGCCCCTCGTGTCCAAAGCCACAATGCTTCTTGGAATGTCATTTAGCTGAAATACGGTTACCTGATTTGGAATGCCTTTTTCTTCCGCTTCTCTTTCATCCATGCCCACACCTGCAACTTGTGGGTCTGTAAAGACAACCCAGGGCAGAACGGAGAAATCAGCCTTTTTGTGATGGGATTTGAAAGCATTGGTAACGGCTTTGCCACCTTCGTAGGCGGCTGTATAAACAAAAGGCGGATTAGTGGTTGCATCGCCAATGGCAAACACATCTTCTACACTTGTCCTCAGAAGTTCATCTACTTTAATCAATCCTCTTTTCGTTGTCTCAATGCCAGTTGCTTCCAGTCCTAAATCTTCGGTATTGCCTTTTGTGCCAGTAGCAACGAGCAAATGAGAAGCTGTTACTGTTTGGGTTTCATTTGTTGAATTGGTAAAAGAAACGCTGATGTTTTGCTCTTCCTTCCAAACCTTGTTGATTGTAGTTCCTGTATGAATGGCAATTCCTTCGGCTGTCAGGTGTTTTTGCAGTTCGTCTGTAACATCTTTTGCTTCTTTGGAAAGGACGCTTTCAGAGCGTTGCAGTATAGTCACCTTAGTGCCGAGCCTTTGATAAGCCTGTGCAATTTCTAAAGCAATGTAACCTGCACCCAAAATGATAAGCGACTGTGGTTGTTGCTCCAATTCAAATAGTGTGGTGCTGGTTAAATAAGGAACATCAGCTATGCCGTTGATTGGTGGAATTAAAGTAGTTGCTCCTGTTGCAATGATGATTTTATATCCTTCGTATAATTCACCATTTACCTCTACGCTGTTCTTTTCTACAAACTTAGCTTTCCCTTCTATTACCTTCGCATGAGACAAGCCTGGCAGTAAGTCCACATATTTATGCTGCTGCATGTCGCTTACCAATGCTGCTTTCTGTTTGATGATTTCAGCAAAGTTTATGGTCGGCTTACCTGTGGTTACGCCATCAAAGTTTGAGTGTGAAGCATGGTAAAAACTTTCGGCGGCTCTGATTAAAAACTTAGAGGGTACACAGCCTACATTCACACAAGTACCGCCCAAAGGCAAACCGCCGTTAATCATCAACGTAGATACTTTCATGCTGTCAGCATGAATGGCTGCTGCGAAAGCTGCCGAACCGCCACCAATAATAATTAAGTCAAATTTCTTTTCTGTATCAACGCTGCAACAACTCATAAATATGTATTAACGGATGAAATAATCTTTTAAGTAGGAGCTTCTTTTAGCTTTGTTTTGCCACTGTCTTTTCTGCTACAATAGCAGCCTTGTATCCGATGTTTTCTATTGCCCTAATGATTGCATCCACTGATGTTTTTGCAGGATTATATTTTACAGTAGCTAAATCGCCTGGGTACTCTACTTTTTGTTCAAGAACGCCATTAAGCTCTTTCAATGTTTTTGCAACATGATTGGAGCAACCGGCACAAGTCATGCCTATGATTTTTAACCTAATTGTTTTGGGTTCTTCCTTTGTTACTGCCATTACCGAAGTTTGAGCCTTTGCTTCAAAACTACCCCAGCCGCAAACTTGTACTGCTATAAATAAGAAAGCTCCAATAGCTATTAAAATGGTTCTCATGTTTTATTTATTTGAAAGTTGATAATTTGTTACTTCGTAACCAGTTTTTGCAATGGCTTTTTTTAATTGCTCAACAGATGCTTTTGACTTATCAAATTTTACGGTGCTTGTGCCTTTAGCATAAGATGTTTGGCTTTCTATTACACCAGTCACTTTGGACAACTCGCTATTTACATGCTCTTCACAACCGCCACAGGTCATACCTTTGATTTGAAAAGAAGCTGATTGAATGTTATTGCTTTCCACAACAACGACATTCTGTTTCTCTGCCTTTGGGTAAAATTCTTTCGCATAGTAAGGGAAAGCAATCAGTGCAATGGCTGCCACTGTAATGATGGTGAGGAATGTTCTGGAAGCAAGGAAACTTTTTTTTTCTACTGCACAACTTCCATCAGGACTACATGCTTTACTTTCTTTTTTGCTTAATGAATGATACCAGGCAAGGGCAAGTAAAGCAATGGATAAGCCGATTAGGTAAGGTCTTGCCGGTTCTATCCATGCAAAGTTTGCAGCAATGCTACTGCCACCAGCAAGCAAAGCAATGACAGGTGTAATGCAGCAAAGCGAAGCTGCTATAGCTGATAAAATACCTGCTCCTGTAAATGTGCCTGTTGACTTAATTATCATACAGTTTCCAGTTTTCGAGTTTGCTGATTAATGTGCTTGAAGAAGGGCTTTAAAATTTTGAGGTTTTCTTGTGCCAGTGAGTAGTAAATGGTCTGTCCTTCCTTTCTTGTTTCTACAATATTGCCATCCTTTAGTTTTCTAAGATGTTGTGATACTGCCGGAATGGTCATGCCTAAGATGTCGGAAAGATCGCATGGGCATAATTCTTTTTCTTCTTCCAATAAATAAATAATCTTTAGTCTTACTTCACTGCCAGCTAAAGCCAATACGCTTGAAAGACTTCCAAATGATTTCTGTGCTGTCTTTAGCTTGTCCTTGCAGTTCTTAATCTGCTCCTGGTCTGCAAATAGCCTGATGCAACTGTTTTCATTCATGCAGCGAAGGTAAGAAATAGTATTTAAGCAAATGCTTAAATACACTTGAGGAAAGCTGTGTATGCTATGGATGAATGATTTTCCGGCTTTCGGCAATATCTTTCCCGATTATGTAAGCTTACTCTTTAGTGCATTATTGATTTTTGCGCCTAAAAGCGTAACTCAATGATGAAGATATTTTTATACGTACCCTTATTATTTGCCTCTGTGACAGTCCTTGGGCAATATTCTACTAAACCAATGCCGGGTGATGATACCACAAAGTTTCAAGGGAAAAACCTTCCCGAAATCACTGTAGTAGGGCGTGGCAGTAAAAGTGATTACCAGCAAATGCCGGAGATCGTAGGTACTAACATTAATGCAGGAAAAAAAAGTACCCTGATAGTATTGGATAATGTGCAAGGTAATGTTGCAAATAATACCATGCGCCAGGTATTGGCTAAAGTGCCGGGTATTCATATATGGGAAAGCGATCCAAGCGGCATTCAAATTGGTATATCTGCAAGAGGCTTAAGCCCTAACCGAAGCTGGGAGTTCAATGTTCGTCAGAATGGTTATGATATTGCAGCCGACCCATTTGGCTATCCTGAAGCATATTATAATCCGCAATTGCAGGCGGTGCAACGTATTGAGATTGTTCGGGGGCAGGGTTCATTACAGTACGGTCCTCAATTTGGCGGATTGGTAAATTATATTTTACGCAATGGCAGCGAGATTAATAAACCTTTCGAATTTGAAACACAGCAAACCATTGGAAGCAATGCTTTATTTAACAGCTATAATGCCATTGGCGGTAAAACCGGCAAAGTTCATTACTACTCTTTCTTTGATCATCGCAACGGCAATGGCTGGAGAGATAACAGCCGTTTCTTCACCAATGCAGGGTTTGGAACCATCACTTACTTTTTCAATCCAAAATTTTCACTGACTGCAGAAGTAATGCGTTCACATATTCGCAGCCAGCAGCCCGGCGGATTAACGGATGCCCAATTGGAGCAGGATGCGCAACAAAGTTTTCGCAGTCGCAACTGGTTTGATATTACGTGGACAACTCCGGCGTTGATTGCTAATTACCAAATCAATGAAAAAGTCCGCTGGAATACGAAATTATTTGCCACCATCGGAGATAGAAACAGCGTAGGATTCATGCAATCCATTACAACGAAAGATAGTATTAATGCAGCTACTCTCGATTATAACTATAGAGTGGTTAATCTTGATCAGTACAGGAATTATGGTTTGGAAAGCCGTATTATAACGGATTACGCCTTGGGTAAACTGCAAAATACTTTTTCAGGCGGTATTCGCATATACACAGGCACTACGTATAGAAGGGCCGATGGCAAAGGAACAACTGGAACTAAATATGATGTGAGAGTAATTGGAAGTTATCCGCGGGATATTGAATTTGATTCTAAGAATGCTGCGGCTTTTGTTGAAAATATTTTCCGGATTAATGACAAGTTTTTAATCATTCCCGGTGTGCGATATGAATGGCTTGAAGGTGAAGCTTCGGGTCGTAATGGTTACACATCAGGCGGTGCTGAAATATTATTGCAAAACATTAAAAGAAGCCGAAGTTTTTTATTGGTTGGTATTGGGTCAGAATATCATATAACAAAGAGCACAGAAATCTATGCAAATTTTACGCAGGCGTATCGTCCTATTCAGTTTGCTAACCTGCAAGCACCCCCTACTACAGACGTAGTTGATCCCAATTTGAAGGATGCTAAAGGATACAACATTGATTTAGGATATAGGGGAAGAATACGAAGTTTCATGCAGTTCGACCTAAGCGGCTTTTATCTGCAGTACAATAACCGGGTAGGTACTATTACACCAACCGGAGCAGCTTACCGGCTAATTACCAATGTTGGGGCAAGCACCAGTAAGGGGTTTGAAGGATACATAGAATTCAACGCTTTAAAGGCATTCACAAATAATAGTAATTCCGATTTAATTATTTTTGGTTCTTATGGCTATACGGATGCAAAATATAGTGGCGATCACAAAGATGCTGCTACGAAAGGGAAGAAAGTAGAAAATGCGCCAACTTCTATTTTCAGGGGTGGCATCACAGCAGGGTACAAAGGATTTTTATTGACAGGTCAGCTAAGCTATGTCGGTGAAACATTTTCAGATGCAAATAATACCATTGTACCTACAGATAATGGACAAACAGGCTTGATACCTTCCTATACTGTTACTGATTTAACAGCAACGTATAAAATTTCTTCCAGCATGAATATTAAAGCAGGAATGAATAATCTTTTTGATACAAGATATTTCACACGTCGTGCTGGTGGTTATCCTGGACCCGGCGTATTGCCGGCAGATGGCAGAAATTTATTCATATCTATTGCTGCAAAGTTTTAATTTACTGCATGTTTCATTTCAAAAGCTGAATGAGGTTTGCCTCGTTCAGCTTTTCCTTTTTAAGAAAAGCCTATATTTAAAATCTAACTTTAAATAAATTGTTTATATAAACTAACCAATGGAATTATATATCAAAAACATGGTTTGCAATCGCTGCATTGCAGCAGTTAAGTCTGCTTTAGATGGATTAAAGATCCAGTATACTTCAATAGAATTAGGTGAGGTAATAACGAAAACAGAGCCATCAGAGAAGCAACTTGTTGCATTAAAAGAAAAACTTCAACAATTAGGTTTTGAATTGCTGGATGACACCAAAAAGAAACTGATAGAAAAAATTAAGACAATCATTATCGAGCATGTACATTATAAGGAAGGCGACAATCGTTATAACCTTTCAGAAATACTTTCTTCTAAACTACGCAAAGACTATTCATACATCAGTCATTTGTTTTCTGAAGTAGAAGGCATCACGATTGAAAAATACCTTATCAATCAAAAGGTTGAAAAGATAAAAGAGTTACTGGTTTATGACGAATTAAGTCTTAACGAAATTGCTTATCAACTGGGATATAGCAGCGTAGCGCACCTTTCCTCCCAATTTAAGAAAGTTACCGGACTTACACCAACGCACTTTAAAAAATTGGGTGGTATTCATAGGAAAACCCTGGACAATGTGTAACCACAAAATCTTGTAATTCATTTCTATAAATGTATAACAACCCTGACTTCGTGCAATAGTAGCTTTGCTGTATCAAAAATATTTGGATATGGCAAACGAAAACAACCACTCTGTTTACTTGCCCTTGGAAGGGGTAGAAAGTGAACATTGTGCCTTGATAGTTGATAAAGGATTAAGTAAAGTAAATGGTATTACATCACATAAAATTGAACTGAATAATAACAGGGCAGTTATTAGTACGACTGATGAAGTAGATGTTGTACCTAAAGCGGTTAAAGTGATAAAAGATTTAGGGTATAATGTAGATACTATAAAGAAATCCTTTCCTGTTCTTAATATGACTTGTGCATCCTGTGCAAGCAGTTCTCAAAGCATATTAGAAAATCAGCCAGGTGTGGTAAGCGTTGCTGTAAACTACGCCAATGGTGCTGCACGAGTAGAATACATTCCTACCATTACTAACCCGCAAAAATTAAAGGGCGCTTTACAGTCAGTTGGCTATGATTTAATGATAGATGAAAGTGAAGAAGCTAAAGACGCTTTGGAGGATCTGCACAAAAAGAAGTTTCAAACTTTAAAGAATAAAACTATTGGTGCTGTTCTGTTATCCATTCCCACGGTGATTATCGGTATGTTCTTTATGAATATGCCGTATGCTAACTACATAATGTGGGCATTGGCTACTCCGGTAGTTATCATCTTTGGTAAGCAATTTTTTGTGAATGCATGGAAGCAAGCCAAACACCGTTCAGCCAACATGGATACGTTGGTGGCGTTGAGCACAGGTGTTGCTTATTTGTTTAGTGCTTTCAATACGCTGTTTCCCTCTTATTGGAACAACAAAGGATTACATGCCCATGTGTACTTTGAAGCGGCGGCTGTAGTAATCGCTTTCATATTGTTAGGTAAATTATTGGAAGAAAAGGCAAAAGGGAACACATCATCAGCTATAAAGAAATTGATGGGCTTGCAGCCAAAAACAGTTACCATGGTGCATGAAGGTGGCCATCAAATGGAAATGCCAATTTCCACCGTACAGGCTGGCAATACATTACTGGTAAAGCCGGGTGAGAAGATTGCAGTAGATGGCACGGTAAAATCAGGTAATTCTTTTGTTGATGAAAGCATGATAAGTGGTGAACCGGTTCCGGTTGAAAAAATAAAAGGGGAAAAAGTATTTGCAGGCACTATCAACCAAAAAGGAAGCTTTCAGTTCGTAGCTGACAAGGTGGGCGGTGATACAGTATTGGCGCATATCATTAAGATGGTGCAGGAGGCACAAGGCAGCAAAGCGCCTGTTCAAAAGTTGGTAGATAAGATTGCAGGCATATTTGTTCCAGTTGTCATTCTTATAGCAATTCTCACCCTTATAGCCTGGTTGGTTTTGGGTGGAGAGAATGGACTTACACAAGGTTTGTTGGCAATGGTTACCGTATTGATTATTGCTTGTCCTTGTGCTTTAGGCTTGGCTACACCAACCGCTATTATGGTAGGTATTGGTAAAGGTGCTGAAAGCGGTATCCTCATCAAAGATGCTGAAAGCCTTGAACTGGCTAAAAAAGTGAATGCTATTGTTCTTGACAAAACAGGTACAATCACAGAAGGAAAGCCGGTTGTTACAGATATACTTTGGCTAAATAACGATAAAAGCAGTTTACCGGTTTTAGCTTCTATTGAAAAAGGTTCAGAGCATCCTTTAGCGGAAGCGGTGGTTAAGCATTTGGGTGAGATAACATACTTGCCTGTAAATAATTTTGAAAGTATTACTGGTTTTGGTGCCAGAGCACAGTTTAACAATCAGAACTTTTATGTAGGTAATGCTTTGTTACTGCGCAGCAATAGCATATCCATTGCCAACGAATTAAACAAGGCTGCCCAACAATGGTTAGCTGCCGCAAAGACAGTTATATACTTTGCTAACGATAAGAAAGCGATCGCTGTTATCGCCATTGCTGATAAAGTAAAAGCCACCTCTGTTGATGCGATAAAACAATTACTTCGCTTAGATATAGAAGTGTATATGCTCACTGGGGACAACCACAGCACCGCAGAAGCCATTGCAAGGCAAGTAGGTATTAAAAATTACAAAGCAGAGGTGCTACCTGCAGATAAAGCAGCGTTTGTAAAGGAATTACAACAGCAAGGTAAGGTTGTAGCTATGGTGGGCGATGGGATTAACGACAGCAATGCCTTAGCCCAGGCAGATGTTAGCATAGCAATGGGAAAGGGAAGTGATATAGCTTTGGATGTAGCTAAAATGACCATCATTTCATCTGACCTTTCTAAAATTCCGCAAGCTATTAAGTTATCAAAATATACGGTAGTTGCGATTAGACAAAATCTGTTTTGGGCATTTATTTATAACATTATTGGTATTCCCATTGCCGCAGGTATCTTATATCCAATCAACGGTTTTTTGCTTAATCCAATGATAGCAGGTGCGGCTATGGCATTAAGTTCAGTAAGTGTAGTAAGTAACAGTTTACGTTTAAAATTTAAATCAATTCATCAATCAATATTAAAATAGAATAAAATGGAAATGCTAAAATTCAAAACAAACATTAATTGCGGTGGATGTATAGCTAAAGTCACTCCTTCGCTAAACGAAACCATAGGTGAAAACAACTGGCAGGTAGATACGCAAAATCCAAACAAAGTATTGACCGTTTCAGGAACGGAAGTCAATAAGGAAGATGTGATTAAAGCGGTTAAAAAAGCTGGTTTTAAAGCTGAAGAAGTAGGTTAAACATCGTTCTGAGCCGGGTCAGCATTATCCTGATCCGGCATCTTTTATATACTTAAAAATGACTTTCATTTCAACATATTCCAATTTATCATCAAAATACGTCAGAGCTACAGAAGCTTTGTGTAACCTTATTAGAATTTCTATTTCTATGCCGACCGTCATTGCCGGAGATACTACAGTTCTTCCATTGCAATAGTAACATGTATTAAATGAAACCTTTGGTGGATACATTGTAAAGTGGACACATCAGAATAAGTTACTTACTGTTGCAGCTAATAATAACGAAAATGACATTGTAAAAGAAGTTGTAATGCCGGGCATAAAGTAGAAGTGTTAGTTTAAAAGAAAAGTGTTATAAAAACGGCAACTTTTTTGATAATAATTCAACAATTATCAACTTTAGAATAGCTTTATCTAAAATAAATTGGAACTTTGCATCAATTCAGTGTATAGAAATAAATTCATAAAACTCAAAGCAGCCTTCCTACTGGTAGTATTCTCTATGAACACTATAGTAGGACTTGCATGTTCTTTAGGGTTGGATATGAGTTACAATTCAAAACACCACGGAGAGGATGCAGCAACTGAGGCGGTAGTTCATATTCATAAAGACGGTAAAAAACATATTCACTACGAGAAGAAGAAAAGCAATAATAATGATAACTCTCACCAGCAAGGCGAGGAGAAAGCAACGAAAGCTGTAGTACACATTCACAAAGATGGAAAAAGACATATTCATCAGGAGAAAAAAGGAAGCCACAGTAACGATAAATACCACACTCACGCCGAGGCTAAGAATACCGAAAAACCAAAAAAAGATAAAGACAATTGTTGCACAGATCAAGTAATGAATTTTCAAGAGATTGATAAGACAATACCTAATTCTGTAAACATTATTCTTCCGGTTTTTTTTACAGCTTTTGTAGCTGCTTATTACAATATCAATTTATTACCTCACTCAAATGTTGTTAA
>JAKFER010000248.1:0-3117 GCA_036675565.1 Chitinophagaceae bacterium
GTCATATTTTTTATCAGCCGAGGCAAGCCTGGCTTTTTGGGAATAACAGTTAAATGAAAAAACACTTACTATCGTCAGGCAAAGGGTGATATAATTTTTCATAATAATTGCTTTTAGAAGAATTGTACTGGGGTGATTGCATTATTTTTTAGTATCAGAATTCTTTTTCAATCTTTGTTTTAATTTTTCTATAATTTCATTTGCTTTATCATTATTACCAATGGCGACAAGCGATTGTGCATATTGATAGTAACATTCAGATTCTAAGTCAGATGTCATAGCAAATAATTCTCCATACCATTTAGCAGCTTTGGTAAACTCCGAATTAGTATAATGGCCAATACCTAATTTTTTAAAAAGATCTATTGATTTATATCCTTTTTCGGCTACTCGCTCGTAGGTTTTCAAAACATTTACCGAGGCATATTTTTTGTTGTTTTGATCAAACAAAATGCTCGAATTTTGAGAATATAGGTTAAAAGAAAAAAGGCTTATAATTAGTACTGAAAACAAGATTTTATTTTTCATATATAAATGGATTTAAAAGAACCGTGGTGTTGTTATTTTATTGTTATTTTTGAATAATTCATATCGAAAGAAAATTTCGTGAGAACCGGAATTGTAATTTTCCAAATTAGTTGTTTCAAGGTCATATCCATAACCGATATACATTCCGTCTGATACTTGAAATCCAACCATGGCACTCATCGCAGCACTCCATCGGTAAGCCACTCCAACCACAAATTTGTCTATAAACATAAAGTTTCCGGAAACATCAACTTGTAACGGGGCACCTTCTACCATTTTGGTAAGTAATGCGGGCTTAAATTTAATGGAATTATTCAAATCAAAAACATAACCTGCTATTAAATAGTAATTTATTTTTTCTTTGAAGATTTTAACCTCATTATCATCATAGCGATTTGTCTCGATAAAATTGGGTACAGACAAGCCCACATAGGCTTTATTGGAGTGCAAATACATACCGGCTCCTATGTTTGGTGAAAATTTATTGTTGAAATTTTGAAGATTGGGATCATTTGCATTCACAGGATTTAATTTGCTTACGTTTAAATCAAATAAATTGGCGGTTGCTTTAATACCAAAAGAAAGTTTAAACGTTTCTGAAGTTGGAACCGTATAAGATAAATCTGCTGATAAGGTGTTTTCCTGTGTTGGTCCGATTTTATCATTGATAATAGATATACCTAATCCCAGATTACTGTTGTTTAAAGGAGTATTCATAGAAACGGCATTGGTGACCGGTGCTCCATCTAATCCTACCCATTGTGTACGATGTAATGCAAAAATACTCAATGCTCCTCTTGAACCGGCGTAAGCAGGATTAATATTAATGGTGTTGTACATATATTGTGTAAATTGAGCATCTTGTTGGGCAAAACTTACAATAGTTGTAAACATCAAAACGAAAGAAAATAATTTTGTTTTCATAGTAGATATTTATTAGATAAATTATCTGTCGAACATAGGTAATTGGATGTAGTTCGGATAATTGGGGTTACTATTTTACGTACAAAAAAGGTTGCTGTAGGGGTTTGTAGTACCCGAAGATACAATGTAATATCTTCAGGCACTACATATCCAATTTTATCGGGTTAGATATAAAAATCCATCTTTTCTATTATTTATTACACCTCCGGTACCGTCAATAGAAGTATAATTCAAGATATAGAAATAGGTTCCGGTAGGTAATCCCGCTGATTCTTGAATTGTTGCTCTACCATCAGATCTACCGTCAAATACTTTAGAGTTGTTGTCATAACCTTTGGTTTCATATACTAATACACCCCAACGATTGTAAATTTCCACAGTATTATCCGGATAACATAATATATCATCAATATTATCGATTACAAAGATTTCATTAATTCCATCTCCATTAGGTGAGAAGGCATTATGAACAGTTATAGTTCCACAACCTAAAACAATGGCAGCTTCAACAACAGCGCTATCTTCAGCGTGAATTTGTGTTTCATTTGGAGTGAAGCCATTTGCTTGAGCTGTATTTGTTACTGAACCATTTACCCTGTCATTTTGAATTACAGTATAATTTTCAGTAAATTCCTGAGAGGCTCCCGGGGCTAATGTTTGAATAGTAGTATTTAATCCGGTTAATGGGTCGGTTACAACTATTGCATGTAATGTGACATTACCGGTGTTTTTTACTTGAATAGTATAATTGATAATATCTCCCACAGAACTATAATTCTCAGTATTGGAAGTTTTAATGACTTCTAGTCCTGGATTTTGGGTTAGGGTAGTAACGGTTGGTGTATTGTTGGTAACCGTTGTACCTGAAACATCAGTCACATCATTTCCTTTAGGATCTTTAGCAGTCGCCAAAGCGGAGTTGGTTACTTTACCTGCATCAATATCGGCTTGAGTAACGGTATAAGTGCCAGTTACAGAACTGTTAACAGCCCCAGGAGCTAAAATCGCAATCGGACTGTTGCTTATTGTCAACCCAACCAATGGATCTGTGATAACGATGTTGGTTAGGGTTGCATTACCGGTATTGGTTACGGTGAAAGTATAGTTTATTTTTTCACCCACTTGCGCAAAACCATCATTATTGGTGTCGCTAAAGATTCCTGTTTTCACTAAAGCAATGGCAGGATTACTACAAATAGTAATTACATCGGGATTATTATTGGTTGTTGCATTACCGGATTGGTCAGTTACAATTGTCGCATCAGGCGCAGTACCGTTAACTGAAGCTTGATTGGTAATATTTCCACGATCAATATCGGTTTGGATTACCGTATAAATTGCTATAAAAATCCAGGTTTCGGTGACCTCTAATATACTGTTGTTATTTATATCACCACTTTGTAAAGCGATAGCAGATAAACCAGGGTGAGGGTCGGCAACAGTTATATTATGTAAACTTACATTACCAGGATTTGTCACGGTAAAGGTATAGGTTACCACATCGCCTACCGCAATCGTAGCACATCCATTTGGTCCAACTGTAATATCATTGGTTTTCACTAAAGCAATGGCAGGATTACTACAAATGGTAATTACATCGGGATTATTATTGGTTGTTGCATTACCGGATTGGTCAGTTACAATTGTCGCATCAGGCGCAGTACC
>JAKFER010000029.1:0-3114 GCA_036675565.1 Chitinophagaceae bacterium
AATTACCTACCCATTCCGCCCCCAATTCGATCACCAGGTTTTCCTGCGGATCAATTGTATGTGAAAAAACCCGTCCACTTATACGATTACGGGCTTCCAGTATTACAAAATCAATTTTCTTTTTATGCAAATAATATGCTGCTGACAAACCAGCAAAGCCAGCTCCAATAATGATAACTTTTGCCTTTTTACCAATATAAAAATTTCCAAATGAAGATGATGATGATATTAAAATGCCACCAGCAGCAAGTGCAGATTGTTTGATAAACTCCCGGCGTGAACTCATACAGTGGTTTTGGTTTGTGGGACTAAGTTCCGAATTTTAAATTATTGTAACAATAACTCAAACCGGTATAAAAAAGCCCTCGTTAAGAGGGCCTGCTATCTGATTTACCTGTATATCATTTTAATCTACTTTTTTTATACTGCTGGCACCGCTCAGGTCCTGCGTCACGCTAGGTGTACCTCTGTACTTTACACCGGATGCGCCGCTTGCATGTACATCCAGTTTTGTACTCGCAAATACTTCAGCAGAAAAAGCGCCGGAAACATCAAGCGTAGTATTTTCTGTCATCAAACCAAAACACTTGATGCCGCTGGCACCAGAACCTTCAATATTAAAATCTTTTGTCTCCCCGGTTAACATCACAGAAGAAGCACCAGTAATTTCAGTGTTGATCCGTGGAGCTTTTACGTCCATTTTAATTTCGGAAGCGCCACTCAGGTTAATATCCAGTGTTTCAGAAGAAGTCAACTTATTTTCACTATAAATATTACTTGCGCCGGATACACCCAGGACTCTAAAATGTGGTGCCGTAACAAACACTTTTACTTTTTTATTGCTTGGATCCAGGTTATAATTATCACGTGGTGAAATATATAGCACTCCATTTTCTTCGTGTATTTCTACAAGTTCCTGCAGATTTTCATCCGTTTCTACTTTTATTGCGTGCTGTCCAGAATCCTGCCTTAGATATACATCTATGGCCCCGCTTACGTCTACGCTATTAAACTTGCCGGTTGTGCGATCCTGCGCAATTATATTCCCGTTCCCATTAATTCTTTTCCCACCGACATAGCTACAGGAAGAAAAAATAAGTATGCCGAGAAGAGAAAGCAAAAAAATACGTTTCATGTTGTTGTGGTTTTGTAATGACAAATTTGCGGCATTTATAGCCGCTTTTAAAATATATCTGACGCCGCGACTTCTAAGCAGGTTACATTTAATGAATGAATTTCCCTGAAATCTGATCTACCCGGCTAAGGCAGGCCGTTTTGTGTAGTTGAAAAACTAAGTTATATAGGATTTAATTCTGCTTCATTTCTTTTACTGCAAATATTTTTCTCTTACCTTCACACTTAATAGTTGTTTAGCTAACTAATTTTAAGATTCTACTAGTATGAACCGCACAATCAAAAAAATTGCTGTACTCGGAAGTGGAGTAATGGGTTCCCGTATTGCCTGTCATTTTGCAGGTATTGGCGTCCAGGTTTTACTACTGGATATGGTAGCCCCCCCACCCCCCGAAGGAGGGATTGGGAAACCGTCCGATAGAAACAAGATTGTAAACGACGCTTTAGCTACTGCTATAAAAAGTAATCCTTCTCCTGTTTATACAAAAGATGTTATAAAAAAAATAACTACCGGCAATTTCGACGACAATATGAAAGATATTGCCAGTTGCGATTGGATCATAGAAGTAGTGGTAGAGCGGCTTGATATCAAAAAACTGATCTATGATAAAGTGGAGCAATTTCGCAAACCCGGCACCTTGGTTACATCCAATACTTCAGGCATTCCTATTCATATGATGGCGGAAGACAGGAGTGATGATTTTAAAAAGAATTTCTGTGGTTCGCATTTTTTCAACCCGCCACGTTACTTAAGGTTGCTGGAAATTATTCCTACCCCGCATACAGATCCTGCAGTAGTTGATTTCCTGATGCATTATGGTGATTTGTACCTGGGCAAAACAACTGTATTATGCAAAGACACACCTGCTTTCATCGCCAATCGTATTGGCGTTTATGGCATCATGGCTATTTTTGGATTAGTTGACAAATTAGGCTTGACCATTGATGAAGTTGATGCATTGACAGGTCCGATCATTGGCCGCCCAAAATCCGCTACATTCAGAACTGCAGATGTTGTTGGTATCGATACATTGGTAAAAGTGGCAAAAGGAGTTTATGATAATTGTCCAAACGATGAAGCGAAAGAATCATTTGTTATACCAGCATGGTTAAATAAAATGGTTGAGAATAATTGGCTGGGTGATAAAACCGGACAGGGATTTTTTTCTAAGAGGAAAGGAGAAAAAGGGGAAAAAGAGATTTATACCCTTGATTTGAAAAGCTTTGAATACAAGCCAAGAGCAAAATCAAAATTTGCAACCGTTGAAGCTGCGAAACCTATTGACGATCTATATACACGTTTAAAAATGCTGGTTGGCGGCCAGGATAAAGCCGGAGAATTTTATCGCCATTTTCACTATGGTTTATTTTCTTATATCTCTCACCGGATTCCTGAAATAAGCGATGAGATCTATAGAGTAGATGATGCGATGATGGCAGGTTTTGGCTGGGAGATCGGTGCTTTTGAAAGCTGGGATGTATTGGGAGTAGAGAAAACGGCGAAAGCAATGAAGGATACAGGATACAAAGTGGCTGCATGGGTAGATGAAATGCTTGCTGCTGGTAACAAATCTTTTTATAAGATAGAGGCTGGCAAAAAGTATAGTTATGATCCTGCAACAAAAACATATAAAGCATTACCCGGTGGTGAAGCCTTTATTGTCATGAGCAATTACCAGGATAAGCTGGTTTGGAAAAATGCCAGTTGTAAATTATATGACCTCGGTGATGATGTATTAGGATTGCAATGGTTCACAAAAATGGGCAGCATTGGTGGGGATGTATTAAGTGGTATCCAAACAGCGATCGATAAAGCGGAAAAAAGTTATAAAGGCCTGGTGATAGCAAATGAAGGAACTAATTTTTCTGCAGGTGCTAATGTAGGCTTGATCTTTATGCTCGCCATTGACCAGGAGTATGATGAACTGGATATGGCTATCCGTCTTTTTCAGAATACCATGATGCGGGCAAGATATTCTT
>JAKFER010000296.1:0-3101 GCA_036675565.1 Chitinophagaceae bacterium
CTTAATGGTTTGAAATACGATCAGCAGTATCGTTATCAGGGCTAATCCCGCAATTGCTATTACAAATGGTTGCGCTGTTAACGTGATCCTGTATGCATAGTCACTTAACCATCCCTGCATAATGAACCAGGCAACAGGACATGCAATAAGGCAACCTGCCAATATCACCCAAATAAATTCTTTCATGAACAATGCGATGATGGAAGGAATACTTGCGCCTAATACTTTGCGGATACCGACTTCTTTAGTTCTCTTTTGAATACTTAAAGAAACCAACCCCAATACACCCAGCAAAACAATTATCATTGATAAGACAGTGGCGGTATAGGAAGCTTTCTTTAATTGCAATTCCGTTTTATATAATTGCCTGAGCGTATCATCCATGAAATTGTATTCAAATGAACTACCTGGTAATAAGCTGGCCCATTTTTTTTCTATAGCAGCGATGGTGGTACCTACCTGGCCTGGTTTTATTTTAAAGGATAAAAAACGGTAAAAGGAAGTGAATCTTACATTAAAAAAAATAATGGGTGCAATTTTTTGTTGCATTGTATTGAAATGAAAATCGGCGGCTACACCTTTAACCGTAAAAGTGGTGGGATCGCCAGGAATTCTTATTTGCTGTCCTACTGCGTCCTTTGGATCTTTCCAACCAAGCGACGCCACTGCTCTTTCATTCAACACCACTTTACCTGAATCGCTTGCACTGTTTTCTAAAAAATTACCTGCTTTTAAAGGTACCTGGTAAGTGTCGAGGTAGTATTCGTCTGTCACCATTGACTGCATGGCAATTAACTGCGTAGAATCCATTCCAGCCTTGTAAACCCGTGGCTGTCCCCCATTCATGCCATTAGGTATTTCATACGATAACGTCGCATTATTGATTTGCGGAAGGGTGGCGAATTCATTTCGTATCGTTAACATCTTTTGTACACCTTCTCTCGACCAGTCTCTCGGCACCTGCGATGAAACAACATACTCTTTATTATATCCTAAGCCACGGCCGAAGAAATAAGCAACTTGCTGTGAAACGATAAACGCGGCAATCATGACGACAGCGGCAATACAAAATTGAAATCCAGCCAATGATTTACGTAACCAAACATTTTCCTTAATATTTTTTAATTTGCCTTTTAATGAATCCACTGATTTAAGAGAAGATAATACAAGGGCAGGATAAATTCCGGCCAATAAACCGACCATTAATATCAAAATAGCAGGAATACTTATAAAATATAATGGGAATGAAGAAATATCCGGGATTGATTTACCCACCAATTCACCAAAAAGAGGTTGCAATAAAGGATATAATGCCAGAGCAAAAACTGTTGACAATAACACAAGGATAAGAGATTCGGTTAAGAATTGAAGAATGATCTGTTTCTTCAAACCTCCGAGTGCTTTTCTAACCCCGATCTCTTTGATGCGTGCAGAAGAGCCGCTTATAGAAATATTAATGAAATTGATGATGGCCATTAACAATATGAATAATCCTACAAAGGATAATGCATAAAGCATCCGTTTAACTAATCCATTGTCTTTTTGCAGATAATACGCTGTGAGGGCAACCGGGTGTACAGTGATATTTTGTTTTATTGCATCCCATGCATTTTGATCGATTAGTTGCCTGATTGGCTTTTCAAGATCTTTTGCTGATACACCGTTTTGTAATTCAATATAAGAAGGTATGCTGATATTGGCCCATGTAACCAGGTCTCTTCCAAAATAGGTGGCGGTATTCGTTGGAATAAAAAATTCATTATGATTCGCATCGTTTAAATGGGTCACGGAGTTTTCAGGTATCTCCTTCAACACACCAGTAATTGCAAAATCCTGGTTTGCTCCGGAAAAACTTTGAATGGAAATAGTTTCGCCTACCACATCCGTCTTACCAAAATATTTTATGGCCTTATCGGCTGTGATCACAACAGAATGGGGGTTTATCAATGCAGTCTTTGTATCGCCATGCTGCAATTCAAATCCATACATGGAAAATAGCGTACTGTCACCCAATTGAATTCCTTCCCTGAAATGTTTATCGCCTTTTGAAATAATTGAAGTGATCCCATCCCAACGATAATAATTAGCAACCAGGTCAGGAAAATCTTCTTTGAGTCTTTTTGCTAATGGCCCCAGCGTTGTAATATCAGGTCCCATGTTAGGATCTTTCCATTCGCTTTTCAGGAAGTACTGGTTTTTTGCATTCCGCAAATTTTTATTGATCTGTAACTCATTCCAAACATAGCCGCCTATCAGCAATGTAAACACGATACCGGTAGATAAGCCAATAATATTAAGCGCAGAATAAAATTTTCGTTTAACAATATTCCGCCAGGCTATTTTAATATAGTTTTTTATCATAAAGTATTTTTCTTATTACTAATCTTCTCATTTCTTTCTACCCGCCGTTCACTCTGTTCGCAATGACTTTTGCTTTCACTCCGTTCGCAACGACTTCACAGGATTTGCAATAGCTGCTCTCATTGTATTTAAGCTTACCACCACTAATGTCAACAGCAGGATAATAATACCTACCGCTCCGAATAACCATCCACTGATATTAACCCGGTAAGGATATTTTTCCAACCAGTTATTCATCAACCACCATGTCAATGGAACCGCGATTACAAACGCAATCAATACCAGCTTTAAAAATTCCTTTGAAATAAGCATTAACAACTGCTGCACTGTAGCACCTAAAACTTTCCGTATGCCAATTTCTCTTATCCTTTTCTGAATGGTGAAAGAAGCAAGACCAGCAAGGCCGATACAGCAGATGAAAATGGCGAGGCCTGCAAAAATATTGATGATCCTGCTGATGAGGTCTTCGGTTAAAAACTTCTTGCCGAATTCCTGGTCGGCAAACTGGTATTCGAATGGATAGGCAGGATTGTATTTTTTAAAAATGGTTTCAATGGCTTGCAATGACTTCTGAAGATGGGTCGCATTATTCAGTCTTATACTTATTGAATTGGAATTTTGGGGATTATAAAATACAAACATGGGGTCTACGGCTTGATACGGTGATCCCATCACTACATTATCTGTAACGCCAATGACTGTATAACTCTGACCATATTTCATTTTCATGCCGATAGGAT
>JAKFER010000308.1:0-3095 GCA_036675565.1 Chitinophagaceae bacterium
TCCAATAACAAACAAAACAAGTTTATTCCAATAGCAAGAAAAGTTGCGGGATGTGTGAGTTTATGATACTTCCATGCACCGGTCAACAACATAACTATAATGATTCCCTGTGAAATAAACAATGGAAACATGATATCGATATTTGGAAATGAAGCGATGTTCATACCGATATATACATTTTGTACACCGCGTCCTAAGGCAGGCATCATAATGATAAACACCGTTGAGATCAGCCACCATGCATGGCTTTCAAATTTTTTTCTTTCCAGGATATTTTTAAGTACTGCATAACCAAAAGCCGTCATCATCACAATCTCTATTGCAGCAACTCCAAAAAAGAACCAGGGTTGAAAAGGTCCAAAGCGCTGAGGATTTGCCGCTGCCAGGTCTGCTGAAACAATATCGCGGTGCATCATACCCAAAGCTGTAAAACAAACGGCTCCGGCAATGAACATACCTATAATACCATAGGTTCTGTGTTTGGCAATTTGTCCATGCGTTGCAAAATAAGGTTGGATGATCAAAAAGAGATACCATATAGTGCCGGTCCAGTAATGTACGTGTACCGACCATGCATTTTCTGTAAAGTCGCCCCAATAATCACGAAAAATACCCAGTTGCATAATGATCATAGGCAGCATCATCCAGAGATGCAGCGATTTGTAATTATTTAATTTTTGAGCTTGCGTTTTTTTGACGGCAACATTTTCTACAGTTACATTACTTAAACCTTTATTGAGAATTTCAACGTTCATGAATAATTATATTGGATGACATAGTAAAATAAGTAACTGCCATATTTTTGCTCATACCCTTATCATGTGATAGAATAAATTAACTGGTAAAATCCTGGTAAGTCAATGTATTGGAACTTTAGATTTACTTAAATATAAATACCGCCTCTTTCCCGCTAAAGGTGATTTGCCCACTTCTTCCAAAGTTTATGATCCTTTCCGCCACTTCTTCCGAAAGTAAAATGTTTATCTTTTGCACTTTAGAGTTCACGGATTGTTCATCTAAAGCATAGTTGATAGATGGTTCACCTGCCTTTAAAAAGCTATGTTGATTCTGTATATATCCATTCATCAACAGCATGGATCTTAAAAGTTCCAGTTCTGCATTTGTTATAACCAAATCGACAGACTGAATTCTGTCGAACAATTTATTGTTTATGTTCTTGTCAACCGATTTTATGAAATCGCTTATGTTCGACTCGGTGGAGTCTGGTAGTCCCCAACTCTTATAAGTTGCTGCAGAATAGGAGCTCAACATAGGAATCAGGTGATTTGTTGCAGTTTTACGAATTGAACCATGTCTTGCCGCTATGATTTCAGTAAGAACAAAATCAGGTCCTTTAAAGTCATAAGAAATCAATGAATCTTTAGTATGCTTCTGCCACACCTGCTTCAACGCGCCACCAACACCCGGTTTCTTTGATTGAAAAATAATATACGCTGTGCCAAGCTGATGATTAAAAAAGCCTTTGTTAGGACTGAAATGAATAAAGTGATTTTTGCCCCATAAATACAAACTGTAAACTGAACTCATCATTGTATCACTTTCGGCAAAAGAAAATGTATTTGTAAGAAAAGAATCTTGTCGCATGATATCAAAAGCAACAGAGTCAATGATTGGCATGATGTGGCTAAAATCTGAGGCTGGTGTGTTATGTAAAGCAGGTTGTTGTTTTGTTGCAGAACAAGTAACTATCGAAATGCTGATACAAAAGATAAAAAATAGCCTAAGGACGAACATGTCTATAAATTGAAAAATGTTTGATTGGAAATTAAGTCCTCTGCTCCTGATGCACTTATATAATTCTTTCATTTACAGCTTTCGAAACGGCTTCTGTTTGTGAATGCACCTGCAGCTTTTCATATATCCTCTTTATATGGGTTCGCACAGTATCAATACTGATCTCCAGATCTGCTCCTATCATTTTAAAACTATTGCCTTTGGATAAACTGGCTAAAATTTCTTTTTCACGTTGTGTAAGTTGATATTTATTGCTGTCAGCAGCTTGTTTTTGCTGCATGCTTTCTATCACCATACGGGCTATGCCGGGCGACATCGGCGCACCACCTTCCATCACCTCTTTGATAGCATTCATCAACTTATCAGAAATATGTTTTTTTAGCAAATAACCCGAAGCACCGGCTACAATAGCATCCAAAACATGCACGTTGTCCTCAAAAACCGTAAGCATGATGATAAGCACTTTCTGATCAAACTTCCTGATTTGCTTTACTGCTTCAATGCCATTTAATCCGGGCATATCAATGTCCATCAATATAACATCAGGCTGCAATTCTTCGACCTGGGCTTTTACATTTTGCACATGTCCAAAGGAACCAAGTAATAAAAGTTCATTAGAAAAATGCACAAGTTTTTCAAGACTTTCACGCAAGCTTACATTATCATCATATAATAAAATGGTGGTCATTATACGGAACAAATATGAAGTAGATAAGTAAATAAAATATACCCTGATTATGTGATAGGGACTTCCATTTGAATCTGGGTACCGCTTCCTTCGTTGGTGGTACATCTTAAAGACCCTTTCATAGAAAACACCCTTTCATCGATATTTTTCAACCCATTTCCTCTTTTAATTTTCTGTACATCAAAACCTTTTCCATCATCATTAATAGCCAGCACCAGGGATTGCCCGTCATGCTCAAGCTGGATTTGAATATTATTACATTGGCTGTATTTCGCAGCATTATTGATGGTTTCCTTGAAAACCATATAAATATCTCTGCGCTTCTGCGCATCCAGTTGTAATGCAGAGAAACTGCCTTTCTCAACAAATGTGTAGCAAATGTTTAAAGGATCAAGCAGGTCAGATGCGAACTCTTTCATTTTAAAAATTACTTTTTCCACTGTATCATTTTGAGGATTGATAGCCCATACAATATCACCCATACTTTCCATGATAGCAGATGAATTTTCTTTTATCTTACGCAGTCCATTTGCATCAGCTAAACCATTATCAGCCTGCTGAAGCATTACCTCGCTCATGATATTGATACTGCTTAATGTTGACCCTATATCGTCATGCAGGTCCTTGGCAATCTGGTTGCGCATCTTTTCCA
>JAKFER010000109.1:0-19659 GCA_036675565.1 Chitinophagaceae bacterium
AAAAAAAATCCCGCTCACCGCGGGATCTTTTTAAATTTTTCATTTTGAGTTTTACATTCTCTGCTACAATTCTTTTATCCTGATATTCTTAAAATAAGCTTTATTACCATGATCCTGTAAAGCGATCTTGCCTGATTTGGCGCTGCCATAATCCGGGAAATCTTTCCACTTGCCGGTTGTTTTTTCTTTGTTCCACTCATCGGTCCAGGCCTGGAATTCAACTATTTTTTCTCCATTCAACCAATGTTCTACATGGCCGTTGTTAAATACAATTTTACTGCTGTTCCATTCACCAATCGGGTTGACTTTCTTTTTATCGTTGGCTACATTCATGGCATAATCAGCACCGGTTTTTTGCCAGTCTTCCAGTTTACCGGGCCAGCCTGCATCATCAATCATCTGGTATTCAGGACCGGTTTCATATGGCCCTTTGTATTTAGGATCTTCAACCACATGATACATCAGGCCGCTGTTTCCGCCTTTTTCGATTTTCCAATCCCATTCCAGTTCAAAATTTTCAAACTCTTTTTCACTTACCAGGTCGCCACCGGTATCCCATTCCGCAGCGCCTAAACAAACCAATGCGCTGTCTTCAATGATCCAGTTGGTAACAGCAGAGTCGGATTTATTATAGCCATGCCAGCCATAGAGGGTTTGCCCATCAAACAGGCTTACCCATGCGGTATCTTCATTTACCATTTTATACAAAGTTGAATCGTCTTTTGCAATATCAGAATTGGAAGTGCTTCCACAGGAGATCATCATGGGTGCGATGAATGCTAAAGCAGCTAAACGGGTTAATTGTTTGATCATGTTTTTTATTTTTTTACAATTTGCATTTTTTCAGGGTTCCATAAAATAGATGAATCCTGGTTATAACTGTCATTACATAATAAAGCGGGTGCCGCTGCACGATAACCAAATACAGCATCTTCCGTAACTTTTCCATTGTTGCGAATGGCGTTAAAGAAGTTTACAAAATGATCATAAGGTCCGCCCATATATCCTTTTTCTGCTGCAAAGGTATACTCCTGCGGTGGTAAAATACGCTTGCGGTCACTGACTTCTTTACCCGCTTTTTTCATTTGTTCAATATAAAAAGGATCATCGCTGGCTACTGATTTATTTCTTTTCAATGTAACATCATCCCAGGTAACATCCATTGAACCTTCGCTGCCCACTAATTTTAAATAAGTGGTGCCGCTGGTACCATCCACAAAATTGCAACGCAATGAAAGATTGAATGCAGGAAGCGCCTGTGCCTGTGGGTAATCGAAAGTGCCTAACAAAACATCAGGAACTTCGCGGCCATCTTTCCAGTAACGCAGTCCACCGGATGCATATACTTTATTTGGACCAAATGAATCCGTAATAAAATGAAGACTTGAAAAAAGATGCACAAATAAATCGCCCGACATACCCGTTCCATAATCCCGGTAATTTCTCCAGCGGAAAAAACGCGTTGCATCAAAGGGTCTTTTGGTTGTATTGCTGATGAAAGTTTCCCAATCAACTGTAGCAGGCGAGGCATCTTCCGGAATTAAATATTGCCAGGCACCAATAGGTGAATGTCTTGCCCAGAATCCTTCTGCATAATTCAATTCACCAATCGCTCCATCTTTCAATAATTCTTTTGCTTTTTCATTGCCCAAAGAAGATACGCCCTGGCTGCCTACCTGGAAAACCTTGCCTGTTTCTTTCTGCGCTTTAATTACAGCGGGTCCTTCACCAATGGAATGTACCATCGGTTTTTCACAATACACATGTTTGCCGGCCTTCATGGCATCAATGGAAATTTGTTGGTGCCAGTGATCGGGTGTTGCAACGATGACCGCATCAACATCTTTGCGGTTTAAAATTTCTTTGTAATTGCGAGTGGTGAAAATATCCTTTCCCCAGCGTGTTTTAGATTCTGCCAGCCGGCCATCATAGAGATCAGCAACCGCCACCAGTTTAACGCCGGGTACCTGTAAAGCGGTGATCGCATCCTGCACACCCATACCACCTGCACCGATCAGTGCAATATTAATATTGTCATTGGCGCTGCCAGGTGTTCTGTTCAACCATTGAAATACGGAACGGCTTTCTTCTGCTGCCAGTAAATTAGAGCCTACAGCTACGGCCGCTGTGGATGCGGCAAACGATTTTAAAAATTTTCTTCTGGATGATCCGGATTTGTCTTGCATGAAGGATTAAAATTTTAATTGATGAAGATTGTTATTTTAATGTTTTGATGCGGATGTTTTTCCAGCGTACTTTAATGCCACCGCCATCATGAATCTGCAATGCAATAAAGCCATTGGCCTGCCCAATTTTTTCATCTTCCAATTGAACCATCTGCTGGCCATTTAAGAAGGTAGTTACTTTGTCACCCATCACTTCAATCCGCATATCATTCCAGTCATTGGGTTTTAATATTTTTTCTTTTTCGGGAGAAGGTTTGATCATCCACCCGCGTCCATACGATTCATAGATGCCACCAGTGTGATGATCGGCTGGTGCCACTTCAACCTGCCAGCCACTGATCTTTGTGCCTTCAATATCGGAGCGGATAAAAACACCGCTATTGCCATTGGCCTCCAGTTTGAACTGTAATTGCAGAATAAAGTTTTTGTATTTTTTGTTGGTTGATAAATAACCATACTGTTTATCGGGTCCGCTTTCGCAAACTAGTTCCCGGTTTTCAACATACCATTTTTCAGTACCATGGATGGTCCATCCGGTAAGGTCGCGGCCATTGAAAATGCGTTTGAAACCAGCGTTTGGATCTGTAGCAGATATTAATGCGATGGAAAGTATAACCAGTAAATATTTCATAAGCCACTAATTTAAGCATTGCTTTTTTTAAACAACGGAAAAATTAAAATGAATTTGGCAGCCCTAAGAGAAACTATTTAATACTGAATTAAAATCCCCAGGGAGCAGGTGGCGTTTCAATTTCTTTGCTCAGATCAAAACGCACACTGAACCAGCGATCGGTTCCCATACGGCGAAGGTTATACGTAAAATATTTTCCTTCCAACAATTCAACCCACCAGACATTGGTTGCGGCTGCAGGTAAAAGTTGCGTGGTAAATTGATCGGCAGGAAAAACCTGTAAGGTTGATAAGCCGGTATTGGTTGTCATGCCGCCATACTGCGTAATACTGTCTTCCAAACCATCCTTGTGACGATGATCGTGTTTCAGTTGCAGCTGTTCACCTTCCCGGCTGAACACCCAGGTCCGGGAACGATCTTCCCCAACCATGAAAGGAATGTGAATCACATTTTCAGTACAGCTGCGCACATGCATTACCAGCATTTTATTTTTGAATGTCGTATCGTTGGCTGGCCCAGCTACAACCTCACCTGCAAACGACTTTCCGCAAATGTTTTTCAACTGGTTCCAGAATTGTTGTTGATTATTTTTGGCTGTTGCTGATACAGGTATGTTCCGGGATGATGAACAACCTGCAAAGAAAAAAACCGGGAGGAGCAAAAAAATAGCTTTCATATGTTTATTTCTATTTTTTTTAGCCATATGGAATTCGCCAAATAATCATACCGGTTGGTATGCAAAAACTTTTGGCTCATTTCATATTTAAAAATTAAACAGAAAGCTAACTTTTAAATCTATTGTAAGAAAAAGAAGATGAACGCAGGTCTATACATTACTCAACAAAACCGCCAGCCGTTTGCTTCACATAAACCTGCGTTCGATATATTGATTAGTGTCGATTGTCTTCCAGGTCTTTTTTGATCCGGCGCAAATATTCTTCATCCGTTTCATTGCGTTGTCTTTCAAGCCTGCTGGCTCTCATACTTTCTTCTTCACGAATCTTGCGTCTTTCATCTTCCCTGATTCTTTCTTCTTCACGAATGCGTTCTTCATCAATTGAACTGCGGCTATCCGATGTGGTTAGTCGCTCCGAATTGCGGTCCAGTTCTCTTTCTCTTCCCAGCCTGTCTTCTTCATCCAAATCCCTGGTGCGTTTGTCGGCTGCTGCAAGCATAGCTGCTTCGCGATCTTTTTCTCTTACTTCCCTGCGAATTCTGTCCTCGTCCAGGTCATTCAGTCGCCTGTCTGAAGCGGCTAAACTTTTAGCCTGGCGGTTTCTTTCCCTGTCATTATCCCAGTTGTCATTTTTTTCAGATCCAAAAAATGCATCACTATCTGTACGCTCATTGCGGGTATTAACTGCCCGGTTCCTGTACATATTCTGGTCGTTGAAAAACTCGTGCTGGTAAAAATCAGATTCAACATCATTATCAGTATAAGCACCGGTGGTTGTACCAGCTAGTCCTGCTGTGCCGGCTGCGGCCATTCCCGTGGTGTTGCTGGCTCCGGAAGCGGTAAACTCTCTTCCAAACACCATACTGATATCCCTTTCAACTTGCGGACCCAGCAGATCATTATCATATCTTGGTAAAGCCCTTAATTGAAAAGGTGTAACATTTTGCAAAATCACATCATCATTTGGATGATCCAATTGGGCCAGGCCGATAGGAACCAGTACAAGCCTGTCTTCCAGCTGCAATTCTTTATTGTGTGCCACATCAATAGCCATATAACGAACCTTACGGTCCCGCACATCAAAGATCAATTCCTTAACGCGACCAATTTTACGAGCTTCCGTATCAAATACTTCCCATCCCCTGATATCGGGTTGACCTTCCGCAATTTCAAAATCACTACCCCGCAATTCCTGCAGGCGTCTTGTTTTTTTATCTGATGCCATAATTTTATTTTTTAAAGGTTTAAATATGATTTCAAGGCTTAGCGCAATGCCGTAGTATCAGTTATCCGGGTTGTAGTATCCATGCCCCTGTTTATGGTATCCGTCGTTGTCCTTTCTACCGAATCACTAAAAATGGTTTCATCGGTTACATCTTCTACCAGGTCTGTATTTCTGAGTAAGAAGAATGCGATTAACGCCAGGACGATCAATCCTACCAAAACCCATGGTAATACTGATTTTTTCTTTGGTTGTACATCAAGCTCTGCCATAAAAATTATTTTTTTTAAAAATGAATCCAATCATTGGTAAAAATTTCATGCCATTGCAATAATCATCGTGGAATAAAAGTTGGCTCCATGAAGAATTATGGATCAAATAAAACATTGATGTCTTAGCAGCGGGTTTGAACTTAGAAGATTAAAAGTGCGGGAAGTCCATCATCTTTTCCGGTTAAGAATGATGGCAGAATTTTTTGAGAAATCGCCGGAAAAATTCACGGAGTAACGATCGCTCCCATCCTGTATAGTTAGTAAACCGGTATTGGGCGGAAGGTTGCCAAGGTTTTCGGCATACATCACCAGCTCCAGTTTATCTCCCATTTCCGGAGTGATGTAAATTGTTTGGGTAATGGCTCTTGCAATCAGTTTAACTTGGGGCATGATGACCTGCCCGTTTAGTAAAACGCTGACGATATCTCCGTCCACTTCTCCATTGTCATATAATTTAATGACGAGGCTGTCGCCGGTAAAAAAAACATTGCGAATAATTTCTGTTTCCCTGTTAGAAAAATCTTTAGCCGAATTAGCCACCAGTGTTGCATCCGGGAAATTATTTACGGGAAATGGAATGGTTGATACGGTTTCATTTTTAACCGGTTCAATGGTTTTGGTGATGACCGCTTCTTCTTTCTTAGCCGGAGTTTGTTTAGCGGATTCTATATTTTTAACGATGACCGGTTCTGATCTTTTAGCAGTTTCCTTCTTTACAACAGGTTCTTTGGTTTTAGTAACAACTGGATTAGACGCCTGTTTTTCATTGGCAGCGATGGTGGTTTGTACCGGGTTTGTTTTATCGAGTGCGGCAACATCGGCTTTTTTTTCTTCTGTTTTTATGGCCGGGATATCCCGCACAACCACGGGCGATGAGGCAACCACATTTTCCCTTTCAACTTTTTGGAAACTTATTTTTTGTGCGGGGTCGGCAGGTGCCTGTTCCATTTTTTTGATGGGTGATTCCATATAACTGAGAGACTCCTGCAGGTTCAATGCTTCCAATTGTGCAAGCAAGCCCGATTCCATAATATCCGTTTGCTTTTGCAGGCGGATCTCTCCCTTTAAATTATTCTGGGCGGGTGCCCTCATATCCATGGACCGTGTATTGAAACTGCCTGTTAACAGGCTGGGATCAGAAGGGTCAACATACAACTTACCGGTTAACATCACGCGGCGACCGCGGGTTGTATAATTGTCGTACACCAGTTCATGATCTTCCAGGAAATAATAATCCTTTTTTTTCTTCAGGGTGATTTCTTTAACGCCGATATTTTCAACGCCATCGAAAGTGAATATGGAAAGTGAATAACCGGATAAGCCATTTTTATTTTCAGAGATGGATAATTCATAGCGCACCAAAGCATTTTCGGTGGTGAGTGTGCCGGTCCAGATGCCGGTAATATCCTGTGCAAGGATTTGAATAGGAAAAAAGCAAAATATGAGCAGGCGCAGGATCATGTTTTAAAGATAGTAAATTGTTGAAGGGTTGAAAAGTTGAAAGGAAGGAGGTTGCAGCTTTTGGCTAAGTTTTCTATTTGGTCCATTAATTAATTCCTCGGCATGTTTCTCCTGCCTGGCCTTTATGTTGCGGGGGACTCGCAGAAAAATTTATTTAATAAAATAACAGGAATGAAAACCCTGTATGCGCTTTTAGGAGATTCGCGGGGTAGATAAAATAGTTATTAAAAGATGTCAACCTAAACATGCAGAAAAATATGTTGCCTGCAGTTTAGTTTAAGTCTTATTGCAATGAATTTTAGTTACAGTTTTCTGGAAGAATACTATTGACTGAATTCTTCCATTTTTTTAGCAATATGGTCCATTACTTCCTTCAGCTCTCTTTCCGGGCTAAAATCAATCAACTTCGTGTCCTGTTTAGTAATGCCGGTGTGCCCCGGTTGCATATAGAAAACATCGCCGGCAAATAATGTTTCTTCTGTTTTATCATCATATTTCAAAAGCAGTTCACCTTCCAAAATATAACCCCAATGCGGACATTGACAACTATCATTTTTTAAACCCTTTAGAAGCGGAGACATATCTGTGCCCGCTGGTATTTCATTGAATGCGACAGTCATGCCGCCCCATCCTGGAAAGCCTCTCATGATGGTACCAGGAGCCTGCATCGTTACCGGAATTTCTTCCTTTTTCATTTTCATGTTAAGTAATTTGAAGATTTAGAAAAATATTTTCAGACCCGGCCTGGGTAAGGATGTAATGAATAGTTTCAGGTAAGTACTTTAGATTCTAGCGTAGTTATCAATTACATTTTTAAACTACATAACGCTCCTTTATTATATACTTTGTTTTGCATTTGAAATTACTGTTATTTATTGATAGTCTGATATAGGGCTTCGCACCATTTTACAAGTGGCTTGTTGAGCTTGCTTCGATAATTTTACATCCTCGGAAAGTCTCTCCTACCTGGCTGTTGTCGGGGGAGGATCCGCAGAATGATTTATTGAATTGAATAACATGGAAGGAAACCTGGCAGTATTTTCAAGAAGATTGTTGAATTACATGAATTTATCTTAGGATAGCAACAGGCCTTTTTCTTTGATATCTCGTTCTATTTTGTCCATTGTATTTTGACGGCAGATATTTTAGTTAATTCCAGTCGAATGTCAGGCAATACTACAAATCCATTCTTAAGGTAAAAGTCTAACGGTGATACATATCGTTCCCCGTTTTCTTTTTTATCCATGTCATGGTCAATTACCCAGCCATTCAATTTTATTTCTTGCTCTTTAAGTTTGTCAAGAAGCATTGTTCCATAACCAAGCCGGTGTATTTTTTTATCAAGAATCATGGCAAACCATTTTTCATTATGCCGGATAAAAGAAAATGACCAACCTGAAATTTTATTTGCGTCGTCAGTCAGCAAAAAGTGCTTTTGGTCTGTCAGCTCATTCAGATAGTTTTCAAAGCCTGATAGATCCTGGTACTTTAATTTCCCTGGATATTCCTGGTTCCAAAGTCTGAAAATATGCTCTTTTTGTTCTGTCGTTAAATTTGTTGATTCAAAGATTCTCATTTGCAGGAAAATTTTCAGGTATCCTTTCTGTTTAGGTGTCAGCTTGAATACTACCAGCGTTCAGCCATTGGCGTTATGAGGGTATATTTATTTTGTAGCTGCGACACCGATGCTACTAATGTTTTCGAATCGAAGCTGTAAAAAGAAATTGCATTTGAAAAACTTTTACCACCGGTCAATAACTTTGTTCTAAGAATTGAGTTAGCTTTTCAAGATCGTTCTTTTTAGTAAAATTTACTTTGTTTTCTTTCAAATAGTTTGCAAGGCTTTTTTGTTTTTTTGGAAAAAGCGACAGCAGGTTTTTTTTACTGGCAGGGACAAAAAGATTGTACTTATCTCCAAAGTAGTAATTTGTTACTTTTCTTAATATTACATCTTCGTTTAAAATCAAATCGTGAGATTTTCCGAATATATCAATTAGTGTACTAATAGAGGCGATGGCGAATGTAGTGGAAGGGGTGTTGTGCGCACCCATCTTTCGGACATCGGCCACTTCCCAATTCTGTTTCTCGGCTAGTTTTATAACGCTATTGCTGTTAACAAGTCTCACATATCCTTCGTTGTAGTAAAATGTGTCTTTTTCCAGGGTAATGAATTTAATAGTCTTTTCGTCTGTTAATGCAAGCGTATCTCTGTTGGGGTTAATAAACAGTATTTGGTCAAACAACCTGTTGTAATTCATCAGCGCAGTTGCTTTTGCACCATCCCTGAAAAAAACATTTCCGCTTATGAACTTCGGGTAATAAAATATATCAGTTGTTTTAAGAACATCTTTGATGCTGCTGCCGGTTTTAATGGTGACAAGTGTTGAATCCTGCGCCGATGCTTTGGAGTAATTTATCAATATAATTAACAACAATAGAAATTTTTTCATGATGATTGTTACTAGTAGATTATAATAATTTAATCAATAACCCTGTAGCGTTGGGCTTAAAATTTTATGTAAAGCAATTTAGTGCAGCTTACATATAGCACTCTTAAAGATAAATAAAAGAATTACATCCTGACACCTGCAACCCGGCTCCAATAGTGGTAAGGGCCAGTCATTAACAATATAACGCTGATAGAAAATTTAAAAGCAAAACCAGCCTGCCTGCCGACTGGTTAATAACGTTTATCCCAAACCGAAAATGAATTACATGAAAGGAAAAGCCACGAATAACATCAGGAGCCTGGCTGGGGCAATAATAAAATTTCCGGGTAAACCATAATGATTCAATCTTCCCACTTTAAAATATTACATTATATACATGTTTTTTGGTTTAAATTTATCAACACCCCTTTCCCGGGTCATTATAAATAATAATGGCTTTCCTGTATGGGTGTAAACAACTATTACATTGAACCAAAAAGCCGGTTATCCCTTTAGGATTATACTTCGTTTAAGATTATTCCAGACTGTATTGTTCATCATTATGGCCCAGGCGGTCTGTGCACAACAACGGTTGTTTACCAACCAACAACATTTTAGTGTGGAGGATGGCTTGCCGCAAAGTTTTATCAGTGGTATCGTTCAGGATGATGATGGCTTTATATGGTTAGCCACATTGGATGGTTTTTGCCGTTATGATGGCCGTGGATTTAAGACCATTCCTTACAATCCCAAAGACAGCAACCAGCTTGCTGCCAATGTCATCAATAATATTGGAAGACTTCAAAATAATACTGTCACCGTATTTTATAGTCAAACGCAGGCTGATGATTTTAACCTGCGAACCTTTAAAGCAAACCGTAATAAAAGCCGCGATCGGTTATACAATATTCCCAATGCTAGCTGGTTCTCCTACTTTGTAGGTTTCAATACATCTAACTCGTTCTTCATGATGGGCGATCAAAAGGGCGTAGGTTGGATCAACAGTAAAACGGGTAAAATTCATTATGCAAACAAAGCAAATGGGCTGCTACAACAAGACACCATCAACGCAATTGCTGAATCAAGTGAAGGAAAGCTGTACCTCGTCAGCGAAAATGGGATACAGGTAAGTGATGCCAGCCGCACCAAATTTGAATGGATAGGCTTTTTCACCAATGTAAAAAACGAAACACCTAGGGTATTATTTAATGAAAGATTCTTTGTTGTTTGTTTGCCGGGAAATCGTTTGGCGATGGCTGATAAGGATCGGATTATCCTGCTTGATATAAATAAAAAATCCAGTAAGGTAATTATGCCGCCTGCATCTACATTTGTCGGAGTAGATCCAACGAATAGCAACTTGCAGGTAGATTCCAAAGGCCGTGCTTATTTTCACAATGCGGGGCGAATCTTCAGGCTTACAGAAACCGGTGAATTAAAACTGTTGTGGGAAAATACAGGCAACATCAACTTACGTATCAGTGCCTTTTTTATTGATCGTTCAGATGTTTTGTGGCTAAGTGTAAATGCACAAGGTTTACTAAAGATCGACCTGCAGGCATCGCCATTCGAATCGTATGAGTACCGGGGCGGTTTTGTAACAGACATCTTAAAGCTGGCTGGTCTAAAATCGGGGATTTCAAAGCCCCAGACATATACAGAGGCATCATTTTCCTTCAGGCATACCAGGGACAGTAAGGGAAATTTGTTTTTCAATTCTACATGGATAGGTGAAGAAAAAATATACCAGTTGCACGAGAAGGTTCTTAGTTCCTTTTCCCATTTTCCCAAAAGCACGCTTTATACAGCAATAGTGGCGATGCCGGATGATGTCATCTGGGCCTTCGATCAGGCCTCATTGGCCTGGTATTCCTGGAAAACCCCTGCATCGGTGCCGGAAAAATTCTTGCTGGATAAAGAAAGTATGAAAACGATAGAGGTAGCAGATGCCAGATTCATCGGGGGTTATATATGGGTAGCTACCAGTAACCATGGGTTGCTCCAATACCAGGGTACGAAAAGGATCAACAAATTTGCCGGCCCATTACCTAATGGCAATATGCCGGAAACACTAACAGAGATTTGTCCCGACCCGGCTGATAAGAATAAATTTTGGATTGGATCCCGTGGAGGTGGTTTGATATTGTGGGATGCACAAAAAGGATTGCAGCGCATTTATACCGTGGAGGATGGATTGCCCAACAACACGATTTACTGCATATTAACCGACAAAGCCGGAAAACTATGGTGCAGTACCAACAAAGGCATTTTCAAATTTGATGCTGCAACAGGACAGGTAACTGCATTTGAAAAAACTGATGGCCTGCCCGGTAATGAATTTAACCGGGCACATAAATTTACTTTTCCCGATGGTCGATTGGCTTTTGGTGGCCTGGAGGGGTATACAATTTTCAATCCCGCAGATTTTGATAGCCTGGATAAAACAGGGAAAGTGCCGCTTTTTCTTACCGGCCTGCAGATAAACAACCAGTCCCAGGATTTCAGTAAAGCCAACAGTATGATTAAAGAGCCGTTAAGTTCTTTATCGTTTGTTGATTTACCTTATAATAAAAACAACCTGCGTTTTGAATTTGCTGCCCTCTTATTTAACCAACCGCAAAAAATAAAATACCGCTATCAATTAAAAGGTGCCGATGAAGATTGGATAGAAAATGGCACCTCAAATATTGCTTCCTATGCAGCGCTGAGACCGGGCAGTTATACGTTTCGTATGAACGCTACGGATAACAATGGTTTTTGGAGTGATACCATCAAAGAGATTCGGATCGTAATTCACCCGCCGTTTTGGGCTACCTGGTGGGCACGCCTTATTTATGCAATCTTAGCAATTGGCCTGGTAAGATGGTATTTTATTTTCCGGGAAAGACAATTGAAAACAAAACAAAATCTCGCCTTCGAAAAAAGAGAAGCACTTCGTTTAAGAGAAGTGGATGAATTAAAAGATCGTTTTTTCAGCAACATCACCCATGAGTTTCGCACACCATTAACGCTCATCATTACACCATTGGAAAAACTGGAGCAGGATCCTTCACTTTCCCCTGCAGCTGTCAGCACCGTAAAAACAGCACAAAGAAATTCAAAGCAGCTATTACGATTGATTAATGAGTTTTTGGATTTTTCCAAACTAAACGATGGGCAACTCAAACTAAAATTATCCAGGGGCGAACTGGATTTGTTTACCGCCGATTGCGTACAAACATTTGAAGCTGCCGCCAAAGAAAAGAATATCAATCTCAATTTTTCTACACAAGGCATTGCTGGATATTATTTATTTGATGAAGACAAATGGGGTAAAATAATTTCTAACCTGCTGAGTAATGCATTAAAATTTACCCCTGTTAACGGGGCTGTTTCCGTTTCCCTTTATTCTTCTAATGATTGCATAAAACTGGAAGTAAGGGATAACGGACCGGGTATACCAGCTGATCAGCAACAAAAAATATTCGACCGTTTTTACCAGGTAGATGATTCCGCCATACGTACTTCCGGGGGCACGGGCATTGGGCTGTCGCTGGTGAAAGAATTGACGGAACTGATGCAGGGAACCATCGGACTGGATAGTATACCAGGCGGTGAAACTTGCTTCCTGGTCTCCGTTCCAATGAAGAAAGTAATAGGCAAAGAAACGATGCCGGTGACTGAAACGGTGCATATAAACAATCAGGCTGTTAGCAAGGTTGAGCCCGATGCACCGTTAGTGCTGGTGGTGGAAGACAATGATGAACTGCGTTCATTTTTGGCAGAGACCATGCGCAACCAATACCGTGTTATAGAAGCAGCTGATGGATTAAAAGCCTGGGAAATTATATTACAAGAGCTTCCGGATATTGTGATCAGCGATGTAATGATGCCGGGGCAGGATGGTTTTGATCTCTGCCGCGTTTGTAAAGCAGATAATCGAACGGCCCATATTGGGTTTATGTTACTTTCTTCAAAAGCGGCACATGATGCCCGGCTCAAAGGCCTGGGCACGGGGGCGGATGACTATATTACCAAACCCTTTAACCTGCAGGAGCTGGAATTGCGTACGGCCAACCTCGTGCAGATGCAGCAAAAGCTCAGGAATTATTTAAAGGCTCAGTTGGTGGATGCGACATCCCAGGATCCATTACCAACTATTACTGATCCCTTCCTGGTACAACTTTACCAGGAGATGGATGCTAAACTGGACGATCCGGAATTGGGGGTTGATTACCTCAGCAGAACGATGGCTATGAGCCGGAGCACCTTAAACCGAAAATTAAAATCACTCCTTGATATTTCTGCCAACGACCTGATAAGGCAATATCGTTTGCAAAAAGCTGCCGGACTCATTTCTTCAGGTTTAGATATTTCCTCGGTAGCCTACCAGGTAGGCTTTAGCAGCCCATCTTATTTCAGTCAATGTTTTAAAGAAAAGTACGGGATTACGCCAACTGAGCATATTTCAAGACAGCGTTGACCCAAAACTGATAGCTTTTGAATCAATCCTTACAGCCGCCTGGCAGTTGTGGGATGTATTTTTATGTCCACTACAAACCTTCCATTCTTTAACCAACGAAACTCATATTATGAAACATTCAGCCAAAATTATTATTGCCACTATCCTGTTCACTGTAACATTATCCACCAATATTTTCGCACAGCAGTCTTATACGAAGGCATCAGCAGAACCCACTTACGCAAAAAATACAAAAGTTGTTGAAGCGGAAAATAACACTAAAACTGCGCTTGCACCTAACCCCGAAACGGAAGCCATGTTTGCAGTTTTATTTCCAAATGCTTCCAAGCAGCAATGGAGCGCCGGTGCAGACAATTACTGGGTTTCATTTATAAATAATGGGCGAAAAGCCAATGCCAGTCTTACCCCAAAAGGAAAGATGAACTATGTAATTACTGTTTGTGCTATGGATCATCTGCCTGCAGCGTTTAGCAAAACAATAAAAAAAGAATATGCTGGATACAGCCTGTTCAATGCCGCTGAAATAAAAGCGTATGGAGTTGTAGTTTACCAGGCGATCCTGGAAAACAACGACGGTTTTATTACCCTTAATTACAGTATTGAAGGTGTTGAAGAAATACAGCAGGTAAAGAAAAAGCCATAACGCTCAAAGCAAAATAGCAGAGGAAGTGATTGATTTGCTTAAGCTCAATAGCTATTCCGTAATCTCGCGGTGTAAGTGTGGTCATCCTATTGAATAAATAACACCTTTTTGATTTTATTATTTTCGATATGATAAATAGCCACCGCTTCAACAATCTTGTCTCCAAATTGAACACGCTCTTTGTCTATTACAATATTACCCTGGATAATCCGGTCAACCAATTCACAATGTAAATTGGGTACACTTTTAAACATCTGCGAATAGTTTTGTCGCATGGTTTCTTTTCCTTTGAATTGTAATGTGTTGGGATATTGATAAACTTCCACATCCTCTGCATAAGGTTCTAAAAAGGCATCGATGTTTCTTAAGTTATAAGCATTTAATTGGCGTTGTGCTAAATCTTCCGGGCTGTCTTTCAGTATTTCACCCGGATTGAAAACGATGCCGTTGTTTATGACCCGGTTAATCCTGGTAAGATTTTCAATATCTTCAATGGGGTTTGCATCTAACAGTACAAGGTTGGCTTTTTTGTTTATTGTAACACTTCCAAATTCATTTTCTTTACCTAATACTTTTGCACCATTAATAGTGGAAGCCGTTAAGATTTGCCAATTGCTCATTCCGGTTTCCTTCATTGCCTGCAATTCCGATAAATAAGAAGAAGCGTGCAGGGTGCCGATATTTCCGGCATCAGTTCCGGTTGCTAATAGTACACCCGCATCAGATAATATTTTAGTGTTTGCTTTGGCAATGGAATCAGATTTTTTTGATCTTGATGTTTGAACCTCTGTGTAATTTTTGTATTTGCTCACAAGCGATGTGTCAGGTAAATGTTTTAAATCCAGCAAGGATCCCAATTGGTAAGGGTCCGCTTTGGCCAGTTCGTAATTGCTAAAATTTAAATGCTGACCAAAAGTTTTGTTGTAACCACTTGTAACAACCAGGGTGGGAATAAGAATGGTTTTATTTTTTTTCATTAATTGTACAAAATCATCTTTTAAGATTTCGTCATCTATGAAATGCACCAAAAAATCGGCACCGTTTTCCACCGCCAATTGTGCAGTGATGCGCTCTGTAGCGTGAACGGCTACTTTCAGATTATTTTTATGGGCTTCGTCAATAATGGCTTTGATAATGGGTAAATTTTTTCTTGCACTGGCTTCAATGTCCAAACCATCTGCGCCAGCTATATACCAGATCTTAATAAAATCGGGTTTAAAAGGCAGCTGTTTTTGTACACCCTGGATTCCGTCTTCCGCAGTTTGTGTTAAGATAAAAGGTTTATCATCTCCTAAATCTTCATAGACTTTTGGCAGGTAAGTAGTGAGTAAAGGACCTGTAATGAAAACCGAAGGCAGGGAATCATTATTTGAAAAATCATTGCGCTGTTTTAAAAAATGGAGATTGGCTCCTACATCGATCACGTTGGTAATGCCATTACTTAAATATCTCAAAAGTTTTTGTTCCATATCATCTTTTGCCAGTTGAATTTCATTATGATATGGTTTATACTTACGTAAATCAATTACATCAGGGCGTGTGTATAATCCGCCATTTTGAAAAAAGTGAATATGGGCATCGGTTAATCCTGGGACCAGGTATTTCCCGGTTCCATCGATGACAATCGCATTTCCTGGTATTTTTATTTTTTTGCTGGGTTGAATGTTGCTTATTATATCACCCGTGATAACAACCGTTTGATCCGGAATCAATTTGTGATTCACTACATCGGTTATGGTAACATTGGTAATATAGGTCTGGGCAAAAAGTGAAAAGGACGAAATCAGAAACAGTACTGTGAAAAGGAAATTATTTCTCATAATAACATTTTAAGTTTTATAGATTCTGATGCCTGTTAGTTGGTTGTTATTGCGTTGCAAATGCCTATGGACTATATATTATTGAAGTTATGGACTAAAGCTAAAAAAAGGAACGACAATTATAAACTGCCTGTGTTGAATTCATTTATTAGCTAATAGTATAGATAAAGAATTAATTTCCTTTCTAAAAACAATTATGAATTTTAAAATTTACGCAGCTTGCTTATTGTTTACCCTCATGTTGTTTTCCTGTAAATCCGGTGAGGAAGATGTGACGTTAGAAGGTATCGAAATAAATGATGCAGATACTACCCGGGAAATGACAAATGAAATCTCAGCAAATAAAAGGGAAAGTATTATACAAAACTTACAGGGCAAATGGAAGGAAACCGAATACCCGTTTCGCGATGCACATTTCGAAAATTCTACGGTGAAATTTATAGAAGAAGGAGTAGCGGAGGAACCAGTGTTCCAGGAATATGCCATTTCAAAGGAATGTCCTTTGGAAGTCAACAACATAAAAAACGTCAGTGTCGATGACATTTTTTTGGTAATCACCGAAACCGGGATTTGTGAAATATTAAAAGTTTCAAATGATACATTAATACTAAGTGGCTTCAACGTTTCTTCCAACAGCGATTATCAAATCGTTTATAAAAAAGTGGAATAAGAATCAGGTCTTTGCAGGAGAGTCGCGGGGGTAGATTAAGTAATAATTTCAATAAAAGCTATTTGAATAAGTCAGTTCTGTGGTCAAAGCTGACATGTAGTTTTCTGAGGTATGTTGTGTTTGTGGTATCTGCTAACTTTTCAGCTATGTGATGTTCCAACTGGTTATACTGGCTTTTGTGACATGCATAAGCTTTGATACACTTTTTTTCATCCTCATCCGTATATTTGATGGAGACATTTATATATTTCATATCCACCTCGCTTGTACCACCTTTCTGTTCTTCATCCGTTTTGAATGTGGGTTCTGCCAGGTAATAGATTGGATATTTCTCATACCAACCTTCCCGTAAAATAATTTGTGAAACTAATGAACCAATAATTCTATGTTCAAAATGTCCGGATTCGCCATCTGGTCCATGGGTAATAATAATGTCTGGGTTTATTTGTTCTATTCTTTTCTTTAGATCCAGGTTCAACGCATTTATCCTGTTAAAGTATTCCCTTGGTCCATCCCGTGCGTCAAGCCTGTCATAAGGAAGGAAAATGGGTTTTTCTATTCCCAGTTGTTCACAAGAACAGATTGCTTCCTTTTGCCTTATCGGTACAATAGTGTCTTTTGGTGGGTTTACAGCAAATATTATTTGAATTGTATGTGTTGATGCATACCTGGCGAGAACATCTCCAATGGCGGTTTCGTCATCCGGGTGCGGAAAAATGATAAGTATCGTTTTTTTATTAGCTGTATTGTCAAATGAAGCAAATAAAAATATCACAGTAGTTAAGAACAGGAAAAGCTTCATGGTTATTAATTAAATGATTTCGCCCAACATCTAAATATATGCTTTAGCACAAACATCATTGGTATTGAATATGAAAAAATAGAATTATGCTTTTCGAATTGTTATTAGTACAAATCATAACCCCATAGTGAGGGAGGACTTGCAGAATAATGTATTGTATTTGAAAACGTTAAATAAAGAAACCGCGAGTCCCCTGCGGGAGACTCGCGGTGGAAGTAAGTTGTATCAAATCTGTGTTAACATAATATTTATTTTTCATTTTTTATGAGTTCTTTAATATGATTCTCAGTCAAGGGTTCTGTGTAATCCACCACGATGAGTTGCACATTATTTTCTAAGCAAAGTTGTCGCTTCTTTTTATCTTTCTCCTTTACATGTTCTAGTCCTTTTTCCCCTCCCCAAGCTTTTACTGGATGATAATGCTGCTGACCCTGATATTCAAATGCTAATTTAATGTCAGGTAAGTATATGTCCAGTTCTAATCCACCCAACCAGTTAGGTCTATGGTGTCGAATTAAATTCTGGTCAGCAAATAAACGTTGCACTATTTTGTAAAGGATAGATTCGCCAATCCAACCTTCGCCTACCTTTCTAAAGCCAAATTCTTGTCTAACTATATTTTCAATCTTATTTTCAAATTTTCTTTGTAATGTCCTTGACTCTTTCTCAAGCTTTTTGAAATTCTCAGCTTCCTCAATTGTGACATTCGACCAATATGTTATTTCATCATCTGCAATATCATCACGTTTTGGTCCATAAACCAATTCCATTAATCTCTTTCGCTCGTTAGATGCCTTCTCATCCGCTTGTTTGCCTAGTTTCAGAAGTTCAATAATTTCATCAGGACATTTATCCTCTAAATAACTATCATAATGCCCGATGCCAAGATGAAAATATTGTTGCTTTATGTACCAGTCGTAATATTGTTTGAACAAACCTCCATACATGGGGTGCATAGCTCTAATTGTAGGTGTAGCAAGGTTGCATTTATGACAAATCTTATCTTTAAATAGTAATGTGCTTTTTGGGTTGAATTTGTGATCAGCAGATTTTTCTGCTACCATAGGAGGAAATTCATGACTTGAAAGAGGATTCATTATTAGTGGATCAACATAATTCCCCTTCGGTTTTTGTTTTATGAGTTCAATATAATTGTCAATTGCGGGTTCGGTACATGAGCAAAAGTAGATTACATCGTTTTGATTGGAAGCAAAACCTATAAAAGTTCCAGAAATATTAGGGTATAAGACGTAAGGCAGAGGCAGTTCCTCTATAATAAATCTACTTTTAACAAGAATTTCGGCACACTTTCCTGTTTTTGGTTTAATTCGTTGAGTCTGCCTTAGATTATTTGTTTTCCTCTCCATCAGTGTAAAAGAAATTTTAAAATGGCAAGTCATCAATCATATCATCCAACTCCCCTGAAGGATACGCCAATCTTCGTTTCAAAATTGAAATAAAGTTCTCAAACGTACTTTTATCCATTCTTTCATGAAAATTGTTTGCTAAAGCCGCAAGCCGTTCGTCAGGGAAATCATATAAGTTCTTCTCTATACTATTCCTTAATGCCTTTGTAAAACATTCAACTTTTGGCTTCACTCGCTTATAGAATAAATCTAAATTGATATAATTGAATTCTACTTGGTTAATAAATTCTTTTAGACTTTTAATGTCATCGTTAATAATCCCATTATGCTTTATTGCATTATTAACCCTTCGAACTTCAATACATTCATTATAACCATCTAACACGGAAATATCGATTTCATTGCTTTTGACAAAGGTTTTCATATTATCCCAATGGTAAAAGTCCTTGGTCCTTGCTTTGGGATACGCCAAATGAATCATTCTTTTCATTATAACTTCCAAACTTTTAAATAAATACACCACTTTCATTTCAAATAGGGATAGAAGGTGCTCCTTCCTAAATACTACCTCTGAATACAAACCTGAATATTCATCTATTAGTTTCCATTCCTCATTAGTAATTCCACTATAGTTATCTTCATTTACATCTGGCACATACTTACTGAGTTCTTTTAGAGCTTTTTCATCTCTTCGCAAATCTGTGTCTAGCTTCTGGATAGTATGCTCTGTAGCTATGTCGTATAAATCGAACTTGAATAATGCCGCATTTTTAAGAGCAGCGATTAGTTTAAGTTTATCTGAATAATTATGATCTGTTGACATTGTAAATTATTTTCTAAAACTTTGAGTAGGTAGTTTATTGGAAAGCGCATGACACTTAAATATATGATATAAGGTGCTTGAGTACAAACTTCACTTGTATTGAAAATGAAAAAATAGAATTATGCTTTTTGTATTGTGGCTTGCTCAATTCATAACTTCTTCGTTAAGAAGGCTTGCCGAAAAATGTATTGAACC
>JAKFER010000037.1:0-19304 GCA_036675565.1 Chitinophagaceae bacterium
GCCTTCTTTAATGATATAATCTGCAGGACTGTTTGAGAAACCCCATCCTGAATTACGATAATAGAAATCCTGGAAAGTACCCAGGCTTTCCACTTTTACTTTATTGAATGAAGCATTGAAATTCACATCCCAGGTAAAATCTCTTTTGGCAACAACGGCTGCTGATAATTGAAATTCAACACCCCGACTTGAAGTGGCGCCTACATTCTGTAACTGTGTTGTATAACCGGAAGATGTGGGCACGGGCACTTCAACCAATAAATTCTCCGTGGTATTTCGATAAATATCTGCAGAAAACTGGAACCTGTTGCGAAGGAAGCCCATATCCATACCGATATTGCGGGTAACGGTTGTTTCCCAAACCAGGTTTGCATTGGCCAGGTCAGATGGTGCGTAACCGGTGACCATCTGGTCGTTCAACCAATACTGCGTACCGGAATTAAATTGAGTGAGATATAAAAAGTCACCAATGCGGTTATTCCCCGCTTCTCCGTAGCTAACGCGGAACTTCAGGTCATTGATAGCCGATTTGATCCCTTCAAAAAATTTCTCATTAGAAACCCTCCACGCCACTGAACCAGATGGAAAGTATCCCCACTTGTTGCCTTCTGCAAATTTCGAAGAACCATCAGCTCGGAATGTAAACTGCGTCAGGAATCGCTGGTCATAATCATACATCAATCTTCCAAAAAAAGAAAGTAAGTGATTTTCACTTTCGTATGATGGTCTGCGTGAGTTATCGATATAATTTGTTCCCAGGTTCATATTGGCCAACGCCTTGCGTGCATCAATGCCAATCGGAAATTCCCTGGAAAGCTGGTTTTCTCCTCTTGTACGTGCCTGGTAAATTTCATGCCCCGCCAACACACTCAACTTATTCCTGTTGCTGAAACTGCCTTTCATCCGGGCATTCGTATACGTTAATACATTTGAATTATTGATGGTGAGCCTGTTGCTGGAACCAATGCTTGCCAATGGCATACCCGATCCATTTAACCGGCTGACACCTGTAATGGTATCATCAAAAGTTGTTTGACGAACATCATAAATATCAAAACCAACGGTGCTTCTGAAACTTAAATAATCAGTAAAATTCAGGTTTACATAACTACTCAGGTTGGTAAGTGTTGTATAGTTCCGGCGATATTCCGCATCTGTTAATAAAATAGGATTTACCAATGCCAGGCTGTTGGCATTCGTTTGGTCGGCATAATCTTCATCATAATCTAAAATACCCTGGCCTGGTAATAAGATAGGCCGGTATTTAACGCTGTGGCGTAACCGATTTGTAGATGATGAACCCGCATTGGAAGTTCCCGCGCCATTCACAATGGTATTATTAAAGCGGGTATTAAAACCGACTTTTAAAATTTTGCTGAATGTATGATCGAATTTAAAACTGGCTAATTTGCGATCGAAATCACTGCCTCTTAAAACACCTTCCTGCTTGTTGTATGAAAGGCTTAAGTTGTACTGCGTTGCTGCCGTTCCACCCGCCAGGCTTACATTATGTGTTTGGCGGATAGCAGGTTCACCAAACATTTCTTCCTGCCAGTCAACAAAAGGAACATATTGATAAAGATCCATGTCTTCGAAACGTCCGTATGTTTCCAGGAAGTTGGCTTCATCCTGTGAACTGCCACGGCTTCTTTCATATTGATACAATACAAATTCCGCCGGATTCATTACTTCCAGTTTGTTAGCCAGTTTATCAACCCCTACTAATCCATTATAACTGATTACCGGTTTTTGATTTCGGCCACCTTTGGTTGTAATGATCACAACTCCATTTGCACCACGTGCTCCATAGATAGCTGTGGCAGAAGCATCTTTTAATACGTCGATCGATTCAATATCCTGCGGAGAAATAACAGAGAGTGCATTTTCTACCTGGATACCATCTATTATATACAATGGTGAATTATCCTGCGTAATGGAACCGCCACCTCTTACCCGGATTAAAACTTCCGCATTTGGTGTTCCTTCAGTTCCGGTTATTTGAACACCTGCCAACCGGCCCGCTAAGGCTTCAGCAGCAGAATTGATCGGAACATCTTTTAACTGTTTTGCATTGATGGATGATACCGAGCCGGTGAGGTCCCGTCTGCGTACGGTCTGGTAACCGATCACCACAACATCGGAGAGACTGGTTACCTCGTTAACAAGCGAAACATTGATGGTTGACCGGTCACCAACCGATTCTTCCTGGGAAGTATATCCTACATAACTAAAAACCAGCACGCTGTTATTTGCTGCGTTAATGGAAAAACTTCCATCCTGGTTGGTGCGGGTAGCATTGTCTGTTCCTTTTACCGTAACTGTTACTCCTGGTATGCCATCACCGGTTTCAGTGGTCACTCTTCCGGTTACCTGTTTGGTTTGTGCCCGGACGATGGCAACAGAGAATAATAGCAGCAGCAAGCAATAAATTCTATGTTTCATATGCAAGCTTGTTTTAAAAATTGTGATTAGTAAGCAGTTAAAAAATATATTATCGTAAATCGTTTATCGCTACAAAATCCATGTCGGCAAATGACTGATTTTCTCCTGCCATGCCCCAGATAAAAGAATAATTAGCCGTTCCGCAACCGGCATGTATGGACCATGGTGCGGAAATCACCGCTTCATGATTGGATACCAGTATATGCCTTGTCTGTTGTGGTTCACCCATAAAATGAAAAACATTATGTTCCTTCTTCACATCAAAATACAAGTACACCTCCATCCTGCGGTTATGTGTATGCGCAGGCATGGTATTCCAAACACTGCCATTGGCCAATATCGTAAGTCCCATAACCAACTGGCAACTCCTTATTCCATCGGGATGAATGTATTTATAAATGGTCCTTTCATTACTTGTTTCCGTTGATCCCATAGCGGTGGCATTGGCATCACTGCTTTTCATTAAGGTATTGGGATAATTGGTATGAGCAGGTGCAGATAAAAGAAAGAATATGGCCGGGTTGTTTTTATCCGTTGATGAAAAATGTACTTTGCTGTTTCCTTTGCCCAGGTAAAGACAATCCAGTTTATTCAAAGAAAAAGTTTCCTGTTCCGTTATTATTTTTCCTTCCCCACCCACATTAATAATTCCCACTTCTCTTCTTTCCAAAAAGTATTCGGATTTCAAAGATTCATAAGTTCCTAAGACCAATTCTTCTCCCGAGGGCACTATACCGCCAATGATCATGCGATCATAATGGCTGTATACAAAATTCAATTGGCCTGCCTGCATCAATGAACTCACTAAAAATTCATCCCGCAGTTGCTGCGTATCCATTTTTTTTACTTCTGTGGGATGATGGGCATGTCTTTCTATCATATTCAACTATCGTTTTTAATTTTTTTTATAATTATCATCTTCCCATCCAGCCACCATCTACCATTAAAATGGTTCCATGGACATAGGCAGATGCTTCTGAACTCAAAAACACAACAGGTCCTTTAAAATCTTCCGGTTCGCCCCACCTGTTTGCCGGAATGCGATCCAGGATGGATTGACTTCTTTTTTCATCACTCCGCAATGCAGTTGTATTATCTGTAGTGATATACCCGGGAGCAATACCATTTACATTTACACCATGACCCGCCCATTCATTTGCAAATGCTTTTACCAAACTGGCAATGGCACCTTTGCTGGCTGCATATCCCGGCACATTGATACCACCCTGGAATGATAATAAAGAACAGGTGAAAACAATTTTACCCTGTTTTCTTTCCAGCATTAATTTTCCAAATTCACGGGTAAGAATAAATTGCGCATCAAGGTTGATAGAAAGTACCTGGTCCCAATCTTCATCAGAATGTGTGGCGGCAGGATTTCTCAAAATCATTCCTGCATTATTAATTAAAATATCAACCTGTGGATGATTGCTTTTTACTTTTTCAATAAAATCATAAAGCGAGGTTCGGTTACAGAAATCGGCGCTGTATGCTGAAAAATTGCGGCCTGTTTTTTTGACTTCATTTTCTGTTTCACTATTCGCAGCAAGAGAATGAGAAACGCCAATGATATTTGCACCAGCTTCAGCCAACCCAACTGCCATTGCCTGGCCAATGCCGCGGCTGCAACCCGTAACAAGGGCAGTTTTTCCTGAAAGATCGAATTGGTTGGTAACGTTCATAATGGCTTTGCAATAGTTTGATTTATATAATAGAAATGATATTTCTACTGCATCATTCCGTTAACAAGTCTACTGATATTTAAAGTGGAACAGTGCCCGCAGATGACATTTTTTTACGCAATCGTTCCCGATAACGATTGCAAATTGTTGCGCTCCTGAAAATTCAATACATTTAACCAGGTAAAAGAAAAAATATACTAATCTACCCGGCAATAAATGAGGTTTGAACCCGTAACAATAAAGGATATTGCAAAAGCACTTAATCTTTCTACATCAACTGTTTCGAGGGCACTAAGAGGCAGCCACGAAATTGGGGCAGAAACAAAAAAACAGGTGCTTGAATATGCAGAAGAGATCAATTACCGGCCCAACCCGATTGCGCTGAGCCTGAAAGAAAGAAGAAGCCGCTCCATTGGTGTAATCGTTACGGAGATTGCTAATAATTATTTTTCACAGGCTATCAATGGCATAGAATCCATCGCTTACAATCGCGGTTACCACGTTATTATTACACAAAGCCATGAATCCATGGAAAGAGAAATGGTGAACGTACAACACCTGGCAAACAGGGGAGTTGATGGTTTACTCGTTTCGCTTTCGAGTGAGTCCATTGACATTTCGTATTTGAAAGACTTGCACGAAAAAGGATTACCTATTGTTTTTTTCGACAGGATCACGGATGAAATAGAAACGCATAAAGTAACGGCCGATAATCACCAGGGGGCTTTTCATGCAACAGAACATTTGATATTCCAGGGTTATAAAAGAATAGCGCATATTACCAGCTCACCCTATTTATCCATTACTAAAGAAAGACTGGAAGGCTACAAAGCAGCCTTAAAAAAACACCATATTAAATTTGATGAATCCATGGTAAAATATTGCTCACATGGTGGTATGATTAATAGTGAAGTGGATGAAGCATTGAATACTTTGTTTAAAAGTAAAATGAAACCAGATGCAATTTTTGCAGGGGGCGACAGGCTGACCATGACTTGTTTTGGATGCCTTAAAAGATTAAACCCAAAAATCGATGTAGGATTCACCGGGTTTACAAATACAAAAACAGGTGAATTGTTTTCTCCATCTTTAACAGTGATCAAACAACCTGCATTTGAAATTGGACAAACAGCTATTGAACTATTAATACAATTGATAGAAAGTAAAAGACCCGTTACTGATTTCCAAACAAAAGTTTTGCCTACGGAATTGATCATAAGGGAATCGGCGATGAAGAAGAAATAGGATGATTGATTTCTATAAATATATTTTCAAGATCATTATTTCCGAAAAGCAATTGCATCAATAAAAGACCAAAACGCATAATTAAATTAAATGGAACCGTTACTGCCGGGTGCCATCTATCATATTTATAACCATGCTAATGGCGATGATATCCTTTTTGCAATATCAAAAACATATAACACCGGTTGCGACCACCTTAGCCTGGTGCCTGATGCCAAATCATTTTCACCTGTTGGTTAAAATAAAACCGTTGGATGAATTAAAAGCTTTCGCAAACCATCCAGGTTTTAAAAACCTGGAAGGTTTGGAAGAAATAAATAAAAAAACCAGTCAGCAATTCTCCAATTTATTCAACGGCTATTCCAAGGCCATTAAACTGCTTTTCCATTTTTTCTACCTTCTATAAATCAATACCTTCGGCTACTGCCAGTACCTCTCGGTTATTCCCTGGTTTATAAACAGCATTATTTGCCAGTTTGGAACTAAATGGCACATTAAAGTTTTTCTATGGAATACTTACCGTGAAAACCTGGTTATCTTAAATCTGTATAAATTTTTCCGTCAGCTTTAATTTGTTTGCTGCTGATCTCCTTACTGGCATTAATAATGTCTGATGAACTGAAATTTTGAGAGTGACAGTAATGTAAAATGGTAGAAATGTTACATGAATAACTCTGTAAAAGTCATTGCGTGCTATGTTCATTATTTTATGAGAAATTTTATCTTCAATGAGGATTTTAAAAGCTTTTCTTTTTCTTGTCTGGTAGTTTTTTTATTTGATGAGAAGTTTACCTGCTTTAGATAAATAAGCAAAAGAGGTTTGGTAATCAGAAATTCTTTCAGGAATCTGGACATTTCCCCTACCTGTAGTAATAACGATACAGAATTGACTTTCCTTTAACTGCACTTCAGAAACCTTATCAGGAAAGTCTTTGATAACCTGAGCTTTTAATGCTATACTTTCTTCCTTTCGGGAAGCTTTCCACCACGGTCGATATTCGTTTGATTGTTGGTAAACACCTGATTCATAAATAGGCATATAATGATATTCCCAAGAAACATCATTTTCAACCAACGGTAATGGTATTCTTTCCTTAGAAACTAAATTATAAAGTGAAATGCCCATTCTTGATTCTATCATGAACCATTTATCCTTTATGAAAAATATTCTCCTTGGAATATTTTCTTCTGGAAATTCTCTTTTTCCATCAGGATATGCAATATTCATTTTACTTTCAGTATTCATCTTGTTTACATCGATTAAAATTATGCCGAGATTACCAGGGAAACGATCAATGAATGAGTACGAATTGAAATGGGTTGGATACACAAAAATGTTATCCTCTAAATAAAATAAGATATTGTTACTGCTATCTTTAAAACTAGCCCTACTTCCATTAGAATAGGAAGCTGGCTCTGCGTACATAACAGTGTTGTTTGTAGGATTTGCATTCGCCGAACTTTTGTTTTTTATGTTACTTATCGGAGCTTCGATATATACTGTATTTTTCTCCCTTTCTTTTCGATCTTCTTCCTTTTTCCTCGCTAATTCTTCGCTAGACTTTTTAATCTCTTCTGCTTTCTTTGCAGTCTCCTGAGCGATTCTGTCCTTCTCCCTTTTTGCTTCGGCTTGCAAAGCTTTTTTCTCATCATCTTTGTCCTTTTCGCATGCTGGGCATATGCACTCGGCTGTTACATTGCTTTTGGTGTAACGACAGCAAGGATTATAGTTGTGGGATTGGGAGTAGCCAATAATGCTAATAGAAGCGAATGCAATGGAGAGCGCAATTTTTTTCATATTGATCAATCTCATTTCTTGGTGTATTAATAGTTAAGTGAAATATTGTCACTGAAAGCGGGTATCATGTTGACAGTTTTATGTAATACATTTTGCCTTCTGCAAAATCAATTTCTTCTTTTCTTTTAGGCAAAAAAGTGCGGTTTCCATTACCGTCGTCAAATGCGATCTGCAATGCTATTACTTTTGATCTACGGGAAAGAATATCCGTTAATGGAAAAACAAGTTCCATTATATTGTTGCTATCTCTGTGGGATGGGAGTAAATCATCAACACGGTATATTCCTTTACTCATCGCAAAAAATTTGTAATAGTAACCTTGGGGGTAGACATATGTATAATTCAAATCTAAATCACCATCAACCTTGTTATCGTTGTTTTTATTGAAATATATTTTATGAGAAAAGTTTTTAGGGACATAAAGAATTAAAGTACTGTCTGTGAGTATATAATTGACAAAATAAGTTTTATGCCCGGATAAACTTTCAGTTTTAGCACGCAAGTATTTGGTGTTAAGGTCAGCTCTATCCATTCCATCTTTTATTTTTTTATTGATTTTGTTATTTTGGATTACAAGATTACTGGGACTTCCCCATCTCCATTCACCTTCGTATCTTTCGCCACTTGCATAGACCATTGTTCCTTTTCCATGCATCGTATCCTTACTCCATTCTCCGGAGTAACTATTTCCATTTTTCCATATATATGTTCCCTCGTATTTTCTATCGGATCGCCATTCGCCATCATATTTATCGCCATTGGCGTACTGCATAATTCCCTTACCCTCTCTTGCATATTTCCAACTGCCATTATACTTATCACCATTATCCCAAATGTATTCGCCCGTCCCGTGTCGTTCTCCAAATCTCCATTGCCCCACGTATTTACTTTTCCCGGCAGTGAAAATTCCATAACCATGTTCCTTACCGTATTTCCACTCTCCATCATAAACAGCACCCGAACTTGCCGTGAAAATTCCTTTCCCATCCTCCATTCCGTCCTTCCATTCACCTTCATACTTCCCGCCATTTCTCAGCCTAATGCCTTTGCCGTGAAACTTAAAGTCCTTCCACTCTCCATCATAAGTCCATTCTCCAGACGATGTATATTTTACACTACCATTACCTTCTATACGTCCGTCCACGAAGTTGCCTTCATAATAAATTCCAACGTCCTTTAGTGTTCCTTTACCCTGAATTTTACCCTCCACCCATTCTCCTTTATAGATTACTCCTTTTCTATTCGGTGTTAAATCACCACTTATTTTAACTGCTTCCATACTCTTGAATTCTCCCTTTCCATGCATTTTGTCATTTTCCCATTCTCCCGTGTAGTAAGATCCATCCTTAAATACAAACTTACCTATACCTTCACGCCTTTTATTCACACCAATATAAGATCCGGTATATGTGCCATCCGGAAAGGCAACCATACCACTCTGTAATTGATGATACATGGCAGAATTCTTCGACAAAAGTTTTATTATCCCATTTAATGCATTTATTAATCGGGTCTTTTGTGTGGTATTGCCGGTTAGGTAATAAAAATTTAAGTGGCTAATAGCAGTTGTCTTAATGAGTTTCCCTTTTTCAATAACTTTTGTTACCACTGACTTATCTGGAAAGGAGACCTCGATTACTTGTACAGCGGATCCGGGATTTACAGGTTTAGCAGTTACTCCTTTTGCAACGGACAAATCTATACCTTCTGAAACGTAGAGCATTTCACTAACTGATGCCATGTATTCAGCTTTATATCCTAAGCCTGAACTAAATAATACATCGAAGTTTTCTTTTGAAAAATAGAGCTGATAGGTTTGCTTGTCTTTAGGGTTAACAAAGGTTTTACTATCAAGGGCAAATTGAATGGCATTAATTTCCATGCAATAACCTTTAAGTTCTGTTGATGTTATACTCTGTGAAAATACAGGTAAGCAACAAGAGATACTAAACAAAAACGATAGATATATAGTTTTCATAATCAGGTGGCAAATATTAATTTTTTATATAACTTCCTTACTTTATCCAATACTGTTTACACCCTTTGTTGGTAATTATTTCCACAAACCAAAAGGTGATCCATACCAGCCGATTTACACTCACACAAATGGTGAGTAACAACCCCTGCTACGGCACTGCTTCAATACCAACAACCAAATTTCCCAACGGAAAGAAATTCTTGCTTATTAATCTACTATAATTTCAAAACCTGCATAGTAGGCATTTGTTGGATCAGGGAAAAAAGTTGGAGTACCCGAGCTTGATAAAAGTTGCCCATTCGCTTTTTTAATACTCAAATTCCATCTATCTGAGGTTGGATGAGTAGCAGTTATTTGAACCATGAACCCTCTTTTGACTCTTACTGTTTTTTTGAAAGTACCAATTGAGGTGATAGGCCAATCAACTTCTGTATTTGGAGCTGTTCCAATAACAGGATCGTATTCTCCTGTTTTTACAAAGTTAAACCCAATATCATTTGTCTGAATTTCATAAGTGATATCAACATATTCCCCAGTCTCTTTCTCTTTCTTACAGGAAATGAAATTCAATGCAAAAAACAAAATAAATATGTATTTCATGGTTAATAGTTATGAAGACTGGGTTTTGTATTTTCTCTTTTGATTATAAAATAAAGTGGCAGCTGGCATTGCTGCTGAATAGCTGTACTTACTAATAGTAAAAGGATGATTACAAATCATTTTCGGGTTACGGTGTTATATACATTACTATTAATGGGGAGTTTAAATAAGCAGTTTTGACATCTGAATCAAAACTAGGTGATATCATCATAACCCTATATACCCCCAAATGGGTATATTTCAATTATTATCACTCTTCATAAAACTTGAAATTTTAAAGAAGCTAATGAAACCTGGAAAATCTTAATTAATGATGCCAGCACTTGTATCAGCCTTGAACTAAAGGATATCAACTCAATTACTCTTTGTTCAAATAATTCCGCAGATCTGAAATGGTTTCAATGCCCAGTTCTTTTGCCTGTTGCCTTCTCATCATTAGCGCATAAGCATTATTGAATCCAATAGGCTGAAGCCAGGCAAGATTGTATTTATTTTGAAATGCTGTTTTTACAAACTGGTAGGTGGCTTCCTTATCGCCGATTACTTTTTGTAATTCTTGTTTGGATGGCTGCAATAATACAAGCAAGCCCGTTCCGGTGTATTCAGGATAAAAATCAATCTGGTCATTGGTCAGTGCATCAAAACATATTTTAGTTCCACCTAAGCCGGTTTTTGTTTCTACCTGCAGGTTTGTATATCCTTTAATCAGCATGCTATACATGCTGACCAAAATATATTGTTCGCCAAATATTTTTGAACCGATGCGTACCACACCGCCCTTTCCGTTTTGCGGTGGTTTGTACAAATTGTGTTGTTGCAAAAATTCCCTGGCCACCTGTTCAGGAAGTTGTTTTAAATAATCTACGCGGTAATTTAAATCAGTCATGATGCTGTCGTTGATCTTACCTGACAACATATTTAACACAGGTTCCAATTCAGGAAATTTTATTAATGATTCCTGTCTTACCAATGGCGCTGCATAATAGGGTGGGAAGATCGTTTTATCATCCTGCAGGGTAACAAGGTCAAATGCTTTTAACCTGCCGTCCGTACTGTACCCGCTGATCACATCCAGTTTTCTTTCAAACACCGCTTTATACATTACTGCATCACTAATAACCACGGTGGGTATCTTTAAACCATAGATTTTTTTTAAGCCAAGATATCCATCTTCTCTCCCCATAAATTCAGGTGTAAAACCTGCCAGCATTTTTTTACCGGAAAAAGGAATGATATAAAAAGATGAAAATACCAGCAAAACGGCAGGCAAAATCAATGCTACTCTTCGCATTTTTCGCACCTGTAATTTTTGAACAATGGATAATGCGAAATCAAATAATATAGCAAGTACGGCAGCAGGAATGGCACCTGCCAGTATCATATTGGTATTGTTTAAAGCAATGCCCCCAAAAATAAATTCTCCCAAACCCCCAGCTGCAATATATGCTGCCAGTGTTGCCACACCCACATTGATCACCGTAGCTGTTCGGATTCCGGCAAGTATAACAGGCATGGCTAAGGGCAATTGAATTTTTAATAATACCTGTTTATGGGTCATGCCTATTCCAAATGCTGCATCAACCACTGCAGGATCCACTTCCTTAATGCCGGTATAAGTATTGCGGATGATGGGTAACAGCGCATAGAGAAAGAGTGCTGCAATGGCGGGTAAGGGACCAATACCCAGCAAGGGGATCATGAAACCCAATAAAGCAATAGAAGGAATGGTTTGCAAAATGCCGGCAAAACCCAATACACCGGAAGCCAGCGATTTTCTCTTTGCGATCATGATCCCAAGCGGTAAACCAACCAGTACAGCGATCAGCAATGAAATAAAAGTGAGACCGGTATGTGTAAGCGTTTGCTCCCACAACTTGCCGGATTGCTGCATCATAAATTGCCAAAGGTTTTGCTGCTCTTCCATTTTTAGTTCCTTTGATTCATTGAATTCAAAGCGGATTCTATTACCGCAAAATTGATCTCCTTAATTTCTCCTGTTTCTTCATTTTCAATAACCAGGTTTTCATTTTTTTGGGTGATCAGTTCCATGGCTTCCCATAGATTATTATCCAGGGTTAATTGATTTCCGATTACTCCATTTGATACTGGTAATACATTCCAGGCATCTTTGATCAACACAGATTTTAATATTAACTGCAATCGTTCCTGTTCCACAAACTGGCTGACAAATGCTGTAGCAGGTTTATATAAAAATGAAGCAGGTTCACCAATTTGTTCAATGGATCCATTTTTCATCAGGCAAATGATATCGCCCAATTCAAAAGCTTCCTGCACATCATGTGTTACCAGCACGATCGTTTTTTTCTTTAATTCATCCAGTTGCTTTAATTCTTTTCTTATTTCAACCCGGGTAATGGGATCCAATGCACCAAACGGTTCATCCATCAAAAGTATATAAGGATTGGCCGCCAATGCTCTTGCCAGTCCTACCCTTTGCGCCTGTCCACCGCTTAATTCAGATGGGTATGCATTTGCTAATGAAACAGGTAATTGTAATTTTTCCATTAACACTTTTGTTCGCTCCCTTGTTTTTTCTTTCTCCCAGTGCAACAATTGGGGCACGATGCCAATATTTTCGCTGACTGTGTAATGTGGAAACAAGCCATGATGTTGCAATACATAACCCATATTTCTTCTTAGTTCAGTGATGGATTGAGACTGGATATTTTTACCATTAATTAAAACATCGCCCATATCCGGTTCAATTAAACGATTGAGCATGCGCAATGTGGTTGTTTTACCACAGCCACTGGTACCAAGCAACACAAGGGTTTCGCCTTCTTTTACTTCAAAAGAGATTTTATCAACGGCCTTAATTCCGTTAAATCTTTTACTGATATTATTTGCAACGATCATAAGCGCCAAAGTTTAAACCAGGTGGCTTGTATTTTGCATAATCACCAAAAAAAATGTATCCGGATTTAAAGGTTATTCATTTGACATTGAATACAAAATATATTATTCAATGGCTTGCTGTTTTATAAATTACTTAGAATGATTCTCAAAAATAAATCGTTCAATTTTTTATTTAGTAATTTCAAAATTCTTAACAGATTAGCGTGCAGATGAAATCAACAAAAAAAGATTCAGCCATTTCCTTTCTACAAGGTGGCGGTGAGATGGGTGAACTGATTCGTCATTTTGACTGGTCGCAAACGCCAATTGGTAATGCCGATACCTGGCCTCAGAATTTACGCACCGCTGTTAACATTCTGCTCAATTCCCAGTTCCCAATGTTTGTCTGGTGGGGCCCTGAGCTGGTTACTATTTACAATGATGCTTACCATATAATTGCGGGAGATAAACATCCGAAAGCCCTGGGTGCACCAGGACCAAAAGTATGGTCTGAGATATGGGATGTTGTTGGCCCACTGGCCGGTAAGGTGATGCAGGAAGGCACTTCCACCTGGGCAGAAGATCAGCTGCTGATGATTAACAGGCATGGTTACGTGGAGGAAAGTTATTTCACATTTTCTTACAGCCCGGTATTTGATGATGCCGGCGCAGTATCTGGTGTTTTTTGTGCATGTACAGAAACCACAGAAAAGGTATTGGCAGCTAAAAGGATTAAAGAAAGCGAACAACGCTTCCGAACCATGGTGATGCAGGCACCCGTAGCCATCGCGGTATTTCGCGGACAAAATTTTGTTACAGAATTGGCCAACAATTTTTACCTGCCATTGGTGGGCCGAACCCGTGAGGAGTTTGTTGGCAAACCTTTGTTTGAATCATTACCGGAAGCAAAAGAAACACTGGAGCCCCTTGCAAATGAACTGATGCGGACGGGAAAATCTTTTCCGGCCAGCGAATTTGAAATCCAGCTTAAGCGGAATGGTCAATTAGAAACCTGTTATTTTAATTCGGTATGGGAACCGCTGTTTCAAAATGATATTGTGGATGGTTTTATTGCTATTGCACACGAGATCACGGAACAGGTAGTTGCCAGGAAAAGATTAGAAGGCAGTGAAGCCGAATTACAGAAAAAAGTACAGGAACGCACGGCTGACCTGGAAAAGCAAAATAATTTACTGGATAACATTCTTACTTATTCCAGTAACGGCATTTCTGTTTCTGAAATGATCCGGGATAAAAGTGGAAAAATTGTTGATGCCAGAACCATATTAGCTAATGATGCGGCCATTCAATTTACCGGTCTACCCAAAGATGTTTACCTGTCCAAAACAGCCATTGAAATCGATCCCAATTTGATTGGCTCTCCGTATTACCAGATGTGTGTAAATACATTACAGACAGGCGAACCATCGCTGACACAATACTATTTAGAATATACCAAAAGGTGGCTGGAACTTACTGTTTCAAAAATGGACGATGACCATTTGATTCACATTTTTACAGATGTAACACCGATCAAAGAATCACAAATTCAATTAGAGAAATATGTTGAGGACCTGAAAAGATCCAATGCAAACCTGGAAGAATTTGCCTATGCCGCATCGCATGACCTGAAAGAACCTGTAAGAAAAATTCATTTTTTTGCAGACCGCTTGAAAAAAAGCCTGGACGGAAGGTTATCAGCAGAAGAGAGCCAGTATTTTGAACGGATGGAATTAGCTTCCACCCGGATGGGATCGCTGATTGATGATTTGTTGAATTATTCCCAATTATCCTTGCGGCCAAAATTATTTGAAGAAGTAAACCTTGACCAGATCATCAACCTGGTTTTAAACGACCTGGATTTGGAAGCTGAAATAAAAAAGGCAAACATTAACGTCGGAAAATTATTTACCATCCAGGGTCATCACCGGCAATTGCAACAGGCTTTTCAAAACCTGGTGGGCAATGCATTAAAATACACCAAACCCGGTGTTACACCGGAAGTCAATATCACAGGAAAAAAAATCAGCGGTAAGGACTCCGGGTTGCCATTATCAGCCAAAGAACAGCAATCGGATTATTTTGTTATTACCATCCAGGACAATGGAATTGGTTTTGAACAAAAAGATGCGGAAAGAATTTTTAATGTATTTACCAGGTTGCATGGCAATGCAGAATATAAAGGAACAGGAATCGGTTTATCCATAACCAGGAAGGTAATTGAAAATCACAATGGATATATTATGGCCGAAGGAAAGCCGGGTGAAGGTGCTACATTCAAAGTTTATTTACCGATACCGGAATAAATTGATCTACTTACAAAATTACCCACGGTAATCGGTAGGCGAACTAATAATAATCTATGCGATTACTAGCCATTATCACCATATCTATTTTAGTTTTTTCGCTGAAAGCACAAAGTCAAAATATTGAATCCAATTTTTGTGATAGTTCTATCCTGACCAAAGATGAATATGAGAAATGCATAGGTGATACTATTTATAATACGGACGTCATAGCGAGAATTAATTATATCAGCTTTCTTAAAACTGAACTTCTGCCAAAATTCAGAATTGAACGTAAAACTTTTATTTTTTCTGACGCTGTAAATCGTGATGCAAAGATCCTTAAGAGCATTTACGACAGTACTTTAAATTTCAAGCTTCACCATAATAGTTCTAATGCAGACAGGCATCAGAAGTACCTGCAGCCAAAAGCTTATATCACAACATTATTGGCAATGGAAACTTTTAAGTTCTACCCCGATGTTTATGCTATTTTATTGAATAATATTCATTTGATTCTTAATCCTAAAACTGATTATAACCAGATGCTGCATGTTCAAAAACTTCATGATAAAATTTACGCATCATTGCCCACTCAGTTGATAGATAAGATTCAACATATTACTTCCGCCATGAAATCCGAAAGAAAATCCTTTACCAAAGATTATTCGTTTGACATATTTCAGGGTGCTGTGGACGAAGAAAAAAGAAAGCAGTATGATGTTATTAACTTCATATTGTGGACTCAATAAATTTTTAAGTTGCCCGGCACACAACAATAGCTTACTTTCCCGACGGGTCTCCCGCATTTGTTTTTTTCGCCTATATAGTATTTTCAACGGGGATCCGTAGGCGAACGTTTAAAGTTTTTTTACCGGTGCCTGGGGAGATGAATTAGTCCTACCACCGACAAGCACAAAACGTTCCGATGGAACACAGCATGTGTCAATGATACAACCATTGATTTTGTTTATGGTTATTAATGTTCCGTAGGAACATCTGGCAGGTAACGAACATAATCTAATAATTGCCCATTGTTCCGGCGGAACGTTTTGTGCAAGACATTTATTAACCTGAAAATGGAATGCATTCATAAAATCTTGAGTTCCCATGGAACCCGGAATTGTCAATGATACAACCATGATTTTGTTTCATGCTAATTATGTTCCGCAAGAACATCTGGCAGGTAACGAACATAATCTTATAATTGCCCATCGTTCAAGCGGAAGGTTTTGTACAAAGGCATTTGTTCATTTGCCGACAGGTTTACCGTTTTTTGTTGCATTTGAAATTTCCAACGAGGATCCGTCGGGCATGCGTAGTAGAATATATTTTGTATTTTGGATTTACTATTGGCCTTATTTGCCAGGATGTATAATACGTTATGAGAGATGAAATAGAACAGTTAATCCCATTAATTAAGTCCGGTAAAATAGCTGAATCAGAAATTCAGCAAATAACAAACAGGATCCGGGAAATCATTAAAGAAGACTCTTCAAAGGGGAAAGAACTGGGTGAATTATTGAGCCGGATTAAACAAGCAGCAAAAGCAAAAGATCTTCATACAGCAATTAATTGGGTGAAAATTGGAAATGGATTCCTGGCTATTGGACATAAACCTGGAGGAAAGATTTCTTTTGAAGGTTTGAAAAATGAAGGCACATCAGCTGTACTTACTTTACTAAATGAAAATGAAGGAGCGTCTGCAATTGGCAGAATGCTACAAACCTTAAACATTGAATGGATATGGTTTCCTTTTTCTGCATCCAAACCCCATGACGGTGAAGCCATTGACCAGGTTTATAGTTTATATACCAAATTATCAAACCTGGTATTTGCAGGCTCCAAAATTTATATCCACTGTTCCGCGGGTATTCACAGGACTGGGATGATATCATATGGCTTTTTAAGGTTCATTGGAATGGATAGGGCTGAAGCTTTAAGGATGCTCCAAACATTAAGAGAAGTCACCGCGGCGCAAGTTGGAGAGGATCGGTTGCTATGGGCCGATCAGTTTGGTAGTCAAAAGAATGATCAGTGATCAGACTCATGACATACTATCATGCATAGCCGCAAATAGTGAATATTCCCTTTTACATTTCAGACAGCCCGGGGCTTCCCCATTGCCTCAATAAATAAAAAAAATTTTTGAGTAGTCAAATAACTACATTTATATTTGTAGTCAAATGACTTCATAATGAATTTAAGACGTGATGTATTTCAAGCCATTGCCGACCCTACACGAAGGGCCATACTTTTATTGGTAGCATCCCATTCAATGACAGCGGGAGCCATTGCATCAAACTTTGATACTGCCCGCCCGACTGTTTCCAAACATTTGCAAATACTTACAGAATGTGAACTATTAAAACAGGAACAAAATGGCAGAGAAATAATCTATCACCTCAATGCAAATAAAATGAAAGTTGTTGCCGACTTCCTGGAACCATTCCAAAAAATTTGGGATGCCAGATTTAATAAGTTAGAGCAGGTAATGAAAAAATATAAATCAAAAAAATAAGTATCGTGGAACTGAAAACTAAAATATCTGCAGAGGAAGGTAAACAAGACCTGGTCATTACCCGGGAATTTGAAATACCACTGGAATTGCTATTTACAGCATTTACAGAACCTGAAATTGTAGAACAATGGATGGGAACTAAAGTATTGAAACTGGAATCCGCAAGACACGGAAGCTACCAATTTGAAACTACCGACCCCAAGGGTAATACACATCGTTTTAACGGAACAATTCATGAGTATGAACCTGATCATAAAATCACGAGAACTTTTGAAATGGAAAACAGCTCATTCCCTGTTCAACTTGAATTTTTGACTTTTGAGCAACTTACCAATAACACCAGTAAACTAACTATGCACATCATTTATAAGTCTGTAACTGACAGGAACAATATGCTCAAATTGCCCTTTGCCCATGGCATCAATATGGCGCACAACAGGCTACAGGAAGCAATTAATAAATTAAAAAAATAATTGTATGAATAAGAGAAACAAAATCATTTACTGGGTAGCTACTGCCTGGCTATCATTAGGAATGATTTCAACGGGGATCGTACAAATAATTCACCAGGAAGAAGAAGTACAGAAAATGACAGCCATGGGCTATCCTACGTATTTTCTAACGATCATAGGTATATGGAAAATTTTAGGTGTTGTTGCTATTTTAATTCCCAACTATCCTTTAGTAAAAGAATGGGCATATGGAGGTTTCTCTTTTTTAATGACAGGTGCAATTTTATCACATCTGGCAGTTGGTGACGATGCGGCAGAATATTTCGGTCCCGCGTTATTACTTGTTCTGACTATTATTTCATGGCATTTCAGGCCAGTTGGTAGAAAAATTATTTCAATGCTTAAAATTAATTCTGATGAATCCGGAAGTAGATTGGTTCTTTAAAAAGGCCACAAAATGGCAGGAAGCATATAATTCTTTAAGAGACATCATACTGGAATGTAATTTAGATGAAGAGCTAAAGTGGGGATGTCCCTGTTATACCTATAATGGTAAAAACATTGTATTGATTCATGGCTTTAAACAATATGTTGCCATTCTATTTCATAAAGGAGCTTTGCTAAAAGACAAGAGCAAAGTTTTGATTCAACAAACAGAAAACGTACAGTCAGCAAGACAACTACGTTTCACTCATATTAATGAAATTAAAAAACAAAAAAAATTAATAATAAATTATGTAAGGGAAGCGATACAGGTTGAAAAAGCGGGATTAAAAGTGGAATTAAAAAAAACTATAGAATACAAAATGCCGGTAGAGTTTAAAACAGTTTTAGATGATATGCCCGAACTAAAAAAAGCTTTCCTTTCATTAACTCCGGGCAGACAGAAAGGGTATTTACTTTATTTTTCTGCACCTAAACAAACTAAAACAAGAGAAAGCAGGTTGGAAAAATATATCCCTAAAATACTTGAAGGGAAAGGTTTAGATGATTGAAAGAACAGAGAAACAGAAATAAACGGCCAGCTATTTTCCCGACGGGTCCCCTATTTGTATTTTCGTTGTAAAGTAAATAACGAGAACAGGTAGACGAAATTGTATTCTACGGGTCCGCATTGCACTTTTGATTTCCTGGATATTGTACGGCAGACCTGGCGAATGAAATGGTCCTATCTGTGAAATTAATTGAAGTGTTTAATTCTGTTCAGCAATTACGGACAAGCACAAAACGTTCCGATGAAACGTTATACATTACATTGCTATTTACTACATACCATGTGTTCCGATGAAACACAGCATGTGTCAATGATACAACCATTGATTTTGTTTTATGCTATTAATGTTCCGTAGGAACATCTGGCAGGTAACGAACATAATCTAATAATTGCCCATCGTTTCAGCGGAACGTTTTGTGCAAGACATTTTTCAGTTGCGTTCCCGACGGGT
>JAKFER010000033.1:0-19294 GCA_036675565.1 Chitinophagaceae bacterium
CTAAACGATTTCCACTTTATCTAAACTCTAAGCTTAAACACTAAACGATTTCCACTTTATCTAAACTCTAAGTTCTAAAACCTAAACATTTGAAAAGACTCTAAACGCTAAACCCTAAACTCTAAACCTTTGAAAAGATTTCTCCAAAAAATATTATTAAACCCTGTGCTGTGGCTGACGAGGCGGTTTTCGGGGAGCCCTGATTCGAAAGCCGTGTTTAAGGCGTTGGATGAATTGCAGCAAAATATATTGAATAAAAAAAATGAAAAAGGAAAGATCATTCCTTTTGAAGCGGAAGAAGGTCGATTCATTATCTTTTCAGATGCACATAAAGGAGGTGGAGACCAGGCGGATGATTTTATGCAAAGCGAAGATAATTACCTGGGAGCACTTCAATATTATCATCATAAAGGATTTCATTTTATTTCATTGGGTGACAGTGAAGAATTATGGGAAGCCAGCCTGGGTGCTGTAAAAAAAATTCATCCCAAATCTTTCCAGCTGGAAAAGCAATTTATCCCGGCCAATGCTTTTACCAAAATTTATGGCAACCATGATTTGTACTGGGGCAATGATCCATTTGCTGCCATGGAATTAAAAAAAATTTACGGCTACGATCTGCAGGTATACGAAGGCGTTATACTGACCACTTTGATTGATGATGTGATGCTGAAGATTTTCTGCACCCATGGGCACCAGGGTGATAAACTTAGCGATGGTAACTGGTTCAGCAAATGGTTTGTGGCACGCATCTGGGCACCTGTCCAGGCATACCTGGGTATTAACCCCAACACACCGGCTTACGATTCCAGTCTTAAAACAAAACACAACCAGGTGATGTATGAATGGTCCATGAATCATAAGAATGTTTTACTGGTTACCGGGCACACGCATCAACCCGTATTTGCTTCATTAACGCATTTGGAAAGATTATATCGCGAACTACTCATCTGCCGCCAGAACAATGATGATGAAGGTCGTACCCGAACTGAAAAAGAAATCGATATCCGTAAGCACCAGTACCACCAGGTATCGGAAGATTACTTAAAAATGCTGCCGACCTATTTTAACAGCGGTTGCTGTTGTTATGATGATGGTGATATTACCGGGCTTGAAATTGACAAAGGTTGTATGCGCCTGGTGAAATGGAGCAAAAAATCCGGTACGCCTGAGAGGAAGGTGCTGGAGGAGGTGGAACTGAAGAAATTAATAATTAGTTAATTTGAAAATTTGAAAATGCAGTTGCTTGGTTGATAAGTGGATTAATCTGTATACCTCCAACAAAATTTTCAAATTCTCAAATTTTCAAATTCTCAAATTGTATAATCACTCCATCAAGTATTCCAAATGCGTAAGCTTCCCATCTTTTGAAACGCCCTGGATAATAACGCGGAAGGCTTCGGTAATGTCGTTGTTATGAAAGTTAATCAGCAGTTTGCCGGAACCGGGATAGGTTAATATCATGGGTTGCCAGTATAAAGTGGTGCGTACGTCTTTCAATTCATTGCGGCGGTCAAACATTTGGTAGTTGGGTGAATAAAATTCACGTAAGGCGGTATAACCCGCCACTGTTGTTTTATCCATGCCACGCCCTTCTTCCTGTTTCACATCATCACCGCGCCGGGTATAAATAGCTATGGCACCCCCACTGCCTCCTCTTCCTCCCATGAATGGCGGTCGGAATACTTTTACATAAGCGATATCAGTAACCGGTATATTCTGGATCATACTGACATCGGTTGGAATTTCGTCTATATATACCTGTGGGGTTCCGCCTCTCCAGGACAGTGAAGTATTGTTTCCCTGGCTGGTGATCTGCAGTCCGGCTACTTTGCCCTGCAGGTATGTAAATATATTCAATGCGGAATATGACAACCGGTCATTTACCAGGTCGAAAGTCTGAGCATCACCACCTGAAAACATTCCCGATGCATATTTTTCATCCATCAATTCTTTGGGATCTTTTGTTTTTGCCCGTACGGTTACCGTTTCTAATATTTTTGCTTTAAAAAAATCATCCTCCTGTACTTTTTCAAGTCCCCTGGATAAGTTATAAAAATTACCGGTTGTATCGGATTGATATGGACGGTATAAAACATTACCGGAGGGTTTATTGAATAATGCCGGAAGCCGGCCCGGCAAATAACTGATGCCGGCATTGCGATAGGCAGATGATTTTCCAAACTGGTGATATACGGTCAAAGAGTCGAAGAAAACAAATCCTGGATCAACGAAACTGCCATCAGGTTTGATAGGTGCCATCACCATTTGAGATGCGGAATCCTTTTGTTTCACGATCATGATGATATTTTCACCAGCCCCGATACTACCCGGTACAACACCATTAATCCGACCTGAAAGTGAAAGATAACTGGTATCCTTAGGGTATTTTAATTCCGGCAGCTGGCTTTTTGCCAAAGCCTCCCAATTCAACCTGCGCCAACCATGCGTCAGCATAACGAGATCGAGATGCTGCATCCGAGTTTCGTTGTTTTCCCGGAAATAATAAGCCGGTTCATGAACATATCCTTTCAGATCGCTGGTCAACAGGAGTCCTGAATAAATATTTTCACTGCTGTCTGTACCGATGGCCGCATCAGTAATAGCAATGGATAAATTGGTGGCGAGGCTGTCTGGCACAGATATCTCCACTTCATTACGGGCCCGTTTATTCAACCCCCAGTGTTGAACCGTTAGTTCTGTTGGAAAAGCATATTCGCCATTGTTGATAAAAATGATCCTTTCCGCAACCGGTATATTATTTTTATCCAATACGGATACAGTCAGGATACCTGAAGGCAGCATAGAAACAGGAACCGTTCTTTTTAATGAATTGTTAGCAGTTAAATCAAATGGTGTTTTAAATACCATGTTATGCTGAAAAGTGCCTATGACCGAACCCTGTTGCAGGTTTTCCGCAACACCGGATGAACGGGCTAATGTAAAAACCACCTTATCATCCATCCTACCCAGTTGCAGTACGATACCCGACTCTTTAACAAGCGGCAGTTCCGTATTGTGTGAAGCACCTGTTTCATCTTTCCAGCGGGCGGTATATTTTTCACCCACAGCCGGTATAAAATGAATGCTTCCCATTCCATTGTGCACCGTGCGGAAAGAATCAATGGTTTTTCCTTTTGAGGATTGAATTATGCCCCTAACCATTACCGGTAGTCCCCACTGGTCATTTGCCTTAAAGGCCAGCTTGGTTGGAACGCCGGCAACAGCATCACCGCCTTCCGGAAAAAAGCGAAGGCTGGATATTTTTTTCTGCGGTGCCGTTGAAGCCTGTTTCTGCAGAACGGGAATATTTTTATTATAGAGAAATGCAGTATCGAAATTCAGCATCCATTTGGTGTATGCTCTTACCTGTATGGATGAACCTTTGTAAGTGGCAGGAATATCAAACTGGCCTGCTGATGAGGATTCTAAAACCGGCGCTACGAAATGTAACAATACATTTCCTTTTTCATCGAGCCAGTCCACATAGATGGTTTTGGTCCCATCAGCCGGATAAATACCCTGCATCAAATAGGCTTTAAACCAAATGGTTTCACCGGGGGCATAGGCAGATTTATCATAATGCAGGTACATTTTTTCAGGCTCGTAAGCTTCACCCAATTGCTGCAAACTGTTTTCCAGTTGTTGTGAAGCCGCGGAAAAAATGAATATCAAACAAACAAACAGGAATGAAAATATATTTTTATACAACATGTAAAGTAATAGTTAGGTCGGCCAAGTTAAAGCAAACTACCATATCAACCTGTTAACAAATGCGGAAAAACAATTGAACAAATGTACTTACATGCTCCGGCGGTACTGGCCGCCCACTTCATATAACGCACGGGTGATCTGGCCCAGTGAACAGTATTTAACTGTTTCCATCAATTCGGCAAAAAGATTTCCATTTTGCACGGCAACAGTTTTGAGTCGTTCCAGCATTTCGGCAGACTTACTTTCATTTCTTTTCCAGAATGCCTGCAGGTTTTGAATCTGTTGTTCTTTTTCTTCTTTGGTGCTGCGGATCACTTCCATCGGTAAAATGGTAGGACTGCCATTCTTATTTAAAAAAGTATTCACACCAACCAATGGCAATTCGCCGGTATGTTTCTGGTGTTCATAAAAAAGACTTTCTTCCTGTATCTTATTGCGCTGGTACATTCTTTCCATTGCGCCAAGCACGCCACCACGATCTGTCAGGCGATCAAATTCATTCATCACGGCTTCTTCCACCAGGTCGGTGAGTTCCTGGATTAAAAAAGATCCCTGGTTTGGATTTTCATTTTTAGCCGTACCCAGTTCACGGTTTATAATGAGTTGAATCGCCATGGCCCTGCGAACACTTTCTTCAGTTGGAGTGGTTATCGCTTCATCATAGGCGTTAGTATGTAAACTGTTGCAGTTATCGTAAATAGCATAGAGTGCCTGCAACGTGGTGCGGATATCATTGAAATCAATTTCCTGTGCATGCAAACTTCTGCCCGATGTTTGAATATGGTATTTCAACATCTGGCTGCGTTTGTTGGCTTTGTATTTATACTTCATGGCCTTGGCCCAAATGCGACGAGCCACCCGGCCGATCACGCTGTATTCCGGATCCATCCCATTGCTGAAAAAGAATGAAAGGTTGGGGGCAAAATCATCGATGTTCATACCGCGGCTTAAATAATATTCCACATAGGTAAAGCCGTTGGCTAATGTAAAAGCCAATTGGGTGATCGGGTTGGCACCTGCTTCCGCAATATGGTAACCGGAAATGGATACGCTGTAAAAGTTGCGTACTTTTTCATTGATAAAAAACTCCTGCACATCACCCATTAATTTTAAAGCAAACTCCGTACTGAAGATGCAGGTATTCTGTGCCTGGTCCTCTTTTAAAATATCCGCCTGCACGGTGCCACGCACCTGCTGCAGAGCCGCCTGTCGACACTGTTCGTACACATCAGGAGGCAACACTTCATCGCCACTTAATCCCAATAATTGTAAACCCAGTCCATTGTTCCCTTCCGGTAATCTTTCGGGAGAAGAAGGATTATAATAAACCGGTTTGTTTTTGGTTTTGAATTTTGCTTTTTTAATTTTTTCCACTTCTTTCCAGTCACCCTGTTCATTGATCCATTTTTCACATTGCTGATCGATGGCTGCATTCATAAAAAATGCCAGTAACATGGGCGCCGGGCCGTTGATGGTCATGCTGACCGAAGTTTTCGGATCACAGAGATCGAACCCGCTGTATAATTTTTTAGCATCATCCACCGTGGCTATACTTACCCCGCTGTTACCTACTTTTCCATAAATATCCGGGCGATGATCCGGATCCTCACCATAAAGCGTAACCGAATCAAAAGCGGTACTCAAACGCTTTGCCGGCTGACCCATGGACACATAATGAAAACGTTTATTGGTTCTTTCCGGGCCACCTTCACCTGCAAACATGCGGGTAGGATCTTCACCCTCTCTTTTTATTGGAAATACGCCGGCGGTAAACGGAAAATGACCGGGAGCATTTTCCTGTGCCTGCCAAACAAGTATATCGCCCCAATCCTTATATTTTGGTAAGATGATCTTGGGAATGCGGGTACCCGATAAACTGGTGCTGAACATGGGTTGCCTGATGACTTTATCACGCACTTTGTATTCGTAATTATCTGCGAGATATGCTTTTTGTTTATCAGGCCATTTCTGTAATAATTTGAGACTGACCGGTGTTAATTTCGATTCGATATCTTTTACAATGGCGTTCAGCTTTTCAATTATTTCCTTATTTCCATCCTTGCTATGCAATGTTTCAATAGTTCCTTTTAACTGGTAAAGCTGGGAAGCCAGTGCAGACTGGTCTTTTACCAACTGGTCATATTCGCGGATGGTTGTTGTGATCTCGCTCAGGTACCTGGCCCTGGCGGGCGGCATGATGGGGTCGCCACCAAAACCTCTTAATTCAATTTTATTATCACCTGCTATCCATTTTACCTGGAATTTCTCTTCCAGTTTTTGTATTAACAGGGCAAATAATTCATTAACCCCTGCATCATTAAACTGGGAGGCGATAGTGCCAATAATGGGCAGTGATTCATCTTTTGCCGTAAACAACAAATGATTGCGTTTGTATTGTTTGCGTACATCGGCAAGTGCATCGAGTGAACCAGCTTTATCAAATTTGTTGATCGCTACCAGGTCGGCATAATCCAGCATATTGATCTTTTCCAATTGCGAAGCAGCGCCATATTCAGGTGTCATCACGTAGAGGCTCAGATCACAATAATCCAATATACTGGCATCGCTTTGTCCTACCCCTGCGCTTTCCAGGATGATAAAATCAAAACCTGCTTTTTTACAAACATTGATGGCATCCTGTACATGTGCGCTGAGAGCTTTATCACTTTCGCGGGTGGCCAGTGAACGCATATATGCCCGGGGGCTGGAGATGGCATTCATGCGAATGCGATCGCCTAATAAAGCGCCGCCGGTTTTTTTCTTGGATGGATCAACCGAAATAACGGCAATGGTTTTATCGGTAAAATTGTTCAGAAATCGCCTTACGATTTCGTCTGTAACGGAGCTTTTCCCTGCACCGCCGGTACCGGTTATGCCTAGAACGGGTGCGCCCTCCAGGGAGACTTTGGACCCGGATTCTTTGGTTTTATTTTTTTTAATTGATGCAGTTTCTGTTTCATCATTCTTCTTTTCACCGTTCCATAAATGGAGATAAGGTTCGCCGGATTCTGCAAGGGTTATAGACCGGGCGATTTTTTTTACATCTTTCCATTCACCCAGTGCAAAATTCAACTTCCCTTTTTTTACATCTTCTACCGTCTTCCCCTTTGGAAAAGATTTGGGAGGGGCCGCCTTACATTGGTTGATCACATCTTCAATCATTCCTTCCAGACCCATTTTGCGGCCATCATCCGGCGAGTATAAACGGGTGATGCCATATTTATGTAATTCCAGGATCTCCTGTGGCAGAATGGTTCCACCGCCGCCACCAAATATTTTTATATGACCGCTTCCATTTTCATCCAGCAGGTCCTTCATGTATTTAAAATACTCTACGTGACCGCCCTGGTAACTTGTTATGGCGATACCGTGGGCATCTTCTTCAATGGCACATTCTACAATTTCTGCTACGGACCGGTTATGACCCAGGTGAATAATCTCCGCTCCTTTGCTTTGGAGGATGCGGCGCATGATATTGATAGCCGCATCATGGCCATCAAAAAGGGATGCGGCTGTAACAATTCTAACTTTGGGCTGGTTCGTCGTACTCATATACAAGCTTCTGATAAGGCGTCAAAATTAAGGAATGTTCGTTAGGCAATAGAAATTGCCAAATTTGAAAATGAGTTGATTTGAAAATTTGAAAATGAAGAGAACTGTAAACCAAAACCAATTGTCATCCTTGTAAGCAATGATTGAAATTCACCCTAATTCCAAATTCCCAATTCATAATTCCCATTCTTATAAACTCAATCAACCTATCAACTTTTCAACAAATCAACTTATCAACTAAATTTGCCCGATGCAGCAAGCCCTGGAACTTATAAACGAGTTATATCAGCAATGGAAAGGCCGTGAAGCGGCATCGGTGGATATCTTACCCAAAAGCGGTAGTGAACGGCGGTATTTCAGGGTTCATGAACAGGAAGGCAGTTCCGTAATTGCTACACTTGGCGCCAACGTGCAGGAGAATGAAACTTTCATTTATTTTTCCCGCCATTTTAAAAAAATTGGACTTCCCGTTCCGGAAATATTGGTGACCAATGAAGATGGTACTATTTACCTGCAACAGGATTTTGGTAATATTTCTTTATTGAATCATTTGGAAAAGGAAGGTTTTTCGGAGCATGTCTACGAGCTTTTCAAAAAAAGCCTGCACGAACTGGCACGATTGCAGGTAAAAGCCCATGAAGACATGGATTATGAATACTGCCTCACCAATAAAGAATTTGGCAAGGAAGCCATCATGGCGGACCTCCTGTATTTTAAATATTATTTCCTGGATGCATTAAGACGCCCATACGATAAGCAAAAATTACTCAATGATTTTGAAGCTTTGAGTAATTACCTGGCGCATACGGAATTCAAATATTTTATGTTTCGTGATTTTCAGAGCCGCAACATCATGGTAACCCCGGACGATGAAGTTTATTTTATCGATTACCAGGGTGGTATGCAGGGAGCGCCGCAATATGATGTGGCCAGTATGTTGTGGCAGGCCCGCGCCAATTTACCCGATGAGTGGAAGGAAAAATTACTGGAAGATTATATGGATTCATTTGGCACCCAGATCAACCAGCCTTTGAACAAAACTATGTTTCGCATTCAATACAACGGCTATGTTTTGATCCGGTTATTACAAGTGTTGGGAGCTTATGGCTTTCGTGGATTGTTTGAAAGAAAGGCGCAGTTCCTGACCAGCATACCACTGGCATTGAAGAACCTGAAATGGTTTATTGAAAACCAGAGCCTGGGTATCATTGTTCCGGAATTTATGCGGGTGCTTCAATTGTGTGTATCAGATGAAGTTATTGAACAATTCACGCCATTACAAGCAGATGAAAATACCCCTCTGGTAGTGAGGATCCAAAGTTTTTCTTATAAAAAAGGTTGCCCGGTAGATGAATCAGGAAATGGTGGTGGATTTGTATTTGATTGCAGGGGGATATTGAATCCCGGTCGCATTGAAGAATATAAAACGCAGCATGGCCGTAACAAGCCGGTGATGGATTTTTTGGAACAACAGTCACGCATGACCGATTTTTTGAACAGCGTTTTTGATATCGTGGATATGAGTGTTGAAGAATATATCCGGCGTGGTTTTGCCAACCTGATGGTTAGCTTTGGCTGCACAGGCGGCCAGCATCGCAGTGTATATGCCGCCGATGCTTTGGCCAGACACCTAAAAAACAAATTCAAGGTAAAAATCGAATTAAAACACATTGTGCAGGAAGAAAAGAACTGGGAAAATCCTTTGCCCGTAAAAAATACGAACAACTAAATCGCCTACCTGTTGATGCAAGAAAAAAATGAAAATACCGGTGAACCCCAATCATTTGCGGGGGCCGCAAATGCGATGATCTTCAGCGCCGGGTTGGGTACCCGGTTTAAACCATGGACGGATAAACATCCCAAAGCTTTGGCCCAGGTGAATGGTAAAACATTATTACAACGAAACATAGAATACCTGGCCAGGAACGGTTTTAAAAATGTGATCGTGAACGTGCATCATTTTGCAGACCAGATGAAGTCAGCAGTGAAGGAAAACAATGGCTGGGGATCTGCTGTGATCATCAGTGATGAAGCCAATGAAGTATTGGAAACCGGTGGAGGTTTGCTTAAAGCAAAATCTTTGTTCAAAGAAAATGAACCATTTATCACCTGTAACGTGGATGTGTTAACGGATATGGATATACGCAAATTAATTTCATTCCATCGCCAGCATAAAGCACTGATCTCTTTTGGTGTTACTAAAAGAAAAACGTCCCGTTATTTATTGTTTGATGAATATGACCGTTTATGGGGATGGCGCAATGAAAAGACAGGCGAAGAAAAAGGTCCGCACCTGGAATGGCCGGCAGAGAAGCAGTCGAAATTAATTCCCAAAGCATATAGTTGTGTTGTTGTTTTTAATTACGAAATTTTTTCCCTCATCAGGCAGGCTGGCAAATTTTCCCTGATGGATGTTTACCTGGACCTTGCTGCTGAGCACCGTATCATGGGTTTTGACCATACCGGGGATAAATGGGTTGATGTGGGGAGGCCGGAAAGTGTAACTGTGGCGGAGGAAATGTTTGTTTGAGGAAGTTTAGGGTTTAGAGGTTAGCGTTTAGTTGTTTAGTTGTTTAGTTGTTTAGTTGTTTAGTTGTTTAGTTGTTTAGTTGTTTAGTTGTAATTCTCAAATTTTCAAATTGTTCATTTTCAAATTATTTTCTTCCTAATTTTTCATTAAATAAATCCGCATCCTGTTTTCTATGCAACCTTAATCATTATCTTTCGCACTAAAAAATAGTGAAGCCGTTCATCGCCGGCTTTTTTAATGATATAAAACGTAACTAATGAAGAAATTTCTAGCCGGTTGTTTGCTTGTTTTTTTAAGCAGTGGATTGTTTGCCCAAACGAATTATGATCACCGGGAAGCATTTGGTCCCAATTTTTACCCGCAAAGCGGAACGCCATACAGGAGCGCCAGTGGCCAACCCGGGCCATCTTACTGGCAAAATGCAGCCAATTATAAGATCAATGCCACATTGGATACCACTAACCAAATAGTTAAAGGCGATGTAGAAATTAATTATATTAATAACAGTCCGGACGATTTGAAATTTTTGTGGTTATACCTGGACCAGAATATTTATAAAGAAGATTCCCGTGGCTCATACACAACTACCCAAACAGGAGGACGCTGGGCAAACCCGGAATTTACAAAAGGCAGTATGGTGAAAAATATTTCTGTTACGGATGCAGCCAATAAAACATCCACACCTGAATACACTATTACTGATACCCGCATGCAGGTATGGTTGCCACAAACTTTAAAAGCAGGTGGTGGCAAAGTGAAACTGAAAATGAATTTTGAATTTATGGTTCCGCAATATGGAACGGACCGGATGGGTCGACTGCCTTCGAAGAATGGTACTATTTACGAAGTGGCTCAATGGTTTCCACGGATGGCCGTTTATGATGACCTGCAGGGATGGAACACCCTGCCCTATATTGGAGCCGGGGAGTTTTATTTAGAATATGGTGATGTTGAATTCAATATCACTGCACCTGCCAGTATGATTGTTGTGGGCGGTGGTGAATTACTGAACCCGCAGGAATGCTTAACCGCGGAGCAATTAAAAAGATATAACCAGGCAAAGAATAGTGATAAAACGGTTATGCTTCGCAGTGAGCAGGAAGTAAAGCAGGCATCTTCACGCCCGGCCAAACCATCACTTACCTGGAAATTTAAATTGAATAATACCCGCGATGTGGCATGGGCCGCTTCCACCGCATTTGTATGGGATGCTGCCAGGATCAATTTACCGGGTGGTAAAAAATCATTGGCGATGAGTGCATATCCAGTTGAAAGTATTGTCAAAGACGGTTGGCAGCGTTCTACAGAATTCACCAAAGCAAGTATTGAACATTATTCAGACATGTGGTACGCATATCCATGGCCGGTAGCAGTAAATGTGGCCGGTATTGTTGGCGGTATGGAATATCCGGGCATTGTTTTCTGCAGTTATAAATCGGCTGGCGCTGATCTCTGGGGCGTTACTGATCATGAATTCGGGCATGCCTGGTTCCCCATGATCGTAGGAACGAATGAAAGAAAATATGCCTGGATGGATGAAGGCTTTACCACATTCATCAATGGCATTTCGACCAAAAAATTTAATAATGGCGAGTTTGCCGATCAAACTTATTTCCCCGGCGATCTGACCAAATATATGTTTCACGATTATATGGATGGATTGTATAATCAACCCGATGTTATTCAGCAGGAAAACCTGGGTATTGCAGCTTACCTGAAACCCTCTGTTATGCTGGATGCCCTGCGGGAAGTGGTACTGGGACCAGAAAGATTTGATGCTGCATTCAGGGAATACATTAAACGCTGGGCATTCAAGCATCCCACCCCTTATGATTTCTTCCATACGATGGAAAATGCTTCAGGGGAAGATCTCGGTTGGTTTTGGAGAAGCTGGATCATGAATACGTGGAAACTGGACCAGGGTGTAAAAGGTGTGAGTTATGTAGATAAGATCCCATCTAAAGGCGCTTTTGTTACTATTGAAAACCTGGAGAAAATGCCGATGCCGGTGATTGTTCAAATCAAAGAAACCAATGGAAAAGAACACAAAATCAAATTACCTGTAGAAGTATGGCAACGGGGAGCCACATGGACATTTAAAGTACCCACTACCAGTGAGATACAGGATATTATCCTGGACCCTGAAAATGTATTACCAGATTTGAACAGGGCAAATAATCAGTGGAAAAAAGGGTTTTGATCAATTTGAGAATTAGTAATTTGAAAATTTGAGAATTGTTGATCAGTTGATTGGTAGAAAGGTTGTGGAATTGGGAATTTGGAATTAGGCTTTTATTCGACTAAACGTCTAAACACCTCAACTTCTAAACTACATTGGGTTAACGGAATTAGGAATTAGGAATTTGGTATAGGCTGATTTTCGACGAAACACCTAAATCAACTAAACAAATAAACGTTAAACCCTAAACTTTTCATGCTGCCTGCCCCGCTGAATTGCGTGGAAGCTTGTAGAAGCACTGAACTCTAAACTTCTAAACTCTAAACTCCCATGCTGGCCTGATATTTTTATACTTAATCCTGACAAATAAATTTTATCATAAAACATATAATGATATGAGTAAATTTTTTTCAGGGCTGGTAACGGGTGTTGTACTCGGAATCATGTTTGCCCCAGATAAAGGTTCAGAAACCCGTCGCCGGGTAGCCAAGGCAGGTGAAGATGTAAAACATACTTTTACCGATATGATCGATGGCGCCAAAGAGGGATACGAAACCATCAGAACCAAGGTTAATAATCTTGCAAATAAACATGATAATGACCCGGCCTATAGCCGGAATGCCGATAATTCATGGCCGCCAGCGTAATGGTAAATTTTTTTAAACCAAAAATCTACAACTATGCCAGGAAGAGGAGATAACAACAAATCGGGTTCTGCGGGACGCGGAGCCAGCAACCAGAGCAACCAACCGTTTGTAGCGGATTCCGAAAAGGAACCTAAATCCAACCATGGCAAAAAAACGGGTGGTTCCGCATCTGAAAAGATGATAAAACAAAAGTACAATCTGCTAACAGAAACAGCAGTATCAAAGGAAACCGGGAATAGGACAACAGTACCAACTAACGGTTACATACATACTAAAATAGAACCAGGCAAAATGCCTGGTTTTTTTTGTGGCTGAAAATTTTTTAATTTATTCAAACATCAAAATCATCATTAATTAACCTGCCTTATCAAAAAAACATACTGAACCTGATTTGTTTTATGTTTTTGTAAAGGGTTAAATTTACAATCCATTATTCATCCAAAAACAACCGGATTCATGTCTGTATTCAAGATCAGCAGCCTGGAGCAATACCATCAGCAATACCGTGAAAGCGTTGAGAACCCTGAAAAATTCTGGGCCGATATCGCCACTCATTTTCACTGGCATAAACAACCGAAAAATATACTGGAATGGGATTTTGACAACTTTGATGTAAAATGGTTCCGTGATGGTGAATTAAACATTACCGAAAATTGTCTTGACCGGCATTTAGCTGATCGTGGAGAAACCCCTGCCCTGATCTGGGAACCGAATGACCCGGATGAACATCACCGGGTATTAACCTATAATGACCTGCATGAAAAAGTAAACCAGTTTGCGCATGTATTAAAACAAAACGGTGCCAAAAAAGGTGATCGCATTTGCATTTACATGGGAATGATTCCTGAACTGGCCATTGCTGTTTTAGCCTGTGCCCGCATCGGAGCTATACATTCCGTGATCTTTGGTGGATTCAGTGCGAAAAGCATTGCGGATCGTCTACAGGATGCGCAGGCAGAATATGTGATCACCTGTGATGGTGCCTTTCGCGGGGCAAAAGATATTCCATTAAAAGAAGTTATCGATGATGCATTGATCGCCTGTCCTTTTGTAAAAAGAGTGATTGTATGTACCCGCACCCGTCGACCGGTCAGTATGATCAAGGGCCGTGATGTTTGGTGGGAAGATGAAATAAAAAAAGTGGAAACACTGGGTTTAAAAGATGTTCACCCGGAAGTGATGAATGCGGAAGATGAATTATTTATTTTGTACACATCGGGTTCCACCGGTAAACCTAAAGGTGTAGTTCATACCATTGGCGGGTATATGGTTTATGCCAACTATACATTTGTAAATGCTTTTCAATACCAGCCCGGTGATGTTCATTTTTGCACCGCAGATATTGGATGGATCACCGGTCATTCTTATATTTTATATGGTCCGCTGAGTGCCGGAGCCACCAGCCTGATGTTTGAAGGCATTCCGACCTGGCCCGATGCCGGAAGATTCTGGGACATTGTAGAAAAATACCAGGTCAATATTCTTTATACGGCTCCAACAGCCATCAGGTCTTTAATGGGATTTGGAACGGATCATGTAACCGGGAAAGATCTTTCATCCATAAAAGTTTTAGGTACCGTAGGTGAGCCCATCAATGAAGAAGCCTGGCATTGGTATGATAACAACATCGGCAAAAATAACAGCCCCGTGGTTGATACCTGGTGGCAAACGGAAACCGGTGGTATCATGATCTCCAATATGGCTGGAATAACCCCAGCCAAACCCACCTTTGCCACTTTACCCATGCCCGGTGTGCAACCTTTATTGGTAGATGAAAACGGCGTGGAGATCATGGAAAATAATGTAAGCGGAAATCTATGTATCCGTGCACCCTGGCCTGGCATTTTGCGCACAACCTACCGGGATCATGAAAGATGCAAACAAACTTATTTCAGTACTTATCCCGGCCTGTATTTTACCGGTGATGGAGCCATGCGGGATGAAAATGGGAATTACCGTATAACGGGGCGGGTTGATGATGTATTGAATGTGAGTGGCCACCGGATTGGAACCGCAGAAGTGGAAAATGCAATTAACATGCATGCCGGAGTTGTTGAAAGCGCAGTGGTGGGTTACCCGCACGATGTAAAAGGACAAGGAATTTATGCTTATGTTATTGATGAAAATACACATGGGGATGAAGAACTGACACGCCGTGATATTTTACAAACCGTAACTCGCATTATTGGTGCCATTGCAAAGCCAGACAAGATCCAGTTTGTCAGCGGCCTGCCTAAAACACGCAGTGGAAAAATCATGCGCCGGATTTTAAGAAAAATTGCGGAAGGTGAAACACAAAACCTGGGTGATACTTCTACACTGCTGGACCCGGGCGTAGTTGATGAAATAATAAAGGGGAAGCAGGTGTAGCTTCCCCCTGATATGTGGAGTTTTTCAATGTTAAGTTTAGGGCTTAAGGTTTAGGGTTTAGTTGTTTAGTCAATCAGAGTTTAAAGGTTTAAGGGTTTAAAAGTTTAATGACTAATCCATTTGTTTAGTTGTTGAGACGTTTAGTTGTTTAGTCAATTAGTGTTTTGAATTTCTCATAGTCAACTTATCAACCTATCAACGTCAACTTATCAACCTATCAACTTAACAACCTACTCAGCCTAATTCCAAATTCCTAATATCCTAATTCCATTTTATTCAACCAATCAACTTATCAACCATTCAACTTACTTTCTGATCGTTACCTGCGTACCAACCGGGATAAAGCGGTATAATTCTTCCACATCTTTATTCTTCATGGATATACATCCCAACGTCCAGTTTTTATACCGATCAATCTGGTAATCTTCCCTGGGCCAGGTTCCATGAATACCGATGGCTCCACCGATTTTTGCATTCTTTGGAATTTCACCTCTTTGTTTGCGCATATTAAACCTGTCAAAACTTTCTTTTGTCGGATAATTGATATGCATGAAACGGCTCCATTTATCATGCGGTTTTTTTCCCTGGATCATGAAGCTGCCTTCTGGTGTACGGCGATCGCCTTCCATTTTTTTATCTTCTAAAGGATTGGCACCAAATACAACCGGGTATGTAGCATACCAGCCTTTTTCATCATATACACTCAATTCATAATCAGATTTGTCAATGATGATATACACTTTGCCGGATGGTTTTACCGCGGCATGTGTTTTTAAGAATAAGTTAGCAGGTTTATTATTTGATGTTGAATAAAGTGGGGCGTAAAATAATCCGCTTGCCACCAGGGTAAAAAAAAGTAGGAGGGTTGATTTCATATCGAGTCCGTTTATGCTGTCCAGACTATTGTAACGGACTCATTGCCTGTTTATTTTTTATTGTGGAAATCTTTTAACGCGATGTTTACAATAACACCCAAATTAGGTATTTATCATAAGTAATCAAACCCAAAAACAACTTTATGATACCGTAACCTTCGGCGTAATTTTTTTCGCTTCGTTGATCATTTCCCGTACGGCTTCCACCGAAGGAATACGACCCGTTAATCCATATTGTTTATTCACCACTAAAAGTTTATCGTGTAATGTAGCAGCCATTTGCTGAGACAATGCTTTTACAGAACCCACTCCTGCTGCATCCAGTAATTCTGCAAATTGTGCAGCAATACCATTGATGCGCATCAGATCTGCATGATTTACCCAGGTACTCACTAATGATTCCGGTATATCTGTTTTATCAGCGACCTGTGCTCTTCCTTTTTTAGTTCCTGCTTTTTCTAATAACGCGTTGGTTGATGCAATACCGATGCTGCGCAGTCGTTCTCCATAGGTTACACCGATGCCTTCTATATCTTCTATTGGGTATGCCATACAATTAGATTTTAAATTATTGTTGGTAAGATAATTAATAAAACTGCATGGCCAAAAATAAAAAGGCGCGGCATTTTTTCAAATAAAAAAATGGTTGCGATCTTTTAGGTTCGCAACCATTTATTGTTAAAGGATAAACAAATTATCCTCATTAAAATTATTTATAAGACTACCAGTTACTAAACCTGATGCCTACATTATAGGGGCGTTGAGAAAGTCCATTTTCGTGCAAATCAGTAATGGCATAGCTACCATATAATCTTACCGGTCCTAATCCAAGTTCACCAATATAAGCCAGCTTCCAGCGATTTAATCCAAGATCCCCTTTTTCTTTTTGCTTTCCATTTTCATCGCTGATCTGTTTGTTGCGGCTGCTGTACAAATAACCTCCGCTGATACCGGCACTTAAACTCAAACCCCTGTTACCTGATTTGGGTGTTGTGTTAAAATTGATCATCAAAGGAACCGTCACATAATCTGCAGCCAGTTTGTTTTTGGAGAATTCCATGTTTTCTTCCCACAATATTTGCGGAGGACTTGACTCTTTATAACTGATCGGGTTATCTTTTTTGTAACGGTAATTATTCAATTCAACACCCAAACCGTATTTCAGGTTCACAACATGTTTAATCACATTCAGTTTCTGCATGAAGACCCAGATATTAACGTTAACGGATTTACCGGTGCGTAATTTAAAATCATCTTTCCCAAAACTATGTGCTCCACTTTCCAAATATCCTGATGACATAGCGATGCTGTAATTTGTATTATCTGCATAGTTGCTGAAACCCAGGTCAACGATCCACCAGTTGGTGCTGATATTTGTATTATTATTTCTCTTGCGGTTCTGAATCGTAAAATCGCGTTCCTGGCGACGGGCACTGTCCTGCGTACCTCCCTTTTTAATAATAACAATACCGCCTATCCTGATGGTATCAGCCTGTGGTTTAGCCGTTGTGTCTGTCTGCGCCATCCCGGTTAAGGACAAAGCGATCAATGTGCAAAGTGTAAAAAAACTTTTCATGTGTTTGTTTTTAATGGTAACCTGTAAAAAACAGGAAGTTATTTAAGATTGATTGCGAAGCCACCTACCAGCAATTTATCATCTTCATTGGCAGCTGCGATGTTGGTTGTGCGTTCAAAAATCCTGGTAGCTTTCCGGAAAAACCCGCGGATCTTTTTGTTTTCAGGTTCCACATCTGCAGCATAAATAAACTGGTTATTTTCAGGTGGTGCTTCATTTGTAGTACGCACTGGCAGATCATTTGTTACAACCTGTTCGTTAATATTTTGTTTATGGAGATTGGCATACAGGCGATCTTCTTCAGCAAGAATTTCTTTTACTCTAACGGGAATGCCTATGGGCTTTTCCAGTTCATTTGTTGTTGCAGCTGCCATGTCATCATCCGTATTTTGTGGCTGCTGTTTTTTAACCGGCTGCTGCACAGCGGCGAATTGTACCGGGGCCGGATTTTTTTCTATGATATCTTTTAGTATGGGTGAAGAGGTGGCAGGTTCAGCATCTGCCGTTTGATTTTCATTGTTCGTGGCAGGAATGGTTTTATCAATCACTGATTCTTTTGTTTGCTTTGATGGCTCACTGGCAGTGATGATTGCATCCGTATCGCCGGAATTATTGGAGAACATAAAAATGCCGGTGCCCGCTGCAATAATAACAGCAGCCGCAATGGCTTGTTTTAACCAGCGTACCGGGTACATTCTTTTTACTTCTTCGTGGCGATATAGAGAAGATTTATCACCAAAAACAACAGCCGTATCGGGCTCTGAGCGGGTTTCTTTTAACCAGTTCAGCTCCTGCTGTGCATATGGGTGCAGTGCCAGGAATTTTTCAAGTTCCACTACTTCGTGGTGTAAAAGTTCACCATCCACATGCTGAACCAAAAAGCTTTCGTAATTATAAATATTGATAAGGGATGAATCGCCAACCATCAATTGTTCTTTACCTTCAAAAACAAGATCCTGGTCAGGAGAGAAAATGGTTTGTTTCAGGGAATCCATTTCTCTTTGAAGATCCGGGTTGGCTAACAGGAAATCTTCTACGGCTTTTCTTTCTTCCTGGTTTAATTCATTATCCAGGTAAAGAATAAAAAAGTCTTCGTAATTATGGTGGTTGATGTTCATGTTATAATACGTTTTCAATCTTCACTAAATATTCTTTTAATTGAACCCGGGCACGATGCAGGTAAACTTTTACCTGGCTGCTGTTTAATCCAGTGATCTGTCCAATTTCTTCGTAGCTGTATCCTTCATAATCCTTTAATAAAACCAGCGACCGTTGTGTTTCGGGCAGCCGGGCCAGGGCTTCATCCAAAATCTTTTTTAAATTATTGACCGGCCGGTTAAACACTTTTACTTCTGCATTGAATTCATCTTTCAACTGGATGCGTTTGACTTTCCGGATGTGGTCAATCATCTGGTGATAAGCAACCGTAAAAAGATAGGATTTTGATTTGGCTGCATCAATCTCCAAACGATTCCGCCACATTTTCTCAAATGCAGTTTGAACCACATCTCTTGCATCTTCTTCATGTTTCAGGTTTTTTACAATAAACCTGAACACGTTGTCAGCATAAAGATTCACACATTCGTTATATTCAAATTCGGACATAAACAGTAGGAAAGCAGGCTAAAGTTACTTCATTAACCCTTTTTTTAGGTGAAACGTATTGTGTATATAAAAAGTTACAGCGATTTATAAAAAAAATCAAAAACTAAACTGGCTGCTTGCATTGATTGGGGTTGGCAGGTTTTCCCAGATCATCAAACCCGGAATTTTTTGATCCGGATCTTGCTCATCCATACCCTCTGAGCAAAAAGCGGTGCAGGTTTCAGAAGCATGAGCCATGAACGCCAT
>JAKFER010000153.1:0-19154 GCA_036675565.1 Chitinophagaceae bacterium
CCGGCATAGTTGCTTCCTCGTAATTGCCCTGTATATATTCAATAACTGTTCCCGTGTGTTTGCTGAGTTTTTTAAAACGCCCCAGTATTTTTTCAGTGCCCACAATAAAAAGAGGCAGACGATATGCATTGAGTATAATATCCAGCGAGTTATCAATATGGGTTAGAAACTTATCCAACACTATCTCTTTCCGTTCAGATACATCTGAAAAATTTGCCACTCTTTCCGGTACATCGTTAATGTAATCATACACGGACTGGGAAGTGTCGGATAAAATTCTAACAAACGTGTTAGTGTTACCAAGATATATCCGGCTGACTTTACTGCTTAGCATTAGTATAAGATATTTATGTAATTGCTTTTTGCTGTACACCAGGTCACGGATCTCAAATGATTCATCGACAATAATTTTTTCTTCCACTTGCACGTCCAGGTACAATATTTTTTCAAACACAGGTGATACATAAATAGCAATACTCTTTTTGTGTGTATTAAAATTCAGGTCTTTAATAACTGCCCGTAGTTTTTGCATCACCAACATAGCAGTCTCATGAGGGTAATTTTCCAGCAACTCCTGCTCTACTTTTGTTGCAGCAATTTTCAAAGAATGTAACAACTCTCTTTTTAAACCCATTTTTGGTTCAAATGGCAAAATTATTGACACTGCCGGGCGGTAATGTACCGTATGCATTACCTCCTTTATTTCCGGTGTTACAATTGAATTCATAACCCTGTATTTAGAATACGAAATTACTTTTATCAACCTTCTAAATCAGTGACGGCTGTCATCAAAGACTTTGATTATACTCCTTTAATCGAAAAGAACAGGCGGTTTACTTACCAGGTGAATGAGGGGTAACTTTCATTTATTCAAGGGGTACTTTTAATAGGACACTACCAGATCCACCATTGAACCACATTTATCTGTGAGCAATAAAAATGGGTAACTGATGATCACTGATTATTCCTGAAACAAAACTCTTATGAAATAACCTGGATATTCCGGTACGTCCAAACGCCCCACTGATCAAAATAGTTTCGTTGTGTTTCATGAGCCAGGAACTAAAATGCTTCGCGGGGTCTGCTTCCAGTCTTGTTAAAGTAAGATCGCTGAAATGACGGGCTGCTAGCTCCTCGATGTTTGCTTCATCAGGAAATTCTTCACCGCCTTTCTCTTTTGCATAAATCAATATCGTTGTATTACCACTCAGCTCGGGAAAAAGATAGGCGAATTGTTTGATAGCATAAACAGAAGATTCGCTTCCATCGTAGGCCAGTATATTACTGGTTGGAAACCTGAAGTTTTCAGGAATAAGTACAACCGGGCATTCTAAATTATGTAACACTTCTTTCAGATAAATATTAGGCTCTATTGTGTCAATATTTCCATAAAACGTTTCGCTGCTGAGTACCAATAAATCAGCAAACCTGGTTTCTTTTTTTAATTCAGGCAAAGCGAAATCATAGAAGTCTTTATGAACTCTGTGCTCAATGTGGTTTCGGGTGCAATAAGACTCAAAATGTTCAATACTCTTTTGTGCGATCTCACTGTTTTCTTCTTCAGTACCAGGAACTGCCAACGATCCAACCATTCCTCCGCTGAATATGCTAGCATAAGTGACCTGTGGCAAAAATGCACCAATGAGTAAAATTGGTTTTTTTTCGTTTAAATCTCTTGCAAAATCAAGAGCACCTTCTGAAAAGTTTTTTCCATCAAATGCCAGGAGAATTTTTTTCATATTCGTTTGTTTTGAATATCAAATCTATCAGAGAGATATTAAAAATAAGATGACGGGTAGCAGCAGAGTTTATGATCTTTATCAACTACGGCTCGCCTTTGGGCGGAAAATTGTCACCGGTAATCTTGTTAACTCGTTTATAAGAAAAAATTTATATTGTTTTACACCTTTACTGGTGTTTCCTTCCAGCGGCAAACAAGCTGTGGTAGCCTTCCATATCATTAGCCAGAATCCGGCTATTATTGCGGTTGATAAAGAAAAAGATCAACCATGGCGTAAGAGGGTTTATTTCTGTAGCACCAACTTCCGAAGTATCCGTTGACTATCTATAATTACTTCACCGAAGTAAGTTCCATTACTCCAGTTCGTCCCATCCAGATAAAATTGATGCAAACCTGGATTGCTTTTCCCTTTAAATAGCTGTTTTACAAGCGCACCCTTGCCATCATAAATATTAACTGTTACAACAGATTCCTGTTTTAAATTAAATTGAATGGTCACACTGTTAGTGAACGGATTGGGCCGTATTTTTAACTCAAACTCTTCTTGGGTATTTGCTTTTGCTTCTCCTATTTTTGATTGGAGGTTTACAATACTGTTATCTGCCTGCACTAAATAAGGCCGCATCATTTCATGGTCTTCATGCGAAAGAATATGGCAATGCCATACATATAAACCTGGTAAATCAAAAGTGGCTATTATACGGGTTACTTCACGAGGGAACATGATATAGGTATCTTTCCATCCAGCTTCGTCTGCAGCGGGTAACCGGGGAGGGCCCAGTAAACGAATATTTTCGGGCTTACCGGTTTCCAGATCTACTGATGCTGAAAATTTTTGCCGGTTTACTAATTGCATATGCACCATGTGGAGGTGTATAGGATGGGCATCGGGTGTTTCATTGTAGATCTCCCATATCTCCGTATTGTTCTGCTTTATATTTTCAGTAACCGGCTCATCAAATTCCATTACACCCTGATCTACCGTCCCCAGCATTGTCTTTAGTCTGTCATATTCGTCTGTCGTTTCAAAAAGGATCAATTTTCTGGAAGGTAAAGTTGTTTGCAACGTTACAATGGGCGGCCGCAATGAAGCTGGCAGTGTGGTTAACGGATAGTTGGGGTTTAATGGCTTGCTTACTTTGAATGCCATAATTCTGCCAGTAGTCTGTTGAGTAACGGTAGTGCCGTTTGGAAAAGGTGTTTTAGCGTTATTATGCAATATTATGGTTTGACCGGTTAATTTAGGATCTGAAAAATCAATAATTACGTCCCTGCGTTCGCCGGTGCCTATTAGCAATTTAGACAAGGTAATCGGTGCAGGAAGTAAACCGTTATCTGTTCCTATTTGAATAAAATTTTGATTACCGGTAAAAAAAAGGTTATAAAACCTGGAATCAGATCCATTAAGGATGCGGAAACGATATGGCCTTGGTTCTACCTCCAACACCGGCCATGCTTTACCATTTACCAGAATTATATTACCAAAAAATTCCGGTGTGATGCTTTGCTCAGGTGCACCTGAAGATTCGGACATTGAAGGATAATAAAGCTGTCCCTCAGCGTCAAACATCCGGTCTTGTATAGCAAGACCTATATCATAAGGAGCTGTCGGCAATTTGTTCCCGCTTTGTAATGCTATTTCATTTTCATCAGTAAGAAGATAATAACCTGCGAGACCTGCATACACATTTAGACGGGTTATGCCCATTGCATGATCGTGATACCATAAAGTTGCAGCTTCCTGATCATTATTATAATGCAAAGTGGACTTAACAAAACCGCTACCGGTCACAGCAAAGTCGGGAGTAAACCATGCTTCTGGTAATCCATCGCTTGCCGATTCTGTATGGCCACCATGTAAATGAGTAACTATGGGAACACCTAAACTTTTCCAGTCGGTCCTACCGGATAACGCCCAATCAACGGTGGCATCAATAGGGAATAGGTGAGGTAAAGTACCATTATTGTCGGCAAGCTTATTTTCCCAAAGAACATCAATGGGACGATTTTTTCTGGCAAGAATTGTAGGACCGGGATAGGAGCCGTTATAACCCCAAACCTTCGTCAACAACGGTTGTTTTGTAACAGGATCAATTAATCCAAGGTTCTGCTCAAACTGAGTTACTGTAATTGTAAATGACCCTCCGCTTCGTGCATCAATCAAAGCCGGTACAGGAAGTGGATTTACAAACTGTGGTTGTGTTTTAGGGTCTAATAAATTTTGTGCATTTGCAATAGTTACTGATAATGTAATAATACAAAGCAGCTTCACTAAGTAAAGTAACTGTTTCATAAGTTCCTGTTTTAATTATTTTTGAATTTTAGTTTAATTCAAATGCATTGATAGCAATCAAAGGATAGTAGGGTATTAATTAGGCTTGATTATCCCTAAGCGTTTGCTGCCTTTCCTTCGGTGGGTACTAGTTAAATTATTAGCAGTTTGGGATGCATCATAAAGATATTCACGCAGAAGGTGGATCAGACTGATTTTCGTCTACCCTTAGGCTGATTATTATCATTAATAGAATTTTTATAGGAAAACCCCTCGCAGTCAATAGATTTTGCCAGTTGAATAAATCACCGGGCACGAGGCCTTCATAATTTGTAATACCGTAGCCACTTAATTCTATAGCAAGATTCGCATTGATTTGCACCGGCGCTGTGTTATTAAAAAACGTTGCTACCAGCAATGCGCCTATTATAATTCCTCCTACAAAAAATAAATTCCAGATCTCCTTTTTCCAGTCGTATGTAAAAAATGGAATGTTAGCAGGCAAACAGGCGGCGCATACATGCCGCAAGGACGAGGAGATGCCAAAAGACTTATTACCGATAAGTAATAATAAGGGAACCATTAACCCAATCAGGGGACCCGCCACATACCAGGGCCAGGGAGAAGTCAACATGTTTGAAAGCATTACTATGGATTTTATATTTAATTAAATTTCATCAGTAATAAATGGCAGGGACTGCGTATTTGGAATGAGTCAAACTCCTGCCATTTAAATGAGGGTGCATTGAATTCTTATGTTAACGTACTCGGACATACATAGTCCGTCACGCGAATTTTAGCGCTATCTTTTATCGCTTTAAACCCGCCGGTCACATCAATTAAATTATCATATCCTCTCGCTTTTAAAATAGATGCAAATATCATCGAGCGATAACCACCTGCACAATGCACAAAGCTGGTTTTATTCTTATCTATTTTCAGCATGCTATCATTAATAAAATCGAGTGGGGCATTCTCAGCGTTTTCCACATGCTCGCTTAGATATTCGCTTTGCTTGCGTACGTCGAATACTTCTATTTTTTGATCTTTCGCCATGATCTCTGCCAGCTCTCCGGCACTGATGGATGTAATTGTATCGATTTCCTTGCCTGTCTTTTTCCAGGCTTCAATACCTCCTTGCAAATAACCAATTGTATAATCATACCCGACACGAGCCAGCCTCGTGATCACTTCTTCCTCGCGGCCGGGCTCATCTACAATTAAGATTGCTTGTTTAATATCCGGTATCAAGGTACCCACCCATGGGGCAAAACTTCCATCGATACCGATATTAATGGAGTTAGGCACAAAACCTTTTGCAAAGGTTTGCGCATCTCTTGTATCCAGTATAAGCGCACCGGTTTCATTGGCAGCTGTTTCAAAGGCTCGCGGACTTAACCCAATTTTACCACGTTTTATCACTTCATCGATACTTTCATAGCCTTGCTTGTTCAGCATTACGTTTAAAGGAAAATATGCAGGGGGTGGTAATAAGCCGGTTGTTACTTCTTTTATAAACTCTTGTTTTGTCATATCGGCCCGCAAAGCATAGTTCGAAATTTTCTGGTGACCCAACGTGTCGCTGGTTTCCGTACTCATGTTTTTACCACAGGCGCTGCCGGCGCCGTGAGCAGGATAGACAATGATGTCATCATTCAACTGCATTATTTTATTTCGTAATGAGTCAAAAAGTGTTGCCGCTAATTCTTCCTGCGTCATATGAGCCGCTTTCTGCGCTAAATCCGGACGGCCCACATCACCAATAAATAAAGTATCTCCTGAAAACAGCGCTATATCTTTTCCCTGTTCATCTTTAAGTAAATAACAGGCGCTTTCCATCGTGTGACCGGGTGTATGTAAAACTTTAAAGGTCACTTTACCCACTTTAAGTTCTTCACCATCCTTAGCAATGTGTGCAGCAAAATCAGGATTTGCATTGGGTCCATATACAATAGTTGCACCGGTTTTCCTGCCCAGATCCAAATGACCAGATACAAAATCTGCATGGAAATGGGTTTCAAAAACATATTTTATTTTCGTATTGTTACGTTTAGCCTTCTCGATATACGGATCTACTTCACGCAAAGGGTCGATGACAACAGCCTCTCCATCGCTTTCAATGTAATACGCCCCTTGTGCAAGGCAGCCGGTATAAATTTGTTCGATCTTCATGATTAATTTTTTGATTAGTTTATATAATTATTCAATTGTTCAATTAATTGATTGGCGGGTACAACACCGGATTGTCTCCACTTTACCTGGCCATTTTTAAAAATCATGAGTGTGGGAATACCGGTTACATTGTACATTTCCGCGGCAGCGGGCGTAGTATCCACATTCACTTTAATAATAGTTACATCGTCGCCCACTTTTTGTTTTACTTCTTCCAGTATGGGTTTCATCATGCGGCAGGGAGCACACCAGTCTGCATAGAAATCAACCAGTATGGGTTTGTCTTCTTTTAGTATTTCTGAAAATGTCTGTGGCATTATTTATTAGTTTACTTGTATTAATATGTAAAATTGTAAAACTTTGTCTCCGCCTACAATGACTTTTGTCACATAAGGATCGTGAAAGGCATTTTAACAGATCTTAAAATAAAACGCCTGGTGGTTGTCCGTCGCCTCTGCGAATCAGCATAATTCTTTAAGAATAATATATACACCCATGATCAATACGAACCAGCCAAAAGCCTTTTTCAATTTTTCCCCAGGGATTTTATAACTAAACCAGTTACCCGCAAAAATGCCAACGATAGCCAAACTGGTTATTATCAACAACAACTTCCATTCTATTTGATAATGTGTAATGTCACCTAGAAAACCAATGAGTGAGTTGACCGCGATTATTAACAACGAGGTACCGACGGCTTTTTTCATGGGTAGCTTGCTAAAAAGCACGAGCGCCGGTATAATGAGAAACCCACCTCCTGCACCAACAAATCCGGCGACTATTCCTACAGCAGCCCCTTGCAGCATTATTATCGGGTAATTAAATTTTTGCGGCTCATTTTCGCTCACATTCGCCTCCTTCTTTTTCCTGATCATGGATACCGATGCAAAAACCATGAGTACAGCGAACATGATCATCGTTAATATTGACTTGGTAACTACAAAGTTTGCAATGGAAAATATCTCAGCAGGAATGGCCGGAACCAGGAAAGCCCTGATTACATATACTAATATGAGTGCCGGAACACCAAAAATGAGTGCTGTTTTAAAACTGACCAGTCCCTGCTTGTATTTTGGGATTGCACCAATTAAACTGGTGGCACCAACAATAAATAACGAATAGCCGGTTGCCAGAGTCGGATCGATGCTAAAAAGATAAACTAATACCGGTACGGTTAAGATAGAACCACCTCCTCCAAGAAGGCCTAACGAGACACCAATTAACACCGAAGCCACATAACCAACTATCTCCATGAATAATTATTTCATGTAAAATTGGATATTCAATTCAGAACCAACAGTGACATCTATCACACAAACTAGTGACTTAACTCAATGCTGCTGCGATGTAATATCAATCGCTTGTTCTTTTCCATATTCTTCAACAGGCGGGAGATGACTTCACGGGAAGAGTTCAGATCTTCTGCAATCTGCTGATGAGTGAGTTGAAGATGCTTACCCAATTTTTCTTCCTGTCGTTTAAGATAGAATTCAAGCCGTTCATCCATATTCCGGAAGGCAACATGATCGAGCGTTACAAGCAATTCTTCAAACCGCTGACGATATGTAGACAAAACGAAATTGTTCCAGCTTTTATACCTCATCATCCACTCATCCATCAAATTCAAAGGCACTGTTAGAACCTCTGTATCTTTTACAGCTACCGCCATAATTTCGCTGGTATCCTGGCGGGATGCGCAAACCATACTTAAAGCACAAGCCTGACCGGGTTCTAAGTAATAAATAAAAAACTCGTTTCCATCATCATCTTCCCGATAAATTTTCACCAGACCTTCCACAATTATTAAAGCTGATCGGAAATACTGACCTTTCTTAACCAGCGTTTCACCTGAAGCATAGTTACTCACGGAAGCGGCATCTTCTATTTCCATGATCAATTCCTGATCAAATGAGGGGAAAATTTTGGCAAGCGAAAAAGTCATTCTGGACATGCAAAATAATTTAAGGTCTATAAAGCTATGAATTTTCGTCAGGTAACAGCTGGACTAAATTCTGCTATTGATGAAACAAAATTTATTATATCAGGATTAACATCACAGCTCAATTTTTCTCTTCCTTATACTCAATAAAGGAAGCTCCATTGAATTAACCATCTTTTCTGTTTTACTGTGTAGCAAAAGCTTTTCCCAAAAACTATACTCACCGGGAAACATGATTAACCATTCAGGCTTTTGTTCATCGAGGTAGGCTCTCAATTGCTTTAACAATGTTAGCTCGATGGTGGCTTTTTGTTTGATGAAGCGTATTTTTTTATAAGAAGTTTTCTCAACATATTGAATCACCTTGTATTCTTTACGTCCATACGGATCAATTCCAAAATCCAGGTATAGAATATCAATTCTGGCATTCAAAGCAGTTGCAAACGGAATTACCTTCCCGAGTTCGCACTGGAAATCGCCAAGATCCGAAGCCATAGCAATGCTCTCAATTTTTTCAAACTGGTATTTTTCCGGGATGGCTAATACAGGCACTTCGGATTTAGCTACCATATTGGAGGTATTGGAACCGAAGAAAAAATTTTTGACTCCGGAGGCTCCATGTGTACCCATTACTATGAGGTCAGCTTGCCAGTTCATTGCTACCTCTATTATTTTTTCTACCACCAGTGGATTAATCTCCACGCCGATTTTCGTTGAAGCAGGTATGGCGATACCGTAGCTTTCGATACGCTGCATCCACCTGTCTCTGAAGGCGCCGACAGGTTTGTTCCAATTCGCTTTTTATGAGTGCTTCTTCTTCTTCTTGCGTTTTTTCAGCAAGTGCAAGGCCAAATGGTGGCAACATGCAATGAAAAATAACTATTTCGACAGCCGCCTGCCTGGCTAATTCAATAGCATAGATTAATGCTGTCGTTGAATTTTCGGAAAAGTCGGATGGAACAAGAATCTTTTTCATACTAAAGGAGTTTCGGAAGCGGGATATTAATTATTACGCATGTAAACGTAGTGTTTTGAGCCTAAGTAAATCAGCGACGGTCGTCAACCTGCCCTATGAACTTCATCATACAAAAAAAAGTACGTCCCCCGATTAAATAAGTCATGCAAAAGAATCTGATAAATTACCCGTCGCCTTATTTTTTCCGTCTTCATTGGAATATTCCGGAATAATACAGATCCTTCTGAAATTGGTCGGCTGCGTTTAAACAAAATAAAGCTGGTTTGTACCGACCTATTCCGGAATATTCTGGAAACGTATGATTGTCCGGTTTCGCTGACCATTATCAAATGATAATTTTTAATATTGAAACCCGTTACATATTCAGCGACGATTCTAGTCAGATAGATATCGATCGTAAGCATTATTTCAGCGAAGAATTTTTTTCTCTAAATAATAAAACACTGGATAATACAATCACCCAAACCATATAAGCTGCAATATTAATACGCTCCCAAACTCCTATATGCGGGGTAGGAAGATTTTTAGGTATACCAGGAGCCTCCAGCCCTACTAATACACCAAACACAAGGAATACGATAAACGTTGCGATAGTATAGACACGAAATGCCTTTCCCAGCGACGCTGCGCCAAATCCCATTATGAGCATCATAAGTAGAAGTGTCATCATCGCCCAAACAATATGCAAGGTATCAGTAAGTGAGGGTGCAAATCCACGAAGGTGCATAGGTGGCCAATAGAAGTTAATGATCACATATGCGAAAATTAGAACTCCGAGAGTACGGAGTTTGCGATTACCGGAGGCTGATTTCCATACACCCCATCCAAACGCTGCAAAAAGCAGGATATATAGCATGGCAAGCAGGACCCATAGCTGTCTTGTGGGAGCATCTATGGCCGAAAGTTCACTGACTGTCTGCGAAACCGGACTATAACCGTCGAATAGTCTCGGAACAAAAATATTCATGCCCATATAGAGTATTGACGAGACAATACCGCAGCTCAGCAAAAACTTTCGATACATAATTAACTTGCTTAATAAATTACAGCAAAGAAATTGTTTGCGCTTATCACAAAAAATGATTCATATCACACATACCCGTGATAAATATTAGCGCTAATACTTCTTTCTGAACATCACAGCCAACATTAGCATAGACAATGGCGCTGTAATTGCCCATGGAAAACCAAGGAAAAGCAACTTTTCCGAAAATTTGGGATAGAAGTATACAATTGTAATTAAGGGCGTAACAAGTGCATTTGCTAAGAAAGACATCTTAACCCATTTTTGAAATCCTTTTTTTGAAAATACCGGAATGGCCATTAGGGTTGCTAATCCCATGAATATATATCCTATCGCATCAAAATCCCAAAATAAGGAATGCGGTGTCTGTTCAAGAATACGGATTTCCTCTGAAGCCCCTCTAAGTTTCATTGGAATTACTGTCGCAAGTTGCACTACATAATTTGCAGTCACAAATACGGAATGTAATATAGCAAAAATCAGGGCAGCATGGCTCCAAAACTTTTTATCATCGGATGTTACACAATGAAGAGCAAGTATTTCAAGCACAAAAGGAATAACAATACAAAGAGAAGTGCCGTATATTAAAATTTCATCCGTTGGGAAACTAAAAACACCCAGAAGCTGCAACAATTGAACGACAACAAAGGCTGTTGTTGCAGCAAATGCAACGACCCCCGACCAAAATCCTATTTTATAAATTTCGGCAGGCATACGCCAGATTTAGAATTGGCGTAAATGTCGGTGTTCGACTAATTACAGAATATGATTAAAATCTTACCCGATAGTAATCCGCATCATGCATTTGAAAATCCGGTGTTTCTAAGTTTACTATGACAATGATGCAGCATGATCCACTATACCGGAAACGTGGTAAGAACTTAGGTGCATAGAATAGTTTACTCATGACCTACAGCCACGACATCTGGAGCACTTAGGCATGAACCATAATTACAAATCTTTATTGACATTCCGAAAAACGGGCAAAGTGTTAATAATATTACAACAATAATGACCAAACGGAACTTCTCTGAACCATCAACCCTATTTTTTCATACCTTGAAATCGTGAAAAAGACGTTGACGATATTATTGACCTGTATTTACTTCTTTGGGGCAACCGATGCGAGCCAGTTATTAAAGCTGCCGCTACTTATCTCACATTATATAAAGCATAAAAAAGAAAATCCCAATACTACCCTCGTTTCTTTTTTTAAAATGCATTATGTGGACCCCCAGCCTTATGACGCTGATTATTCGCAGGATATGCAACTGCCGTTTAAAACTATACCCAATGCATTTTTCAGGAACACACCTTCCATCCTGTCCCAGGTGCCATTTGTGAAACCCAAGGTTTTATGGATCGATAATGAAACACCTCCTGCATCCAAAGAGGATATTCTTTCTTCGTTACTCATCAATAAGATTTTCCAGCCTCCGCGAGTGTGACGCCAGGCTTCCGTTGTATTATTAAATCAATCAGGCTACTGTTTACGCATGCAATGCGTTTATAAGGCGGAAGTGTATGCACTGCTATTGTTAGTGCGGTCTACTGATAGTAGACGTTATTAACATTGCATTCAACGAATACACTTTCTTACTTTGCCTATGTTTTATATACCGGGAGATTTTTCATTCCATTCTTTGTTACGCAGCTGAGGGCTGCATAGTTAAATTATGCTTTGACAATAATCGGCATCGCCATACAAAAAACAATCTATTATGAAATGGATACTTATGCTTTGGCTGACAATTACGGGCCTTTCTTTTATGGAATGGCAGACTGATTTTGAAACTGCCAAAAAGATTGCAAAGGAAAAAGACAGGTATATACTGTTGAATTTTTCAGGGTCGGACTGGTGTATCCCCTGCATTCGCCTGCGCAAGGAAGTGTTCGACAGTGAAGAATTTTTAAAATTGGCTGATAGTTCATTGGTCCTGTTGAATGCAGATTTTCCACGGAATAAAAAGAACCAGTTGCCAAAGGAAGTACAACGTAAAAATGATGCGCTCGCCGACCAGTATAATCCTTCGGGACTATTTCCCCTGACGCTGATTTTGACATCCGAAGGAAAGGTAGTACGGTCCTGGGAAGGGTATCCAAAAAACAACGCCAGCTTTTTTATTAACCAGCTTAAATCGGTTTGCGATGCTTATCACCACTAAACAGTCCCCGCTTGAATACAAACAGGCTACGCGGCTGATGGGCAACACCTTTGAATTTACCGTGGTGGCGGAAGAGAAGGCATGGGCGATGGAAAAGATTGATATGGCTATTGATGAAATCAGGAGAATTGAACAATTGCTAACCACTTTCAATGAACAAAGCCAGACCAATAAAATTAACAGTATGGCAGGCATCGGCCCAGTGAAGGTAGACAGCGAAGTCTTTGAGCTTATCAAAAGATCATTGAAGATCTCCGCGGTTACCGATGGCGCATTTGACATCACATATGGTTCCGTGGATAAACGTTTATGGAATTTTGATCACACCATGACGAGATTACCTGACGCGGAAACAGCCAGCCAAATGGTCCGTTTGATCAATTACAGGAATGTGATCCTTGATGAAGCGGAAAGAACGGTGATGCTCAAAGAAAAGGGAATGCGCATCGGGTTTGGCGGGATTGGCAAAGGCTATGCGGCAGACAAGGCAAAAGCTTTATTAGTGATCGAAGGCGTGCAAAGCGGCATTGTAAATGCTTCGGGTGATCTTGTTACCTGGGGGGTACAGGCCAATCAGAAACCATGGACTATCGGTATAGCTCATCCGGATGATGCACGACATCCATTTTCCTGGCTTAATATTTCTAACCTCGCTATCGCGACCTCCGGAAATTATGAAAAGTATGTAATGATCGATGGCAGGAAATATTCTCACACGATTAACCCGGCAACCGGAATGCCGGTATCGGGCATTAAAAGTGTAACCATCATAAGTCCCTACGCTGAAATTGCCGATGCCATGGCCACACCGGTGATGGTAATGGGCGTACACGCAGGTCTTGAATTAATCAACCAGATAAAGTACCTGGGTTGTATTATAGTAGACGATAATAACATTATTTATTCTACTAAAAACATTCATTTAAAATGAAACACAAAACATATATACGCTTCCTCGCGGTTTTCGCCGGGGGAATGTTTATGCTAAGCGTTCAATCCTGTAAAACAGTAAAAGAATACCAGAAAAATAAATTGAACGATGCAGAGATGAGCCTGGGTAACCGTAAAGTAGAAAAAACAGAACTCAGCTTCCAATCCTATCGCGAAGGTGCATCAGGTGCCAACGCCGGCAAAAGCGGCGGAGGGTGCGGTTGCAATTAAATTAACAGTTAATTTATCATGATATGAAAAGGATATTCTTAACTGCATTGGGAATTGCTGCCTTGCTGCAATCTTTCTCACAGCAGGTGCCGGATACAGCCGCCCTCAAAAGCAGGAAATTAAAAATAGAAGAAATAAACCTGGTATCCAGTTACTATGGACAAACCGGCGACCATGCGGCTGTAACTGGCGGAACTGGAACTCAAAAACTCACGGACATTGCCAACGTCTTTGATGTAAAGCTGACGCGGTACGACCGGAAATTGCGGAAGCACACGTATGACTTTGAAGTAGGAATCGATCATTATACTTCTGCTTCCTCCGACCGGGTAGATCTAAAAGCCAACTCATCTGCATCATATGCTGATACGCGTTTTTACCCGGCACTTACCTGGAATATGGAAAATGAAACAAAAGGTAACACGATCAGCGCGGGTGTTTCTTCATCCGCAGAGTATGATTACCTCTCATTTGGGGCCAACATAGGAATCACTAAAAAAACGAAAGACAAGAATGGCGAATTTACAGGCAGGCTGCAAACATTTGTCGACCAGGTACACATGATAGCGCCGGAGGAATTAAGAGGCACCGGCACTGCAATAGATCATGGCAATTCAAACAGAACTACCATCGTGGGTTCACTATCTTGGTCGCAGGTAATCAACAAAAACCTGCAAGTAATGCTGTTGACCGATATTGTGCACCAGCAGGGATTTTTGAGCCTTCCGTTTTACCGGGTGTACTTTCACGATGGCAGTGTGCATCAGGAAAAACTTCCCGACCGGCGATTGAAAATTCCAATAGGCTTCAGGGCTAATTATTTTTTGGGCGACCGCTTTATCATCAGGACGTATTATCGTTATTATAAGGACGACTGGGGCATCTCATCACATACTGCAGACCTAGAGATACCGGTAAAGATCACAGCTTTTTTTTCCATCAGTCCTTTTTACCGGTACTACAATCAAACGGCCGTGGATTATTTTAAGCCTTATGGCATGCATGCCGCACAAGATCAATATTATACGAGTAACTATGACCTGTCAAAGTTCAACAGCAACTTCTTCGGTGCGGGCATTCGCTTATCACCGCCCAAAGGACTGCTCGGCATACAGCGCCTCAATATGCTGGAATTGCGTTATGGGCATTATAGCAAGAATATTGGTATGAATGCCAATATTGTGTCGGTAAACTTAAAATTCAAATAAAACTTGTTTCAATAAAGGGGTACTTACAGGTCTGTACTAGCCTATTCCGGAATATTTTGGAAGCAGGTGATTTATTGCTTTCCAGAGTCATATGATTGAAAAATCTTATCAGAATATGGAGGAGCAGGGATTCGAACCCTACAAATATTACAGAGCTAATTTTGTATGAATGTTTTACTTGTACTCCGAGGTAAAATGATTATTAGTTCTGGTCTCTGAAAATGACTTCAATTTTAAAATAGCCCGAAAAAACACGTTCAGAACCAATTTTACTCAAAAGAATACGGCTCGATTCCTGTCGAGGCTACTTATTTAAATTTAAAATATTTAAGTAACTACTAGCGCTGTAGATATGCTTGCAAGGCGTTCAAAAAAGTATCTGGCTAAAGCTGCTTATGTCGGCCAAAGCTATTATTAACTACGTTGAATTTGAGTCGGCTACTTTATCAGGCAATTGAATCATCCCGGTAAAATTTATTTTCATAAAAAGCCTTTCTGACGCGATAAATGTTTTTCCAATTTTCTAACCCTTTGTCAGCAAGTTTTCCGTCCAATGGTCCTTCCCGTGTAATTTCAGGGTAATAAATATTGGCAACGGGTATAATGAATGTGAAAAGTTGATCAAAGTGCTTTTTTAGTTGGTCATCTTTGATTCGTAAGATTTCGTATACTTTATCTGTACTTTTTTCTGGAAAACGAAAATACCCGACGGGGAACAAATAAATATTAAAATACTCCATCTTCGGTGGCTTCTGTTTTCGGTCTTCTTCGTCCATTTTTTTCATTTCGTTTACCATCGCCTCTATTTCTTTTCGGCCCGCTTCCGCTTGCTTAACAAAACCATCTATCCAGGCAGAGAATTATTCATGAGTAGTTCCCTTGTTTTTAAGGTGGTTCAACCGTCTTTTCTTCTCGGTTAATTCGTAAGTGTCACTCAAATTTTCAGCTTCTGAAATCGTCTCATTTGCCTTTGCAAAGTCACCTAAGTAATGTTCCAATTCGAATTGCAGCGATAAGGCGACCACTTCATTTTCTATATGTCCTATTTGCCGGTAAAATTGCAATGCCATCGCAAGCTTTTCCAGCAGATCCCCGAACAGCGATTGCTGGTCAATTATTTTCAATTCTGGCATTCCGGGAAAACTATTTTCGATGGATACCGCTTTTATAAACACCGTCATTTCATAAATGACTTTTACCTCATTGAGGACAGTATGGAGATAATGGAAATAATTTTTTTCTTTTAAGGTTTCATCTTTGACCCGATGGACTTCGAGGACCCAACTGTCATAAGATTCCGTAAATCTTGCGAATGCGTCCAACCGGATGGCTTTATCAGGTCCCGTTACGGTCTCCGCTGCATTAATCGCAGTTATATTTGTGATATACTCCCAGTTATTTTTTGAACCCCGGATCAGCACCAGTTCGCTTTCGGCAAGATATTTAAGTCCGTTATCGGCTTTGGGGTGACTAAGTATCGCTTGTATTTCTTTGAGTAATTTATCAAACTTATCGGCAGAACTATCCGATAGATTCGTATAGTACCCAGTCTTGGCTTTTTCGATTTTAATGTACAGCCCGACGCCATCAGCATCCTCCATTACATCTATTTTCTTCATATAATCAGCATCTGTGCAAAGTCCGAGTGAATGTTTAACACTGATAAGAAAATATTCAAGGTGAATGCCCAAATCGGTGGGTAATTCAGCTTTTAGTTTCTGCGCGGATTTCAGGAACGAAAGGGCATCAACATGATTACCGATATAATAATGGGCGATCCCTACTAAAAGATTATACTTTGCCGTCGAAGCAATAGCTTGCGAAGCCATTGAACAACCTTTGGATTTATCCGTTCCTGAAAATTTAATGATCCTTTCAGTTTATCTGGCGATGCCGGATATTGACAACAGGAGACGCTCAATGAAAATTACCGAAGGGGTACGAGCTGCAAAAAAACAAGGCCGTTGGTTAGGTAAAGCACCGTTTGGCTACAAAATCGAGAGGGATGAAAAGAACAAGCCTTTATTGGTCCCCGGAGAGAAAGCGAAAGTTATAAAAAAAATATTTGCAGACATAGCCAACGGAAAGACCCAATCTGAAGTGAAGGATGAACTTAACAAAAAGGGAATCTATTTTTCCAGAACAACTTTCTCTGAATTAATCAGGAATCAATTATATATCGGAAAAATATTTGTCACTGACGGTACTGAACAAAAGGGGTATTATGTAAAAGGAATTCACCAGGGGTTGATTCCCGAGTCACTGTTTAACCAGGTGCAGGAAAAACTGGAAGAAAATTTAAAGCAAAAGAAGTTTGTAAAAGCAAAGACCTTTAAGGCAGAATTTCCGCTAAGAGGCCTCATTCACTGCGATAACTGCAATCATCCTTTAACAGGAAGTGCTTCTCGCGGCAGAAACGGCAAACACTATTATTATCATTGCAATCATTGTCATAAAGTAAGAGTTCGGGTTGATGAAATAGATCAGCGAATGCGTGAGATACTCGGTGAATTAACTATAGGTAATCCTGCCAAAAAAATCTATACACTGATGCTTAAACAAATTCTTTCCGAAGAAACTACAATCAGAAAGAGGCCTGCTGATAAAATTGAAAATGAAATCTCGCAACTAAAAATAAGAATGAATAAGCTGGAGGATGGTTTTGCTGATGGACACATAAGTGCTGATGTTTTAAATAATACCAGCAGTCGTTACAGGCAGGAAATAGAAACCCTAAAGAAGGAAATTGAATTTAATAAACATGATTTGTCACTCTACCAGCAGTACCTGAGCACTGCGGTTGATCTACTTTCTGATATAGCCTTATTTTATCAAAAGGCTGATATATCTGTCAAGCGAAAACTACTCGGTTCGATTTTTCCAGGAAACCTATTTTTTTCCAAAGAAAAAAGTCGAACCGACCGGATCAATGAGGCTGTCCGGCTAATACTCAATACCAGTAAGGGTTTCGGGCAACAAAAAACCGGACAACTCTTCAAAAATTTGATGTTGTCCGGTGATGTGGAGATTACCGGAGTCGAACCGGTGACCTTTTGCATGCCATGCAAACAGTACCAAATCCTTGAAACTTAGTCCTGTACTTACTTTGATGACATTTTCGTTAATGAATTAAGTATGTTTTGAACCCAAATCGTACCCAAAAATTATTTTTTTAACCAAAAGCCTTAAAACCTTACGATATTAATAAATTTTTTTTATTCCTTGACCGGATAAGAAAATTTTTTAAAACGTGACTTTAACTGCCGCCAAAATCAACCAATTGAAGAATTTATGTCATGAATTTTCTTTTTCTGATTTTGCATATCTCTATATCAAAGATACCATTACACGAAACCGACTGTTGACGGCAGCAGTATACTTATGTAGAATAAGGATATAGACAAGCTGGCTGATCTGATATCAAAAGCAAAGCAGACGTGAACAGGGAGAGGCTGCCTTGAGAGAGAAAGGGAGGTTTGCAGGAAGGAGCATTAGTTTCTGCATAGGATTTATCTCTTTTTTCTTTGAAGTTCATCTCAGGTAAAAGAAATTACTTCCGTATAAAATTGAGCACTTTAGCACTGATATGGAGGAGCTTGATTTCTCTAAAACTGGTGGCGCTGTTATTCGGGGAGGTATGTACTCGCCAATTCCCCCCAAAAAAAATTAATTTAAGCAGTTTTTATTACACTCTCAAATTCAGAAATCAAGTTTCTAATTTTAGGCATGTTAAACTCTTTTGACCTTGAATGTGTTGTAGCAGCTAAACTGATTATACTTTCGTTTAAGCTTATTATAAAATCGTCAGAGAAATGCTTTGTGTTAGCATCCGAAAGCCATATACTACCACCACTATTGCCGTTAGGTTTAACCTTCATTAGTAATTGATTATTCTCAATTAGTTTGGAAAGAACAGAATCACTTGTGACAAAAAAAGGAATTACATCTTTTCCTACAATTTTGGCCAACTCTTCACTATTGATAGAAAATCTGGCATGAAATAAATCCCAAGTAGTACCCCATAATTTTTTTCTTACATCACCAAGTGAGTCTTTAAGAGAGATCATCCTTAAATACTCACTATTCCCGCCAAAAATTTTTAAGGCAAGTTGAAATTCAAGTCCTCCGAACACTCCAATTTCAAGTTTTACCCATTCAAGGAAAAGTTTCAAGTTTTTTTCTGACTTCCCTTTATCAAGTCCCTGTAATGATAGCTCTCTAATCTTTAATAAGCCACAATATGTAGGCAACAAATGTTCATCCAGATAGGCAATATTATTAACTGGAATGTCTAGCGGTCTAAAAATTACATAATCCCTGTAGAAATCAAACTGATACTGCCGCAAGTTCTTAATAGGACATTGTGTGGCAAAATCAATTTTATACTTAAACTCAGAAAGTTTGTCCTTATTGATTTCAAAATTTTCTTTATTATGAGATAATTCTACAAGGCTATATAAATAAAAAACTTCAACTGCGTTATTCTTTTGTACGAA
>JAKFER010000252.1:0-2952 GCA_036675565.1 Chitinophagaceae bacterium
AATGACCTGACAATGGCTGTACTTCTTTGTTCCACTTTTACTACCTGGTATCGTGCTAAAATATGGCTATTCCCTGTCAAGATGGTTTATAAATAGGACAACCGGCAAATGGTTTACCCCTATGGAAGCTTTAACAATATTATTTTGGCTGTAGCCCGTTGAAAATTGAGCATTGAATATTGACAATTGAACATTTTTTACTTCGAATCTGAAGAAAATGTTCAACGCTCAATTTTCAATACTCAATGACAACCCGACCCTGATATGTATCTCTGATAACATATGCGGTTTCCGGTCGTTTTGCTGGCATCAGCATAACGATACAAATACCGAAAGGCGCTGAAAAGCAAAAAGTTGCTGTAAAAACAGTAGGGAATCTATTTCCTCCATTTTGCTAACTTCAGCAAAATGGTAGGATTAGGCAGTGGCTCAAAACGGAAATTAGAAAATATTCTCCCTTCCAAAATATGAATGCTACCATATTGCCAGAGTCGCCTGTTGTTGTTATTCAATAATGTATTTTATGTCGACTAAATGTTTACTTACGAAGGCTAAGTCGGGAAATTTCTCTGCGTCCTTAGATTTTTCAATTCTAATAGACAATTCTTCAAGATAATAATCATGCAATTCTTGGACTTTGTCAAAATAAGCGTAGCCAGCTTTAATAATGGTCGGCTTTAATTTGACATTACCTACTTTTTCTATATCTGGGCTATCGTCTATATACTTACACTTTATCATTCTTTTGTCAACCGCATATGAAAGGTTTTCCCATGATCCAAAATGAGTACCGAAGAATTTGCCGTCAACAAAGTCTTTCAACTTTGGTTTGTCAACTTTATAAAACTCAATAAGTGTCAAGTCGTAATAAGTGTTAAATTTTTCAGAGATAAGAACACCTAAATACTTTCCATTCTTACAGTCGATACTTAAGCAATCACCTTGTTGATACTTTACAAGTTTGCCATGTACCAAGTTTGCCATGTACTTTGTCAAGCGATGTCTGTTTAATTTTGTTCATAAGAAAGTGTCAGTTAAAAATAGAAACTTCAAGATTGAGGTCTTCACTACAATTACAGGCAACACTATAACACCTGTCGCATAATTTTCCGTTCTTTAATTATGAAAAAAATTCACTTCCCTCTCTTCTTATACCTCTCCCTCACCACATCCTGCACATTCACATTCCTGATCTTACTCTCCAGCCAGGAGATCACATCTAAGTAAGCAAAAGCCCTTCGCTCCAAAGGATTGTTCTCATATTTCTTCAACTTGTTGAGCAGCTTTTCAAATTCGGGTTTCAGAGCATGGGCGCCTACATGAAAAGACCGCCGAAGGAAAGCAAACATTTCTTCCTCTACCTTACTCAGGCTTTCCATTTTCGACATATAACGATATACCGATTTGATCAGGTATTCGAGCAGGTCAAAATTACCCAGTTCATAATGCGCTATCAGGTGAAGCAGGCGGGCATAGCATTGCAGGTCGCTGCGCAGATCCGATTTCTGGTTAATGATCCTGTTCAGGTAATCAATGGCTTTCTCATTATCGCCACTTCCAAAATAAAGGCAGGCGATCTTATAATAAAAAACCAGTACCCGGTGCGTATCTAAGTAAAGACCGTATTCTTTCAGCATTTCTTCCAGGTGCGGCACCATCAGCAATCCCTTATTAAAAGTACCCTGCAAAAAATACAAATTGATACGGGCCGTGTATAAGTATTGATAAGTAAGTATCCGGTTGTTATCGTTTTGTGCTACTAATTTATGCCGGGCAAATTTTTCAAATTGCTTGATCGTCTCCGCCAGCTTTTCATGATTGAGCAGATCGAAATGTGCACTCATCAGGTTGTGCATACCTTTTATATAACTGGCTGTTTCTACGGCCAGCATATCCGGGTGTTTTTCAAAAAGATCAACCCAGCGCTGGCAATAACGATAGTATTGTAAAAAATCAAGCCTGATAAAAGCATACCAGCAATGGCTTTGGTAGAGATACAATTTTTCATAAAACCCTTTTGCGAATGAAGCTTCTGCGGGCAAGCTGGTTTCAAAAAACAGTTTAATGCTTTTTACATCATTTTCATTCCGTGCATGACCATGCTGGATGTACCAGCTATATAATTGTAAAGAAAGATTGGACAACCTGTTGATCAATGTAAGCGAATCATTAACTGCATCTGATTCCTGGCTCAATTGTTCCGCCCGGTTTTGCATGCTGCGGGTGATATAAAGAGCCTCAATTTTCTTTTCAAAAAATAAAGCTTGTTGCAGGTAAGTGACCTGGTTATGATCCCTGGCCATATCTTTCAACCGGTCCAGGGCTTTCAGGCTTTGGAGATAAAGACCTTTATTATACAAAATGCGGGCATAGTCCATTTGCTCGTGCAACTGGATATCAATATTATTTTCATCCTTGATAATGCGCAGGCTCGAAAGAATTTGCCGGTACAATTGCGCCTTGAGATTGGATAGCTGTTGCTTGCTGATCGACTTATTCTTTTTCAGCAAAAGCGGTTCATCATAGTCGCTCATTTTATCCAGAGCGTCAAATAATTGGATAGTCTTCAGGTTCTCGCTGGATGAGTTTCGCTTCACAAAAAGCTTAAAATTCCTTTTTTCCGACTTTTCCAGCGATTTTACCAGTTGAAAAAGGGCATCTGTGGATCGGTTGGGCATCGTAATTCGGCTGATTTAAAATCCTTTACTGTAAAGCATTCCAGGGAATTTCCCCCATTTTAAACCCTGTAAAACAAGGCCAATTTTGGTTTCACCAGCCCGTCTGCGGGGTCTACCTTAGATGGGCAGGTTGTTTGTTTTATTTCCCGTGGCAAGCAATACAAAAATAAGCAGCCTGCTTTTTATCATTCACAATATATCAATTAATTATGGCTGACGGCAAAATCCACATCTTTGACACTACCCTTCGGGATGGAGAGCAAATACCCGGTTG
>JAKFER010000321.1:0-2951 GCA_036675565.1 Chitinophagaceae bacterium
TACGCCAGGGTCTGGTGTCTTTGTCATTGACACTACCGGGGCGGCAGCAATGATGAGTCAATATATCATCAACCCGACTTTACGCAAAAACTCTTTTGTCCGCGGCATGAATTACCCGATGTATTCAACCGTGAATGGAAAATTGTTTTATGATGCCGTTTACATACGGGACCATTATAAAACTGATTCAACAGCTTTTACCAGTAGTAACAAAAATGGACAGAGTCCTGCAATCTGGGCTGGAGGTACTACACCGGTGCCTGACAAAAATGATATCAATGATGTAATGATACATGTACGGAGAGATGGACCGGCTTTAACTGATTCATTGTGGTTTTTTGCGGGTCTTTCTTTGCATGGAAACGCCGGCAATCGTTATTTTGATTTTGAATTATACCAGAGTGATATTTATTATAACAAAGCAGATAACAAGTTTTATAATTATGGGGCTGAAGCGGGACATACTGCCTGGCAGTTTGATGCGATGGGTAATGTAACAAGGCCCGGCGATATCATCTTCACAGCGGAATTTGGCTCTTCATCACTTACATTACTGGAAGCCCGGATCTGGATAGATAAAAGTTCCCAGTTAATAACGCCTACCCAATTCACCTGGGGTGGCACATTTGACGGCGATGGATCATCGGCACAATACGGTTATGCCAGCATAGTGCCTAAAACCAGTGGTGTCTTTTACGGTGGTAACCAATCTACGGACAATACCTGGGCAGGCCCTTTTGGTTTTATTGATGTTTCCGATGTACTGAATACAAACTATGATAGCATGGATTATATGGAGATTGCCGTAAACATGACCAAGATCGGATTGGATCCATATACCATCTTGGGCAATAGTTGTAACCTTTCGTTTAGAAAAGTTTTTGCAAAAACAAGAAGCGCTGTAGCATTTACAGCAGATCTGAAAGATTTTGTAGGGCCTTATAGTATTGCAAGACCGGCCGTGGCGGTAGCTGCTGCAGATATATCGTTGTTTTGCGGAGCGGGTCCCGGCAACAGCCAGTTATCTGTATTGAATCCACTTTCCACATCCTCTTATACCTGGACAACTATAGACGGACATATTGTTACATCGCCTGCTACCGGCCCTGCTGTTACCGCCGATCAACCCGGTAGCTATGTGGTGACGCAAACGCTATTAGATGGATGTACCCCATACTCAACAGATACTGTTACTATAATAAAAGATGCAAACAAGTGTATGATACTCGCAACAGAAGATATCCGCTTTTCAGGCAGGAGTAATAACCAGCTTGCTTTATTAAACTGGACCTCTTCAGGAAAAGATATTAACCGTTTTGATGTAGAAAGAAGCATCGATGGTAAATCATTTCAAACAATTGCTGTTGCAAATGCAGTGACGAACAGCTCTGTTGATCACAATTATTCAGAAACTGATCTTATAAGTAATTTCAGCAATAAACTGATTTATTACAGGCTAAAGATCAGTAAGACAAATTCTCAGGTAACTTATAGCAAAGTAGTAACTATAAAAAATACAAACGCCCTGACAGAGGAATTTGTTATCACCCCTAATCCCGCCACGGATTATCTGCAGGTTATTTTCAAACAAGTAAGCAAATCAAAAATTGCAATCCGGATTTATAACAGTACCGGCAACGAAGTGCAAAGCGTCGTATTAAAAAGCGAAAATGAAAAAGTAAGTCTTAGCGGGTTGCCTCCAGGCATCTATTTTGTTCATGCTTATTCGCAGGACGGTTTGCTGAAAGCACAAAAGAAGTTATTAGTTACACGATAATTTTCTCATAGTGATTTGCAGTTATAAGGAAATCAAAATTCTTCGGAGCAATAAAGCCCCGAAGAATTTTGTTATATTATCTCCATCGATCTATTCTTAAATATAGTTCCTCTTCGTCGGCTAATAAGTTTGCCCCCTTTGTTATTGGAATGTGACCAGCAGATGATCAATTCTCAATTGCCCTGGCTAGTTTATTTATATATTCTGAGTATTCAATGACGAAATCATCACCAGAGGGAAATGGTTCATTTTGTAATTTATTCATAGCTCCTGATAAAATAGCATGGGCTTGTTCCGACTGTTGTGTATTTAAGAACAACTGGCCGAAATTACTTTCATGATCAAAAGCTTTAAGACCCATACTGTGCTGATAATACCGGAAAGGAAGAAATACTCTAGCCTGGGAAAAATAGGCGGATTCTTTTGATACCATTTCATAGTATAGTGAATAATAAGAAAGCATTGCTATTATCTTTTTTCTAAGTTGGAAATCGTTTTCCGGGCCGTCTTTTTTTCGCCACCAATTCTCAGCTTCAGCAAATAAGACCGCTCTTTTTTTGTCGGCAATGCGTTTCAGGTACCATGTTAGTTTTATACTTTCCCCGTTTAAAGAAATATTTTCAACGACCTGCATGGTATCTTTTTTAATACCAACCAGGTTTCCCTGGAAAAAATCAAACCCCTTGCCCCCGTTACGTATAAACAAGTTATTATTTTCAGAATTAAAATGCCATTTTCCGGCCGGTTTGAAGATACTATCTGTTTGCAGAAACGAGCCATCCTTTTTGAAGCTTATTGTTTTTAATCCTGACAGGGCGACAATAGAGTCCTGCGCTTCGCCATATATTTTTCTTTGCTCATCATTTTTAAGATCATGATCAGGGTATAAGACGAGCCAATCTCCTGCGATGCTTTCAGGAAAATTTATTTCTTTTTCTTGCCAAAATGTACAGGAAGAAAATAAAAGAATGATGCCAATTAAAATAAAAGAAAGACGCTTCATAGCTTTTCGTTTAATCAACCAATGCTTCATACAATATTTCCACGGGGTGTAATGCTTTTCTTCCGGTACCATCTTTTACCTGGTGACGGCAACTGGTGCCGGGAGCAGCGATGATACAATTTTCCGGTTGTTTACGAACGGCGGGAAACAATACCAGTTCTCCTATTTTCA
>JAKFER010000216.1:0-80396 GCA_036675565.1 Chitinophagaceae bacterium
ATCCTGTGCTAATTGCTCACATGTTCTGTAAACCATTTATTATTATTCTCTACCTATAATGTGTTCCGATGGAACACAGTTTAATATCAAACATTTTTTATTTATATTTTAATAGAGCTGTTCCGTGGAAACATCATTTAGGTAACAACTAAATCCATAAACGTACACTACGTTCCGTAAAAATGTTTTATGTTCTGGTTATTTTTTATATTTCACATGTTCCGAAGGAACATATTGTGGTAACTAAATTCTTCGAAACTTGACCAACGTTTCGTAGGAACGTTTTATGCTTTTAAAAAAATAATCAACGATCCTGTGCTAATTGCTCACATGTTCTGAAAACCATTTATTATTCTCTACCTATAATGTGTTCCGATGGAACACAGTTTAATATCAAACATTTTTTAATTAATAGAGCAAATGTTCCGGAGGAACATCTTTTGGGTAATAACTCAATCCATGTACATAGACAACGTTCCGTAGGAACGTTTTATGCTTTTAAGTTATGATCAACGTCACTTTTTAATTGCTCACATGTTTTGTAACCATTATCAGATAGGAAATTACTCATTAAATAAGTTAGGATAATCTGTTATAATACCATCAACACCCAATGATTTAAGATGCTCAATTTCTTTTTTATTGTTTACCGTCCATGGTACAACACGTATATTTTTTTGATGACATTGCTTTAATAATTCTGCACTTACCAGGTTGTAGTGAGGACTATAAAAGGCTGGTACAAAACCCAATTCATTTAATTGTTCATCAAGTGTTCTTTTATCGGTGCCAAGGATTAAGAGTGATGTTTGTACATCCGGATAATTTTGATGCAGGTATTGTAAAGGGCGAATATCAAATGATTGAATAATTGTTTTGTTCAGTGTTCCCAATTCCTGGAGTGTTTTAATAACCAACTCTGTGAATGCTGGAATAGGGGGGTGTGCAACGCCATCACCTTCTGCTTTGGATTTGATTTCAATATTATAATGAACGGGATTGTTTTTTTCAGCAGCATATTTTTCTACTTCCATCACAAGGTCTTTCAGCAATGGTTTATGAACGGCTATCTTTTGTTGTTGTTGAAAGTCAGGATGTGGTTTTAGTCCAACATCATATTTACGGATGCTGTCATAATTCATCGTAAATAATAAATGATTGGCCGCCTCTTTTTTTGACAAGGATTTTCCAGCAGGTGTGGTTGTGATATTCTGGTGAAAAAATGGATCATGCGAAACAACTACCTGGCTGTCCTTGGAGATCACGACATCCATTTCAAGGGTAGTCACGCCTTCATCAATAGCCCGTAACATAGCGGGGATCGTATTTTCAGGCATCAGGCCACGGCTGCCGCGGTGACCCTGTTTATCAAACTCGCCCAAAGGTTTTTGTTCCGCGGTATTACTGGATGTATTGCAGGATGACATTACAGCCAATCCCAAAATCACGATCGCATTTTTCATATGTATGTTTTTTTATTGCTTTTTGGCCGCATGAAATTCATCACAAAAATTTTAATCATCCTGATAACTATCGGTATTTTAAACTTCCCCGATTTTTTTTGTGATTCATTTCATACAATCATTTCAGATACCTGCCATTGGTTAAAATAGATGCCCATTTTTTGTACCCTTCCGCATTCAGGTGCAGACCATCATAAGTATACTGCTTATCCAGTTTTTTTTCTTGATTTAAAAAATGCGGATGCAGGTCAATTAAATGAATTTTTTCATCACTGGCTAATGCAACCAGCTTTGCATTTACATTTTGTATATGCTCGTCCTTGTTAAAATGATTCCTGTCCTTGTACTCGTTATTCACAGGTAACAGGGTTTGAAAATAAATCTCTGTTCGGGGAGATTCATTTTTAATCTGGTGAATGATCCTTTTGTAATTATGAACGATCACATCATCAGGAATTCCTCGGGCGATGTCATTTATACCGATCAAAATAAAAACTTTTTTTGGCTGGCCTTCGGTTACTTCTTTCAATCTTTCTATAATTCCAAAACTGATATCGCCAGAAATTCCCCGGTTGCGTACTCTTTTATTCTGTAACAACTCCTGCCACTCCGTTCCCAATGAAATACTGTTTCCAAGGAAAATGATGTCTTTTTTATGATTGGGATAACTCTTGAAATGACCAACCCGAAGTTCATAGCTTCCGGGCCGGTAAGTGCTGTCCCAGGATTGTTTTTGTGCAAAAACAACCGTGCTTAAAAACGTAAAACAAAGGATACAGATAAATTTCATGATCTATAAATAACGGGTTGAGGTATATTGTTTTCCAAAACGGTCGGTCGCTGTAATGGTTACCTGGCTTGCACTTGAAGGTAGCATGGCTTTGAAAAGATGATTGGTTTTCCGGGGTTCTGCAAAACCGCGTGGCTTAGGCAGATCAGGACCTAACAGGGTTGCATATGCGATTGGGTCAAAACCTTCTATTTGCTCCAATGAACCTTTTTGAACCCCATCAACCGAATAATTTGTTTTCCAGGCCGGGTCGTGGTTCCAGATATTGACCAATACTTCATTACTGTTATCTGCCAGCTTTTTGGTATGAATGCTGAACTGGTGATCTGTGCTTTCGCCAACAGATTTATATTGCCAGCTTAGTTCATTCCCTTTCACAGAATAAACACCATAACCGGAGGGTGTGCCATCACCGCAAATCTTACCTGTCCACCAGGCACCGCATACGGTACCATGATTGTGTTCATAAATATTTTGCTGTTCTACATTTACATTATAATGGGTATGCCCGGACATGATGTGGACATTGCGATCTTTTAAAATCGCATACAGGTCACTGTTATTTTTAACGCCGTTATGAACTGGTATGTGCAGGCAAAGAATTATTAAATGATCATTGGGCACATAGGAAAGGTCTTTTTTTAACCAATCCAATTGTGCCTGGGAAATATGGCCATCATAATCACGCTCTGTTCCCAGGTAGCGGACATCATCCAATACTACATAATGTGCTTTGCCCCGATTAAAAGAATACCAAGTGGGACCATAGGTCAGGTTAAAAGTATCGTCACTGGTTTCATCACCACCTTTCCTGTAATCCATATCATGGTTACCCAGGCATTGGAAAAAAGGAACACCCATTTCTTTTACAGCCAGGTTATAGTCTGCAAAATATTCCAGCTCATCCCAAACAATATCACCCACTGTAATACCATGTATCAATGCACCGGGACCGGCATCAGCCACCCATTGTTTTACATCTGGAACCGATTGGGTCATCATTTTTTCAACATCCGATTTATTCTTAACCTGAGGATCGGCCCAAATAATGAACTGGTGGTCCAGGTCGCTTTTTCCCAATGGCACCAGGTCGAAATCAACATCTTTATTCCCACTAACGCTGCTGAGTAAGCGATAATGACGGGCAATGCTGTCTTCGTTTTTAAAGGCATAACCAGCGGGAGTGGAAATAAATATACTGAGTGCATCCGGATGTTGTTCCAATTCGTATTTGCCTTTTGCATCTGTTGCCACTACATTGTAACCATCGCTGATCACCACACCTGGAATACCGTTTCCGCCCGATTTCACAAAGCCTTTCAGTTTTTTGGTTTGGCCCGCAGCCAGCTTTTCAGGAGAGCAAGCCGTGAATATAATTCCACCGGTTAACCAGGCCAGGTTCTGAATAAATTTTCTTCTGATCATTGGCATGAATAGATTTTAAAGAAGCGCAGGTTTATGTAAAGACTCAGGGAATAAAAATCAACTTATTCCCTGAGTTTGTTTAGTGTTCATGAACTTCGTTTACATTATTTTTCCCACCACACTTTGGTATTGATATCATCACTACCTAACCATCCTACTGCTTCCTGGTAGTTTTCAGGATTGTTGCTGCGAACTGTGATTGGGTAATAGAATCTTACAGGCATTTGTTGATTGTTCTCCATGCCTGCTTCTTTAGGCAGAACTGGAAAACCGGTACGGCGATATTCAAACCATTGCTGGTAGTCTACAAAATACAATGCATAATATTTCTGTAAAATGATACGCTCCAGCGTTCCATCATATGCTGCAGCCGGATTATCAAAATAATCTGCAGGCATATCAATACCCCATTGCTCAATAGCTGCTTTTACTCCTTTTTTGTAAGCCGCTTCAGCTGTTACATCATCGCCCTCGTGCCAAGCGAGTTCTGCTTTAATAAATTCTACTTCAGCGTATGGTAGAATAGGTATAATCATGGGTGCAGTTACCAGTTCATTATTAACATTTGAAGGGATGTAATCAAACTGGTTTTCGCTACCGGCATAACCACTTGGAATGCCTTTGTACCCAATAACGGTGTTGCCTGTTTTATCCCTGGCTTCCGTATTAAAAATGGGTAAACGTGGATCATTAAAAGCATTCAGGTTGTCCGTAAAGAATAATCCGGCAGCACGAAACAAACCAAAGTCAATGGCACGACCCCATGGAGAAACCATTGGAGTTATTCCATCAAGGTTCAATACCGCTGCATCTGCATTGCTGGTAAAAACCGGGTAAGTAGCCGGATCATCTACCATCGTTCTTAACTTCGCATATGTGTTCAGGTTAGTCTTTGATAAGCGAAGCAATAACCGCATATGCAAAGAATTAGTAAACTTTCTCCACTTGGTAATATTATTTGCAAAAAGGATGTCTGTACCATAATTCATTGCCTTGGATGCATCATAATAACTGTTTGCAGTTTCAAGATCGGCCAGCAATTTTGCATATATATCTTCCTGTTTATCAAAACGGGGCTGGAATATCTGCTCATCACCACGGGCAGCTTCCGTCATCGGTACGGGGCCAAAGGCATCTGTCAGGTTTGAATATATCCAGGCGTTTAATGTAAGTGCTATAGCAATGTAATTGGAATCTTCCGCCCTTACTGAAGCAGCATGCATTTCTTTCACATTAGTCAACCACCGGTACGAGTTATTCCAGGTACTGCTTCCGATATTTTCTGATACTTCATAGCGATGCAGTCCGCCCTGGGCACTTGGGAAAGGCAGAGCAACCTGCATAAGGTCAAAAGTTATGGCATCGGCGCGATCAATACCATGTGCTGCCATTCCGTAAATAATCGGGTTCAGCAATGTACCCGGGCTTATTTGGTCGATTCGGTTAGGATCTGTATTCAGCTCCACAAAATCTTTAGTACACGATAACAGCAAGCTGCTTGCAGCGACTGCACCGAAGAGTATTTTGTTAAAGAATTTCATTTTGTAGTTTTTAATGTTTTTAATTGAAGCATCTATTATATTTCAGTGCTTAAAATCTTAATGTAACATTGGCTCCCATCGTGCGGGTTGAAGGCATTTGTCCCATTTCCACACCTGGTAAAATGGTGTTACCGTTAAATGCCGCTGTTTCCGGATCGAAGATTGGGAAGTCGGTCCACATTAACAGGTTACGTCCATATAATGCAACAGTTACCTGTTGAATAAATGTTCTGTCCAAAATAGATTTTGGTAAAACATATTGCAACCTGGCTTCTCTTAATTTCAGATAAGATGCATCAAGTGTATTGGCTTCAACATTTGCTCTACGATAGTAATCCGTATAAAAAGAAACTGGCAGCACTTTGGTAGTGTTTGGAACATATCTGCCTGAACCATCTAATACCACACCTTCACCAATAATGAAATTTTCTTCACGTCCTGGCAAAGTTGCTTTTAATTTTCCCTGCTCCATCATTTTATGATGTGACTGGGAATAAATCAGGCCTCCATACTGGCCATCAAGCAAAAAACTAAATGAAAAATTCTTGTAAGTGAATTCATTTTGAATGCCACCTTTCCAATCAGCAAACGCATTTCCAATGTATTGTATCTCTGATGGTCTGTCAGGTAAACCAGATGCTCTGTATACTATCTGTCCATCAGGTGCACGTACAAATCCAAATCCATAAATATCTCCTGTTGTACCGCCAACTCTTGCCTGAATGGTTGCATTACCACCATATCCAATGTCCTGTTTGCCTGTGCTGCCTAACTCTTCCGCTAGTTCGAGCACTTCATTTTCATTCTTAGCCCAATTGATATTTACATTCCATTTAAAATTCTGGTTGTTGATTGGTTTTGCATTCAGAATTAATTCAACACCCCGGTTACGAACCTTACCTGAATTTAAAATGGCACTTGTATAACCTGTTGTTGGATCCAAAGGAACTCTTACAATCTGGTTTTCTGTTGTGCTATTATAATATGTAACGTCAAATCCTAAGCGATTTTTAAGAAATCGCATTTCCAGGCCGGATTCATAACTGGTTGAAATTTCTGGTTTCAGGTTGGCATTGAATAGTACCCTGTCAACTGAACCAGAACTTGCGAATTCGCTGGTGCCATAATACTTACTCGTTTGATAAGGATCTGCATCATTACCACTTTGAGCAGCTGATAATCTCAATTTGGCATAAGAAATTGCAGTTGGCAATTTAAAGATATCGCTTAAAATAAAACTTGCATTCGCCGAAGGATAAAAGAAGGACCAGCTTTGTTCCGGTAAGGTGCTTGACCAGTCATTACGTGCCGTTAAGTCCAGGAAGATTTTATCCTGGTAGCTAACAGCAGCTAAGCCATATAAGCTATTTACTTTATAATTTCTATCAAATACATTCATTGTAGGATTTGCCAATCCATTGGTTAATTTATAAACAGCCGGAATAACCAGCCCTTCTATATAACCATCAATACGATTATACTTATGATTCATCGCATTGCCGCCCACAGAAGCAGAGAAATTAATATCACTGGTAAAATTATCCTTGTAGGTAAACAGGAAATCACTATTCATTTCATAATTGGTGATCGCTTGTTCTTTATAATATCCTCTTTTAAAATTTGCCGTACTGAAAGGACGCCTTTGCTGGCGGTCTTCATTCATCAGGTTTAATCCGGAACGCAACATCAGGTTGAATTTATCAGAGAACTCATAAGTTGCGGATGCACTTCCTACCACTGAATTATTCTGGTAAGAATTCGTCATTTCATGTGCAATCAGGAAAGGATTGTCTATAAAAGAACTAAATGGATGTATCTGGTCAATTTGTTCCTGGCCATTTTTCCAAATATCACGGTACCAATTCAAATCCACATTTGGATTCTGGAAGATCATAAAATAAGCAATTGACTGGTTACTGTAACCAGTTGATGGCACATTATCACTTGATTTGTTGGTATAACTTACTTTGGTGTTGATCTTTAACCTTTCGGAGATCTGGTAATTTAAACTGGTTTGTGCAGTGATCCTCTCAAACCCCGTATTAGGCATGATCCATTCATTCTTTGAATGTGTTATTGAGAATCTTGCGGATCCCTTGTCATTTCCACCCTCGAGCGATACATTATTGGTAATGGTACTACCGGTTCTGAAAAACCCTTTAATGTTATCTTCATAAGGCCTCCATAAGGTACGCTCGGTACCACGCCCCTGTAAAACTGGATCGTATTGGTAATACATTTGGCCATCGAATTTTGGACCATATGCACTACTGGTTCCGCTGGTACTTGCACCATCTTCTGTGGCACCATAGGAATAATATTTCTCACCAGCTGAATTCAATGCTCTACCTGTTCCCTGGCCATATTCATATTGGTAATCTGGCCATTTAAGTACATTATCAAAGCTGACGTTGCTATTAACGGTTACACCTATTCCCCTGGTTTTGCGTCCTGATTTGGTAGTAATGATCAGAGCGCCATTACCAGCACGGCTACCATATAGAGCAGTTGCACCCGGTCCTTTCAAAACCGTGATGCTGGCTATATCGTCAGGGTTGATATCTGCAATTCCATTACCGAAATCGATCGGAAGGTCATTACCGGAACCGGCTCCATATGCATTATTAACCCCTGAAGAACTGATTACACGATTATTCATTGGAACCCCATCAACCACGATCAAAGCATTATTATTATTTGGATTCAATGAGATATCGCCTCTTAATGTAATCCTTGTAGAATTAACAGGACCCGTTCCCGCAGACAATAATTGCAGGCCAGCCACTTTCCCCGAAAGCGCACTGGACCAGTTATTGGATCTTGCATCATTCAACTCATCGCTGTTAATCTGTTGAGCAGAATAACCTAATGCTTTTTGCTGGCGGGTGATACCTAAGGCTGTCACAACCACCCCCTGCATTTCTACAGCATCAGAACTCAAAGTAAAATTGAGTGTAGATGATGATCCTACCGGTTGCTCAATAGGTGCAAAGCCAATGACCGAAACCACGATGATTTCATTGGCGCTGGCCATGATACTGAATTCGCCTTTTTCATTAGAGGTTGTACCCCTGTTGGTTCCTTTAACCTGCACAGAAGCATTCGGCACCGGGGATCCATCATTGGCGTTTGTGATTACCCCACTTATATTTCTTTGTTGTGCCGATGCAATGGATGTTGCTAAAATCAGCAACAAACCAAATAGCAGGCTCCTGGCTGCAATCCAGGCTGGTGCAGCAATCTTTAAGGTTCTCATAATTGTTTGTGTTTGTGTTTATTGTTTAAATCGTCATTCTCTCTTTTGAGTGTAAAGGCCGTAAATACGATGGCTAATAAACAGGCAGCGATCAATACATAAAAACCGCCATCCCATCCCCAGGCATCCACTACATAACCCATTGCGATATTGGCGAACAAAGCACCTCCCAGGTAACCGAATAGACCGGTTAATCCAGCTGCAGTTCCGGCTGCTTTTTTGGGCACCAGGTCCAGGGCGTGAACACCTATCAGCATTACTGGCCCGTATATTAAAAATCCTATCACGATCAATGCAATGTTATCTATAACTGGCTGTCCCGGAGGATTCAACCAATAAACCAATACAGCTACCAAAACCAGTAGCATGAAAATAATTGTTGCCGGCGCCCTGCGTCCTTTAAAAATCTTGTCACTGATCCAACCGCATAATAATGTTCCGGGAATGCCTGCATATTCGTATGCGAAATAAGCCCAACCACTTTCGTTGACTGAAAATCCTTTTGCTTCCTGTAAATAGGTTGGTGCCCAATCCAATACGCCATATCGCACCAAATATATAAAGGCATTGGCAAAAGCTATGTACCATAAGAGCCTGTTAACCAAAACATAATCTAAGAAAATCTGTTTGGCAGATAATTCCTTTTCTAATTCCTGGCTATATTTTGCTGGTTTATCTTTCTTATATTCCTCAATTGGTGGCAATGCACAAGACTGGGGCGTATCCCTGATTAATAAAAATGAAATAAAGGCAATGGCCAGGGCAATCATGCCCGGGAAGTAAAATTTACTCTCCCATGCCCCAAATATGGCAAGGCCTGCAATAGATAATGGACCAACCAAACCGCCACCCACATTATGAGCTACATTCCAGATGGCCATTTTGGTTCCTCTCTCTCTGATAGAAAACCAATGTACCATTACCCTTCCACAGGCTGGCCAACCCATTCCCTGGAACCATCCATTGATAAATAACAATGAAAACATGATGGCGATGGAACCGGTGGCAAATGGAAAAACCCCCATAACGATCATAGTGATAGCGGAAAGCGTGAGACCCAGAGACAAAAACACCCTGGCATTGCTGCGGTCAGAAAAATTGCCCATTACAAATTTGCTTAACCCATAAGCGATAGACACGCCTGATAAAGCAAGACCTAACTGCCCTTTGGAATACCCCTGCTCAATAAGATCGGGCATGGCCATGGAGAAATTTTTCCGAACCAGGTAATAACCGGCATAGCCAATAAATATACCCAGGAACACCTGCAAGCGTAACCGCTTATAATGCGGATCCACTTCGGCTTCAGGTAACTGAGGCTTATGAGCAGGTGGTTTCAGAAAAAAATATGGCATAGGCAATCTTGAATAAGATGATTTAGTTCTTTATTAAAATATACTGATCAGCCAGGTTTTTATATTTTCTAACCTGGTCATCAATCCATTCCTGGTTTTTATTTAATTCAACAGCCATAATAGCTGCCACTTCTGGTGCTATTCTTACACTTTCTGCCGCATCCAATAATAAGGCACGGGTACGGCGGGATAATACATCTTCCACTGTCCTGGCCATTTCATTTTTCACGGCCCAGGTAACCTGCATGGGATGAATTTTTAATTTTTCACTGATCCAGTTGCTTGCGGTTCCATTCATTTTCAATTTTATTTCAACAGCATCACTACCATAGAAATAAAGCGGATCGCTCCAATCAGTCAGGTTGGCCGATCCATGAATTGATAAATGGGTGGTTGCCGTTTTCGTTGGATTCCAATTCAATTTCTTCTCAATTACTTCGATCATGTCTTCACCCATTTTTCTAAAAGTGGTCCACTTACCACCCAGGATGGTAAACAGGTTAGATGGTGAAACAATGATCTTATGGCTGCGTGAAATTTCTTTTGTTTTTTGATCAGTCCCCTGTGGCGCTGCCAATGGTCTTAAACCTGCAAAAACACTGAGTACATCATTTCGGGTAGGCTTTTCCGTTAAAAATGCGGCGGCAGTTTCCAGGATAAAGTTTATCTCATTTTCCAAAGCAACGGGTTCAAGTGAAGCTTGTTCTACCGGTGTATCTGTAGTACCCAACACCACTTTGCCATGCCATGGTACAGCAAATAATACGCGACCGTCACTGGTTTTAGGGATCATCATGGCATGTTCCGATGGATAGAATTTTTTATCCAGCACCACATGTACGCCCTGGCTTACGCAAATTGTTTTGGCGCTGCCGGGTTTATCCATTTGTAATATTTCATCAACAAATACGCCTGTAGCATTCACTACAGCTTTGGCTTTAAATGTAAAATCATTACCTGTTTCAATATCCTGTGCTTTTACACCGGACACCTGGTTTGATTCATTTTTTAAAAGCCCGGTTACTTTCATATAATTGAGTGCAGAGCCGCCTTTTTCCCAAATACTTTGCACCAGGTTTATAGCCAGGCGGGTATCATCAAATTGGCCGTCATGGTATAATACACCACCGATAAGACCTTCCTTTTTTATGCCGGGCATCTTTTTTAAAGTTTCGCTGCGCGAAATAAACTCAGATGCTCCCATGCTTAGTTTACCAGAGATCCAATCATAGCATTTTAAGCCGATGAAATATTTCCATTTATCTATAAAGGAATAAATGGGTATGATAAAAGTTTGATTTTTTACAAGATGAGGCGCATTGCGATAAAGCAAACCCCTTTCAATACTGGCTTCTCTTACCAGCTTTACATCACCTTGTGCGAGGTAACGTACACCGCCATGTACCAATTTGGTACTGCGGCTTGAGGTGCCTTTTGCAAAGTCAGCCTGCTCTAATAATAATGTTTTATATCCCCGTGCGGATGCATCGAGTGCGATACCAAGACCCGTAGCACCACCGCCAATTATTACGAGGTCCCAAACCCCATTGTAGGATTGAACCTGGGTAATCAGGTGGTTTCGTTCATAATTTCGTGTGAGCAGTTCAATTGGCATTTCTTGCTATTGGTTTCAATTTAAGATAAATAGAAAGCAAATCGAAACTAAACCAAATTAAACGAAACTACAAAAATAAAAACTCAGCCTTTCAAAAATAATATGAAAGCCTTAGTTTCGTTTATGGATAGACTATGAGAGATATTAAAACTGATGAGTTAAATTAATGAAACCTATTCTTTAGGTGCATACCATGAACCAGACAGCCAGGCATAAATACATACTTGAAAAACTGAAAGAAGAAGGTGGGGTTAAAGTAGTGGATCTTTGTGAAAAGTTGAATGTTTCATCTGTAACTATTCGAAAGGACCTGAAACTATTAGAAGATAAAAAACTTGTTTACCGCAATCATGGAGGCGGCACGCTATCAAATCCCTACACCGTTGACAAACATGTAAATGAAAAAGAAAAAATTAACGCTGCTGAAAAATTAAGAATTGGACAAAAAGCAGCTTCCCTTATTGAACCCAATGATTGTATCATTATTGCTTCCGGAACAACCGTTTTATCATTAGCCAAGATTTTGAAACCCCAGGGTAATCTAACAGTCATTACTGCCGCTTTAAATGTAGCACTCGAATTAAGTACCAATCCCAATATTGAAGTAATCATGTTAGGGGGTGTATTAAGAAAGAATTCAACTTCCGTTACTGGTCATTATGCTGAAAAGATTCTGGATGATTTTTCGGGCAGTAAATTGTTTTTAGGAGTAGATGGGATCGATATGGATTTCGGACTTACTACTACGAATGTTTTGGAAGCGCAGTTAAACCGCAAAATGATCCAGGCTGCGCAAAAAACCATTGTTTTGGCCGATAGTACAAAATTTGGAAAGCGCGGATTTGGGAAAATTTGTGGATTAGATGACATTGAACAGGTAATTACCGACGATGGCATTTCACCTCATGCTAAAGAAAAATTAATCAGCATGGGTATAGAGGTAACCATTGTTTGACGACCCGCTTATTCATTAAATTTACCATCAAACCCATTAATTTTCCACCAGGGCATTTTAATACAAATGCCATTTAGAAAAAAATTCTACATTTGGTACCTCAAATCAGCAACATGAAAATCATTGTTCGCATCACTCCACTGGTTTAACACAATTTGGTGTTTTTAATAGGATGACTTCATCCTGATTTCTCATTATTTATATGATTTTTCATGTCGCAATCAACTTCTTATTATCATAAGTTCAATGGCTTATTAAATTTTATCCGCCAGGCAATCAAAGGCGAAGACCTGGATTATACGGCTATCCCTATGCGCAAAGCCATTTTTATGCTGGCTATTCCCATGGTGCTCGAAATGATCATGGAAAGCGTATTTGCCATAGTGGATCTTTATTTTGTAGGGCATTTACCTTACAGCAGCCAGGCCATTCAAACAGTAGGCTTAACGGAATCGGTATTGACCATTATTTATTCACTGGCTATTGGTATCAGCATGGCTGCAACCGCATTGGTTGCCCGGCGGGTGGGTGAAAAAAATCCTGACGGAGCTGCAAAAGCGGCTATTCATACTATTTACATAGCCTTGCTTTTGGTGAGTGTATTGAGTGTAGCCGGCAGTTATTATGCAGCGGATATATTAAGGATCATGGGAGCCGAAACAGCTACTATTGAGATCGGGACTACTTATACCCGTATTATGATGGGCAGCAGTGCTGTTATCATGTTGTTGTTCCTGATCAATGGCATTTTCAGGGGAGCTGGTGATGCATCAATGGCTATGAAGAGTTTATGGCTTGCAAATATTTGCAACATTATTTTATGCCCGATCCTGATCCGCGGAATGGGTCCCATTCCCGCTTTTGGATTAACCGGTGCAGCGTTGGCAACAACCATTGGACGTGGGCTGGGTGTTGTTTACCAACTTTATCATTTGTTTAAAGGAGCAGGTGTGGTGAAGATCCTGAAAAAACATTTGCGGTTAGAATGGGACATCATCAAAACCGTTTTAAAAATTGCATCTCCAGGCACTTTGCAATTTATCATCATGTCCTGTAGCTGGATTTTCCTGGCTAAGCTGGTAGCGGATACGGGTAAAGATGTTGCTTCAGCGGGTTATCAAACAGCATTAAGAATTGTGATGTTTTTTATTTTACCTGCCTGGGGCCTGAGTAATGCAGCAACAACGCTGGTTGGACAAAACCTGGGAGCCAGGCAACCGGAAAGAGCAGAACGCTCTGTGATAAAAACCGCGCAGTACAATGCTGCATTTATGGCTATTGTCACTTTGCTCTTTTTGATATTACCTGTTCCAATTGTCTCTCTTTTTACAAATGACGAACAGGTAAAACAATATGCTGTTCAAGCTATGCGTATCATCAGTTGCGGATATATATTTTATGGTGTGGGTATGGTGATGGCCAATGCGTTTAATGGTGCCGGTGATACATGGACACCTACCTGGGTAAACCTGGCAGGCTTTTGGTTTTTCCAGATCCCGTTAGCCTATTTTTTATCTACCACATTGAACTGGGGGCCAACCGGGGTTTTTGTCGCTATTCCTGTTGCAGAAACGGCTATTACCATAACCGCATTTATTTTATTTAAAAAGGGAAGATGGAAAAGAATGATGATCTGAGAAAAGAAATCTTACAGGCTTTAAATGAATATCTTTAGTATGAGTTTTTAAATCATGGAAAAATATATAGACCAGAATCGATTAAGACAGTTTTTTTTCATCACCATTATTCTATTATTAGGAACTGTTCTTTTCTGGCAATTGTATTTCTTTGTTCCTGCACTTTTAGGCGCCGTTACTTTATATGTATTGATGCGTAAATACATGTTTTACCTCACTGAAAAAAAGCGGTGGAGAAAAGGCTGGAGTGCTGTATTCCTGATGGTGAGTTCAGGTGTTATCATTTTATTACCTATCGGGTTACTCATTGAAATGGTATCTGGAAAAGTATATGTGGCCATTGAAAATTCTGCCCAAATCATAGAATCATTAAAAAAATTAGCCAACGACCTGGAGAAAAAAGTAGGGCAGGATTTTGTAAGCGATGCGAATATTAACAGGTTAGGCACTTTTATTACGGAACGCATTCCCATGATCCTGGGTGCCACTTTCAATACAGTAGCCACACTCTTCTTCATGTATTTTATTCTTTATTTCATGTTGATGAATGCCCGCAAAATGGAGCAGGATATATATGAGTACATTCCATTAAAAGATGAAAACCTGGCGCTGCTTAGAAAAGATGTACAAAACATGGTTGTTTCCAACGCTATTGGTATCCCGGTAATTGCATTATTACAAGGCATTGTCGGACTGATCGGGTACCTGGTACTTGGCGTAAATGATCCCTGGTTCTGGTTTGTGATCACCTGCATTACCGCCATGATCCCGGTCGTTGGCGCTGCGCTGGCCTATGTACCGATTGGAATTATCTTTTTAGCCAACAACCAAATTTGGCAGGGTGTAGCCATGTTGCTGTATGGATTTATCATCATTGGTACGGTCGATAATATTTTTCGATTTGCCTTGCAACGCAAGATTGGTAATATTCACCCATTGATAACCATCTTTGGGGTTATTATCGGTATACAATTGTTTGGATTCATAGGTCTCATATTTGGCCCTTTGCTTATCTCCCTATTCATTGTTTTACTGAAGATTTACTCGAATGAATTTGTCGTCAAAAAAAGGCAGGTAAATAACACAATTGAAAATTAAATAAAGGGGTTTTTACTGTTGAGCTTGATGATTTATATCGTACTTATTCTTAGTATGTTAATATAGATTTTTTTAACGGCAATTATTTATCCATTAACATAATAATAGCGACATTCGTAGCGTTTTTAAAATCCTGCAAAACATATACATGAAGAAAAAGATTTTGTTGCACACCGTCATTTATAGTTTTACATTTTCACTTTTATTTATTCCATTTTCTAAGGCCGGCAGTAATGGTACTGGCTTTGCAAGTATGGACCGTGTTTATTTTGCGGAAGCAGCACCTGTAGAAAAGGATTCAAACCTTTCTGAAGTGGATGCAAAGGCATTATTTATTTCGACCTTATATGATAGTCTTCAGCTAAATAAGATTGGTCTTACCGAAGAAGTTTTAACATATGCCTATACCGGTTACCAGAATTTACTGGATAAAGGCATGATCAATGAGCCAGGCATTCTAAGCATAGTTGACTTTAGCCAGTCAAGCACAAAAAAGCGTTTATACATAATTGATATGAACAGTTTCAAACTGCTTAATCATACATATGTAGCACACGGCAAGAATACCGGCCAGGAATTCGCAACTAAATTTTCCAATACACCAGAATCTTTACAAAGCAGTTTAGGATTTTATATCACCCGTAATACTTATTTTGGCAAACATGGTTTGTCGTTAAAATTAGAAGGTAAAGACAAAGGATTTAATGACAAAGCAATGGAAAGAGCCATTGTATTACACGGATCATCTTACAGCGATGAAAATTTTGTTCGCGCCAGGGGTTACCTGGGTCGCAGCTGGGGATGTCCTGCTGTTCCTGAAAAAGAAAAAACAAAGATTATTAATACCATCAAAGATGGCACTGTCTTATTCATCTATCATCCAACGAAGAGCTACCTGCACGGATCTACAGTATTAAACGGCTGAATTTGGACGAACAACAAGGATGGATGATAACAAACAGCTCAATCGTACCCTATGATTGGGCTTTTGTTTTTTTTAGAACTGTAGTTAGGAATTGGGAACTTGATATTAGGAATTAGGAGTCAAATACGAACATTTGACATGATTCCATTTTCATCTTCATTTATTTAATTAAATCTTTTGCGTGGCCATATGATCCAATCCCAAATTCCCATTTTACAGAACAAAACCGATAACCTGCGCCAATACGCCCAGGAAAAATCCCGTATAAATTTCTTTTTGTGTGTGATCAGAAACAATAAACCGAGCAGTTAAAACGAGGCCTGCAATTAAAAAAGCCATTGTAACATAGAAACCAAATTGGGTTTGAAGGATGAAAGCCAGCCATGCCATATAGGTGCACATAACACCCAGCGATAATGCATGCATGCTTACTTTCATGTAGATATTAGCCAGCAACCCAAAACTGGAAGCCAGGAAAATGGCAAAACTAAATGACACCACATGATCAGGAAATTCCGGTTGGTTGCGTAAAACATACCACATCCAGAAATAATAAACCCCGCTGGCTATATAAGGAATGATGCGTTCTTTTTGTGTTCGCAAATAAATGGAATCAATAAATCCCAAACCCTTGGCTAGTAAAACAGAAACCAGTGGGAACATGGCATACATCACAAAAAAACGAATCATTACAATGATCTGTTCAAATGGATCAAAGCTGGCAAAAAGGTAAGGTTGAACTTTTACCAAAAACCACGAAACATATACGGGAATAAATAACGGATGAAAAACCCAGGAAAGAATTTTCGCCAGCCATTTCACAGGAGCAGGGAAACGAAGTGGGGGTTCTATTTCTTTTAATTCATTGTGATCGTCAATCTCGAGTGGGGTCATAATCATAATTGCTTTCTTAACCTGGCTACAGGAATATTTAGTTGCTCCCTGTATTTTGCTACGGTTCTCCTGGCAATATTATAACCTTTTTCCTGTAACATGTCGGTGAGCCTTTCATCACTCAATGGTTTTTTCTTGCTCTCATATTCTATCAGGTCACTTAATATTTTTTTCACTTCTCTTGTACTTACCTCTTCGCCACTATCTGTGCTTAAGGATTCACTGAAGAAAAATTTTAATCGATAAGTGCCAAATTCTGTTTGAACAAATTTGCTGTTAGCCACCCGGCTCACAGTTGATATATCCAGATTTGTTTTTTCTGCAATGTCTTTTAAGATCATGGGTTTCATCGTGGTCTCATCACCCGTAAGGAAAAAATCATATTGATGATTCATGATCGCTGTCATGGTGCTCAATAAAGTATGCTGGCGTTGTTTAATGGCATCAATAAACCATTTAGCAGCATCTATTTTTTGTTTGATGAACATGACCGCTTCTTTCTGTCGCCTGTCTTTTTTTGCACCCCGGTCATAATCTTTCAACATATCGCGATAACCGCCACTGATGCGCAATTCCGGGGCGTTCTTGGAGTTCAGCGTCAATTCAAGTTTGCCCGCATTGTTGTAAATAAAAAAATCAGGTACTACATAATTTTCTGCCTGGCTATTGTCGGCAACCATGCCCCCGGGTTTTGGATTTAACCGGATTATCTGTTGCATCACTTCTTTTAGTTGCTCATCATCCAGGTTTAAACCACGCTGTATTTTTTCGTAATGTTTTTTAGTGAATTCATCGAAGTATTTACTGATGGCAAGCATGGCCGTTTTTACTTGTTTACCTTCTTCCTGCTGGCGTTTCAATTGAATCAACAAACATTCCTGCAGGTTGCGGGCAGCCACTCCCGGCGGATCAAAGCGTTGAATTCTATTAATCAAAGCTTCTACTTCTTCTTCGGTACTTATAATATTCTGCCGGAAGGCCAGATCATCAACTATTGCTGTTGTTTCGCGGCGCAAATAACCATCTTCATCTATGCTGCCAACAATTTGTTCTGCAATTTTAAATTGTGTTTCGTCTAAATTCAGCAACCTTAATTGCTCCACCAATATTTCGTAAAAACTATTCTCTACCCGGATAGGGATGGTGCGATTTTCATCTAGTTCTGGATAATTTTCATCGCGTAATTTATAATCTGCTACATCATCATCACTATCATTTACATATTCACTGATGTCAACACTGCCATAATCTTCTGCAGTTCCATCGGCTTCATCATATGTTTCCTCAGCAAATTCATCGTTGCCTTCTTCTTTTTCTTCATGACCGGCTTCATCCAGTTCCAATGCAGGATTTTCCTCCATTTCCTCTTTAATGCGTTCATCAAGAATGGCAGTAGGCACCTGCAGCAATTTCATTAACTGAATTTGCTGTGGCGATAATTTTTGTAATAATTTCTGTTGTAAATGCTGACCAAGAGCCATCGTTTATTACTCTCATCCTTTTAAACCCTTCTTCAAAAATGGGCGGTTAACAAAAATCAGGCCGTAATTTACAGATAAAAGAAGTAAGGAAGCTAATTGGTTATTAGGAATTATGATTCTTTTCATAAAAATGCTACCAAAAGCCCATCTATAAAGGATTTGCAGAAATAGTTAAATATCCCGGATAGGCTGGATTTTTATAATAAAAAACAATCCATTATCACGGAAATTCTGGTGATATCAACCAAAACCAGTACTTAAGCTTGTAAGGATTTCTTTACAGCTGCTGCCATTTTTTGTCCCTTTTCAATTACCTGTTCTTCGGTCCAGGCTAAGCTGATTGCCGTGGAAATACAACGGTTCATAATGGCATCGCTGGCAGAGAAACCTTTATTTGCATGATGCATTACAGCCTTTTTTATTTCAGGGCTTAATGCATTTAGTGTTATACTGTTTTTCAAATGGTCCCATTTGCGGATATAATGCCAGTTATTATCGAACCAGTAAAAATTGCCCGCCAGTATCCCTTCCGCTTTCATGATGGAAACCAGTTTTACGGTGACATCTTTATTAGGCAAGAACCAGCTTAAAAAAGTGCAGCTGTCACCTTGCGGATCAGGAATAGACCGGAAACTGATCTCCGGAATTTCCGCAAGCAGGTTTTTTAATATGGTATGATTCCGTTTTTGAATCTCCAGGAAATCCGGAAGCTTTTTTATTTGCGCCAAACCTACAGCAGCATGCAGTTCGGAAATGCGATAATTGTAACCGATAAAAGGATGAAGATCTGCACCACGATCTGCTCCGGCATGATCATGACCATGATCCGTATAGCCATCACACTTCGTGTACACATCCGCGTTATTGGTCAGCACCACACCGCCTTCGCCACAAGTCATTGTTTTTACAAAATCAAATGAAAATGTTCCCGCATCACCAATGGTACCTAGATGTTTACCATGATAAGTGCCGCCAATACTCTGGCAGGCATCTTCCAACAAAAGCAACTGATGTTCTTTGCAAATTGTTTGCAGCGCATCCATATCTGCCATGCTGCCGCACATATGTACGGGCATAATGCATTTTGTTTTTGGTGTGATGGCTTTTCGTACAGCTGCCGGATTTAACGTCAGGGTTTCATCCACATCAACCATTACCGGTATGGCTCCAACACTTAATACGGCTTCAAAACTGGCCACAAATGTAAATGCCGGCATGATCACCTCATCCCCATAACCTATGCCAAGGGCTGCCATGGCTGTTGTGAGAGCAGAAGTGCCGCTGCTGGTTAATTGCGCATATTGTACACCGAAAGTGCTGCAAATGGCCTGCTCCAGTTCTTTAGCTTTCCATATATTTTTACGGGGACCATCAAATCCATATCGCATCAAGACACCTGTCTCCAATACATCGGTCAATTCTTTGCGCTCTTCGGCGCCCCAGGTTTCATATCCAGGCATGAGTTAATTTTTAGCTTGCAAAGATAATTAATAGAAACAGCGAAATAATGTGCGGTTATTTGATTGTCTTACTTTCTTCTTCTTTCACCAATTCCGTTTCAACAAAGCTAAAAAGCATTTGCGCTTCGCTTTCCACATTGTTTTTATTTACGGCAGTTACAAAATACTGGTAACCTTTTTCTTTTTGAGAACTATCCACCTTCAATACAAACCTGGCATCAGTTGAATAAGGAATTAATTGATGAACATTTTTTGCACCCAGGTCAAACTTGTCTTTCTCCAGTCGATAAATAGCAATGCTGCGAATATTTTCATCAACCGGAACAAAAAAACTGGTGGTTAAAGTGGAGTTCTTTTTATCAAAAACAGTTTTAACCACAGGTTGTGGCGGCGGTACATCGCCAATCCACGGCATCGGTGGGACAATAGCCGGATGTTTATAATAATTGTCCTGCAGGCTGTCGTTCCAGCCATTAGGATTGTTTTTAAATATTTTGCTACTGTAATAGATAGCACCCTGGACCTGCGGATATTTTCTCAACATCTCGATCATTCGTGGCAATTGCGTTTTATCTCTCCAGGCAGCATTGCTTCCTGCACGATATATCCCAATACCTATATAACAGTGTTTGCCAAAAGTGCGGTTTGCCCACCAGTCCAGCAATACTTCATAATCTGCCAGCGGGTGGCCAATCTCCCAATATAATTGTGGTGCTACATAATCGATCCAGTCATTTTTTAACCATAATAAAATATCTGCATAAAGATCATCATAATTGGTAACGCCTGCTTTTGTATCACTGCCATCTGGATCAGCAGATTTGTTTCTCCAAACGCCAAATGGTGAAATACCAAAACGGCAATCTGCTCTTTCTTCTTTAATTGCTTTGCTTAATGCAACAATGATGGAATCCACATTAGACCTTCTCCATTCATCTTTCGTCATGCCATTTCCATATTTTCTGAATGATGCTGCATCGGGAAATTCTTTGCCGGGAATTCTGTATGGATAAAAATAATCGTCCATATGCACCGCATCAATTTTGTATCGCTTCACCATATCGCGGATCACCTGCACCACAAATTTTTGCGCTTCTTTATTTCCCGGGTCAAAATATTTTTTATCCCCATAGGTAACAAACCACTCCGGGTTTGTACGTGTTGGATGATTGGCCGCTATACTTGCACTGCGGGTATTGAAATTGGCCCTGTATGGATTTGCCCATGCATGGAACTCCATACCCCGCTTATGCGTTTCTTCAATCATAAACTGCAAAGGATCATAATAAGGAACAGGGGCTTTACCCTGGGTTCCTGTAAGCCATTGGCTCCAGGGCTCATAAGGAGAAGGATAAAATGCATCTGCAGAAGGCCGCACCTGAACTACTACGGCATTCATCCCATTTTTCTTATGCAGGTCAAGCTGGCGGATAAATTCTGCTTTTTGGCTGGCAGTATTGTAATCTTTACTTAGCGGCCAGTCAATATTACTCACCGTCGCGATCCAAACACCACGAAATTCGTTTTTAGGCTGTGCGTTTACGTTATAGATGCAGCCGGAAAAAATGATAAATAGAAAAAAATGAATGAGTTTTTTATGCATTATATAGTTTCACAGTTTTTAATTACTCCACTTCGCGGATCTTATTCAATAATATATTTAATTGAGCAGCTTCATTTACGCTCAGATTTCCGAATATGTTGTCCATTTCGGGTTGGCGGCCATCCAGTTTTTCCAAAAGCTTTTTCCCTTTCTCCGTGATGGTTACATCTACCAGCCTCCGATCTTTTTTACACAATGTTTTTTTAGCAAGTCCTTTTACCACAAGGCGATCAACAATGCGGCTGGTATCACTCATTTTATCCAACATCCTTTCTCTTATCTGCAATGTGGACAGAGGCTTGGGTAAACTACCCCGCAAAATGCGCAGGATATTGTATTGCTGGTGTGTGATACCCTCGCAGGTAACGAGTTGTTTTATTCGTTCAATAGACCAACCATACGTAAATAAAAGATTGACCAATGCACGCTGGTGCTCGGTTTTAAATTTAGGTTGTTGTATTTCCTGCTCAATGGCCATAGCAATAATTAACGGTAAAAATAAATAGTTTAGCTTAAGAAAGGATATTGAAACTCAACTTTAGGTTGGTATTAATATTTGATCTTAATAAAACAAACAGGCATGTAAAAAGATAGTTCAATCACTCCAGACTTTTGTGCCCTCAGAACAGTTGGCACATATATCAATATTTTTTCTTCCTTTCAATAACTGCGTTCTGAAGCGGGTGTATTCCCCATTCTTCCAGATCTCTTTAAATGATTTTTCCTTGAGGCTACCCATTTTATGTTGTGCATCTTTATCAAAACAACAAGGCGAAACCATTCCATCCCAGGTAATCACCGGGTCGTGCCAAAGTCGCCAGCAATGGTTGCTGAGTTTTCCTTTATATGAATGTGTGCCATCAGCATTTTTTCGATAGCGACTGAATTTAGCAGTGGATGGAATCAAAGCGTTGGGATCATTTTCATAATCGTAAACCTGGGCAGTTTTAAACCAAACATCATCTACACCGGTTTGTCTTGCTAATTCTTTTACTTCTTCCACCTGGTGCTCATTGGGTTTTACCACCAGGAACTGGAAAATGATCATCGGCGTTTTACTGTTCAATTCTTTTTTCCATTTCACAACGTTGCGGGCGCCTTCCAAAACTTTTTCCAGTTTTCCGCCAACCCGGTATTGTTGGTAAACATCCTGCGTAGTACCGTCAATGGAGATGATGAGGCGGTCCAGGCCACTTTCAATGGTTCTACGTGCATTTTCATCGTTGAGGTAATGTCCATTGGTTGAAGTGGCCGTATAAATATTTTTACCTGACGCATATTTTACCATATCTAAAAACTGCGGGTTCAGGTATGGCTCTCCCTGGAAATAAAAAACCAGGTACATCAGCTCTTTTGATAACTGGTCAATGGTATCAGTAAAAAAATCCTTTTGCAACATGCCGGTTGGCCGGGTAAAAGCCCTGAGACCACTTGGACATTCCGGGCAACGCAGGTTACAGGAAGTTGTAGGTTCAAAAGATATGGATATAGGAAATCCCCATTGCACCGGTTTTTTAAACCATTTGCTGATATAATAACTGCTCAAAACCTTTCCCGCATTCAAAGCGCGGCGGGGGGTAAGCTTGGATAAAAGATTTATACTATCGTTCAAATGAAATCGACCCATGAGGCGTAAAGTTAACGGAGAGTGCAATGAAAAATGCAAAATTCAAAATGTAAAACCCTTTGTTCCGATTTTTTCTAACCTTTCAGCATCTTTCAAAAATAGAAAGCTTTTGAATTTTACCTTTTGCATTTTGAATTTGAAAATTATTTCTAAAATTATTAGTTTGATTTTGCTAAATACATTAGCTTTGTTGTTTATAAATATTTTTCTTCACGCTTGATTGAAAACCTACTTTTGGCAGATGGCAAAAACAACTGAAAAAACTACTGACATGTCTGTTAATAACGAAAAATTAAAAGCCCTCAGGCTAACCATTGATAAGATTGATAAAGACTTCGGCAAAGGAAGTGTGATGATGATGAATGAAAGGCCGGTGTTTGAACAAAAGGTAATTTCAACCGGTTCAATCGGCTTAGATATTGCCCTCGGCATAGGTGGTTTACCCCGTGGTCGTGTAGTTGAAATCTATGGACCTGAATCATCTGGTAAAACAACGGTTGCAATCCACGTAATTGCAGAAGCTCAGAAAAAAGGTGGCATGTGTGCTATTATTGATGCGGAGCATGCATTTGATTCTGCTTATGCTAAAAAATTAGGAGTAGATGTTGACAATTTATTGATCTCACAACCGGATTATGGTGAGCAGGGATTGGAGATTGCTGACCGCTTAATTCTTTCAGGTGCTTTGGATGTTGTGGTGATCGACTCAGTTGCAGCATTGGTTCCTAAGGGTGAACTGGAAGGCGAAATGGGTGACAGTAAAATGGGTCTCCAGGCAAGATTGATGTCGCAGGCTTTAAGAAAATTAACTGCTACTATCAGCAAGACAAATACCATTTGCATTTTCATTAACCAGCTTCGTGAAAAAATCGGGGTGATGTTTGGTAATCCTGAAACAACTACTGGTGGTAATGCCTTAAAGTTTTATGCTTCTGTTCGCCTCGATATTCGCAGGATGGCTCAGATCAAAGATGGCGATGAAGCTGTGGGTAACCGCGTAAAAGTGAAAGTGGTAAAAAATAAAGTAGCGCCACCTTTCCGTGCAGCTGAATTTGATATTATTTTCGGACAGGGCATTTCCAAGGTGGGTGAGATCCTTGACATGGGTGTTGAAATGGGCGTGGTTCAAAAAAGTGGAAGCTGGTTTAGTTACAATAGTGATAAACTGGGCCAGGGGCGTGAAGGTGTTAAACAATTATTGATCGATAACCCTGAACTGGCCAATGAAATTGAAGCCAAAATCAGGGAAAAAATAGCAGGACCCGTAATGGCACTTCCTGCAGAGAATTAAAATTTTTAGTTTGGGTTAGTAAGTAAAGTATGCCATCCTTTCGGGGATGGCTTTTTTTATAATGTCCGCACAATGAAAAAAAAATGACTAAAAATCGTTAAAACGTTTTTACATAAATATTATATAAATGTGATGGGTAGTCGAAATATTATCAGCCAAAACAATTTCTTTGTTGCAAAATTTATAAAAATGCAAAAGTATTTACCCATTTCCTTACTGCTGATGACCCTTGTTGCCTGTGGTCCTCAAATTTATAAGGCAACTGATTTTAACGATGTAGCCAGCACCCACAAAACGGTAGCTATATTGCCGGCGGATGTTTCCATTAAACTGCGACCTAATGAGGCAAAAAAAATATCGCCTGAAGATTTACAGAAAAATGTGGAGAGCACCGGTTATGCTATACAGGATAAAATGTACAGCTGGTTTTTACGCCGTAATGCTAAAGAACAATTTACCGTTCGATTCCAGGATGTAAGTAAAACCAATACCACTTTAAAAAATGCGGACATCAAATATGAAGATCTTGCTTTGAAATCGAAAGAAGAATTAGCCAGATTATTGAATGTAGATGCCGTGATTACTACAAATGTCAGAATGGATAAACCAATGAGCGAAGGTGCGGCCATAGCTGTTGGTGTTTTATTTGGTGCCTGGGGTAGCACTAATAATGCTGTTACTACTATTAATATTCATGAGGCAAAACAAGGAGACCTGATCTGGAAGTATGATTACCAGGCACAGGGTTCGGTAGGAAGTTCACCCGAAAATCTTGTAAATGCACTCATGAGAAATGCTTCCAAAAAGTTTCCATATTAGTTTTCAATAAATTCAAAGGAGGCCTTAAACGGGCCTCCTTTACTTAAAACTGGGTTCGGAAATTAAAAAGAATCCCTGTTCATAGTATCTCTCATCATCGAAGTATCTACCATCATTCCCGTATCCGTTGTTCCAACCCCGGTATTATCTTGATAAATGGTTGTACTGTCAGTAACAGTTGTTGTTTCTGCCTCATCATTATTACAGGCCATAAATGCCAAACTTACCAAGCTAACTAAAAGTATCCTTTTCATAATTAAATGTTTTAAATAATAATCGCCATTATTCAATTATGCTGCCATTTGTTTTCTCCGCGTTAGTACCAGAATAATTCAGTTTAAAAGCTGTACTATATAATATACTCATGATGAAAACTTTCCACAAATCGATTAATACTTTTTAAGGAATGGACTAACTGCATGGTAGAGTTCGCTGTTATGCTCCAGGTATAAAGCGTGACCACCTTCCAGGTATTTAATTTCCATATTGGGATATAGCATTTTTTTTGGGTGATCAACGCCTATGGTATAATCCCGGGTTCCACTAATAACTAATACAGGCGTATTTATTTGGGGAGTTTTAATGGAATGGTCTGAAAAATATTCCGGATAGATCCATACTTTTTGGCCAAATTCATAAGATTTTGATGCATTGTTTGTAATGATGGAATCCAGGTAAGCACTTTCCTTTTTATCAAACATCAAAGCATGTTTTAAATCGTGCTGTCCCAGGTGCCAAAATGCATTGAACCAACGATCTAATAGGGCAACCGTATCATTCAATAAATAATCAATTTCATTTTGCTTTAATTTATGCTGCAATAAGTCGATCGTTTTTGCAATTCCACTATTTGCGGATGAGGCAATATGCAATGTGCCGTTCAGCATTACAACAGCTTTAATTTTTGTGGGGTGCAACAACGCATATTCATTTCCAAGGATTCCGCCAAATGAATGAGGCATGATGATCCAGCTTTCGAAACCAAGTGCCTGCCTCACTTCTTCAAAATCAAGGATCATTCTTTGTAATGAATAATCATTATTCACTGCATTACCTGAACGTCCGCAGCCTCGCTGATCCAGGTAGATCATTTGCACATCTTTTTCAAAAACATTTCCACCTTCATTTTCAAAGTAAGCCGAATTAGAACCTGGTCCCCCATGAATAAAAAGCATAGGCGTTCCTTTGCCGGCAATTTTAACAAAGAGCCGAACACTATCTGAAGTAGTGATATATAATGAATCTGAATTTTTTTGGGCTAATGAATTGAAAGAAATAAATACCATGAAGCAAAACAATAAACTTTTCATTTTGGGTGTGTTTATTCTTTTGACGCCGCGATTAATTGTTGGGTTACAACAATAAAGAAGATTTTTTTGAAAGCATGGTTCAATATCTTACCAGCCTTTACAATTTGAATCGTTCAATAAAATGTTATTTATATCTGAGAATTCAGTAAATAATATTAAAACTACTTCAATGTAAATACCGCCTTAACTGGCAAATGATCGGAAGCATATTGTTCATTGATCACTTCATGAGCAACAACTTTAAAAGCATTTTCTGGTGTATAAGCAATATAATCGATCGTTTTATTGGGATTAATAACCGGGATAGTAAAAGGGCAACCGGTTATGCAGGTACGAGTGAAATAGTTATCCATTTGCTTGATCACATCACTTTCAGGCACTGCATTAAAATCTCCGGCAATGATGACTGGCAATGTTTCCTGCTTTACCAATTCAAGTATTTTTTTAATCTGTAACTGCCGGTTTGCATCATTGCGTTGCGCATCCAGGTGCGTTGATGCAAAAATGATTTGCTTGTTTCCTGGTAACGTAACCGTTGCTGACAGAAGCGTACGTGGTTCACCGTTGGTTCCTGCAGCAGATGGTAAAGGCCTGTTTTTAATATCCGAAAGAGGAAATTTGGAAAGAATGGCAACGCCATACTCACCACCACCATAATCGATGGCTTTTCCAAAATATGCAGTCATACCAGTTAATCTTCCTAATTCTTCTGCCTGGTTTAAAGACGTTCCTGAACGGCTGGTATTTACATCTACTTCCTGTAAAGCCACCAGGTCAGGATTTTGTTGTTTTATCACATTGGCTATTGCCTGTATATCAATTAAGTCAGGTTTGGAAGGAGGGTTACAATGGTGAATATTGTAACACAATATCGTAATGTCTTTATTAACCATACCTGCAGTTGATGATGGCAATGGTTTCACGGCGCATGATGACATCAAAACAACAGCAAAAAAAACAAGAGCATATAAAATTTTCATCTTCGTGTATTTATCCCTTCTAAAATAAGCAACAATAACCTTGCTGCCTTTTGATATTTCAATTATTAACCCGGTTGCATAAACGCTTTTACGCGTTGCTAATGTAGCGAATATGTTTTCATTAAATTCCAAAAAAACTATGATTTAAATGGATATCCTTACTTCTTTTAATTTTCCATAAAACCGTTTTTGTTTTTATAATTTCATTCCTCCATTTTACAAAATTTCAATCCTCGAACAATTTTTTTTTTAAAAGGACAGTACTATGCTAACAGGACTTTCACTTATCATACTCATAATAGTGGTGCTGGTTATGATCATTGTTGCTTGTGCCATTTTTAAATGGCATCCATTCCTGGTATTAGTCATTGCCGCTATTGTGCTGGGTCTTAGCGTTGGAATGGGAACAGAAGCAACGATCGAAGCGCTTTTGCAGGGTGGCGGCTCTGTATTTGCCAGTATTGGATTAATCATTGCATTGGGAACTATACTTGGGGAAGCGCTGGAAAAGACCGGCGCCATAAATGCCATTGCAACTGCTCTATTAAATAAAACTGGAAAGAAAAAAATATTACCCGGCATCAGCCTGATAGGAGCCGTTACTGGTATTCCTGTTTTTTGCGATTCCGGTTTCGTCATCCTTTCCAGCCTGGCTCGTTCTTTATCCAAACAATCAACTGTTTCTTATGGCGCTATCAGCATTGCGCTGGCTACTGGCCTGTATACTTCGCATGTGTTGATACCCCCCACACCAGGACCACTTGCTGCCGCGGGAAACTTTAATATGGCAGGCGATATAGGCTGGATCATGTTGCTTGGTATTGTAGTCAGTATTCCTGCCATTATTATTGGATGGTGGTTTGCCCGGAAATTGGACAGGCAGACAGAATACCATCAAGAACAAAAATTCGAAAATGAAGAGGATGTTGCGCCGGTTAATTCACCCCGACTTGTTTATTGTATTTTGCCCTTATTGCTTCCCGTTATATTGATAGCCATGGGTTCAATGATCCCTTTCCTTAATTTACCTTCTCCATATAACCTCGTGATGAAATTCATTTGCAATCCCAACATCGCATTGTTACTAGGTGTGTTTTCGGCCTTTTTATTACCTGGCTTTTCACAACAAAACAAATGGAATGGCTGGATTCAACATGCACTTACACAGGCAGGTCCTATCATTTTAATTACGGCAGCAGGCGGAGCATTGGGTGCAGTATTAAAAGCAACACCACTGGCAAATGAATTTGAAACTATGATTGCGGGAAAAAACTTTTCCCTGATCATATTTTACCCCATTGCTTTTTTGCTGGCAGCAGGATTAAAGACTGCTCAGGGTTCATCGACTGCATCGCTCATCATCACTTCTTCCATCATGGCACCTTTACTGGCCGGAATGCCTTTTAACCATGTTGCTGAAAAAGCATTGCTCGTATTGAGTATTGGTGCAGGAGCAATGGTCGTCAGTCATGCTAATGACAGTTATTTCTGGGTTATCAATCAATACAGCAAATTGCCTGTCAGCCGGATGTACCGGTATTTTACAACGGCAACCTTTTTCATGGGAATAGCCGTTTTGGCAAGCTGTATGTTATTATCGCTTTTGTTTTAGCGTTACTTAATTATGGCTAACACTATATCCATAACATTGGTTTGGGTAGGACCGGTTATAATAAGTCCGCCGGTTTTTTTAAAAAAATGATAGGCGTCATTATTCAATAAATAATCAGCGGCACTTAACTGCAGTTCTTTTACGCTGCGAATAATTTCCGCATCGATGAATGCACCTGTTGCATCCGTAGGGCCATCACTACCATCCGTACCTGCAGAAAGAATAATTTGAATGTCATTATCAATTTCGTTTTGAATTAAATGGACAAATGCAGCAAGTGCAAATTCCTGGTTTCGTCCTCCTTTTCCATTTCCCCTAAGAGTAACCGTTGTTTCTCCTCCTTTTAAAAGACAGAAAGGTTTTTCATTTTCTCTTTTTTCCAGAATTTCTTTAATGAATGTGATTGCGGCAGCGCTGGCTTCACCGAATAAATAATTGGGTAGGATTACAGGTTCAATTCCCAGGTGCGCAGCTTTACCAGCGGCAGCAAGTAACGCTATTTTGTTGGTCCCAATCAGGTGATTGGTGGTTTTTTCAAAAAAGGAATCGCCAGGTTTAAGGGTTTCAGGAATGATTCCATTGTTTCCTTGTAATAACCATTCTTTTATTACTACCGGTATCTTTTCATAAAGGTTGTATTTCTTCAAAATTTTGATAGCATCATCAAAGGTGGTAGGGTCAGCAACAGTTGGGCCGCTAGCAATTACATGAAGTGGATCATCAATTACATCACTTAAAATAAAAGTTACCAATGTTGCAGGGAAAGTGGCCCTGGACAATCCACCTCCCTTAATTTGGGATAAATGCTTGCGCACAGCATTCATTTCATCAATATTTGCTCCACTATGTAAAAGCTGGTTAAAAAGTTGTTGAACATCCTCTAAGGTCGTGCCTTCCGGATGATCTGCCATTAACGCAGATGCGCCACCACTGATCAACGCTATTACAATATCTTTTTCGCCAGCCTGGGTTGCTAATTTTAAAATACGCTCCCCAGCATACACGCTTTGCTGATCAGGCAGAGGATGCCCTGCTTCAATACATTCAATTAGGTTTAACGGTAATGCATGACCGTGTTTAGTTGCGACCACCCCTTTTTTAATAAGAAGCCCAAGAATTTTTTCAACTTCAAAAGCCATAGATGCACTTGCCTTACCAGCACCAATAATGTAAATATTATTGATTTCAGATAAAGTAAAAAACTGGTTGTGCAATCGCAACTGGCCATTCTCTATACTGATATAAGATGGTAATAACCGGGCAGGTTGTACTGCAGCGATAGCAGCATTAAAAATTTCCAAAGCTTGTTCACGCATTTGTCAATGTATTTAAAAAACTTCGGAAAATGAAGCAGGCATTTTATTATCATCCATACTTACACCCTTTTAGTTAATGCCATATGTAAAATTGGAAAAGGTTTTCCAGTTCCATCCAGTGCTGAGCGTGAGATTGTTTTAAATCCGAAATGTTCGTAAAATGCGACTGCATCTATGTTTTGTTCATTAACTTCCACTTCTGAAACATGGAGATGATCTATAGCATGCATTAACAGCATTTTTCCAAGTCCCTGTCGCCTTAAGCCAGGATTTAAAAAAAGCATTTCCAATTTTTTTCCTGAAATGCCTGAAAAACCCAAAATGGTATTTTCTGAATTACAGACGCAATACAGGTCAACATGATTCAAATACTTATTTTCCAGGATCATTTTTTTAAAAAATTGAATATCATCCTCAGTTAAAAAATGGTGAGTGGCTCTTACGGATGCTTCCCAAATATTCATCAGCTTTTCATATGCAGCTTCTGATGGATTTTGAATGGTATACATAATTTCAATTTGAGCAGTAAACAAAAAATTACACACAAATATTCGAGCAAATAAATTGATATACGAAGTTCTGGTGTTTAATAAAGGAATTTATTTTTTTGCCATCGAAGGATAATGTTTCATCATTCGTTTTCACTGAACATTGATTCTAAGTTCTGCTATAATTATGATCGATTGTTTCTAAACTAATTCCTCCCCGCAAATATTAGCATTTGAAATTTTTAACGGCCACCTATATTTGCAATTACTGTATGGCAGCCAAAAAGAAAAAGAATAAATTAAGCTGGTTCATTTTTTTACTCCTGTTGATCGGTGGTGGATTGATGTTGTTCTTCGGCATCCGCTGGTATTTGTATTACCGCGTGGCCACTATTCATTATCCTGCCTTTAATATTCCCATTCCTTCCAACTATATGATACATGGCATTGATGTTAGTCGCTACCAGGACCTGGTTGCCTGGGAAGAAGTGAAGGAAATGGAGGACCAGGATATTAAACTGGGTTTTGCTTTTATCAAAGCCACAGAAGGCATTGGTAACCGCGATATTCAATTTAAAAGAAATTGGCGGCAATCCAAAAAAGCAGGTATTATCCGTGGTGCTTACCATTTTTTCCTGTCCACCAAAGATGGAAAAGCACAGGCTGAAAATTTTATCAAAACTGTGGACCTGGAGGAAAATGATCTTCCTCCCGTGCTCGATGTGGAGCTGACCTATGGCGTTTCGCCCTCTAAAATAAGAACTGAGGTAAAAGAATGGCTTGATGTGGCCGAAGCCTATTACGGTGTGCGACCGATCATTTATACCAATATTGATTTTTATACCAAAGTTTTGGGTGATGAATTTGACGAATACCCACTTTGGATCGCTCATTATTATCAGCCCGGAAAACCCCGCATTGAAAGATCGTGGGTTTTTTGGCAGCACAGCGAAGAGGGGCGGGTAAATGGTATTAAATCGAAAGTTGACTTTAATGTTTTTAACGGCGACAGCACCGACTTTAAAAACCTGCTGATTCCTTAACTTTCGCAAAATCATTAGCCATGCTGAGCAGTGGAATGGAACCCGACATCAAAAAGTACCTGGCAAAACTCCTGAACTCCATGAGTGTTGTATTGCTTTGGTTGCTGATCAATGCCTTGTTGGGCATTTACCTGGAATGGGCTTTTTTTGATCAGGGGATAAGCCTGGTTAACATCATTTTTTATGTATGGTTCCTGGCCAGTTTTGTTTTTCTTATTTATTACCTGTACAAGAAATGGAAATTTTAGCCGGTTAATTTTTTGTATCCAGGATTACCGGTGTGTTACCCCTACCCATGATAATCACCTTCGCATTTTGCGATTCAGCTAATTTCAAATTTGCTTTAATTTGTTCGTACTGCAATTGCTTATCGGTTAATCCAGTATTGATGATGCGTTGATAATCGGCAATACCCTGCGCCTCTACTCTTTTTCTTTCAGCTTCCTGTTCCTCTTTCTGTAATACATACTGCATTTTTTGCGCTTCCTGCTCTGCGTTTATTTTTCCTTCAATAGTTGATTTTACAGATTGTGGTAAGGTAATATTGCGAACAAGTAATTGTTCCAGGAATAAACCTCTTTCCCTAAAATTGCTTTCTATAGTTTTAAAAATCCGATCCTGGAATTCATCTCTTTTGGTTGAGTACAATGATACCGCTTCATAATAAACGGCGTTGTCACGGATCTTTGTCCTTGTGACTGGTCTTACAATTTTGTCTACGTAGTTTGCCCCGGTTTCCCGGATGATCTTTGGAGCATCGCCAGAATTTAGCCTGAACAGTACCGTTAGATCTATCGTTACTTCCAAACCATCGGCAGTCAATACCCGGATCGCATCATCGGCAGTTACTGCACTTTCATCATGAGCCCCACTCATGGTATAGTTTTGTGTTTTTATATCCAGGTGAATCACTTCCATCAGGGGATTGATCATGTGCAGGCCACTACCTAATACATCCTTTTGTACTTTTCCAAACAACGTCTTTACACCTACTTCCCCTGCATTGATTTGTACAATGGTGGATGCCAACACGCCAATAATGATCAACAATGCACCAATACCTCTCACCACATTTGTATACCTGCGATATTGAAAATTAGATTTTAAAAAAAGACTGGTGATCAGCACGACCACACCAAGGAGAATCAAACTCATAATAATGTTGTTTTGGTTTTTATAATTTAACTGCTATGATCGGCAACAATCTTCCATACTCCATTCATTTTTTTAAACAGTAATGAAAAATGACCGCCAACATTTCCGATGCTTCGCTGCAGGTGCCATTTGCCCACAACAAAAAAATAATCCGGGCTTATTTGTCTAAGTTCCAGCAATTCAAAATTTAGCTTACCCATAGCCGTTGTATCAGGATAGCCTTTTTGGTAATTCTCTAATGTTTTTTGCCAGCCATTATTTACACCACTTTTGCCAATAAATAAAAGCGAATCGCTTTTCCAATAACCTGACATAAAATCTTCCAGATCCCCTTTGTTCCAGGCTTCAGTTTGAACAGATAATAATTCCCTGATGGACTTTTCGTCAGCTGATTGCCCCTGGCTAAATAAGGCAGTACAGGCAAAAATGATCATGAAAAAATATTTCATTGATTGTATTATTTAAATCTGCTAATAATGGAATGCAACATAACATCACCAAAAAATGAAAGATAGAAAATATATAATGCTTAGTGATTACAATCGGAAGCATGGCAATGTTTGGCCTCCCGGCAATAACGGTAGTTGAGTAAATGCGCAGATACGATCATCAATACAGCAGGCAGCAGGAAATAATATTCATATGAATGAAAAACCTGCTTTAAGATCAGTAATCCTGCACCGGTAGTAAAAATGAGCAAAGGCAACCATTTGTGATGATGACGCAAAACACCATGATATAAAGAATATCCTCCAATAACAAAAGCAAGAGCTATCATGAACACTTCGAAAGCCAGGTTGTTAACTATATTGATCCCAAATAAAGGGAGGCTGGTGAGCAAAAGCGGTAAAACAGCGCAATGAATAGCGCAGGCAATGGTAGTAGTTATTCCAATAGCATCCCAGTTAATATTTACACGCATAAGTTTCAATAATGAACGAAGATACAATATTGCAACTTAGTTGCAAAAACTATTTATTATCAGGTTTTAGACATTAACTTTGCATTTCAAAACAATGGGATGAGTAAGAAAACATTAGGATATATATTATTTTTTTCATTTTTGGCAATTACCTTTTATTTATTAATTACCTGGCTGATCCCTGGGTTTAGCCAGAAAAATGTGGCGCCAATCAGCTTTGTACAACCCTTTTCCTTTACAAACCAGGATGGAAAAAAGGTTTCAGAACAGGATATTAAAGGCAAAGTATACGTGGCAGAATACTTTTTCACAACCTGTACAGGTATATGTCCCCGTATGAATAAAAATATGTTGAAGGTTTACGACCGGTTTAAGAACGAGAACCAGTTTATGATCCTTTCCCATACCAGCGATCCGGCAGTAGATTCAGCGGCGAGGCTAAAAGTTTATGCTGATTCATTGGGAGTATCAACGGAACGCTGGCAGTTTTTGACCGGAACCAAGGACAGTCTGTATTATTCTGCCCGGAATATTTATAAAATTGACGATCCCCATAATAACCTGACGGATGATACCGTTGATTTTTTACATACCCAATTTGTTGCCCTGGTAGATCAGAATGGGGATGTCCGTGAAATTTATGATGCACTAAAGCCCAGTGAAATGAATAAAATGATAAGTGAAATTGAAAAATTATTGAAGGATCCTCCCATTGCAACAATTACTAATTGATCATGGCAACAACTAAACAATATACAGTCAATGATCTGCTAAGACGCTTTCAACTAAACGTTACGGATAGCCGAAAAAAAATACTGCAACTTTTTTTAAATCAGCCGGAAGCATTGGCGCATGCAGACATTGAAAAAAAAGCAGGTGTAAAATTTGATCGGGTGACTGTTTATAGAACGCTGCAAACCTTTGTGGAAAAGGGTTTGATACATTCTATACCTACTGCTGACAACTCCATACGGTATGCATTGTGTAAGGATGATTGCAGTGAAGGTCATCATCATGATCATCATGTACATTTTGTTTGTGAGCAATGTGAAAAAACTGCTTGCCTGGACCAGGTAAGCGTGCCTGAAATAATACTACCTGCAGGATTTAAAAAAGAAAAAGTAGAGGTAGTGATCAGTGGCCTTTGTAAAGAATGCAGTTAGAGAAGATTATAAAAAGAAGCCCCCATGTAGAAACATGGGGACTTTTTGGTTAAGGCTCTGATTAGTAGCTAGTTTATAATGTGGTCATTATTTTCATCTCAAATGTAATCTTCCCTTTTGATAAAACCGCATTCTATGCATACTACTTTAATGGTATTTTTAAGATTTTTTTGATAATTGATCCATCTCTACCCTGACAAATTGGATGAGCTTATTAATGTGAGAAGGTGACAGATCAAATTTTAATCCTGCTGCTTTATATAATTCCGGTAAAGTTCGGGTACCTCCCAACTTTAAAGCATGAATATAATTCTCAATCGCCTGCTCCTTATTCTTTTTAAACTGTTTCCATAAACCTATTGCACCCAGCTGAGCAATTCCATATTCAATGTAATAAAATGGCACTTCAAATAAATGTAGTTGCTTTTGCCAGCCATAACGACGATATGAATCCAAACCTGAGAAATCCAGACTTTCGGGTGTAAATTCAGCCAGGATATCCATCCATTTAGCCGAACGATGCTCGATAGTATGTGATGGGTTTTCATAGATCCAGTGCTGGAACTTATCGATCGTTGCTATCCAGGGAAAAATGGTTATCACCCGCTCAAACTGGTGTTCTTTAGCTCTTCTCAAATCATTCTCATTATCAAAGAACCGATCCCATTCATCCATACTGAAAAGCTCCATAGCCATACTGGCCACTTCGGCAATTTCCATCGGGTATTCTTTAAAAGGCGTGAGTTCAAGATCGTGTGCTAAAAATGAATGTACCGCATGTCCACCTTCATGAACCATAGTAGTTACATCATGCATTTGCCCGGCTGCATTCATAAAAATAAATGGCGCCCCGCTTTCCGCTAAGGGGCAGTTATATCCACCTGGTGCTTTTCCTTTACGGCTTTCCAAATCCAGGTGACCCATAGACTGCATTTTGCGCAGGCATTCACCAAAAAAGGGTTTTAACCGGCTAAAAGCTTCAATTGATTTCTCCAGTAATTCCTGGCTGTTATTAAATGGACGTAAAGGTTCAAGCCCTGCTGGTTCTGCTTCCGTATCCCAGGGTCTTAATGATTCAAGCCCAAGTTTCTGGCGTTTTTTTTCATAAATATCATTGGCCAATGGCATGATATGTTCTTTGACCGCTTCATGAAATTGAAAACAATCTTCTTTGGTATAATCAAAGCGACCCATTTCCGCAAACTTATAATCACGGTAATTTTTAAATCCGGCATTCAATGCTACCTGGTGCCGCTTTGCAATCAACTGTGTAAATAACTCATCCAGCTTTTCTTTATCCTGCAACCGTCTTTCACTGATCTTACGATAAGCGTCTTCTCTTAATGAGCGATCATGATCTTCCAAAAATTTACTGGCCTGTTGCAATGTGTATTCTTGCCCTTTTATTTCAACCGTCATTTTACCGGATATCACACCAAACTGCTGCGCCATTACATTTAACTCAGCTTGCAATGGGATGTTTTCCTCACGAAACAAATCAATATTCTTTTTTACATTCCGCAGGTAGGTAAAATATTTATCGCTGTCTAATTCTTTTACAAAAGGATTTTCAATCAACTTACGGTTTAAAATATCAGCATACTCCTGCACTTTGGGTTGTATTTCCATCATAAAAAATACAAAGGCTTCTTCCAGTTTTTTATTTTCCGTATCGCAGGTCATTTTGATCTGGCGCCAACTGGCATCTTCACTAACGATAGCTTCTAATTCACTCGAATCTTTTAACCATTGTTCCAGGTCTGCAACTGATTGAATGGATCTTTCTGCTAAATCTTTAAAATATGGTTCCAATGATGACCAGTCTTTTACCGCAAAATCGGCTGGTAAATATTTACGTTCCAGTTTTTTTATATCTGCTGTATAACTCATAAATGAATGTTTAAAAAACAACAAGCTACAAGCCATTTTGTTAATGATGTCCTGTAGCTCGTTTATCTGTTTTAACTAAAAGAGTTTAATCTTCCTTTTTTTTCTTAGCCGTTTTTTTGGGCTTTGCTTCTTTTTCTTCTGCTGTATCTGTTTTAGATTTTGCCGTTGCAGTTTTCTTTGCAGCGGGTTTTTTTTCTTCTTTGGTTTTTTCTTCTTTTGCCTTTACTTCCTTAGCAGGTTTTTCCTTTTTTGCAGCAGGTTCTTCAACCAATTCATCTTCCTCTTCTTCCATTTCTGAAAGTTTGATCTCAATATCATTCTTCTTTAATGCATCAAACCATTTGATCATTTTCTTCATGTCACTGGTATACACCCGGTCAAAATCCATATCGGGGTAAACCTTTTCAAAATATTTCTTAATGGCATCTCCATCCTTTTCAGATGGAAGACTTTCCTTGCTTTCATCCATTGCTTTAAAAACATCAACCAGGTTCACATTATCTCTTTGCGTATACACTTCAATACTTTCCAGATGTGAAAACTGGTGTACCCGGCTGCTGACAAATTTGGTTGTTTTATCATTGAGGGAACGCAATAAGGCTCCATCATTTTTACTGCTTAATAATTCAAATAAACCCGGCAACCCCGAAACTGATATCATTTTACTATAATCCATAATCTGCTTAATAAATTAAAAAATAGGTTGTGCAAGATAAAGGGAAAAATGCGAACCCCTTCATTCGTAAATTCTAAAAAACCATAAAAAACTTATTCCATGCTACGTTTCGCAAGTTTTTGCCTGATTAAACATCAAACCTGTCATAAATCAACAAATAAATGAAGCATATTTTATCTGCATTTTTTTTATTGGCAGGAATTTCAACAACAGCTCTGGCACAAGTCCCCGTATTAAAAGGAAAATTAATAGACGCAGATAATCGGACTGCTTTACAAGGCGCCACGGTTTCTCTCCTGGGATTAACTGATACAACTGTGAAACTAAATGTTGTTACCAACCGGGAAGGTGAATTTTCTTTTAGCAACATGGTTAGCCAGGCTTACCAGTTAAGGATCACGCAGATAGGTTATGATTCTGTAAACCGCGAAATACAATGGGACCAGCAAACTCAGGACCTGGGCATGGTCGTAACCGGCAAATCCGCCAAGGAATTATCCGGCGTTACAGTGGTTGGCCGCCAGGCCATGGTGCAAATGAAAGGTGATACTATTCAAATGAATGCTGACCAGTTTAAAGTAAATCCTGATGCGACATCTGAAGATCTTTTAAGAAAGGCTCCAGGTATTACCATTGAAAACGGCCAGGTGAAAGCAGGCGGGGAACAGGTACAAAAAGTAACAGTTGATGGACGTGATTTTTTTGGCGATGATGCTGCGGCAACACTTCGTAATCTGCCAGCAGAAGTGGTAGATAAGATCCAGGTATTTGACAGATTAAGTGACCAGGCACAGGTAACAGGAATAGATGATGGAAACACATCAAAATCGATCAACATTGTTACAAAAGTAAATATGCGCAATGGCCAGTTTGGCCGTGTGTTTGCCGGATATGGAACAGACAATCACTACCTGGCAGGAGGAAATATGAGTATGTTCAAGGGTGCACGCCGCATTTCAATAGTTGCTCTTGCAAACGATGTGAACCAGCAAAATTTTACTGAACTGGATCTTTTAGGTGCAACGGGTGGTGGTGGACGTGGCGGATTCCAGGGAGGTGGCGGTGGACGCGGTGGAATGATGCGTGGCGGCGGTGGGGGCGGCTTTTTGATCGGTCAGCAACCAGGGGTTAATAAAACTTATTCTTTAGGATTAAATTATAATGACGAATGGAGTAAAAAACTGAATGTAAGCGGAAGTTATTTTTTCAACCTGCGTAACAGTGCAAATGATGAAAGCAACTTCAGGGAATACTCACCCGTTTTGAGAGATAGTGTAAAGTTTTATGATCAATCAGAATTATCAAGTAATAAAAATTATAATCACCGTGCTAATTTTCGGTTCGATTATAAAATCGACTCATTTAATTCTATCCTGATAACACCCAGCATTAATATTCAGAATTACAATTCATCAAACAGTCTTACAGGATTAAATTTGTTTGATGATTTTTCAACCCAAAGCCGGACTGATAATTTTACTACCAGTAACCGGAATGCAGTAAGACTAAATAATAATATTTTATATCGCCACAATTTCAGAAAACCGAGGCGAACATTTTCTGTGAATTTAAGAACCGGGATGAATAACAGTGATGGTGAAAATTACCTGGATGCTTTTACCACATATTTTAAAGGTGCTGCCAATATTAATGACAGTACGCGTCAATTCCGCGACCAGTTAACAACCAATTACGATATATCGGCTAATATTAATTACAGTGAGCCGATAGGTAAAATGGCCATGCTACAATTCCAGTACAGTCCATCATTCAATATCAATAAGGCGGATCAGAAAACGTATGAGTTTGAAAATGGAACAGGCAAGTACAGTGATTTTGATACCAGTCTTTCCAATGTTTTTGAAAGCAATTATAATACACATCGTGGTGGTATTACTTACCGGATGGGCGATCGAAATAAATCCATATCATTTGGATTAGATGGGCAGACAGCAACTTTAACCAGCGACCGGGTTTTTCCTGTTGAAACTTCGGTTAAGAGAAATTTCACAAACCTGTTACCTAATGCCATGATCAATTATCCATTAAGTACCAGGAGTTCGGTTCGTTTATTTTACCGCACTTCTACCAATCCGCCATCGGTTAACCAGTTACAGGATGTAATCAACTACAATAACCCCTTGCAAATTTCTACAGGTAATCCTGATTTGGAACAGCAATATGCACACCGCCTGGGATTACGTTTTCAATTTGCCAATACACAAAAAGGACAAAGCCTTTTCTTAAACTTTTTTGGAACAAAAACGGATGATTATGTAGGTACAGCGGTATATCGTGCATCTGCAGATTCGGTACTAACGCCTTCGGTTACCCTGTTTCGCGGCTCTCAGTTAACCAAACCGGTTAATATTGATGGCCAGTATAACTTGAACAGCTTTGTAACTTTTGGTATGCCATTGCTTTTCATAAAATCAAATGTGAACCTGAATGCGGGTGTCACTTATAATAAAACGCCGGGATTGATCAATAATATTGAGAACATGTCCACTTCATTTAACTATAATGCAGGCATTGTTTTATCAAGTAATATCAGCGAGTTTGTTGATTTCACATTGAACTATTCAGCATCCTTAAATAATGCTAAATTCTCTCTTCAACCCAATAATAACCAGCGTTACATTTCACAGAATGGTGGATTCAGGCTGAATTTAATGAGTAAGAACGGTTGGGTGTTTAATAATGATATCAATAACCAGAACTACAGTGGATTAACCGATGGTTTTAACCAGAACTTCTGGTTATGGAATATGGCCATTGCAAAAAAATTCCTGAAAAATGATAAAGGAGAATTAAGACTATCTGTTTTTGACCTGCTGAACCAGAACCAGAGCATTACCAGAACAGTAACTGAATCATATATAGAAGATCAGCGCACCCAGGTTGTAAAGCAATATTTTATGCTGACGTTTACCATGAACCTGAAAAATTTTGGAACGCCGGCACAGCGAAATAATAACCGGGAAAATGAAAATATGAGAATGCGATTTTAATTTTAGTAATTTAAGGTGGGCTTAAATAAACCAATTTGAACGAACAGGAATTAATCGCATTGTTGAAGGAAGGAGATGAATCAGCTTTTAAGGAGTTGGTGATTACCTGGCAGGATATGGTTTATAATACGGTTTTAGGCATTGTTCAACATGAAGAAGACGCTGAAGATGTATCGCAGGAAGTTTTTGTACAGGTATTTCAATCCATTAGTTCTTTTAAATCGGAGTCGAAGTTAAGCACCTGGATTTATCGTATAGCAACTACAAAGTCATTGGATCATTTAAGAAAAAAGAAAAGAAAGAAACGGTTTGCTTTTGTTCAAAGTCTTTTCGGTATGCAGGACCAGGAGAAAGAACTGCCTGCAACTTTTAATCACCCGGGAATTATTTTGGATAATAAGGAAAAAGCTGCTGTTCTTTTTAAAGCACTGGAAAAATTACCCGAAAAGCAAAAGGTGGCTTTTACCCTGCATAAAGTGGAGGGTTTGAGTTACCAGGAAATAGGGGAAGTAATGCAAACTACTTTACCAGCAGTAGAATCGTTGATTCACAGGGCTAAAGGAAATTTAAAAAAACAATTGACTGACTATTACCAAACACACGCATAACAAGGTTTTGAACAAAAAGACGTCTAAAAACATAGCATGAAGCAAAAACAACATATGGACAAACAGGTAGATGATACACTGAACAGCCTGGATGGCCTGCAGAAGGCAAGTCCGGGACCCTATTTCTTCACCCGTGTACAAGCCCGCCTCAACAGGAATCAAAAAGATGTGTGGGAACAAACACTGTCATTTCTGACCAGGCCAGCCGTAGTAGCAGCCAGTGTATTTGCTATTCTCCTGGTTGATATAATCGCATTAACCAATTTAAAATCCACAGATAACAACCAGGCTTCCATTAAACAAGCCGAGGTGTTTGCAGAAGAATATGACTTTACTATTGCTACCATTTATGATTACACCAAACCGGATAATAAATAATGACGACCCCTACAAAAAATAAACTGTTCATCTTCATCATTGCCCTTTTACTGATTTCGAATATTGGGTTAGTGGTTTTCTTTATGGGAATGAACAAACATGATTCACGAGATAACCGGGGACGAGGTGAAATTACCCGGATATTAAAAGAAGAAATTGGTTTTAATGATAGCCAGATAAAACAATATGAAGAGATCAGGCTGTCTCACCGCGAGAAAATGAGACCGCTTTTCGACAGTATGCGTGTTGCCAAAGAAACTCTTTACAACCAGCTCTATTTACCTGCCATTGATGATTCGGTTTTTAATGCTGCATCTGTTGAAGTAGGTCAGAAACAGCAAAGGATTGATCGAAACCTGTTTAATCACTTCCGGTCGCTGAGGGAATTATGCACAGCAGAACAACAGCCAAAATTTGATACCATGATCAAGCACATGGTTCAAAGAATGATCATACCAGGTCGTAGGGGATCTCCCGGCAAACCGAAAGCAACAGACTCGACAAAAAATGTTAACAATTAAAACAACTATATAATGAAAACAAAATTCAGCCTGTTAATGATGTTATTGTTTGCAGGTATTATAAGCGTTAACGCACAAGGCCCACGCCGAACGATTGAAGAAAGAGTTCAAACGGTGATGGAAAAAATGGCTGTATTGAAACTGGATAAAGATCAAACAGAAAAAACTACTGCTGTTTTTACGGAAACTTTTAAGGCCCAGGAAAAAAAGATGGAAGAGATGCGCAACAGTGGTGGTATGGATCGGGAAGCCATGATGGCTTTTAGAACAAAAGCCACCGAAGAACGAAATGAAAAATTAAAGAAAGTTTTAAGTGAAGAACAATTTGAAACTTTTAAAAAGGATATTGAACCTACCCTGCAACCGCAACGCGGTGGCGGCGGACAACGCAATTGATTGAATTATAATTGGAGTGAAAAGAACCCTGCGACATGCAGGGTTTTTTTATTTAAATATGCCAACTTTCTATTGCTGAGTGGTTATTAATTACCCATAAATGGATTTAAGAATTGAAAAATTTCGGGTAACTTGATTAGCTAATTTCCTACTTACATAATCATTGCAACCCAATTTTAAATCTCCAAAACTAAAGCCATGTCATTTAAAGATGCTATCAGCTGGTTCGAAATTCCAACAACGGATATTAACCGGGCGCAAAAATTTTACGAAAACATTTTTGAAATGAAAATGCAGGAACTTGAATTTGAAGGCGTAAAAATGCGCATGTTTCCGCTTGACGATCCGATGACGGGTGTGGGAGGCGCTTTGGTTCAAACGGACGGTTTTCATAATCCTTCAGAAAAGGATGGTCCGCTGATATACCTGAATGGCAACCCCGATTTACAAAAAGTACTGGACAAAGTGGAATCTGCCGGCGGCAAAATTCAAATGCCCAAAACAGAAATTTCACCAGAATATGGATTTATGGGCGTGTTCATAGATTCGGAAGGAAATCGAATTGGCTTACATAATGTACCCACTAAATATTTACAATGAAAATATTCCTTGCTTTAGGATTTTTATTTTTCATATACGAAGAACCCGGGGTTAGGCAAACTTCAAAACTTGAAACTTTAAATTGGATCATTGGCGAATGGCAAATGCACACAAAAAACGGCAAAATGGTTGAAAGTTGGGAGATGAAAAATGACAGCACATTTATTGGGAAGAGTTTTATATTGAAAGCTGACGGATCAAAACATATGTTGGAAAACATTGAGCTTGTTTACAGGATGAAAGAAGTGTTTTATATCCCGACGGTTGAAAATCAAAATAACCGCCAACCTGTAAAATTTAAATTACTGGCTTATAATGAAAACTCATTTTCGGCAGTAAATAACGAGCATGATTACCCGAAACAAATCAGTTACTGGCTAAATGGCAATGATTCATTACATGCGAAAATTGATGATGGAGAGGATGTGCCTTTGAAATTTTCAAATTTTTATTTTACCAGGAAAAATAAATCATAATGGAAAATCATGATTGGAGCAGGTTTAGTACACGCATTAATATTAACGCAGATACAGAAAAAATCTTTAGCTGCTGGACAACCCAGGCAGGATTGGAAGACTGGTTTCTGCGCCTGGCTGAATTTAAAAACCCGGTTGGCAATTTGCGCAGTAAAACCGAGCCGGTCCAGGTTGGTGATACCTATTTATGGCGCTGGTATGGATACCCTGATGAAGTAGATGAAAAAGGGGAAGTGCTTGAAATGAATGGAAAAGATTTCTTTGTATTTCGTTTTGGAAAGGCAGGGATATGTACCGTACGCATAAAAGAAGCCGGAGGGGAAAAAATAGTTGAATTACAACAAACAGAAATACCCACCGACGAAGAAAGTATGAAAAATTATCATGTTGGTTGTAAAACGGGCTGGACATTTTACCTGGCCAACCTTAAATCCTTTTTAGAGGGCGGCATTGACCTTCGTAACAAAAACCTGGAACTAACGGATATGCTCAACTCCTGAAAAATGAATTACGATAAACATAAATCCATTCAAATTCTGCAAAGAACACCTGTGGTTTTGAATGACCTTTTAAATGGTTTGGATGAAGAATGGATCATGGGAAATGAAGGACCACAAACATTTTCGCCATTTGATGTAGTGGGACACCTGTTACATGGAGAAAGAACTGACTGGCCGGTGCGTATCAACCTGGTATTGGAAAAAGGATTGTCTCAGCCTTTTGAACCTTATGACCGGTTTGCCATGTACCAAGAAAGCAAAGGAAAATCCATACAGGACCTGTTAAATGAGTTCACCCGCCTGCGAAAGAAAAATCTTTTTTGGTTTGGTGAACTTCATTTGGAAGATGAGGATTGTAATAAAGAAGGCATGCATCCCTCATTGGGTGTGGTTACATTGCGCCAGTTACTTTCAACCTGGGTGGTACATGATCTGACACACATTGCGCAAATTACCCGTGTAATGGCAAAACAATACAAAGAGGAGGTTGGTCCATGGGCACAATATTTCCGAATTTTAACATGGTAAAATCAAAACTTAAAATCATTAATTATGAGCACCTCACCTGTTGACAAAGCATTGCAAACCCAATTAGATAACATTGAAAAAAATACAGGTAAAACACTGGCTGAATGGTTCGCTATTGTTAATCAAAGCGGGCTCAGCAAACATGGCGAAATGGTCAGTTTTTTAAAAGAAAAGCATGGTTTCACGCATGGCAACGCAAACACGCTTGTTCATTTTGCCAAACAAAGTCATGCTGGTGGCGCCGAAGATCCGGATGAGCTGGTAACTACGCAATATAACGGGAAGGAACAACTGAAAATTTGGTATGAAAAACTGATGAAAGAAATTAAGTCTTTTGGAAATGATGTGGAAGTATCACCTAAAAAAGCCTATGTAAGTGTGCGCAGGAAAAAACAATTTGCTATTATACAGCCATCTACCAAAACCCGCCTGGATCTTGGACTTAATTTAAAAGGAGTAGCACCCAATGGAAACCTTGAAGCAGCAGGAAGCTGGAATGCGATGTGCACCCACCGGGTAAAAATAGAAGATGAAAAAACGATCAGCAAAGAACTGATAGCGCAGATCCGGCAGGCTTATGAACAGGCAGGTTAAACTAATTCTTTTGCTGACTGACTTTTAATTGCATGACAGTGGCAATACTTTGAGCTCTTTGTTTTGCCTGCTCTGCTATATCACCTTCAAACAATTCATCTAGCGTTGCATTAAAATATTGTAACCATGTTTTGAAATGTTCCGCGTTTAATGGTGATTGACCATTTAAAATCATATGCGGCTTCATTGCATTTTTCTGGTAAGTATCTGAATGAAATAAAATCATATCCCAAAAGTCTACGAGTACCGGCAGATGATGATCCAGGTCTATTTTAGCAACATCCGTAAATAAATAGCTGATGGAAGGGTCGGCTAAAAGTTTATCGTAAAAAGAAGTAACCAGTTGCAAAAGATCTTCCCTGTTTTCAATATCGCGTTTCATCCGTATATTTTATTTTATATTGGGCGAATGTAACGCCAATATACATTGCCCTTGTGTCAAAATTTTACATGGGCGTTTCATACCACAAATGTAAATTCAAACACCTTATGCTCCCGAAGGCATAAGGTGCTGTTGAATAATGTATATTTTAGTATTTACATTTTTCGCTTCATCGTAATTTCCATTGTTTTAAATTCTGAACCACCATCAGGAATCATATACATTTCCATTAATTGTGTATTGTCATCAATGATCTTTATGGTTTGCCTCATTTTAACATCTTTTCCCTGCATTGGATCTAAAGATGTTCCCGAAAATTCTATTGTTTTTGTTGAAGGATTCCAGGTTCCTTCCATAAACATCATACCTGTTCCAAAATTATCTATCCAGGTATTTATAAATTTCTTTTTTATATTATCATATGCCATGGTACTGATTCCTTCTAAAGGCATTCCACCAAAATTTCCTGAAGTACGTGATTCCTGGTAACGCCCTCCAAGGATCATTTTATTTACAGAACTAGCTTTACTTTGAGTGGGATCCTGTCCCGGTGCCATCCACATCTTTACATCGCCCTCCCAGGTGCCATCCCAGGATGCCATCATCTTATGCATATCGCCTGGTGTCATATACTCGGTCCAGGCTTTCATTTCGCTTTCAGATTGGCCGGATGCATGAATAAATCCAGCCATCATTATCATGATTAAAAAGCAGTGTGATATCTTTTTCATAACAAATAGTTTTAGATTATAAATGTAAAAACTATTCAGGAGTGGTATAGTTGAGATGAGGTATAAATGCCTTCAACTAATCATTTATAAACTAACGCTTTTTATTATTTGGTTCAATAAGGTCCCAGAGATTTCCATAAAGATCTTCAAACACAGCAACCGTTCCATATACCTCTTCTTTAGGTGGCCGAATAAAATGGATTCCTTTTTCAAGCATGTTTTTATAATCTCTCCAAAAATTATCCGTGTGCAGAAATAAAAAAACCCGACCACCGGTTTGATTACCAACACTGGCGAGTTTCTTTTCACCATCCGCTTTGGCTAATAATAAACAACATTCTTTTGCACCGGGCGGCGCAATCATCACCCATCGTTTAGTTTCATTTAATGGCGTGTCTTCAATTAAAATAAATCCCAGTTTTTCTGTGTAAAAAAGAATCGCTTCATCATAATCTTTTACTATCAAAGCAATATGAGCAATTCTTTGTTGCATTAGAAATGATTAACTGATAAATTATTTAAGAAATTGCGTGGCATCTATTCCCGGAATAATGCGCAAGGCATTTTTGTAATAGATCTTTTTCAAAACATCATCAGGTAAACCCATTCCATACATGGGCCAGAAGGCGTGGTATTTTTTGTGATAAGGGAAATATTCATCTTTTGTCTCCAGCACCCTGAAGTATGTTGCATATTCATCAGGCACCCAACTGTCTTTACCAAACAAAATTCTATCCTGGTATTTAATAAAGAAATCGTGTGCCATTCTCGGCTGCCTGCCCAGTTCTGCAATGATGGCTCCGAATTCAATCATCATGTTTGGCATTTGATCCAGCAATGTGCCCAGGTATTGCAGGTTATTAGGATACCAGCCAAAATGCGCATTGATAAATGTTGTTCCGGGATGGGCTTTAAACATATTGTGTTGTTCTTCTATCAGCTTTTCAAATGGCACCGGATCATCCGGACCTCTTTTTCGACCCGGCCTGGTAGCCAGTTCCAGCCAGCGTTCATTTTTTTCATCCATCTCATCCCAAAATGATTTTGGATCAGCGGTATGAATCAATACCGGGATCTTTAATTCCCCGGCTTTTTTCCATACAGGATCCAGCCTTCTATCGTCAACGGGTATGCGATTTCCCTGGATATCTTTTGACGACAATCCCAGGCTTTTATAAATTTTCAATCCATTGGCTCCATTTTTCACATCCGTTTCCAATTGTTTTACCGCTTTCTCAGCCCAATCCTTTTCTCCAACCCCATTAAAATTAATATTGGTGAAAACAATAAATCTTTTGGGTTCATTAGCCTTTATATTTTCAACCATTTTAACCAATTCATCACCACCGCGTCCACTCAGGTTAACCATCACCTGCATATTCAGTTTTTCCATTTCCATAATTAGTGTATCCAAATCCATCGTTCCCATCCGGAACTGGTGATTGTGCACATCTATAAATGGAAACTTAGCCCGGGTGATTTTATGCTCCGGAACTACCAATGTAGATACCGGGTTGTAAGATTCAAAATCCATCTTTGGAGATGCCTGGCCGAATACGATTGATCCACCCACTAAAAAAATCAGGAGAAAAATATATTGCATGAGAATAATTTAAGTTGGCCAATTTAAGATTTAAGAAAAAAACTAAACCCGATTAAGCATATAATTATTTAAATGGTTCAATGCAGGGATGTAACCTTTTCATTGGTCCAATTATACAAGGTTTCCACATCTTCAGTATCAAACAACTGTGTTCCTTCATTGAGTGTTGCTGCCGTTCCGCATGCTACGCCAAAGCAAATTACTTCCTGTAATGGCTTATGTTTTGCCAGCATATGAACCATACCAGCAACCATACTGTCACCGGCACCCACAGTACTCTTTTTTTCAACTTCGGGTACAGGTACCCGGTAGGCCTCATCCTTGGATACTAATATAGCGCCGTCTTTACCCATCGAAACAGCAACCAGTTCAACCAGGCCGGCATCGATCAACTTGCGGGCGGCCTCTTCCACCTTATCATTTTCAAGCCAGGTAATCCGGCTCATTTTAGCCAGTTCACCAATGTTAGGTTTAAGCATATAAACACCTTCTTTTACAGCAATCTCCAGTGCCTCACCGGATGTATCCAATATAAATTTAGCGCCTGAAAATTTCGCAGCCCTCGCAATTTGAGCATATGCATCTGCTGGCAAGCCGGGTAAAATACTGCCGCTGCCGACAATAAATTCAAATTTATTATTGGTGATATAGGCTAACACTTCATCTAATACCCGCTGATCCGCTTCCTGGCCGGGCATATTGAAACGGTATTGCTTATTGGTTGAAGTCTCCAGCACAATTAAATTTTCCCGGGTCTCCTTATCCACTTCAATAACATGCATGGATACATGATCCTGTTGAAGTAATTTTTGTAATAATCTTCCAATAATTCCACCAGCAGGAAATAAAGCAATGTTTTCTGTATTCAGTTTCTGAAGTGCTTTACTGACATTAATGCCCCCTCCACCCGCTTCATTTTTTGCTACCGTGCAGCGAAGTTTTGAATCGGGAATAATTTTTTCAACCGAAGTGCTTTTATCAATGGTTGGATTCAGGGTTATCGTTAAGATCATGTTTGAGGTAATTTATTTCAGTTAATACATTTTCAATTCTTTGTTTGAGGTCATTGTATGCTGTATATCCCCTGGCCAGCAAATAAAATTTTGTATCACTCACCTGCATCAAAACACATGGGAAACCATTTACCTGCAATTGTTTTACCAGTGCAAATTCATAGTTGGCCTTTTCGGTATATTCATCCTGTTTTAATTTTTCAAAAAATAAGTCTTCCTCAAGATTAAATATTGGCATTAAATGCCGGTAGGCTTCAGGATCTGTCAAGTCGCGACCTTCCATAAATAATGCCTTTTGTAAAGCAGTTGCAAATACCACTGCTTTTTCGGGATATGATTCTTTCAAAATACACATGGCTTTTGCCGGCGTCAGTGATTCGGGAAACCAATCGCTTTCTTCGGGATGATTAATATGCCACAAATAATATTCACCAAATTTTACACCTGCAAGTTCTTCAATTTGATGATATGAATTCCTGATATAAGATGCAGTAGCCTTTATTGGTTGTTTATTTTCAACCGGGATCATACCTCCCGATAAAACATCAAAATAAATATCTGCTTGAAATTCTTCGCTGATTTTATTGATCACACCGCTAAATCCGAAGCACCAACCACACCAGGCATCATAACAATAATAAATAGTTGGTCTCATTTTTACATGCTTAATAATCAAAGGTCATGAACCAATTTTAGCTTAGCAATTAAAATATTTTATATTTATCGTTTTACTCACTTTCACCCAAAAATGTTATATTATCAATAAAGAAAATAAAGTGGAAATAGAAAATGCGACCGTAGTGGTGAGAAATCTCACCATGCTGGATTACAAAGAGCTAAAAGAAGCGATGGTAAAAGCCTATGCAAGCATGGGCGGTCAATACTGGAAAGAAGAATCTCTGAGTAAATTGATCAGTGTATTTCCGGAGGGCCAGATAGCCGTAGTTGTAAATGACAAAGTGGTCGGTTGTGCATTATCATTAAGAGTGGATTATGATAAGTTTGGTGATAAGCATACTTATCGTCAAATAACGGGTAATTATACTTTCGACACATTTGACAAGAATGGTGATGTTTTATACGGCATAGAAGTATTCATTGATCCAAAATCACGTGGCTTGCGTTTGGCCCGTCGGTTATATGAGGCACGTAAAAATCTTTGCAGGCAATTAAATTTAAAAGCCATCATAGCTGGTGGACGAATTCCCAGGTATCACCAGTATGCGGATAAGATGTCGCCAAAGGAATATATTGAAGGCGTGAAACGAAGGGAAATTCATGACCCTACATTAAGTTTCCAGATCTCGAATGACTTCCAGGTGAAGCTGGTTTCTAAAGATTATTTACCCGAGGATAAAGAGTCTATGGGTTATGCTACCATTTTGGTTTGGCATAATATCTATTTTGAACCGGATCAAAGTTTGTTGCACTCCCGTAAAAGTTATGTGCGGATTGGTTGTGTACAATGGCAGGTAAGACCTTATGCTAAGATGGAAGACCTGATGGAAAGTGTTGAATATTTTGTTGATGCAGTGAGTGATTATGAATCTGATTTTATTTTGTTCCCGGAGTTGTTCAACACACCATTGATGGGTGCTTTCAATCACTTACCTGCAGTGCAAGCCATTAGGGAATTAGCGAAGTTCACGCCAGATTTGGTAGATGCATTCAGCAAGCTGGCCATCTCCTATAATGTAAATATCATCGGTGGCAGTATGCCTATGATAGAAGGCGATGAGTTATACAACACATCTTACTTTTTTCACCGGAATGGCAAAATAGATTTCTCACACAAGATCCATATAACGCCATCCGAAGAATATGAATGGGCCATGAAAGGTGGCGACAAAGTTTCAATCATAGAAACAGATGTAGGAAAAATCGGCATCCTGATTTGCTATGATGTGGAGTTCCCTGAGTTGGGGCGCATATTAGCCGACCAGGGAATGCAAATTTTATTTGTTCCTTTTTTAACGGACACGCAAAATGCATATAACCGTGTACGTTTTTGCGCACAGGCAAGAGCGGTAGAGAATGAATGTTTTGTTGCCATTGCAGGTAATGTTGGCAACCTGCCAAAAATCTCGAATATGGACCTGCAATTTGCACAGGCAGCGGTATTAACTCCTTCTGATTTCCAGTTTCCTGTAAATGGTATCAAAGCAGAAGCCACACCAAATACTGAGATGATCATCATTTCTGATGTAGATCTTACCCTTTTGGTTGAATTGCATAATTATGGAAGTGTGCAAAATTTGAAAGACCGTAGAAATGATCTATATGAAGTGAAATTAAAACCAGCCGCTAAAAAACCCGGAACAGAATCGCAGAACAATGGAATTTAAAATAAGGTAATGGTGTGTAATTTTTATTTATAATTTACACATCATTACCCAACCTACGGGGCAACTTTTTCGCACAGGGAAATTTAATTCACCGACAATATTAAATCCCCATTTGTTATAAAACTTAATGGCATCTTCATTTCCTTTATAAACGTGAAGCCAAAGAGATTCTTTTTGTTTTGACCGGGCCAGTGAAATTACTTTCTCCATCAATGCAGAAGCTATGCCCTTACCAATATATCCAGGTTTAATATACAAACGGGTAATCTCCATGGCTGATTCAATATGAGATGCCTGGGGCAAATGCACTTTACCTGTATTAATGCAACCCAGGATCTCTTCATCATTTTCGGTTGCAACAAAATGAATGTTTTCAGTATTGGATAAATCGGCCTCGACGGCGGCTTTATTAAAAGTTTTATCAACATAATATAACAGGTCATCCGGTTTTATCCCTTCTTTATGTGCAACCTGGAACTGGCTATGACATATAGTGGCAATAGGACCGGCATCCTTCACGGTGGCTTGGCGAACTTGCATACCGCAAAATTAATCATTGTTGAAATTGCCTGAGGTAATGTTTAATGTATTCATCTTTCTTTTTCAACCGGTACTGCATAATAAAGCGGGGATGAGCTAAGGGGATGATTTCATTAAACCATTTCATTTCTTTATTTAATGCCTGCAGGTATTTGTAATTCTTTCCTTCTCCCAGGCAAAAAGCACGGTTGGTATGCAAACCAAAGGACAACTGTTTTTCCATGCAGGAAATGATGAAAGGCTTGATATCTTCCATCAATTCTTTATCATCATAATAATTCAAATTTTTATTATGAAGTGTAAATCCCAGCGGGCTGATGGCTGTTATATACATTTGTTTATAAAATGCCTGCGCACCACCAAATGCATGGATCATTTCATAAATAAATACGGAAGACAATTCCTGTTTTTTAGGCCAGCCGTTTTCAATACCGCAATCTTCCTGCAGTCGTATGGGATCCGTAAAAGGAATCCCGGTAATTCCGCCGCCAAATCTTCCGGGATTAATACCGATGATCATGTGCCTGGGCTGCAGATCATCATAAAATTTATGGTAAAACTTCTGGCATACATCCTTCACATCCGGATCCTTAAATGGATGCATTACCTTAATATCATGCGGTAATGTGTGATCGAATGTAAGGTTGAAGAGAAAAGAAATTATTTGTTCCGCAATGGTCAAATTATTTTTCATATTTCCAGTTTCTGCCTTTTCCTTCGGCTATCCATTCAATGGCCTGCTGCATGCGTTTAACACGGGTTTCCTCCCGTTTGGCATCCACAATCCACTCCACATATTCTTTCTTATGGCTGTTACTGGATTTCTCCCAGGTTGCCAGTGCTTTTTTATTTTTTTTAATCTCTTTTAAAAAATAATCAGGTGTTTCAACTGTGGATGATTTTCCTGGTTTAGTTCTAAGCACTTTAATACCCTCATCATTCAGCCTCATGGCTTCTTTAATTTGGGCAATGATTATTTTATCAGCAGGTAAATCCTTCAGGCTGGTGATCTTGCCATAATGCCCCATTGCATTTTCTGATGCTGCATTTTCTTTAAGCCATTGGTCTTTCATCAGGGAGCCTTTCCAAAATCCAAAGGCACAATGTTTTTTAAAAGATGCAAAATGGCAAAGCATGTCGTTTTTATATTCAAAGTTTGGAAAACCCCACTTTATTTTTTCTTCCGCTGCAGGACATGTTTTGTGAACCAATGCTCGCAAATGATTTAAAATCGGTTTAGCGAAATCCGCGGATTTTTCAATGTACACATCGAATGCTGGATTTTTATCAGCCATAATAAATTTTTTAGTGCGCCTGTAACCAATTTAAACCTGTGCCCACTTCAGCATCAGTAGGAACGCCATTGGGTAATGGCAAAGCGGTTTGCATGCATTCAAGGATGATGGGTTTAATCATTTCCACTTCGTCTTTATGTGCATCAAAAACCAATTCATCATGTACCTGTAAAATCATTTTTGATTTCAAATTAAGCTTACTAAATTCTTCATGCACCCGTATCATGGCCAGTTTGATCATATCTGCCGCTGTTCCTTGTATGGGTGAATTGATGGCGTTCCGTTCGGCGAAACCACGTACCGTAAAGTTGCCTGAGTTAATATCCTTCAACCATCTTTTACGACCCATCAGCGTTTGTACATACCCGTTTTCCCTGGCAAATTTGATCGTGTCATCCATATATGCCTGTATGTTGGGAAATTGTTTTTTATAATTTTCGATGATCTCTTTGGCTTCGCCACGGGATACATTCAGGTTCTCAGCCAAACCAAATGCGCCCTGCCCGTATATAATTCCAAAGTTTACACTCTTGGCTTTGTAGCGCATTTCTTTGGTTACTTCATCTTCAGCAACACTAAAAACTTTTGCCGCAGTTGATGTATGAATGTCTTTGCCCGAAGTAAAAGCCTCGCACATGTTTGGATCACCACTGATGGCCGCAACAATGCGTAATTCAATCTGTGAATAATCCGCACTGACCAACAAATATTCTTCATTGCGAGGAATAAATGCCTTCCTGATCTCCCTGCCTTTTTCCGTGCGAATAGGAATATTCTGCAGGTTAGGATTATTACTGCTTAACCTTCCTGTAACGGCGATCGTTTGTCCATAACAGGTATGCACACGTCCTGTTTTGGCATTGATCAATTTAGGTAATGAATCAACATAAGTTGATTTTAACTTCGTCAGTTCACGAAAAGCAAGGATGTCATCAACGATCTTATTGCTATTCGCTAATTTGAGCAAAACATCTTCACCAGTAGCGTATTGACCTCCCTTGGTTTTTTTTGCTTTGGGATCCAGTTGCAGTTTTTCAAACAACACCTCTCCCAATTGCTTGGGTGATGCCAGGTTGAAACGAACACCTGCTTGCTCATAAACACTTTTCTCCCTAATCAATGCTTCCTTTTCCAGTTCCTTCGAATATTCATTTAAGAATTCCATATCAACCTTAACACCCTGGAATTCCATATCCGTCAATACTTTTACCAAAGGCGTTTCAACTTCTTCAAAAACTTTTTTTACATCTTTCTTATCCAGTAATGGTTGAAAACTATTTTTTAACTGCAGGGTAATGTCCGCATCTTCCACCGCGTATTCTTTTATCAGGTCCAGATCTACATCCCGCATGGTACCCTGGCCCTTGCCTTTTTTGCCAATCAGTTCTTCAATATGAATGGGTTCATAACCCAGGAACTGCGCACTTAAAAGATCCATGTTCCTGCGGCCTTCCGGTTCAATAACATAATGTGCCACCATGGTGTCAAACACTTCTCCTTTAAATTCTATTCCATACCATTTCAATACAAGCAAGTCGTATTTGATGTTTTGACCTATCCACACTTTACTGGCATCATCAAAAACGGGTCTGAACATTTCAACTATCCGGGTAGCATCTGTTTTATCTGGCGGGCATGGTACATAATAACCTTCTCCTGGTGTGACGCAAAAACTTAATCCTACCAATTCGCAATTATTGGCATCGATTCCTGTCGTTTCTGTATCAAAAGAAATTTCTTTAAAAGGTTTTAATTTTTCTACCAGTTCCCTGATCGCATCGTCGCCTTCAATAACCAAATAATTATGGGTTGTGTTATTGATATTTTTTCCTGCCGGCAGCCCGGTAGCTGGAGTATCCTCTTCTATTTCTTCTTTTGGTTTTACTGCTACCTGTGTACCGGTAATATTTCCAAACAAATCTGTTTGAACACCTTCGGGAGCGGTGCTGAAAATATTGAACTGGTCACCCAGGATTCTTTTACCGAGTGTTTTGAATTCCAACTCCGTAAACACTTCTTTTAGAACATCAACATTATATTCTTTGATGCGAAAATCTTCTTCATGAAATTCGCAGGGTACATCGACAATGATCGTTGCCAGCTTTTTACTTAAAATCGCAAGCTCTTTTCCGGCCATCACTTTTTGGCCCAAGGCACCTTTGATGCTGGCAGCATTCTCCAGCACATTTTCCAATGTTTCATATTCAGCTAATAATTTGGCGGCCGTTTTTTCACCTACACCCGGAATACCCGGAATATTATCAACCGCATCACCCATCAAACCTAAAATATCAATGACCTGCGAAACGGATTTGATATTCCATTTTTCACATACTTCTTTGGGACCTAAAATTTCGAATGTGCCTCCCTGGTAGCCAGGTTTATAAATTTTGATATGCTCGGAAACTAATTGTCCATAATCTTTATCCGGTGTTACCATAAAAACTTCGTAACCTGCTTTTTCAGCCTGTTGTGCCAGGCCGCCAATGAGGTCATCGGCTTCGTAACCATCACATTCAACTACGGGAATATTAAAACCCTGGATGATCTTTTTAATATCGGGTAAAGAAATGAGGAGGTCTTCCGGTGCTTCCTGCCGGTTGGCTTTATAATCTACAAAATCCGTATGTCTTTCCGTGGGTGCGAAGGAATCGAATGCCACCGCTATATGCGTTGGCTTTTCTTTATTGATCAGGTCGACCAGGGTGCTGGTAAACCCAAATTGTGCATTGGTGTTTTTGCCTTTAGATGTCAATCGTGGACTGCGGATCAATGCATAATATGCCCGGTAAATAAGGGCCATTGCATCCAGCAGGAATAATTTTTTGCTCATGCCGCTAAGTTAAGCTGCATACAGACCTGCTCCAAAAGCCGTTTATTTTCCAATGAAATTTATGACAGTTAGGGAAATTGGCCAGGTAACAACAGGACCAGTAACCAGTGATTTACTTGTTGGTATATGCAGTGAAATCCTTTTGGTAATTACCTGAAAAGTCGGGGATACCAGCATCTTTATGAATAAAGTTTAAATAAAGGGCAAGAGCCAGGATTGCAAAAGCCAGGATATTTAAAACTGAAAGGCGCAATTTCATTGGATTTGGTTTTAAGGATATACAGATAGACAAACCCATAAACTTTTAAATCAATATATTATTGTATACATCCCAAAATATACTTGCAAACCAATTTCTATTTATTCATTTCTTCCAGCTTTTTTTGCATCCCAAACATTTCGTCCCTTAGCCTGGCAGCTTCCATAAAGTCCAAATCACGGGCTGCTTTTTCCATTTCCTTTTTGATCCGGGAAATGGCTTTTTGCATTTGAGGAATGGTTTGATATTCGGCATTATTTTCCGCGGCTACTGTAACCACATCATTCACCGCATAAGGAGAGTTTGGATCATAGCCTTTTATTTCCAAAACAGATGTTTGAGCAAATACCTGGTCTTTTGATTTTATAATTGTTTTTGGAGTGATGTTGTGTTCAATATTATAGGCGATCTGTTTTTCCCTGCGGCGGGCAGTTTCATCAATCGTTTTCTGCATACTGTCCGTCATCTTATCGGCATAAAAAATGACCAGGCCATCCACGTTCCTTGCTGCCCGACCTGCGGTTTGGGTTAATGATTTTTCATTACGCAGAAATCCTTCTTTATCTGCATCCAAAATGGCAACCAATGAAACTTCCGGCAGATCTAATCCTTCTCTTAATAAATTCACACCAACCAATACATCTATGATGCCTAACCGAAGTTCGCGAAGGATCTCCACCCGTTCCAGGGTATCTACTTCGCTGTGAATATATTTTGATTTGATGTTGATGCGGGCTAAATACTTATCCATTTCTTCCGCCATCCGCTTGGTTAACGTAGTCACCAATACACGATCACCTTTAGTCACCCGTTTATCAATTTCATCTAACAAATCATCTATCTGGTTTACACTGGGGCGTATTTCAATTGGTGGATCCAGCAGCCCCGTTGGCCTTACAACCTGTTCAATGACCACACCACCGGTTTTTTCCAATTCATAATCCCCGGGAGTAGCCGAAATGTACAAAACCTGGTTCAGCATATTCTCAAACTCGTGAAAATTCAGTGGCCGGTTGTCCAATGCAGAAGGCAAACGGAAACCGTAATCAACCAAAATTAATTTCCGGCTTCTGTCACCACCATACATTCCACTTACCTGCGGAATGGTCTGGTGACTTTCATCAATCACACATAAAAAATCTTTTGGGAAATAATCAAGTAAACAAAAAGGACGTGTACCCGGATAACGACGATCAAAAAAGCGGGAGTAGTTTTCTATGCCATTGCAATAACCTAATTCCCGGATCATTTCAATATCATATTCCACTCTTTCTTTCAGCCTCTGCGCTTCAATAAATTTACCGGTTGCTTTAAAATATTCCACCTGCGCATTCATTTCATCCTGTATCTCGTGCATCACCTGCTGCAGCATGTCTTTAGGAGCAATGTATAAGTTAGCAGGGAAAATAGCGGCATCCTGCATTTTGCCAATGCGTTTTCCTGTATTTACATCCAGCGTTTCTATCTCTTCAATTTCATCACCAAAAAAAGTAATACGGTAACCATAATCAAGATAAGGAAGGTTTATATCTACCGTATCGCCTTTAACCCGGAAACTGCCGCGGGTAAATTCCAATGTTGTACGACTGTATAAAGAATTAACTAACGAATGCAAAAACCCCTGCCGGCTAATGACCTGGTTTTTGTGAATGCGAATGATACTGTTCGCATACTCCTGGGGGTTACCTATACCATAAATGCAACTCACACTGGCTACAACAATAATATCCCGGCGACCACTTAGTAAACTTGTTGTGGCTCGTAAACGGAGTTTATCCAGTTCTTCATTGATGCTAAGATCTTTTTCAATATAAGTATCACTCACCGGCATGTAAGCTTCGGGCTGGTAATAATCATAATAAGAAACAAAATATTCCACGGCATTCTCGGGGAAAAAATGTTTGAATTCGCCATACAACTGCGCCACCAATGTTTTGTTATGCGTTAATACAAGAGTTGGTCGCTGCACCTGCTGAATTACATTGGCTACCGTATACGTTTTACCAGAGCCCGTAACGCCTAATAATACCTGGTGTTTTTCATTGTCCAGTATACCCTGCGTTAAATGCTGTATGGCCTGGGGCTGGTCGCCTGCCGGTTGAAATGAAGACTGTAATTGAAATGGCATAATAAACCTGCAATTTAACCAATGGAGACGAATGGTTGATTGGTTGATAAGTATAAAAATTCAGGAATTGGGTATTAGGGTATTTGGAATTGGGCTAATTTTCAAATTATCTAAACGCCTCAACAACTAAACATCTCAACGCTAAACATTAATTGTCTTCCATCACCTTTTCCCTTGCTTTCTCAGCTTTATTGAATGGGTCCCAACTTATATCAAGTTTACCATCATCCCCTGTCTTTGCCCTTAACCGGATATTTACACCGGCACGACCCTTATTTTGAAGTTCTTCGCTATCATCTTTGCTTAAGTTAGTAATCGGCACCTGTATGCTCATATCGGTTTTGTTTTTTGGATCATAAATACCTTGGACAAAAAGCTTGATCACATTTGATCTTATTTCCATTCTATCTAATGCGATAGCCGACCCATTTATTTCCAATGTACTTTTTAATTCCGCAAACCGCATTTTTGAAAAATCACGTTTTTTGAATGCCACCTCGCCGATCTTCATAACTGGCTCAAAATTATTTAACTCCCCATCTTTCACGCTGAATTTTACAGTTCCCTTTAAACTATTTTCAACAATATCCGCAGCATTGGTTAATGCACCATTGATATTAACGAGGGCATTCAGTTTACCTTTCATATTATTTTGGGTGATGGCATCCTGTTCGAAATTATTAAAGGCGTAAAATATCCCAGGTATGTCTATATTATCCAGGTCCGATTTAAATGCGAGTTGACTTGATGATCCATTCTCTGTTAATGAACCGCTGAAGTTCATATGTCCGCCTGCATGATGGAGATTAGCTTGCTGCAGGATCATTTGGTTGGTGATCATCCGCACATTGGCATTGACATCAGTAGCCTTAAATTTTTTATATAAAACATTGGCAGCATTTAATTTGATATTTGCCACCCCATCTTTTAACATCCGGTCAATATTATTGGAAACTTTGGAAAGGCTGGATCCGGACCCCTTACTGTTTGTTTTGGCTGTTTGTTGTTTGCTGCCTATAAAGTTTAGGAAATCCTGCACATTCAAGCTGGCTGTGTTCACCTGCCAGTTTAATTCAAGATCCTGTGGATTAATATTTACCAACGCCAGGAAATTCTGCACATCTCCTTTCATTTTAAGTTTTGTGTTACCCGCATTGGCATTCAGGTAAGGGATGAAAAGATCATGATGTTTAAAAAGTAATTGTCCATTACAGTTAGTAAGGGTAAAATTCCTTGGCAGGTACTGTATATCAGCATTGCTAAAATCAATGTTGCCATTCATGACGGGTGCAGTCGTGTCATCATTAGCAATTGATCCTTTATATTTTATATCAAACTTTCCAGAACCGCTGTTAAAACGGATAGTTCCACTTTCAGTTATGCTGTTTATATCTGTAAGTTTAAACTGTGACTTCAAATCACATTCAAGAAAAGGATTTTTCAGATTGGTGACCAATATTTGATTTGACATTACCGGAATTGTTCCCCATTTACCCTTGAATCCCGATATTTTTATCATTGAATTTTCATCCGTCCTCGCAACCTTATTCACTATTTCATTGGTAAACATAGCGGAGAAGGTGCTTTCATTCAGTTCAATGGCCGGAGATGTAACAGAAGCATTATTTACATCCATCTTTACTTTAACCAAAGGCACATATCGATATCCCATTTCACCGATAATTTCTGCTCTCAGATTTACCGGCTTGCTAATTTTAAATGAATCCAGTTTGCTGCTGATTGTACGAGTTAATATTTCTGATATTTTACCAAGTTGAATATTGTTGGTGGAAATATCAAGGAAAAAAAATCGCGGATCGTTTTTCAAATAAAATTTTCCATTTAAAGTAAACGGGTGACGGTCGATGTTTAACCGGATATTGGGTAAGGTCAGCACGCCATCCCGCAACCTGGCTGTAAACTTTCCATCCAGTCTTTTATCTTTTAAATAACTTCCTTTTTCTGTATTGAAAGTGAGCCCATTCACTTTTGATTTCATATTGATATGCAAAATGTTCGTGGTGTCTTTTTCTTCAATTTCACAATCGGCTCTTTCAAAGAAAATATCATGCAACTTATTACGACCAACATTTTCCATAACAAACCGCGTGTTTCTGAATAACAAATCGGGTACATGCCTGTCACCCGGTTCAGTTTGCGGATCATCTGCTTTAACCATGTTTGAATATCCTGTAGAGTCTTTATATAAATAAAAAGACGCATTATCGAAAATGATCTTACCCGGTTTGATTTTTCCGGTAAACAAACTGGAAAGACTGATCCTGATGAAAATACTTTCCGCATTTAGAAATTCATGTTTATGTTGTTGAAAGAGGGAATCCCGTATGCTGACTCCTTTTAAACGCACAGATAAGATTGGAAATGTTTTTATAAAGCCTGCACTTAATCCTTCAATCTGAACTTCTCCTTTAATAGATTTATTTAACTGGGCCTTTACTTTATCAATCAATCCGTTTTCATTATAATACAAATAAGCAGATAACCCCACCCAAATTAATATGAGGATACTAATAAATGCCAACACGGTCCGGATGGTATATCTCTTGAACTTTTGCAATTAAAATATTTATAGGGGTCTAATAATAATATGTAATGCCGTTATTTGCCTTAATGAAATTATTCTGGAAAAATTACCTGCGATTCATGGGGTGGACCTGGGAGGGGGAGTTTCCCCACCTTTCAAAATACATTATAATTGTCGGGCCACATACCAGCAACCAGGATTTTATACTGGGATTGGCATATCGCAGCATTTTAAATATCTCCAAAGCCCATTTTTTGGGGAAAGAAAGTTTGTTTAAACCTCCTTTCGGGAAATTGTTTATCAAAATGGGTGGCATCCCGGTAAAACGCGATAGCAGTAACAACATGGTAAAACAAGTGGTTGATTTATTTAACAAATCAGATAACCTGATCATTGCCCTTTCACCCGAAGGAACCAGAAAAAGAACAGAAAGGTTAAGAACGGGGTTTTATCTTATTGCATCTGAAGCAAAAATACCTATCGTAATGGCGGCAATGGATTATAAAGAAAAGAAACTGGTTGTTTCGCCGCCTTTTTACACTACGGATAATGAAATCGCAGACTTTCGCTTTATTATAGATTTCTTTTCAAAAGCTGAGGGAAAATTCCCGGAAAATGGTTTTGGTCATTTATTAAACAGCCCTTTATATCATTCATAGGCTGGTAAGATTATTGTAATTCTTTTTAAACTAATATGAATCCTTGCCTATCGATTAAACTGAAGAATGTAATTACACAATTCACTCATTTCTAAATCAGAAAAATGAAAAAGAAAATAATCTACCTTTTTATGCTGGTGGTAATAGCTGCCTGCAATGAAAGTGGAGAAACTTCCACTAAAGATGAAAAGGCCGCTGATTCAACCGGCACCATCGATACGATCATAAACCAGGATACTTTATTAGATTATGATGGAAAAAGGCTTTAAAAATATTCAAAGAAAATTTTGATTTCCATTAACTTGAAATAAAAAAAATTATGCGCTGGAGAGGAAGACAACAAAGCGGAAACGTTGAAGACCGTCGGGGCATGTCCGGCGGCGGTGTAGTAGCTGGTGGTGGCGTAGTAGGATTGATCATATACCTGATATATTCTTTTTTAGGAGGGGATCCTTCGCAAATGCCGGATGTTTTGCCGGCACCGGGAGGTGCGCAAACAGAGTTAACTGCTGAAGAAAAAGCGGCTGATGATGAAAGGGCAGAATTTGTTGCTGTTGTATTGCAGGATACAGAAGATGTCTGGAATAAAATCTATGCTGAAAATGGGGATGATTATCCAGAGCCCACGCTGGTTTTATATCGTGGCGCGGTTCAATCCGCATGCGGTTCTGCCAGTGCGGCGGTGGGCCCCTTTTACTGTCCCGGCGACCAGAAGGTTTATATTGATCTTTCTTTTCACGAGGATCTTCAAAACAAATTAAATGCACCCGGCGACTTTGCCATGGCCTATGTAATTGCGCATGAAGTGGGTCATCATATTCAACAGGTAAATGGCACTTCGCAGAAAATGCAACAACTCAGGCAACAAGTGTCTGAAACAGAGTACAACAAATATTCTGTGATGCTGGAATTGCAGGCCGATTTCCTGGCTGGTGTCTGGGCTCATCATGCACAAAAAATGAAAAACATTTTACAGGAAGGTGATATTGAAGAAGCACTGAATGCAGCCAACGCCATTGGAGATGATAAACTGCAAAAAGAAGCACAGGGCAGGGTGGTACCAGATGCATTTACGCATGGCACATCTGCCCAGCGGGTATATTGGTTTAAAAAAGGATTTACAACCGGTGATATTAACCAGGGAAATACTTTTGCAGATCCCTCCTTAAGATAAATCAAATGATATCCTTAACTGAATATGAAACCGCAGCATGTTGAATTTTTAGACAAGGACCATTTTGAAAAAAAATATCACCGGGTTGGTCCATCACATTCACTTTTGCACTTTATAGATTTTTTCTGGGAAACCCGGTTTGATGATCTTTGGGAAAAACACCCACAAGGATTTTCAGATGTATTATTTCCAAATATCGGTTATACATACCTGATAAATCTTGGAACTCCGTTTGTAATGCAATTGGAGGAAGAAAAACATGAAGTCAGGCAGCATGGATTTCTACCCCGCCATAAGAATATTGAATGTCATCACATAAAAGACAACCACATTTTTGGAATCAAGTTTAAAATTTCACCTGTTTTATTTGAAAAGAAGATCAACTTTTCAGAATACAAAGAATATATTTTCCCGTTAAGTTATTTGGTTGATGAAACGCTTATCAAAAATTTAATTAAAGCGCCGGATTTTAACACCAGGGTACAACTGGCAACAGCCTATTACCATTCCATTGTGAAAAATAAATCGAATGCTCTGAAATCAATAATGATTGTAAGAGAGATTTTAGATCAGTGTTATCAAAATAACCAGTTTAATATTTCATTTGAAACACTTGCAGAGAGTTACCAGGTTTCGCCCCGCACATTGCAACGTTATTTTGAAACCTGTATTGGCATCAGCGGAAAAACTGCCTTACAAATTATGCGTATCAGGAAAGCTGTTACACATCTTTCAAATGATCCTGGCAATTTTCATTATTCAAATTATGGTTATTATGACTACAGTCATTTTTTTAAACACCTGAAACAATTTTTGCAAAAAAGCAAGTTGCACATGTTACAACCGCATTTAAAATTGTTGCAAGGATTGCATAAACCCGCTATTTAATGAACAGGTGCAGACTGGTTTTCTTTTTGAAAATATTTGAATCCAGCATTTATTTCCGTGTATGAAAAATCATCACCCAATACTTGCCTGGCTGATGATAAACTATGTGATGAATCTTTTTTAAGTAATGAAATGATCAATTGTAATTTATCTTCTGCTACAAAATCATAAACATCTACTTCTCCAGATGCTATAAAAGAAAAAAGATGTGATTCAATCGTACCGTTTGCAAGGTTTCTTTCACGGGCAATGTCTTCCACCTTTTGACCTTTTAAATAGCACTCCAGGCTAAGACGCTGTGTAGATCCTTTAACCCGTTTTTGTTTGGGACTTCCGTTTTCAGTTGCAGAAACAGGAACTGGCTTATGCATTTCACCGGCAAGATGCAGCAATTCTGAAAGATCATTTTTACCTGTCATAGCCTGGGTTACTTCTACTACATTTTCCAATTGTTTTAATTGTCGTTCAATTAGTAGTTTAATATCCTGCAGATCTTTTACATAACTTTTTGTTCGCTTCAGTTTGGCATATACAGCTAAATGATCGTTGAGGCCTGGTAATACATTCGAGGTAAAAAATTTTATAAAGTACCCGGTAGCCGCCTTTGTTCTTTCATGGAGTGATTCGAATGAAGGATTATCACTAACTTCTAAAATAGCGGTAAGTTGTTTGGTAAACTTTTTTGCAGTTTCATCCTGGGTTTGCAACTGGTGAAGTAAAACACCACACCATTGTTGTGCAATTTGTTTTTCCGGCAATAATCTTTCTTCGTACGATTCTGCTAACTGTTCAACAGCTCTTAAAAGTTTATCCCATTCAAACGGTTTCTTAATGGAAGATCTTAAAAATAAATGTTGCTCTGCCTGCAGAATTTCATTCATTTCTTCTTCATCCAGTTCATTGCCGGCAAATTGCCTTACTCTTTCATCATTACCAATATTGTGGGGATGAATTTTTGATAACAATACCAATCCATCAAGAGAAGTTAACCGGCTTAATGCAACATACACCTGGCCCGGCGCAAAGGAAGCTCCGGCATCTACTATCGCTTTTTCAAAAGTAAGTCCCTGGCTTTTATGGATAGTAATGGCCCATGCCAGCCGGATGGGATATTGAGTAAAATGACCGATCTCTTCTTCTTCCAGACTGTCCTTTTCTTTGTTAAAATGATACCTGATATTTCGCCAGGTTTCTTTTTCCAAACTCAGATCATTTTCTTCTCCCGGGAAAGAAACAGTTATGTTTTCATCATCAATCGACTTTATTATTGCGATTTTACCGTTAAAAAATCTACGACTTTCACCTTTATCATTTTTAATAAACATTACCTGTGCGCCTTCTTTTAAATGAAGAACAGGATCTGCAGGAAAAGCACGTTCATTAAAATCTCCTTCAACCTGTGCCTGGTAAGTAAATTTCTTTGTTGGCAATTGTTCCAGCTTGCGCTGGTTAATAGCATCTGCTTTGTTGTTGTGTGAAGTGAGTGTTACATAATTGTCTTCTTCCGGATCAATCGAAGGTTGACAAAAACTATTCAGGAAATGCAGATCTTCTTCGCGGCAACAATTGTTGCGAACCTTATTTAATAAACCAATAAAGTTTTCATCTGTCTGGCGATAGATCTTTTTCAATTCAATAAATATGGGAGAAGATTGCTTTAACGCTAATGCATCGAAAAAAAATGGACTTTTGTAAAATTCCTGCATCAGGTTCCATTCGTCGGCTTTGGTTACTGGTGGCAACTGGTATAGATCGCCAATATACAAAACCTGCACACCACCAAATGGTATTGTGTTCTTTCTGCGTACATGTCTTAAAACCGTATCAATGGCATCCAGCATATCTGCCCGCAACATCGATACTTCATCTATGATCAGCAATTCAAGTTCCTGCAGCATTTCTTTTTTTGCTGCATTCATTCGCAGGTTTCGCAATAAAGAAGCTGGGTTATTTATATAATGATCGGATGGGTTATAATTGTAATGCAAGGTTGGCAAAAAGACACCGGGTGGAATCTGAAAAAAAGAATGAATGGTAACACCTCCTGCATTGATTGCGGCTACGCCGGTTGGTGCAACAATAGCCAATTTCTTAAAACAGTTGTTTTTGATATATTTTAAAAATGTTGTTTTTCCTGTTCCGGCATTTCCGGTAAGGAATAAATGCTTTCCCGTTTGATTGACAAATGAAACTGCCTGTTGGAATGGTTTGTTGGTGGAATCAAAATTATTCATGGTCAAGGTTATGCTTCAATTTACTACAAAATTTAGCGATGGATGCAAATTAAAGACATAAAAAACAAGCAGCCATATCAAAAAGAAATGGCTGCAAAATGAGTTATTTTGATTTTTTTTTATTGCGCTCTTCTTCGTTCCTCTTCAGAAGCTGTTGTTCGGTTACGGGCCGCTTGTACTTTATTATTTCCAAACCGGTAATTGAAACTGAGTGTAGCAACCCGGCTATCCCGGTATGCATGCCAGTTTTCCACATACCGTCCTTCATATGTTATCGTCGCATTTGGAAGGTTGGTCCAGAATATGTCAGTAACATTCAGCCGGATGGTCCCTTTTCCATCAAAAATGGTTTTCTGTGCACCGATATCTATTCCCCAATTCGGTTCAAATACCATATACCCGGATCGCCCACCTGTATTCAGGTTTGCATTAAATTCTGTTGTCCATCCTTTGCCCAATGTAAAAGTATTATTGGTACGAATGCGTGCAGCCGGATCACCATTATTTAGACTAACACCGCCCAGGTTTGCGTTAAAGTGGTTGTAAAAAATATTCACATTATTGATCATGTTCCACCACTTGCTGATACGTACGGGGACCGTGGCTGTTAATCCAAAATAATCTGATGATTGCAGGTTAACCGGAATTTGAACGGTGATATTGGAATCCTGGCCAGGTTTAATTTCAAAAGTTGGAATTACATCCAGGATCCTGCTGAGAACAACGTTTTGCGGGTCTGTTGAATGGCTGTAACCGAAAGTGAAATTCATATTTTTCATGGTATAGCTCATTTCATATGACCAGGTCATTTGTGGTTTCAGGTGTGGATCACCGGTAGCATAAATGGTAGCATCGATCTGGAAAAGAAATGGATTTAACTGGTTGTAGCCGGGGCGATCAATACGGCGACTAACGGAAACGCCCAACGTTTTATCTTCCTTCAACTTATAATTAAAAAAGGCGCTGGGGAACAGTTCAAAATATTCATTGTTGAATTGCCTGTTCGCTTTTACCTGGCGTGTTTTTATATCCGTCTGTTCACCCCTTAAACCCAGCTGGAAATTAAATTTTGTAAACTCCCGGCTGTAATTCGCATAAGCGGCATTGTTATATTCAGTATAAAAAAACCGGTTCGTCTTGGTATCATCCACCTCGCTGCCTGTAGGAAACACATTGTAAAATTTTGCATCATTATCACTCGAAACCTTGCTTGTTTTAAAACCTATTTCGAATTTGGCGCCCTTTTTCAGTGGCTGCACATAATCCACTTTAGCCGTTTGAAACCGAAGATCACCCTCCTGGTCTCCATCCAGGATATCATCTTCTTTTTTTGGTGTGCCATTCAATTCATAAAAAGAACTGGCTGTGCGGGTAAGGGAGCTGCTTTGGTAAATTCCATAATCAACATCAGCTGTTATTTCTTTACCCATACTATCAAACTGGTGTTTAAAATTAATATTAGCCATCCCATTTGAAAGGCGATCATTATTTGAACCGAAAGAAAGAAAATTAAAATCAGCCTGGCCTGTTTCATCATTCACCTTAGTTAATATCTCTGACCGCCGTTTAAACCGGGTGAAATTTGAATTGACAACAAAGCCGATGGTTGTTTTCTTAGAAGGAAAGAAATCTGCACCAAACCGCACATTCTGGGAACGGATTGGCATGAAGGCATAATTATCTTTATCATCCGAACCCACGAAAACACCATCCTCGTAAAAATTACGGTTAATGATAAGATTATTAAGATGTTCCCGGTATGCATAATTATAACTGCCAAAAAAATTCATCGATTTATTGCGGTAATTAAAACTGCCGCCAGCGCTTGTTTTGGGATAAACACCCTGGCCATAGGAAGCATTCAATGTACCGTTCATGCCTAAACGCTGATCTTTTTTCAAACGGATATCAATGATACCCGAATTGCCCGCTGCTTCATATTTGGCTGATGGATTTGTAATCAGGTCAATGCGTTCAATGGCACTGGATGGTAATCCCCTTAAATATGCTGCGAGTTCGTTGCCCGACATGGGTGTGGGTTTGCCATCAATCATTATAATAACACCAGACCGTCCTCTTAAACTGATTGATTCATTCTGATCAATCGCAACACCTGGTGATCGTTCTAATATATCCATGGCAGTACTGCCTGCACTGACTATGCTGTTCTCAACATTCACAACAATGCGGTCAGTGAGTTTTTGAATAAAAGGTTTTTGCGCTTTCACTGTTACACCCTGCATTTGCGTTGCTGTTCTGGATAATACAACCTGGGGAAGCGTGAGTGATTCAGCATTTAAAGTAAAAGGAGCGGTATGATATGGTTCGAAATTGACATTTGTAGCCTTGATCAAATATTCACCATTGAATATATTTTCAAATTCTGCCAAACCACTTTTATTGGTTAATGATAATTTTACCAGGCTGGAGTCTTTCCGATTCAATAAATAAACCGTTGCATTTTCAAGTGGCTGATCATCACCTTTAATGGTAACGGAGATTTTTCCGGAATTGCTTTGTGCATTTGAAACCAAAGCCATTACGATAAAAGCAAATAGGGATATCCAATTTTTCATGAAGTAATATTTACTTCAAAAATGCAAACAAAACGAAATCATTCGTAGTTTAAATTGCCCGGGTGGTATTCACAAATGACAAATGGAGTTAATCCCGGTTAACGTTGTCTGATTTTTACATGAAAAAGTATATATTACTTTGGAGAAGTGTCGTTTTCTGCTGTTTTACATTTAATAGTAAGTTGGAATTTAGTATTAAACACCAGCTGAAAATCATTTTTACTGATGATTTCCTTTAATGCATCATCCTGCATCATTAATTGAGCCAGGTCGTGAGCTAATGGGGAACTACTTAAAACATTATCAATTCGGCCATTGATAAAGTCGATATTAAACTTATATCCGGCTTTACGACCACTACCGGCACGTTCAAAATCAATCCTGTTCATATCAAGGGTTTGGTCACTTTGGCTAACCGACTTTTTAAGGAGTATTTTAATAACGGGGAGGTATTTGCTCCAAACCTGGGTGTACATAGTAATTTAATTATGGAATAGAAAATGAAGGATACTAATCAGATATTAGGTAAATCAAGGATAAAAGTAGCCAAAATACTCGTTCATTGGTGCATTGACCTCGTAAACCTTTGAATTTTACAAAATTGCCAATGATAAAATTTTGGCTTTATGGAATTTTGGCTTTAATATTGTATCGGAAAGCTGGTAAGTTTTTAAGTCCTCATCAATAGCTAACCAATTTTTTTTCCATTCAATTATTATTCAAAAAACAATTTCCCTGTAGTTAAGATTAGCGGTTTGACCGCAATTAAACTCAACATTCATTTTTTATGTACGACATTTTGCAACTGAACGATATGCTCGTTCCTGAATTGCTGGATATTGCTGAAGAGCTTAAGATTCCCAATGTAAAAAAACTAGATAAACAAACGCTGATCTATAAAATCCTGGATAACCAGGCTCTTACAGAAAGTGAAAAGAAAGACCTTGATGGTAAGGTTAAACGTAAAAGGATAGTAAAGGCCACTACCGGGAATATTACGGAAGAAGCAGAGGTGGAAGAGGAGAATGAGCCTGAAAAAGCACCGGAAAAAAAACCGGCACCCCGAAAATCAGCAGCACCTAAAAAAGATGATAAGCCTGTAGTAAAGAAAAACGTGAAAAAGAAAGGTGATGAAGAAAAACCAGCTGAACTTCCATTACCCCAAGCTAAAGAAGAAAAAGAAGAAGTAGCTGAAACTCACCAGGCAGCTGAACAAACAGATAATAAGCCAGCTCCTCCGCAAAACCAACAAGCTCCAAAAGTTTACCCCCAGCGTCGCGACCAAAGTTTTAATATAGAATTTGATGGAATTATTTTGGCTGAAGGCGTACTTGAAATGATGCCGGATGGTTATGGTTTCCTGCGCAGCAGCGATTACAACTATTTGTCTTCTCCCGATGATATTTATGTTTCCCCATCTCAAATAAAATTATTTGGTTTAAAAACCGGTGATACAGTATCTGGTTCTGTAAGACCGCCCAAAGAAGGTGAAAAATATTTTGCTTTATTAAAAGTAAGCCTGATCAATGGCAAAGGACCAGAAGAAGTTCGGGACCGTGTTCCTTTTGATTACCTGACACCATTATTCCCATTTGAGAAATTAAACCTGTTTACTGAAGCCAATAATTACAGTACAAGAATAGTTGATCTCTTCAGCCCAATTGGAAAAGGACAGCGTGGATTGATCGTTGCCCAACCAAAAGTGGGTAAAACGGTTTTATTAAAACACGTGGCTAATGCCATTGCTGCCAATCACCCCGAATGCTATTTAATGGTGGTTTTGATTGATGAAAGACCTGAAGAAGTTACCGACATGGAACGCAGCGTAAAAGCTGAAGTGATCGCTTCAACTTTTGATGAGCCTGCAGAAAAACACGTAAAAGTATCTGCAATCGCCTTACAAAAAGCAAAACGCCTGGTTGAATGCGGACATGATGTAGTTATACTTTTAGATTCAATAACCCGTTTGGCCCGAGCACATAATACCGTGGCGCCAGCTTCTGGAAAAGTTTTATCCGGTGGTGTGGAAGCAAATGCGATGCAGAAACCAAAACAGTTTTTTGGTGCAGCCCGTAAAATTGAACACGGTGGATCATTAACTATCCTGGCCACCGCGTTAATCGATACAGGATCTAAGATGGACGAGGTGATCTTTGAAGAATTCAAAGGAACCGGTAATATGGAATTAGTGCTTGATCGCCGACTGGCCAACAGGCGTGTATTCCCTGCAATCGACCTGGTTGCATCATCTACCCGTCGCGATGATCTGTTACTGGACAAAGATGTGTTACAGCGCATGAACCTGCTTCGCGTATACCTGACCGATATGAATACCGAAGAAGCCATGAATGAATTATTAAAACGCATGAGAGGTACAAAAGACAACGAAGAGTTTTTAGCCTCAATGAACCGGTAAACTTTAAAATCAAATCTATGAAAATGAAACTGAACAAAATGATCGCCCCGCTTGCTCTGTTAGTCATATTGGCAACTGCTTGTGGTGAAAACAAAGCAACGGAAACCACAGAAACAACCACGGATAAAACCACCACGGTTTCATCAGCTGACTCCACTAAAAAAGTGGATGATGGTGTAAATGTTTCCATCAAGGGCACTTCAATTGATATCAGTGGCAAGGAAGGTAAAGTAGAAACTAAAACCGGTACTGACATACAGGTAAATAAAGAAGGACTTAAAGTGAATACAAAAGATGTAAAAGTTAAGGTTGGCAATCTTCCTTAATCTGATTTATAAATTGGTAAAATGCTTCTCCGCAAAATGGGGAAGCATTTTTTATTTGCCGGTAAATTTGCATTATGGCTATTGAAAAATTACAAATCGATCCGTTTATTCAATTGTCAAAACAGTACCCGGTCATTGATGTGCGATCACCGGGAGAATTTTCTCATGCTCATATTCCCGGTGCAGTAAATCTCCCTTTATTCAATGATGAAGAAAGGAAAGTAGTGGGTACTTTGTATAAACAAAAAAGCAGGGAAGAAGCCATCAAAGCCGGGTTGGATTTTTTTGGTCCCAAAATGCGTAATGTTGTTGAATTTGCTGAAACCATCACCACAAAAAATGCAGGCAACGCTGATCCCGGAAGTAGGCAAAAAACAATTTTGGTACATTGCTGGCGCGGCGGCATGCGAAGCGGTGCAATTGCCTGGTTGCTGGATCTGTATGGTTTTAAAGTGTATAATTTAACGGGCGGTTATAAAAATTTTCGCACTCATGTTTTATCCATTTTTAATCATTCAATTCCAATCCATATTTTGGGAGGATATACCGGCTCTGGAAAAACGGAGATTCTGAAAGAATTGGAAAAACAAGGTCAAAGCATACTGGATCTTGAGTTCATAGCTAAACATAAAGGTTCCGCATTTGGAAATATTAATATGCCTGCACAGCCAACCCAGGAAATGTTTGAGAACCTGCTGGCAATCGACATCATGGCCTTGAATAAAGAAGCCGGTATTATTTGGGTAGAAGACGAAAGTCAGCGAATTGGACAGGTAAATATCCCAACCGGATTTTGGGAACAGATGCGGACTTCTCCTGTTTTTTTCCTGGATATTCCTTTTGAAGAAAGATTAAATCACCTGGTTGAAGAATATGGTGAACTGGATAAAGAAAAAATGACGGGAGCCATCACACGCATTCAAAAGCGGCTGGGGGGTGCAGAAACTAAGAATGCCCTTTCATTCCTGGAACAAAACGATATGAAACCCTGTTTCCGCATTCTATTAAAATATTATGATAAGTATTATATCAAAGCCCTGCACAATCGGGACAACATTGAAACGTTAATACAAATGTTGCCTTGCGACACTGTACAACCTGAAAACGTAAAAACCCTGTTGAACCAACTCAAAATCCATGAGAACCCTTAGCCTCCTTTTTTTCTTTTGTGTTATTGGTATTCCAGTTTTTTCCCAAACGCTTACCGGGCTTTGGATGGGCAACCTGGTAAACGACAGTAACGGGAAAGAACAAAAATATGAACTGGCATTAAGCGAATACCGCGGCAAAGTAACTGGCTACTCATACACCACTTTTTTTGAGAATGACCATTATTATTACAGTGTAAAAAGAATAAAAGCGGAAAGAGAAAACGAACAATGGATCATTACGGATGATAAAATGATCTCCAATAATTTTCCGGAAAAAGCAGCTAAAGGTGTAAAACAAACTACGATTTTCACGCTGAATCAAAAAGACAGTACCTGGGAAATGAATGGAACCTGGAAAACCAATCAAACAAAAATATATTATTCATTAACCGGCCAGTTGCACATGGCCGAAGAAAAAGATTTAAGTAAATCTGACCTGTTTCCGCACCTGGGTGATTTAAAGCTTGAAAATGATGTTCCTTTCTATACCCCGGAAAAACGGTTGTTAAGTATGGGTAAATTCAGGGTTGATAAAACAACTATGACAAGTGTTAATCAACCAGGAAAAGATTTGAAAAATACTTCGCTAGCCCCTGTAACTATTCAAGCAGCGCAGGGCATACAAGCATCGGATGAAAATAATATAGTTGACAAAGAGGAAAATCCACTAACCATAGCCGGTAGAAAAGTAAATATTATGGAAACCATTTACTTTACAGGTGACAGTTTAACACTTGCATTATATGATAATGGAGAAATAGATGGCGACACCGTTAGCGTTTACCTGAATGGAGAACCTGTTTTATCCAGGGAAGGGTTAAAGGCTTCAGCTATTAAAAAAACCATATATCCACAAAACACTGGTGAGGACATGCAGGTTGTTTTGGTGGCCGAAAATCTTGGAAAGTATCCACCCAATACCGGCTTATTGGTTATCAGGGACGGTGATGCAGTTTACCAGGTACGTTTCAGCGCCGATCTTGAAAATAGCCCTGCTATTATTTTTAAAAGGAAATAGATTTTATTAAAAGACATAACTAATATGGTGAAATCTACAATTGGTGTGCGATAAGAATGTTTTAAGCTAATTGGACATTTTAAATTTTTATCACTAAAAAAAGGCAAACTTCTTATTGTTAGGAGCGATAAGAAACAAAATGATTTAGCTATTACGTTTGAATAGTCCTAAAAAAGCCACCTGTTTGTACAGGTGGCTTTTGGGGGGAAAAGAGATCAACTATTGTTTAATCAGTTTGATCAATTTTCTTTTACTATCCTGAATAACCATTACGAAGTACATTCCTCGGATATAATTTTCTCCTAACCGTATAGTGGAGCCGGGCATTACATTCTCTTTCCGCTCTATAACCCTGCCCAGTTCATCCATTACGCTTACCCGTACAGGCTCATTTGTATTACTGCTCTTTACGGTTATTGTGAAGTAGCTATTACTTGGATTAGGTGCAGAGACCACTTCAAATAAACTCTCAGTAACAATTTCATCTGGCCGTTTAACTGGTTTAACTCCGCCGCCTTTACCACCACCACCTTTGCTTTCTTCATTGTTAACGATTACAATAGTGCTGCCGGTTTTAACTACAGTTGTGGGATCAACATCATCGCTGGTTCCCGGTTGATTATCGTAATAGATCTCGCCGGTATTTTTATTAAAGATCTTCATATGAATCTTATCAGTACCGGTTCCATCCAGTGCACCATCAATCACCGTCATGATAAAGCTAACACCGCTTTGCCCGTTTGTGATCTTACCACTTCCTTTAAACTGTGCTTTTGCGCCAGAGATCGCCAGGTATTCGTAATTGAGTGCATTGAATTCGAAGTCGCCTACTTTAAATTCAAATTGTGTTTCACCTTTTGGATAGGTTGCTGTTTTAAAATAATTACTCTGGAAGCCATAGCTCACCATTCCTTTTGCTGAAGGATAAGAGGGATGTGCACCTGCTTCAGAATAGAATTTACCGCCACCAAATGCGTAGCCACCATTAGGATCATAGATCACTACAATGGCATCCATATCGCCATTTGTATTTGCATAACTAACATTGCCATCCTGATCGATGATTTCCATTCTTAATTTGTACACACCTGCCGTACTGAATTTGTAGCTACCAGTTACCGTTCCGTTTTTCAAACCACTTGGTTCGGCTGTTACTCTGCCGGTAACCGTGCTGTTATCAACTACCCAACGTGCTGTGTGTTTGTTACCCGGTACATCCCAGAAAGTACCGGCAAAACTTATGGTGCTTCCGATCTTATAGGATGATCCACTAACTGGAGCAGTGATGTTGTGTGCAACTACAATACTGGTTTCTCCAGTGGTTGCATTGCCTGAAGCATCTCTACACTCTACGGCAATAGTATAAATCCTTTGAGATTTTGCAGCACCCCGTTCAGCACGAAGATTAACGGTATTATCACCTGTAATTAACCAATCCGGCGCAATATCATCATCTCCGGTTCCATCTATGGGTTCATTGCTGCTAACATTAATGATTTTACAGGTGGTAGTTCCGCAAACATCATTGCTAACTACATTGATCGTAACTGGTTTCATTTTACGGTTGGGAGGCCATAAAGATGATGGGTTTGTGGTTATACTTGTAATAACAGGTTGGATGTGATTCACCACTGTCACAGTTGCTGTTTTGCTATTGAAGTTGCCCGATGCATCTGTTACTGTCACCGTAACCGTTACAGGCTTACCGATATCAGCACAACTAAAGGATTTGATATCAGTTGAGAGTTTCAGATTCGCTGCAGAGGTACAATTGTCTGATGAACCAAAATTTACAGCATCATCGCTGATAGTGGCGGAGCCATTTGGATCAAGTTGTACAGTGATGTTCTGCGTTCCTACGGTTGGTTTTATTTTATCAACCACCGTTACAATTGCCGTTTTGCTATCGAAATTTTCAGACGCATCCGTTACTGTCATCGTAACTGTTACAGGCCTACCTATATCTGCACAACTAAAGGATTTGATATCGGTGGAGAATTTCAGATCCTCTAAAGAAGTGCAATTTTCTGATGAACCAAAATTCACAGCATTATCGGTGATAGTGGCTGTGCCTGCGTTGTTCAGCTCAACCGTGATGTTTCTGGTTTGAACTGTTGGAGCTGTTTTATCTTCTACAGTTATCGTTTGCGTACATGTAAATAATCTCCCTTTAATATCTGTAACATTAAACGTACGTTTAATAACTTTTTTGATACTTGTACTGGCCGCATCTTCTGCGTCTTTATATGTAATAGTTGCAATAGCACATACGCCAGGCGTAACACTACCTTTTGCAGCAATCAATTGTTGCTCTGAAATTATACTGCCTGTAGTATTATACGCCAGTGTTGTAAGTGTCTCAATTGCACTTGTGTTACAATTGTTGATGCTGATATCCTGAGGACAATTGAGTACCAGTGGCGTATTGACAGCATCGAGTGGTGCACAATCATCTGCGTCTGGTATGCCATCGTTATCATCGTCCGGATCGGTACAATCAGCAAGGCCGTCGCCGTCTGTATCCGCAAAACCTTCATCTGTTGTTCCATCGCAATCATTGTCGAAGCCATCACATATTTCGGTAGCACCAGGGTAAACAGAAGCAAGATCATCTCTGCAATCGCCGGGTTGTTGGTTTACTTTCTTTACAAGCCCTTCGACAAAAAGAAACTGGCAACCGATTATTACATTACCTGTATAGTAGCCATCGCCATCTTTATCAATAACCCATTCTGTTTCGGGATTATTTGTAGCATCATTATCTGCACAATCAGACCCTTTGGGGTTGTAAATATAATTTCGTCCATCCAGCGGAGGTAAACATGAACCTTCAGGTGACGGAATGTATAAATTGTTTGCGTATCCATCTTTATCTTCATCCAGATACCATAGAGTGGCGGCATTGATTTCAGCATTATTATCGTTGCAATCAGACCCTTTGGGGTTGTAGATATAATTTCGTCCATCCTGCGGAGGTAAACATGAACCTTCAGGTGACGGAATGTATAAATTGTTTGCGTATCCATCTTTATCTTCATCCAGGTACCATAGGGTTTTTGGATTTATTTCAACATTCTTATCATTGCAATCAGCATCGGACAGCAATTCGCTCGCTGCAAAATATCCGGCAGGCCTTTGGCATTGAAAAAGCACCGTTCCCCCGACAAATATTCCTGCACCATGCATGTCACCATCATCATCTCTCATCCAAATCTGACCTGGGCGTTGTAAAGGATCATTATCATCACAGTCCCCTTCTTGTTGATTGTTTTTAATTGAATAATCTTCGCCTGGGGAAGTGCATTGAATAACAGGGGTGCCTGCATAGTAGCCATCTTTATCCCTATCAATTACCCATGCAGCGTCTGGATTAAAATCAGCATTATTGTCATCACAGTCAAGAATAGGACTGAGTTCACCTGAAGTCTTATAGTGTGGCGGTCGTCCGCACTGCACAACAGGTATATTTGAACCAGCAAAACCATCTCCATCTAAATCAGGGTACCACTTTTGGCCTGGATATTCTAATGGATCAAACTGATTACAATCAAATAATTTCTGTACATCCATTGTGCCATTTCCGGAACTCAAAGGCTCTGAAACGAATGTTCCATTTTTCCGCAGTTGGGTATATGATACATAATTGCCCTCAGGTTTTTCGCATTGTCTATATTGAAAACGGCTTGCATCAATGTACCCATCATTGTCTGGATCGCTATACCAAGTTTCACCTTCATACGTAGCAATAGGGTCACTGTCATTGCAATCCGTTGCGTTTGCTAGAGACAATTCCTCAAAGAGTTTATAGCCTATTGGACGGTTACATTGTACTATAGTTACCCAATCCGTATATCCATCTTTATCAAAATCTTTATACCATTTAGTGTTTGGGTTAATAGCGGCATTGGTATCATCACAGTCAAAATCATTGGTAACCCTTCCAGAATAAAACCCACAGCCAAACGCTACCTGAACAAGGATGTAATCATTTGGATTGCCAAATCCATCTCCGTCATTATCAGCAAAACATTTTGTTAAGGGGGTACCTTGAGAAAATGTAATCACGCTAATAACTAGAAAAAATAAGAGAAAGAATATTCTTAATGATAGTGCCATTTGATGTTGTAAATAACATTTCATATTGTTTGATTTAATTTTTATAGAAGTGTAAATAATTTTTTAAACTACTTAGGTAAAAAAGAGCAGGCTAACAATGAAGATTCGGGAATGTATTTGCAACAATTTGTCTTTGGCGCTGTACATACATTGAAGTTTGGTGAGTAATAAATGTTTCTGTTGGTTAAAACACGGAATTGGAAACTATCAGTTGATCTATTGGGGAAGGGATTCAATTCTTTTTTCAAAAATGAAATACACGAGGAGGATCAGGAGCAGGACCACAATGATCAACAGAATCAGTGTCCAATCCTTTATTCTCATAAATGCAGTTTCAGTTGAAAAAGATTACGACTGGAAATATAGGCAGCAACTGAAGGGCAATCCAATTTTAAGAGGCGACAAACGGCTGACAAGTACCCGTACAAAATGCTGTCATGCGACCGGACAAGTTCCGGACAGCACAAACAAATGATCTTACTTTCAATAGGTTATAATTGGCCTACCGAGGAAGTGTAGATTTTGAAAATGAGGTCATTCGTTATTTATTAATCGGGAGTGTATAAAAACTACTGCAATCAAATACCTGCAATAAAATCATCCAGGTTTACATCGGAGTTTAGCTGAAGCCGCTGTCGTAAACGCTGCCTTGTTTTGTGCACACTATCTACAGAAATACCCAGCATAGCTGCCATTTGTTTGCTGGTTAATTGCAACCTTACCAGTGCAGCCATTCGCTGTTCGGCTATTGTAATATCTGCAGCGTTCTCTTTTAGTTTCTGAAAGAAAAAGGGATAAATTTTTTCGAAGAGTGATTTAAATTTAATCCAGTCTTCTTCCGTTAATATCGTTTGCTGGCTTAGTTCGGTGATCAGGTGTTGTTGTTCGGCTGATACGTTGTTGCCTTTTACCTGTTCCTCCAGCTTTTCAATAAGGCTTGTTTTTTCCACAATATTTTCAGTAAACATATGGAGTTGATCCCGGGCCGATTCTATTTGTAATTGCATCCTTTGCTTCTCTTGCTCCAATCTTTCCAATTGCAATTTCGCTTTTAATCGCTGCCTTGTTATAACAAGGAATCCAACAATACCCAACAGCAAAATCACTGTTATTAATATATTGCGTTGAAGCAATTGTTTCTCCTTTTCCTTTTGCAGGGATTGAATTCTATAGCTGCTTTTTTCATTATATGCCCTTTCTTTGGAAACAGTAATTCCGCTAAAGGCAATCATTTTTTCCAATGAATCATTCAACGTAGCATATTTTGCATTATAATAAAATGCACTGTCATACACACCCAATGATTTAAATACATCCACAGCTGTATAATATGTATTCCGCAAATAGAATCTTTCTGGAGTATGTTCCAAGAGGCTAAGCGCTTCCCTTACATATTGTAAGGCAACAGCATTATTTCCTAACTGTAACTGTGTGCGTGCCGCCCATTGCAGCGAATTGGCGGCATTGTCGTACAGCTTTCCCTCTGTACTGAATTTATGATCTGCCATAAATAAAGCAAGTGCAGTATCGTACTGTTTTTGCTCGTAATAAATCTGGCCCATGTTTCCCCCGATGATCCCTTTCCATATATCAAGGTTTAATGCCGTTGCTATTTTAAGCGATGTTTGGTACCAGAAAAAAGCTGAATCATATTGCTGCCGGCGATGATAACCAAGGGCAGCCGTGTTACTGGAGAACATCATATGTACCGCATTACCCGGTAGTTTACGTTTTTCAAAAATCCTAAATGCCTTGATACTGTTTCTTGCACATTCATCATACTCCCTGATTTTATAAAAGATTTCTCCAACGACCATGTAATTTGTGGGACTGTTAGTAATCCCTAGTTTCTCATTCAGTTCCAGCCCGTTCACAGTGTATGTTACGGCCAACTCCAGTTCTTTCATAATAGAGCAGGAATTTCCGTAAAAGATGCTTACCATTGCAATCAAACGATCATCGCCTGAGAGGTAGGCCTCGTTTATTGCTTTTTTCCATAATTCAAGAATTACCGATTTCACTGCGGGGTTCACCCGGTCTTCTTCGCCTAAACTGTTATTGCTTGGATCTACATCTTCATAATAAAGCACTGCGGCTTTCAGTCCATAGATCCGTGCCCGCAAGTGATGGTTCTCTGCTTTTTCTTCGAGCTCACGAAAAATCGATTCTGATTGTTTGCTTTTAGCAATTCGTTCTACCAGGGCATAATCATATAAATTAGCTTTATTGGGATTCTCGGTTAATGATTTGATTATTTCGTTTACAGTTGGTACAGCTGTTTGCGCCTCAATCGGACAGTTGAAATAATTAAACAGTAGTAATACAATGCAGATTCGGTACAATTGGGTTTTACAACAATTCATAAGCAGAAGCTAATATAAAACATAAATGGAAATACTTGTTAATGTGTGAGATCAGAAATTTCATTCAAAAATTATATGCGGCAATTAGAACAACGATTTCGGCTTTTGAAATAAAGAAGATCAAATACCAACAATATTTTCGTCAAATGTTTTTCGCTTCCCTCTTAGTCTCAACGATTTTAAAAATGATATATGTGCAGAAACAACATTGTTATATAAAACTGTGTTGATTTGATTTATTTTCACATCTCCCAAAATCAAAAAATGCAATCAATCAAACTCACTCAATACTCTCATGGTGCCGGCTGTGGATGCAAGATCTCTCCTAAAGTACTTGACACCATTTTGCAAAGCAATTTTGCTATGCCAAACAACGACCGGCTGATCGTTGGCAACCAC
>JAKFER010000084.1:0-19075 GCA_036675565.1 Chitinophagaceae bacterium
CCCGGAGGTTAAATAACCAACCGGCTGTTTTTAACCAGATGAATTTGACCAGGTATATTACGGTCAATGCAAAAATGGCATATAACATAATCAGCCAAAAATCACCCGGCTCTATGATCTTAAAATATTGAAACAGGAAAGTAACATAAAACGCCCCACTTAAAACAAAAAACAAGTTTAATAAAGCAGACGCTAAAGGCGTTTGGATCAATTGTTCCCTGATCTGCCTTTGCTTCATGGTCGTATTAAAAAACAGACGAAACAGGTCATGCAGGTATTTTTCAAATCCCTGCCTGAATAATCCAACCATAAAAAGCAATCCAACCAGGGAATAAAACCAATACTCTTTGCCCTCCCAGTTTCTTTCAATAATTATGGCTTGCCTGGATGCTGATTCAAAACCAAAAAATGGATTTCCCCTCAGGTGCAACCGGGTAAGCTGGCTGGCAGCAATATTTTTTATGGAAGGTTTTACAACTACCGTATCAATTACAGGTCTTTTGCTAACAGAATCTCGTGGAAAAGGAATGGGCTTTGGGATTATAGATATTGCTGTATCAACCTCCCGTGGAGGAATGACAACTGCAGTATCCTGGCCAAACGAAGTTTGAAAATAACATAGGGCAAAAAGCAGGATGATATGGTGGATAAGCAGTTTCATTTGTGGGTGCAAAAGTATAGCAGGGAAAAGGCCTGGTGAAATATCTTTTAAAATTAAAAAAAGTTCAGGAACCCGAAATGTATCTTTGATTGTCTTAAGTTGAATTCCAGGTCATTTCTTTTACCAGCAGCCAGCGCAATATTGAAAATACCCACTTTGGTTTCAAGAGCTAATCCCGCACCCGACCCTATATATTGATAGCTTCCGTTAGCAGATTGACTTTTGTTTCTCCCAAAACCTCCATCTATAAATGCATAAAAGTATGAGTTCAGACCAATAAGATACCTGTATTCAAAAGTTCCGATGGCATATTGTGACAAGTACTGGCTTTCTTCATCAAAACCTCTTAAAAGTTTGAAACCGCCAATTTGGAACAATTCGTTTCGGAATAGATTTTCACTGTGCAGAAAACCGGCAGATATACCCGTTTTAAATGTTCCTTGTTTGCCCAAAGGAAAATAACGTGCAGCGGAGGCAGTAGTTCTTACCTGGTAAGACTTTAATTTTACAGTATCATAAAGACTGGCAAAATCAAACCCCTGGTTATTCGGGTCTTTTAATTCAACCACCTCATTATTTTTTTTGATTGTTTTATTTCCAATTGCCAACATCATATTCAATGTGTTGCCTTTAACCGGATTGAAACGATAGTTTGTTGAATTCAATTCATAATCCACACCCACATTCCATAAACTTACATCAGCCTCCTGTGGCAAGCGACGGGTTTGCAATAACAAAGGGATATTGATACCGTTTACAATTGTTTGAAATTTTTGAACGAATACTTTTCCCTGTTGCGTATTACTCAATGCATACCGGGCACCTAATTGAAAATTTACATTCAAAAATGTGCTGTCTTTTCGAAACATATCAAAATTAAAATCTACACCAAAGGGGGAATTAAAAATAAATGGATGCTGGTACAGCAAATTGAGTCGCGGCGATTTTACCTGTAATTGTTGCCAGTTCAATCCTATCGTTTCACCTGCAGCCAAAGCATTTTTCAATAGAATATTTGCTTCGCCAGTTATCAGGAATTTTTTGCCTGTTGCCTGCTCATCGCCTGGTAAAAAACCAACGAGAACATTTACCTGGCTGCTTTTCTTTGGTTTCAGGTAAAGGTTTAAAACAGAACCTGTACCCAGCAAAGTCAGGTTTGATGGTCTTTCTTCTTCTACAAAACTAAGTTCCCGCATTTTTTGGGTGATGCGATCCAGTTTTTCTTTATTATAGATGCTTCCATTATTGATATCCAGGTAACGCTGTAAATAAATGTTGGATATTTTAACGTCGCCATAAACCCTGATGCTGTCAACAATGTATTGAGGGCCCCTGTCTACTTTTAATTTAGCGGTTGCCTGTCCATTTTCAAATTGCAAACTATCTATCCAAACTTTTGCAAATGGGTACCCGGTATTTTCCAGTTGATTTAATATTCGTTGTTGCCAATCAGCCACTAAATCCAGGTCAACAGGTTTTCCATTAAACCGGTTATTTTGCCAACCTGCTGCTTGTAATAGATCCGGGTCCACTTCTTCTACATCAAATAATGACCATTGATAAAGATTGCCTGCATATAAAACAAGGAATGCTGCTAATGAATCAAACCTGACAGAATCAATGCTCGCAGTAACATATCCTTGGTTCTTTAATGTCTGCGGTAAAGCTGCAACGTATAGCCGGCATGCATCCTGGGATACAAACTGGGTTTGCAGATTCAAAACATCCTTTACAAAAGTTGAATCATAATCTACACAATGAATATGCAGATCATAAGATTGTTGCCCCATCCCTTTTTGTGCATTTAAAAGGAACAGGAACAGAAAAAGGTATATAGAAACTGGCTTTAGTAATTTTGTCATTCCGTAAGGCGGTAGCGGCTACTTATTTATTGGGCTCAATATTAAAATTATAATTCGTTTGGCAGGTATTTATCTTCATATTCCTTTTTGTAAACAAGCGTGTCATTATTGCAATTTCCATTTTTCAACTTCATTGAAGTTTAGAAACGAAATGGTTGAAGCTTTATTGAATGAAATTGAATTGCGCCGCACTTACCTGGCTGAAAACGACCCGGTTGAAACGATTTATTTTGGCGGAGGTACCCCAAGCTTGTTGCCATCTGGAGATATTGACCGAATACTAAATAAGATCCATACGGTTTTTAAAGTGGCAGATGATGTGGAAATCACGCTGGAAGCAAACCCTGATGATATTGAAAAACCCAGGCTTAAAGAATGGAAGCAATCCGGCATCAACAGGTTTAGTATGGGTGTACAATCTTTTTTTGAGGAAGATTTGGTTTGGATGAATCGTGCACATAATGCGCATCAATCCGAAAGCAGCATTATGATGGTGATGGAAGAAGGGTTTCAAAATCTCACGATAGATCTCATTTATGGATTACCACATTTAACCGATGAAAACTGGATAAAGAATATTGAAAAAGCCATTGACTTCAATATTCCTCATTTATCCTGTTATGCATTGACCGTTGAAAACCGCACCGCATTACATTCATTTATTCAAAACAAAAAAACGCCGGATATAGATACCGATCAGCAAGCAAGGCATTTTAATATTTTAATGCAGCGACTTGAAGCTGCCGGTTATGATCAATATGAGATCTCCAATTTTGCCAAACCCGGTTTTCGCAGCAGGCATAATTCATCTTACTGGCAGGGAAAAAATTATTTGGGTATTGGCCCTTCTGCCCATTCATTTAACAGTGAAAGCCGGCAGTGGAATATTGCCAACAATGCATTGTATATAGCAGCCCTTCAAAAAGGAACATTACCTTTCGAAAAAGAGACATTGACCATTTCACAGCAGATGAATGAATATATTATGACTTCATTGCGAACTATGGAAGGTTTAGACCTTGAACTTGTTGGGGAAAAATGGGGAAGCAAGGCTATGGAAAAAATAAGAGGCGAGGCTGCGAAATATTTGATGGAGGGTAAAGCACGGATGCAGGAAGAAAAGTTTCAATTAACCGCGGAAGGTAAATTCCTGGCAGATGGAATAGCGGCGGATTTGTTTTTTGACTAATGACTGCGTTGTCTGAAATATTTATAAACCTGGGAAATAACCAGGCAAAGCAGCATTAATAAAATGGCGGTGGGCCCGAATCCATGGTACGAAAAAGGCATAACGTCTGTTTTTGTTTTCAAAGATTAATGGCATCATAAAATATTTAGTTAAGCAAAAATTCGTTTCTTAACGTAGTAAAAAATTACTCATTAAATTCCATGATCCATAATAAAGAACTATTAAAATTTCAGACCAGCTCTTTTTCTATCTGTTTAAAGCCATCGGCCGCTTTAACTTTTTGCCATAGAATTTGATAAATGGATTCAGCAATGGGCATTTCCGCCTTAAACTGTTGATTAATATTGAACATGCATTTAGAAGCGTTGTAACCTTCTGCCACCATGTTCATTTCAAGTAAGGCAGATTGAACAGAATATCCCTTCCCGATCATATTGCCAAAAGTGCGGTTACGACTAAATAATGAATAACAGGTAACCAGCAAATCACCCAGGTAAACCGAAGCGGCATAATTAGCCGTTTTTAAATGATTGATGGGATCTTCTCCATCATGAACCCCAACTTCAATATGTTCAATGCCAGCCCTTCGTAAAAAACCAGCCATTTCATCAGCACAGTTAGCGATATAAACACTTAAAAAATTATCACCATAATCCAGTCCATGTGCCATGCCGGCACCCAGGGCATAAATATTTTTTAAAACGGCTGCATATTGTACCCCAATAATGTCGTTATTTATAATGGTGTTTATATAATACCTTTTAAAGCAACCGGCAATTTTTACTGCGTAATCAATATCCTTCCCCGAAAATGTGAGGTAAGAAAGTTTTTCTGCGGCCACTTCTTCTGCATGACAGGGTCCCAGTACGGCAAAATAATCTTCTAACGGAAATCCATATTCGCTTTCAAAATAAGTATTTAATAAAACATTTTGTTCTGGTAAGATTCCCTTAACCGCCGAAACGATCTTTTTACCTTTGAGATCATCAGCTTTCACTGATTTAAAAACTTCCACAACAAAAGCAGAAGGAACTGCAATCACAATGACATCCGATTCCTGGATCACAGTTCCCAGCTCTTTGTTCATACTTAACTTTTCAGGATCCAATGTAGCTGAACTCAAATAATGTGGATTATGGTTCCATTGGTTGATGTGATCGATGATATCCTGGTTGCGAACCCACCAGTTTAAGCGATGACCGTTATCTGATAACACTTTTACCAATGCAGTAGCCCAGCTGCCACTTCCTATAATTCCAAACCGGATATCCATATGTATCATTTTAAGCCAACTCTGAATAATAAAATTAAGGATTCAACGGTAGCAGTTTGCATAAAAAAAGAAGAACACGTAGTTCTTCTTTTAATAATTAATTTTTAATGAAGATACTATTCAAACAGTTTGTCTTTTTCAACCACTTTTACTTTAGAATCTTCTTTTAAAGTTTTGCTGATTACATTGTAAGGTCCTGTGATTACTTTTTCGCCAGCCTTTAATCCGGTAGTGATCTCGATATAATTAATATCCTGGATAGAAGTTGTTACAACAGCCTTTCTAATAGTGCCATCATCCTTTAATACAAATACCACTTCTTCTAATTCATCATCCAAATTGGAGTTGGTTTCTTCCGTTTCTTCTTCTTCAGGCATTTCCTTTTTTGCTTCTGATTTTTGATCTTCCGCAGTTTTATCGCTACCTCTTACACGGGTTGTTACCGCATTGATCGGCACGGCAACTACGTTTTCATGCCTGGTGGTTTTTATATCCGCACTGGCATTCATACCCGGGCGAAACGGAAATTTCTTTGGCTTTGATGGATCATACAGGTCTTTATAAGATGCAGGATCCAAACGAATAGATACTTCGTAATTGGTAACATCATTGACCGAAGCAGCCGATGAAGCCCCCGTTGTGCTGCTGGCAATTTTAGTAACGACCCCCTTAAACTTCCGGTTATTGTATGCATCTACTTCCACATCAGCAGAATCACCAAGGTTTACTTTTACAACATCATTTTCCCCTACTTCAACCCTAACTTCCAATAAACTCATATCTGCTACACGCATCATTTCCGTACCTGCCATTTGAGCTGTACCAACCACTCTTTCACCTTCTTTTACTGCTAATAAAGAAATAACACCATCCATGGGAGCAACCAATGTTGTTCTTCCCAAATTTTTGTTGGCAGAAACCAAGCCAGTTCGTGCACTTTGAACACCAGCCTGCAAACTGCGTATATTTTGTTTGGCTGCGTTATAATTTGCCTGCGCAGATAAATAAGTAGTTTCAAATTGCTCCAACTCTGCTTTTGAAATTACTTTATCATCATATAATTTCTTATTTCTTTCGTATGCAGTGCGGGCCTGGTTCAGGTTTGCTTCCAGCGCCTGTAAAGCCGCATTGCTATTGGCTACGGTAGCCTGGGATTGATTAACACGGGATGAGGCTTCATCTCTTTGCAAAGCATATATATCCGCATAAATCCGGGCCAGTATCTGGCCTTTCTTAACGCTATCGCCTTCCTGTACATTTAATTCAGTGATCTCACCCGAAATATCCGGGCTGATCTTGACTTCAATTTCAGGATAAATCTTACCACTGGCATTTACAGTTTCAATAATCGTACGGTTTGAAACAGTTTCTACAGTTACTTTTATGCCATCATCATCCTTCCCAAAAATTGCTTTGGCAGCAACCAGGCCCACGATCAACACACCCAGAATAATTAAAATCCATTTTACCTTTTTACTCATTTTTTATTTTTTACTTATTAACCACCATTGTTTAAAAACAGGGTGATTTAAAAAAATTGCAGTTTAACCTGGTTTTGAAACAGTTTAAAGTTTTAAACCCTGGCCTTTATAAAATTCAAGCAACTTTACTTTAAACACATAATCATATTGCGCATAGATCATGTCTATTTTTGCACGCTGTAAATTATTCTGGCTATTAATCATTTCAAATGTTGAAAGTAACCCGAGATCATATCTTTTGGTTGCGAAATCCAGTGTTCGCTGGGCGGCATCCACACTTTTTTTATTTGCATTGAATTTCTCTATAGCAGCTACTGCATCATTATAAGCAGCATAGATATCCTGCTTTAATTGTCTTTCAGATTCCTGGTTTTGCAACTGCAATTGCTCCACATTGATCTTGCTTTTCTCCCAGTTTGTTCTTGCACTTCTTCCATTAAAAATGGGAATACTCAGGTTCAATCCAATACTTTGTCCAAAGTTTTGTTTAAGCTGGCTGCCCAGTGGATCCGCTTCAATATATGTAATAACTGTAGATCCATCCGTTACAACCGGGCGCTGAACATCGTATACCGTACCACCACCTAAATCTACTTTTAAACCAGAAGGAGCATAACCTGTAATAACCTGGTCATATATTGGCCGTGATTTAAAATTTACAAAGTTTGTCCCTAAACTTCCAAAAGCACCCAGGTTCGGATACATGGCACCTTTTGCTGCTTCAACTGTTTTACCGGCAGATTGTATGCGCAATGCATTTACCCGCTGTTGTGGCAAATTGGCTAACGCCAATGCATAAACTCTTTCAGGTTGTAATTCTGCCAGTGGTTCAACCGGGATCATATCAACGGGTGGTGTCACGATATCGAATGGCACAGCCGCATCAAGATTCAAGAGTGCCTTTAATTGTAATATAAATTGATTCACAGAAGCCTGTGCAGATACAAATGTTGCACTGTCACGGGCTAATTGAGCTTCCAGTTCCACTGCATTTAATTCCGGCAAAGCACCCGCATCTACCCTGCTGCGTGTATTATTTAACTGGGTCCTGGTTTGTAAAATTTGTACTGAAGAAATATTGGCCTGTTCTTTCGCCAACAATACCTGCAGGTAAGCCACAGCAACATTTAATGCCACATCATTTTGAATTTTACGCACCTGTTCTTTGTCCGCCTCCAGGGATAACCGGTCTGCTTCAATGGTATTCTTTTTAGAAAACCAGTTAAAAAGATCAACACCGGATTGAAGGTTTAGACCACCACTAAAAAAATTGTTGTCTTCTAAAACACCGGTCGTAGGGTTTTCGGTTAAACCAAAACGATAACCAACATTTGTTCCGGCATTCAGAGAAGGTAATTGCGATGACCTGGATTGTTTTAACGTCAGGCTTGAAAACCGGACCTGCAAATCTTGTTGCTTTACTGAGATATTATTGGCTAATGCATATTCAACAGCCCGTTGCAAATCCCACAAGTCCTGGGATGCTGCAGGCAAGTACATCATACTGCCTAGCAGTATAAGTTTAAGGGTTCTTTTAAACATGTTGCAAAAATATAAGAATCACAGAACCTGTTTAGTTCTAATTTATGAACGGTGAATGAATGTAAAAAATCATAATGATATACGAGACAATGCCTGTTTCAAATCATTTATTAAATAGGAACCTTCTTCGAGACCTACGTATAACCGGATCAATTGATGTTGCCGGTTTTCCGGGTCAAAATCTTTTTCCGTGATACCCGCACATTTTGGGATCACCAGGCTTTCGTGTCCACCCCAGCTAACGGCCATCAATATATGCTTTAACGATTCACAAAATTTTACAATATGCTCCCTTTTCTTCGATTTCAGGGTAAAAGTGATCAACCCGCAAGCCCCCTGCATTTGTTTTTTTGCAATTTCATATTGGGCAAAATTTTTATCAAAAGGAAAAATCACTTCATCAATCATTGGATGATTGTTCAAAAAAGCAAGTACTTCATACGTGGTTTTGGTGATTTTTTCAAATCGTGCAGGCATGGTGCGCAAGCCCCGGATCAGCAACCAGGCATTAAAAGGTTGTATACCACTCCCGATATTGAGGTATTCACTACTGAAAATCCTGTGCATCATCTCCCTTGAACCACACAGAACACCGCCCAGCGTATCGCTATGCCCACTTATATATTTGGTTGCCGTTTGCATGGCAATGTCAATTCCGAAAGAAATGGGTTTCTGGTATAACGGCGAACAATAACTATTATCACAAAGTGTAATAATGTTATGCTGGCGGGCAAATGCAGCCACTTTTTCAAGATCCTGCAAAACAAAATCCCAGCTGTTTGGTGATTCCAGGTAAATAAAACTGGTGGTTGGTTGTAATGCATTTTCAAAATTCCGGATATCACTACCGTCTACATAGGTGGTTGTAATACCAAACCTGGGAAGAATAACATCAAACATTCTTTGTGCCCAGGTATATGGTTTATCAACCGAAATAATATGGTCGCCCATTTTTACATTGGCCAGCACACCTGCAAAAATAGCTGCGGCCCCACTATTAAATACCAGGCAATCCTCCGCTTCATCTAATGCAGCCAGTTTTTTTCGCAAAATATCAACTGTTGGATTAATTCCCCTTGAATATAAATAACCACTGGATTCATTACATATATATTCATCATCAAACGCTCTTGCGAGATCATCTACTTTTTTAAATGCAAAATTGCTGGTTTGCATGATGGGCACACTCATCGCATTAAAGTAATGCTCCCTTTCTTCACCCAATTCATTGATGATATAACTAAGATCCATTGGTTGCAGATTTATCTTTAAAATATTTGATCAGGAAATATAAACCCAGGAAAACCAGGAATACAAGTGTGCCGATGATGGCATAATCGGTATCTGAAATAGCGATCATGACGGCTATAAATAAATAAGCCAAAATAAAAATAATGGGTAACAATGGATACAACTTCATTTTATAAATGCCTGTACCATCCAGGTGTTTGGTTCTTTTACGTAGAATGAACAGCGTGGCAGCGGAAGTTGCCATACCTATCGAATCAAGGAAAATGGTAAAACTCAATATCTGGTTGAACTTTTTGGCAAAGAATAAAACGATCACACAAATAGCGGCAAATACTGTGAGGCTAACCGTTAGTACATCCTTTTTTTCGTCCTTCTTTTTAAAAGCAGCGGGTAAAATACCATCCAGGCTCATCGCATACATTACCCGCGGATTACTCAGCAAGCTTACATTTACATATGCCAGCACAGCCACAAAAAGAAGGATGGATGAAACATATGCTCCCGTTGGTCCAAACATTTTTTCAGCTACCTGCGCTGCGATTCCCTGAGTATTAGGGGTATCTAGTTTGAGATTTTCAAACCCTATTATTTTGAAATAGGAATAACTCACTAAAAAATAAAGCGTAATAATAATGATGATGCCGATAAAGATGCCACGCGGAATATTCTTTTGCGGATTATGCACTTCTTCGCCAAAGTTGATGGTTTGCTGGTAACCACCATAAGTAAAGGATGTGGCTTTTAGAGCCAGTCCAAAGGATACCATCAGTGCCGCCATATTTATATTTTCCGTATTCACCACTGGTGGCGTTTCACTGTATAAATGAGGAAAGAACAATGCAGCAATAATTACCAGCAACATGCCGAGTTTGATGATCATTAAAAAATTTTGGGTCTGGCTGCTCATGCGTAAACCCATTAAATTGACTCCATAAAAAACCGTGATGGCAAACATGGCGATCATTGCTTTCACAATATCAGTAGCACCACCGGGAAAAAGTACAGGGGCTATATATTCACTGCCTATCAGTGCAACACCAGAAATAGATGCTGCATTGGAGATCAGAATAATACAATTAATAGCAAATGCAACGGAAGGATGGTATGCATACGCGAAGATTTTATAATAACCGCCCGTTACAGGATACCTGGAACCTATTTCGGCATAGGTCAATGCGCCGCATATTGCTACCAGGCCGGCAACGATCCATGCCGTAAAAAATATTCCCGGCGTTAAAGCAGCCAAAGCTGCATCCTTTGAGGTTCGAAAAATCCCCATGCCTATAACCAGGCTCACAACGATCATGGTTATAGAAAACAAGTTTAACTGGGGTTTGGATGTTTGCGACATAAGCCAATAGGTTAAGCTTGAAAGTTAACAGGAAATTTTTTATTCTGGTCATCCACTTCAAATTGATTGCTGATAAATCAAAATTTTTCTATCCGGGAATTTCATCACACATTTGCGGCAGTTTGGTTCCCGGCATAATAACCGGGATGAAAAGGGAAACCGGTGAAAACCCGGTGCTATCCCCGTAGCTGTAAAAAGCCACTTAAACTTCCCGCAAGGGAAAATTGAGTAAAACATTGTTGAAGATGTACCACTGTTTCTAAAAAAGAAACGGGAAGGTTTCAACAAAGCTTTAAGCCAGAAGACCTGCCAGGCTATTAATCATATTCAGCTTTCGGGTGAAGAGCATGAAATGAACCATTCCTTTATTGGAATCATTTCATTTCTATTATTTTCCGAAAGCAGTCACACAAAAAAATAAAGAGATGAAAAAAAATTTTGTGTTGGCTGCTATTATCTTCAGCAGTCAACTTTTTGCACAAACCGATTCAACCAATGTACTGGATGAAGTGGTAATTTCAGCCAACAAGTATCCCAAAAAACAAAGCCAGACAGGAAAAGTTATTACCGTTATCAACCAACAGGTGATTCAACAAATGGGAGGTCGCACCATAAGCGAAGTGCTCAATACCGTAGCGGGGACTAACATCAATGGTGCAAATAACAATCTTGGTACCAACCAGGGTGTTAGTATCAGGGGTTCTTCATTTGGAAATGTTTTGATTTTGATTGATGGCATCCCGGTTAATGACCCTTCATTGATCAGTAACTATTTTGACCTGAATTTTATTAATCTTGACCAGGTAGAAAGAATAGAAGTTTTAAAAGGAGGCCAGTCAACCTTATATGGTTCAGATGCCGTGGCAGGAGTAATCAATATTATAACTAAGAATCCCGGAACAAAGCGGGTTAATATCAACGTTTCGGTTATGGGTGGCAGTTACGGTACCTGGCGCACTACCGCAGCTGTTGACGGAAAATTTAAAAAAATAAATTACCTGGTAAGCCACAGCCAGGTTCATGCCGATGGGTTTTCATCCGCATATGATTCAACAGCTACCAAGGATTTTGATAAGGATGGTTATGACCAGCAAATTATTCGTGCTGAATTCAGTTTCAAACCCACAGAAAAATTACAATTAAAATGGCTGGGAAATTACAGCACTTATGATGCAGCAATTGATGCCAGTGCATTCAGGGATGAAAAGGATTATACCATAAACAATCAAAACGTTCAGACCGGTTTTGGTTTAACCTGGCAACAGCAAAAAGGGCAATTACAGGCAAACTACCTGTTCAACCGGGTTAAGCGAAACTACCTGAATGATTCCATGTTCAGGAGTGATCCTGATTTTTATTACCTGGATGATCATTATACAGGTATAACCCATTTTGCAGAAGTTTACCAGCGATTTTCTGTTAATAAAATGGAATGGCTGATTGGCGCAGATCTCCGTAACAACAAATCGGACCAACATTCATTTTACGTGTATAAGGATTTCTTTACCGGCCAACCCGCCAGCGGTGAAAGTTCATTGGCAGATTCCATTGCCAACAGCTGGCAGATTAGTCCATATACATCTTTCGTTTATTCACATAATAAATGGAATATTGAATTGGGTGGCCGCTGGAATTATCATAATGAATATGGTAATAATTTCACGTACACATTAAATCCTTCACTCCTGTTACCAAACAAAACAAAAATATTTGCTAACCTTTCTTCGGCTTTTAAAACACCCACCCATTATCAATTGTTTGATGCTTACTCAGGTAATCCTTTACTGCAACCTGAAAAATCCATAACCCTTGAGGGCGGTTTGGATGTTTATTTGAATGAACTGGTTCATTTCAGAACAACTTATTTTAACCGGAAGATTAATAATGTAATCCATTATATCATTATCGATCCTTCAACATATATGGCAAAGTATATGAACGTAAACCGGCAACATAATCGCGGTTTAGAATTTGAAATGTTTTTGAAGAATGATGAATGGAATCTGAATGCCAATTATACATTTACCAAAGCAAGCATCCGAACTTCTTATGCTGAAAATGGCAATGCCCTGGGTAATGAAACATCTTATAAAAACCTGTACCGGGTTCCGGTGCATGCAGCTAACCTGTTTGCATCTTATAAAATTCATTCAAAAGTAACCGTAAGCACTTTACTCAAATGGATGGATCATCGTTACGAACCCATTTATCTCTCGGAGCCGGTTAAACTGGATGCGTATTTTACGGCAGACCTATCCGCATCTTACCAGGCAAATAAAAAATTCAAATTCTTTATTGATCTTAAAAATATTACCAACACAACCTATTTTGATGTGTATGGTTATAATAATCGCCGGTTTAATTTTAATGCAGGATGCAGTTTTAAATTATAAATTTATTAGCCGGTATACGACGGGAATACTTTAACAAACTAAACCACGAATATGCCTATCAATGAATTACTAACGGTGACCTTCACCCTCTTTGCTGTAATTGATATTATTGGTTCTGTTCCTATTTTAATTTCTTTAAAAGAAAAAATGGGTGGCATCAACGAGTTAAGAGCCACATTGATATCGGGTGGGTTCATGATTTTGTTTTTGTTCCTGGGAGAGCCTTTATTAAGCATATTGGGATTAGATACGCGATCTTTCGCGGTAGGTGGTTCCATTGTGATATTTATCCTGGGATTGGAAATGGTTTTGGGACATGAATTTTTTAAAGGCGATCCAGACGCCAGGTCGGGTACTGTTGTTCCTATTGCATTTCCTCTGATTGCGGGTTCGGGGACTTTAACTACCATCATGTCATTGAGAGCCATCAATGCGGAGACTACTATACTGGTAGCCATTTTAATCAACCTCGTGATCGTATTTGTGGTGTTAAAATCATTGAATGCGATAAAAAGATTGTTAGGACCGGCAGGAATGATTGCTGTGCGAAAGTTTTTTGGCGTAATTTTGCTGGCCATTGCCGTAAAAATATTTGCCAGCAATGCACCTGGATTGATTTAGTTGAGTGGTTGATAAGTTGAAAGGTTTAGAATATAATCAACATAATCAACTTATCAACTAACCCCCGGCCTCGTAGTACAATGGATAGTATAAGAGTTTCCGAAGCTCCAGATACAGGTTCGATTCCTGTCGAGGCTACATCAAGCTAGAATAAGAAAATTGTCAACCCTTGTCACTTAAATTTCGACAAGGGTTTTTTCTTTTCCACTTTATTAAAATCCAAAAATTCTATTTCGATTAAATGTTGACGGTATAGCTGGTGTTATATAAATACGCTTAAGCCGCTTAAATAGCGTACCTTACATGAGGACTTACAAAGCAACAGTATCCATTCCTTCTACTCCACAATTAGTTTCAATTCTTACTGCTGCATGAAATATTAATAAGATAAATCCAGAAAATACAATGATTTCCTACAGGAAATATTGAACATGTATAAAACAAAAAAAATTACAGATGATGAAAACATTAAAATTTCTATTGCCGGCATTTTTTCTGCTTGCGTTAAGCTTACCGGCATTTTCTCAAAAATATAAAACAGCTGCAGATACGGTTAAACTAAACAAGGAATTTGTAAAAGTAAGCAATGACATTGCTGAACTGAATTCAAAACTTACCATTGCACAAAACAACTTGCCCGGCTATCATACAAAAGCAGATAAAGCTGATGTGGATGCACAAAAATCCGCGGAGGCAAGCAGCCAGCAAGCTGAAAAAGCAACCAGTGGTGACATGGGTGATGCCAGGAGCGCAAAAAAGAAAGCACGAAAAGCATATAATAGGGCAGAAGATGCACAGGACGCAAATAAAAATATAAAGAAACAGGAAAAAAAGATAGCCAAGCTTAGTGCCCAGATAGAAAAAAAACAAAAAAGAATACGGGAGTTAGAAGAGATGAGGAATGCTATTATGAATTTGCCTATATAATATTAAAAGTTTAAAAAGCCGCCGCTATTTCTTTGCAGCGGCTTTTTTATTTAAATCCTACATAACCTTTACCAGAACCTGATATACAACGCCAGCAGGATACCGGTAAGTACAATGATCATTGTTAATACGGATGGTGATACCTTATACATCCGGGTGTCTACTTCCAATGCATGAACCTGTTGTCTTCCCTTTACATCAAGCAAACTGATGATAACCATGATGAGAATTGTAAAAAAGAATACCCATCCCATACTTACCAGGAAAGGAATTTCGTAAACGCCCTGTGCATTCATAAATGCCGTGTACAAAAAGTTTTCATGCGACCAGCCAGCTAAAAACTTATCAAACAAAACCATTAAAAACAATCCGCTGATGATACCTGCAATCGCCGCTTTTGAAGTGGTTTTCTTCCAAAAAAATCCTAATAAAAAAACAGCAAAGATCGCTGGTGAAATATAACCTGTATATTTTTGAATAAAGATAAAACCGCCCTCACTGCCTATCCCCAGCGCATCTCTCCAGTTCACAATAACAGCCAGTAACAAAGAAACTAATACCACTACCCTTCCCATCCACACAAGCTTTTTTTCTGGGGCTTCTTTATTAATGTATTTCCGGTAAATATCCAATGTGTAAATGGTGGAAACGCTGTTGGCTTTACCAGCGAGTGATGCTACAATGGCGGCCGTTAATGCCGCCAATGATAAACCTTTTAAACCTGCAGGTAAAAAACCAAGTACCGCGGAATATGCATTGTCTGCCCTGAATTCACCATTTGTTAGCATCTCGTTTTGCAGTGCACCGTTTTTATGTAAAACATATGCGGCTATCCCTGGCAATACCACGATCAGTGGCATCATTAATTTTATGAATGCCGCGAAAAGAATCCCGGTACGGGCGGTTTGCAAATCTGCACCCAAAGCTCTTTGTGTGATATACTGGTTGCATCCCCAGTAATTCAGGTTAGCTACCCACATACCTGCAATCAACATAGCAACTCCGGGCAAATCAAGATAATTAGACACTTGTTCTTTAGTGGATGTTGATGTGGGTTTGTCAAAAATCATATCAAAATGTCCGGGTGCTTCATTTAGTAGTGCCTTAAATCCTGCGAAAATATCCGCGCCAAATCCCAAATGCTCAGATACTAATTGCAAGGCGATATAACTTGTCACCAATCCACCGATCACCAATACCAATACCTGAATTACATCAGTATAACCAATCACCTTCATTCCACCCAATGTGATGATCATGGCAAATATGGCCAGGCCAGCCATGATTAAATGAAAATTTTCACCACCGGTTAAATTATTAATGGCAAGTGTACCCAAATAAAGAATGGATGTAAGATTGACTGTAATGTACAGGAACAACCAGAAGATGGCCATAATGAGTGCCACCGTTTCATTGTACCGCGTTTTTAAAAATTGCGGCATGGTGAAAATCCGGTTCTTTAAATAAATGGGCATAAAAAAAACGGCTACAATAATGAGGGCCGCTGCGCCTAACCATTCATAGGCTGAAATGGCTAATCCTAATTTGAAACCACTGCCTGACATACCAATGAACTGTTCGGCAGAAATGTTTGAGGCAATAAGAGATGCACCGATAGCCCACCAGGTGAGAGAACCTTTTGCCAAAAAAAAATCTGTACTGGTTTCAGCTTCCTTTTTCTTCCGGTAATAGATCCATAAACCATAGGATGCAACAATTACAAAATAAATAAGGAATACAACAATGTCTATGGATTGTAACATGAGCCTTTTTTATTGAGCAGTAGAAAATGTATAAAAAGATACAGTTTTATATGATTCACCAGGAATAAGTACGGTTGATGGAAAAGCCGGTTGGTTAGGACTGTCGGGAAAATGCTGGGTCTCCAGGCAAAATGAAGTTCTGAAATCATCCATACCTTTTCGCAATTTATTCTGGCTTTGCATAAAATTTCCTGAATAAAACTGAAGCCCGGGTTCCCCTGTAAAAATTTCCATGATGATTCCACTTTTATCACCCACAACAGTAGCCACTTTCCGAAGATTTTGATACATATCGGAGTTGACCTCTGTGCCTGTTAAAACAAAATTGTGGTCATAACCCTTGCCATATTCAAGTTGTTGATTTTTTATTTCAATGTCCCTTCCAATGGTTTTGGGAATTGTAAAATCAAAAGGCGTATTGATAACCGGTTCAATTTTCCCTGTTGGTATTAATGTACTATCCACGGGTGTATAATGAGTGGCATTAATCTGCAGCATATGATCAAGGATGGTTCCACTTCCCTCACCATTTAAATTAAAAAATGCATGATTGGTTAAATTCACTACAGTAGTTAAATCCGTTGTGGCCTCGTACATGCATTTAAGACTATTGTTACCCGTTAGTGAATAAGTAACTTTTACATTAAGGTTTCCCGGGAAACCTTCTTCCCCGTCTTTTGATAAATAAGAAAGCTCCAGTGTTGAATCATTCAATTGGATTCCATCAAAAACCTGGTAGTGAAAACCTTTGCTTCCGCCATGTAATGCGTTTGGAATATTATTGATGGATACCTGGTAACGATTATTATCGATCATAAAAGCGCCTTTTGCCAACCGGTTACCATAGCGCCCAATGGTAGCACCGAAGTAAGGTTCGGTGGATGAAATGTAATGTTCTAAGCTATCAAAGCCAATCACTACATTGGTTGGCTTGCCATTTTTATCCGGGACGATCAAACTCACAATCCTGCCGCCATAGTTGGTGATGGCAGCCTGCATGCCTTGTTTATTTTTTAAAATATACAGGCTGGTTTCTTTATCATCTATGGTTTGCTGAAATGCGTTTGTTGAGGGTAAGATATTGGATTTGACTTCTTCAGTTAAATTACAACCGATCAATAAAGCACTCATAAAAGCGATAAGCAGTTTTTTCATTATAATTATTTTGGCGAAAAATCCAATCAAAAATTTAAAAAGGATTTTTCATAAAAATCAAAATAAAATGCAATTAAATTAAAGGTACTAGTTATCATAATTTGAAAGAAATTGGGAACTACAAGAGAACCATTATTATAAATCATACTGTATACACCTCAAAAATTTAGTTATTCTTGATACCTAATTTTTATTGCACTACCGGAAACTGACTTATCCTTAATGTAGTGCAACCATAAGGAATTAAAGTAATGGTTTCAGCAGGTTGATCCTTAAGATAACGTATCGAACTATATGGTAAAGGTCCTGATGTTTCATTGTATAATTGCCATTCTGGGATTCTTTTGCCTTTTGCTTTAATTTGAATTGGTGCATTAGAAAGATTCCAGGGATTAGCCGCTAGTTTTTTATTATTGAAAATTATTTCAAATGAAGTGGATGGACTTCTTAATAATTCTTCTAACATGCCATAATTCCAAGGAGTTTTAGGACGTACTTCTCTATAATCACCATACCTGTCTGTTCCTTTTACTTTTTTCCAATTTTCTTCTATTTTTAAAGCATATACAAGTGGCCCCCTTTCTACTGCTACAGAATTATTGAACCAACGGGAGGTCGTAACTTCCATTGGCAGAATTAATTCAACAACATCATTATCATTCCACTTCCTGTTCACTTTTACAATTTGATTTCGTTCAGGTTCTGCCCATAATTCACCATTTATTTTAATGATAGCTTGCTTGCACCAGGATGGGATGCGTAAATGCAATGGAAAGGTTAATTGTCCCGGTGCATTCAGCGTAAATTTTATGTTACTATCGAAAGGATAATTTGTTTCTTCTGTGAATATAACCTCTGTACCATCCGCAACTTTTGCTTTTACTTCAGAAGCACTATATACTAATGCCGCCAGTCCGTTATCTTCTGTAGCGAGCCAAAGATTCTGTACAAATTTGGGCCATGCCTGGTGCATATTGCTGGTGCAACAGGGGAAGCCGGTTAATACACCATAACATTGATCTGTTCCATCATAAGGCGTTACAAAATTCCGGTTGTGACGGGTGATCATTACCTGGTTGGCTTGCTGATAATACTGGCGACCAACATAACCATCTTCAATTTGTGTTGGCAGAGCATTAAAAGCAATTTTTTCCAGGTGATCCATCATACTGATATCACCAGTTATACTAATCATATTTTCAAGGGAATACATCATTTCAACAGATGAACATAATTCAGAACCATGCACAGGATCATTCCCCCTTGTTAGTTCATCTGCACCATACATACCCTGTGCCTGACCAAGGTAATGACGTATATCCTTAAACGCTTTTGATACTGCATCAATATATTTTTTTTCAGGATGCTGCTGGAAATAAATAACCGGCTCTTTAATACCTTGGGCTAAATTGACAGTATGAAATGTATAGGGCGTAGCAACATCCTGGGTATGCAAAAATGAATTGGTCCAATCGAAAGATTGCTTGTGGATTATCTCTGCCAAGTCAAGTAAAAAATTTTCACCCGTAATATTATAAAGCCAGTATATAACCAAAAGGTTATCTCCACCACGTTGTGAACCCCACCATGAATAATGACCTAAAGG
>JAKFER010000023.1:0-2921 GCA_036675565.1 Chitinophagaceae bacterium
ACCTGGATAAAAAGCGTTCGCGAAGGTGAGTATACCTCTTCTGACGCCGTTAATCTTTTTACACTGGGACAAGGCGATGATCATCCTCTTATTCAGCATTATGATATCAAAGGTTACCCGAATATTATTTTAGTAGACAAACAGGGGAAAATAGCCAGGACCGATAGCCTGAATACATCGGCAGATAAATTAATTCCCATTCTCGAACAACAGCTTGCTGAATGATCATGAAATTCATTTATAACATGAAAAATAAGGCCAGTCATTAACTGAAAACAAAACTCCCTCCAAAAACCAGGTTGGGAGTTTTTTTTATGCCTGCCATATTTTATTTGAAAAATGTGGTCTACTTTCTAACCGAATGTTGACATCGCCGGCCAGTATATTCAACTTTAATTGTACTAAACATTTTCTCTTAAAAATTACTTACTAACGTCAATATCAAACCGTAAATTTCTTATCGCTTTTTGCATGTGACATTTTACGGTGTAAGGTGATATTTTAAGTATGGATGCTATTTCCCTTCGCTTCAAACCTTTTTCCCTGCTTAACCTGAAAACAAGTTGTTGCTGTGATGACAGCTGACTCACTGCTACTTCAATGGATTGTTGGTATACCTTGTTTATTAATAATTCATCAGGCGTTACCACATGCTTTAATTCTGTAGAAAAGTATTGCTGCCTTGCGATCATCTCATTTTTCTGGCGCTGTAATGTATCGATGATCAAATTTCTATACAGTCGGTATAAATAGCCAGTAAAATTTTCAACACTTTTCAACTTTTCTCTGTTAATCCATAATTTAATAAACACTTCATGAACAAGGTCTTCGCTTAATTGGGCATGCCCAGTCATTAACATAGCATAATCAAAAACTTTCTGGCTATAATTTTTATAAAGCCAGTCAAAAGCTTTGCGATCACCCTGTATAAATCGTTCAAGACAATCAGGATGGCATGCAATATCCTGGGGCGGGATGATGATGGTGAATTTATTTTGCATCTTAGATTTAAAACGAAGATCTCCGGGGTTTGTACCCACACATATTTTTTCTTGTTTTTCAAATTTTATTTTCTCGTTATTATTTTTTTTTATTTACTTGCTTGTTGCTTTCCATAAAGCAATGAAAGAAATTTTAAACGATAATCAGGTTTTAAGCGCCCTTCAACTAGGGGATGAACATGCCTTTGATCATGTTTACGGACTGTATTATAAACCCCTTTGTTATTTCGCTGAGAAAATCATGGGAAGCCCTGTGATTGCTGAAGATATAGCCAGTGAAAGTTTTATTAAACTGCTTCAGAAAAAACCAACTTTCGTTTCTCTTAACCAACTCAGATCATTTCTTTACACCAGTACAAAGAATAGCTGTTACGACCAGCTAAGAATGAAAAAGCGACACGATCACTCACATGCAGAGATCCTATACCTGGCTTCAGTCCCTGAAGAGGAAATTGAAAACCGCATCATTCAGGCAGAAGTTTTAAACGCCGTTTACAATGCCATCGAGCAACTACCGGAGCGATATAAAAATGTAATCAGGATGGCTCTTGTTGCTGGAATGAATAATGAAGAAATTGCCAATGAAACCGGGATGGCCCACCAGACAGTTCGCAATCATAAATCAGAAGGTCTTAAACTATTAAGACTGGCAATTTACAAAAACAAGGATCTCTCTTCCCTGGTATTGTTACTATGCATGTTACAACTGGAAGTGAATTTATAACCCTATAAAAAATTCCTGGGTACAAAAATTCATCTAAGACGTTTTATTTAGAAGGAGCTGTCCTCTATGTCTGAAAAAGCATTTCATATTAGCCAGTTAATCAAAAATTATTTACAGGGTGATCTCAGTAGTGAAGGTCGCAAAGAGCTTGATGCATGGCTGTTGGCATCAACAGAAAATCAAAAACTCTTTGAAAAGTTAAATAACGAACACTGGGTAAAATCTGAGCTTGAGAAATTTAATCAATACAATAAAAGAAGCTTTGAAGTCTTTAATCAGGCAAGCAGAAAAAATATCACCAGCGTCAGTTTTAGGATTAAACAATTGGCGGTGGCTGCTTCAATTATCACAGTAATTGTTTTAAGTTCATACTATGTATTTTTCAGACCAAGTGTAGAAAAAAATATTATTGCAAATACCACTCCAGCAGATATCAATGCTCCTGCCTCAAACCGCGCATTGATTACACTTTCTGATGGGAGGACTGTTTATCTTGATAGTGTTGGGAATGGAGCTCTTGTATCACAGTCAGGGGCAAACGTAATCAAAACAGCAGATGGTAAAATTATTTATGCCCCTTCTGGTTCCGAATCACAGCATGACGAATCCATTTATAATACCTTGATTAATCCGCGCGGATCCAAGGTTATTGATATGACTTTAACAGATGGTTCAAGGGTATGGTTGAATGCAGGATCGTCTGTGACTTACCCGGTGTTATTTAATGGTCAGGATCGGGTGGTCAGTATTACAGGCGAAGCTTATTTTGAAATTACGCACAATGCGGCTAAACCATTTAAAGTCACCAAAGGTAATATGGAAATAACGGTCTTAGGAACGCATTTTAATGTAAATGCGTATGATGATGAAGGTGAAATGAAAGTGACTTTACTTGAAGGATCTGTAAAGGTTTCAACGAATCAAAGGGCCAGCTATTCAAAAATGCTGAAACCTGGTCAACAGGCTGGAATCAAACAAAACAATATTGAAACTTTTAATGATGTGGATTTGGAATCTGTGATGTCATGGAAAAACGGCATATTTTATTTTAATAATTCTAGTATTGAAATGATTATGCGACAGGTTGCAAATTGGTATGATGTTGAAGTAGAATACCAGGGCAACGTTCGAAATGAATATTTTGGAGGAACTATATCACGTAGCGAAAACATTTCGCAACTGATAAAAGCACTTGA
>JAKFER010000066.1:0-2921 GCA_036675565.1 Chitinophagaceae bacterium
AAAAGAAGGGTTGGTATCGAAAACGGAATTATTAAAGAATTTATAAATCTTCCATATTCATTGAAATTTTAAACGGCTTTGAGGTGGGTTATTCTATGAGCAACGCATTGTGACATTTATCACGATTGTAATTTAACGCTTCTATTAATTTCATTGTTGATTAAAAATTGCTCGCCCAACATGAAAGAAGTTATTCGCTCAAACTGGTTTTTGCTGTTAATTTTTTTAGTGATCATCGTTGTAGTGGTACAAAAAGCAATCAAAGATGAAAGCGAAGAAATTGTAGCTGAAAATTTAACCTCAGACAGTACATGGGTAGCGCCCAGTCTTTTTCGTGATTTTGAAACTTCTGGTAAGGAAAGAGAAATGATCATATATGGTGAGGACCTGATCACCCATACCTCCAGGTATCTTGGTCCTCAGGGATCAGTCTTGCAAATATCTAATGGCATGAACTGCCAAAACTGTCACCTGGATGGTGGCAAGAGGGCGTTCGGAAATAATTATGGCGGTGTATATTCAACCTATCCCAAATTCAGGGCAAGAAGTGGAACTGTTGAAACGATTTATAAAAGGGTCAACGATTGTTTTGAGAGAAGTTTAAACGGTCAGCCTTTAGATTCCAACAGTTACGAAATGCAATCTATTTATGCATATTTAAAGTGGATTGGAAAAGATGTTCCCAAAGGTGAAAAACCTGTTACTGCAGGACTTCCGGAACTTCCTTATTTAGACAGGGCTGCGGATCCTGAAAAAGGTAAACAGGTTTATATTAACACCTGCCAGAGTTGTCATGGTGAAAATGGTGAAGGCATTTTAGAACCATCGGGAAGGAGTTATTTTAATCCACCGCTTTGGGGACCTCACAGTTATAACGATGGAGCAGGATTATACCGTATCAGTCGTTTCGCATCTTTTGTGAAATCTAATATGCCATTCAACCAGGCATCTCATTCATTTCCAAAATTAACCACAGAAGAAGCCTGGGATGTTGCAGCATTTGTTAATTCCCAAAGCCGTCCGCATAAAGATCAAAGTAAAGATTGGGTAGATATTTCGAAGAAAGCGATTGATGAACCCTTTGGTCCCTACGCAGATACATTTTCTGAGCAACAACATAAATACGGCCCGTATAAACCCATATTAGAATACCGGAAAAATACATTAGCAAAATCTAACCCTTAAAAATTACAAATGAATCATTCACAATCCAGGAGAAATTTTTTGCAATTCTCTACGCTTGCAGGTTTGGGTTTCTCGTTGAATCCGCTTTCATCTATTTTAAAAGGAGATGAAAGTAAACCTGTTGAAGAAGCATCTAAAAAATTGCAATCAGGGCAGCAGCGGGTAACTATTTTGCAAACGACCGATGTACATTGTCAACTGCATCCGCATGATGAATTATTCTGGGAAAATAATGATATGAAGTTTCGCACTACGGGTGGTTATGCTCACCTGGCTACTTATTTCAAAAAGATCAAAAAAGAAAATCCAAATACTTTTATCATTGATACAGGTGATATGTTCCAGGGGAGCCAGCTCAGCGTGGAGACTACTGGCAAAGCTTTACAACCCATTTTAAATGCCATGGAGTATAACCTTTACCTGCCCGGAAACTGGGAGGTGGTATATTATAAAGAAGCCATGCAAAAATTATTAGGTGGGTTGCATGCACCAAAGATCTGTGCAAACATGTATCATGATTTGGGGGATGGGAAAAAAGGTGAATTGATTTTCCCGCCTTATCATACGTGGAATATTGCAGGTATCAAAGTGGGTTTTTTAGGATATACAGACCCGTTAGTACCTATCCGGCAATCACCGGATTACAGCAAAGGAATTGTATATACGCACCCAGAAGATAATTTGGAACACTATGTAAAAGTATTGAGGGAGCAGGAGCAATGTAACCTGGTAATATTGCTTTCCCACCTGGGTTTATCACAACAAATTGCATTAGCCAATATAAAAGAATGCGAAGGTGTTGATTATATTTTTGGTGGAGATACACACGAACGGGTAAGAAAACCAATCATATGTAAATATTCGAAAGTAGTGGAACCTGGGGCTTTTGGCTCCTTCGTAGGTAAACTTGACCTGGTTGTTGAAAATGGAAAGATCATTGATGAAAAATATGCTTTGATCGAATTAGATGCTGATAAGTTTCCGGCGGATACTGAAATGCAAAAAGTGATTGCCGAAAATGAAAAACCATTTATCAGCGAAATCAACAAAGTAATAGGATATAGCACGTTGCCATTATACCGGTATTTTGTAGTTGAAAATACCATCGACACCATGATCATTGATGCGCTGAAATGGAAGGTAGGTACTGATATTGTGCTTTCAAATGGATTTAGATTTTGTCCGCCAAGATCAAAAAAAGATTCAACCGGGAACATACCCATTACAGAAGGATATTTATTCGATATGTTGCCTGTCGATTCACAGGTTAGAACAGGTAAAGTTTCGGGAAAGCAACTAATAGACTGGCTTGAAAAGGAATTGAACAATGTATTTGCAAAAGATGCATCAAAAAGACTGGGAGGTTGGGTAGTGAAATTTAAAGGGATGAAAGTGAGTTTCAAAGCCTTTGAAGAAATGGGAAAAAGAATTCAGACCATTGAAGTAAATGACAAACCCATCGATCCTTCAAAAATGTACACCGTTTGTGCATGTGAAAGGGAAGGAGATCCACCAGATATGTTATGCAGGTTGAAAGGTGTGGAGGATGCAAAAAATACTTCCTACAGTCTTCACCAGGTAATGAAGGATTACTTAAAAGAATTTTCACCTGTAACACCCAAGCCGGAATACAATGCAACAATATTAGATGCACCTCAAACCCTGTTAACCCAGGTAACCGGTGTAGATTACAGCTTTACCTAGTTAAAGTTTATCAAAAAGGAAAGACTTGCCAC
>JAKFER010000269.1:0-2912 GCA_036675565.1 Chitinophagaceae bacterium
TATCCATTGCTGGTGAAACAAGGGGGATATTTAAATTAATGTCGCGCGTGAATCGTGTCTTTAATGAGAGATGTTTTGGGAGAACAGTAGAATAGGCAGGGAGTAATAGGACATCATCAAAAGTTAACGCGTCTTGAACGATGGTCAACATGGCAGTCTCACTGGTAATTTCCGTGCGCTATTATAAACAAATATGAACTTAAATTTCATTTCAATTGAAAATTTATTTTTTATTTTAGAAAATAAAGGGCTTTGTTGCATAAATATGTAAGCATCTGATTTAAATAGATTTAATTTTGGATCAAAAAATAATCAAAACTTTTAAAATCATATAGTTATGAAATCTTTGTGCAACAAAGCCAAAATAAAGTGATAAAACCCATATTTTATTTGAGACCCTCATTTCCACCTTTATTTTTTATTTCTTGTTTTAAGATGAATTCGATTTGTTTTCTAAAACTAAAAAAGCAGAGCCTTGACTCTGCTTTTACCGATTAACACACTTGATCAAAACCTTCATCGTTGGCAGGAATGCTCGCTTCCAATTGCACAAATGGAATCATATTGTGCGCACGTCGCGCTTTGTTGCATTGATCATCAGCAATTTGAACTTCTTTACATGAAGAGCTACGCTGTTCATACATCCCACAACTCACGTGTTCACCAATGGTACCTTGCAGTGCGATACAGCGTGGGCTGGCTTGATTGGTTCCAATCATACATGAATACACAGCCGTCACTGGCTCTGTGTAATGTTCAGGCATGGAGATGCCTTCAGCCCAGTAAAATGAGACTCTAAAAAAGGCACAACATGCCCCGCAGCTTAAACAGGCATCTTCCGTTGGAACTTGAGACAACATCCTTTATATTCTCATTTTCAAAAACTTTTTTTGGAAGAAAATATTAAAAAAATTGTGGTTGCCAAACAAGCAAAATTTACGACTATTTTGTCACTTAAGTTGGACAGGTAAAAACACTCTCATCCATCAAGTCTGTACCGCACTCCAAAGTCTCAATCCAGTCTAAAAATTGATGAATCTGCTCTTGCCCAATAAACGGTGTTCCATGCTGCGGTACAATCATTTCGACATCCATGGTGCGGACCATATTGACCCATAAACGAATCACTTTGTTATTGCACATATAGCGCTGATGAAACCCTTTCATTTTAGGAATATGCGCAGCAAAGTTTTCCAAAGGTTTTGAGGCATCGTCCACCATCGATGCCCCCATATCGCCTGAAAATAAAATCTTGGCAATCGGGTCATAAAACTGAAAATTGCCTACCGAATGTAGAAAATGGGCAGGCACAGCAATAATGGAGGATTGTCCCAACGTAATCACTTGACCGTGATCAGGTAATTCCACCAATCTGTCCAACCAGTTGCCTTTCATCCGCTCACTCATAAAGGCAGAGTTCAAGTGAGGTAAAAAGCGTGCCCAAAGTTTAGAAGCCACCACTTTCGCTTCGGTATAGACCAACCAACGCGGCATTGAGGTAATAATGTCAGGGTCTTGATGTGAGGCCATCACAAAATCAAGATTGGTCAAACGGGTATATTTATTCAACTCCATGGTCAACGGTACATAAGTTAAATCACCACCGGGATCTAAGACCGCTGCACGCTCATGGTCAATAATTAAAAACTGATTTGCCTGTACACCCTCGCCTTTGACCAAGCTGGTAAAGCTAATACACTTATGTGTGCCATCATCATATAAAACCTGTGACGTTGTGCGGTCAAATGCCATGTCCATCCCCTCAAAATGCTGTTTTTCTTAAAAGACTTTTTAATACCTACAACATATATGGATTTACACAAACTTACAATGCATTTACGACCAATATCATTTGATATATCAATAAATTGAAGATAATTTTTCAATAAAAAATCCCGATTTTTTAAGTCGGGATTCTTATTTTCTACGGTGAATTAGAAGAAATAATGCTGTACAAGTGTTGCAACACCAATGACCAAGAAAATGGCCGCACCAATTTTATGAATTAAGGCAATTGGCAACTTGGTCGCCAACTTATCACCAATAAAGACCGCTGGAGCATTGGCCAACATCATCCCGAAAGTCGTACCCAACATCACCCAAACAATACTGTCAAAACGTGCCGCTAAAGCTACGGTAGCAATTTGGGTTTTATCTCCAATTTCGGCCAAAAAGAACAGCACAAATGTTGCGCCAAATACCCCTAGTTTCTGCCATTTCTTAATGCTGCCTGACTCATCATCCAACTGATCAGGAATCAACATCCAACCTGCCATAGCAATGAAACCAATCGAGAGAATCCAGATCAGCGCATCAGGGCTTAAAACTGTGGTGATCCATTGGCCTAAAACAGCAGAGACGCCATGGTTAATAATGGTTGCCAGCAAAATAGCCAATAGAATTGGGACGGGTTTACGGAAACGTGCAGCAAGTAACAATGCGAGCAGTTGGGTCTTATCGCCCATTTCAGCTAAAGCCACGATGGCTGTGGAGAGGAGGAATTCATACATGATGTCTTTCTCTGGCTAGCATAACAAATACCAATGACTCACCTCTCCTGCTAGCCAAAAATCTGCAGAGTGGTAAATCAAAGGTCTTGCCAACAAAAGAAAGCTCTTTAGAAGCTCATTTGGTTCTTTGCTATGATGACCATGCTCGTTTTAGAGCAAATATGTTGATCATCACCTGTTCTTAGGAACAGCGGCTACTCCCCAATGAAGTAACACCATGTTAGGCGAAAATACGTTTTTTGGCAATCTCTAAATACAAAAGACCCTGCCGAAGCAGAGTCTTTATTTTGAAGTATTTTTGCAGTGCTTCCAGCCGCTATTTCACTCTTTTGAGAAGAGAAATCAACAGGGCTAAAAGCTAGATCATCAGATCAGTAAAGTACGGATGTCTTTCAGCAACTT
>JAKFER010000229.1:0-2906 GCA_036675565.1 Chitinophagaceae bacterium
ATCACTGATTCAGCAATAGTTTCCAGTTATACAATTTTTTTCAATTTACTTAGTATGAACCCTTTAATTTTTTGCTTTCTTTTATTTCTTAAAATTTCTTTTTTTTCTTTTTCCGATAATGGACAATCAGCGTGATTAAAATACCTCTCAAGAATCATTTTTTGCAACTTCGGATACTGCTTTGCATATGATGATTGTCGTTCTTGGCTTTCATGTTGCCTGTCCCAGTATAAGAAGGTAGACATTTTCACAATCGGGTAATACATGGCCATTTTATACCACAAGTCAGCATCACCAATCATCCTTTCACCACTAAATCCACCAACTTTGTTAAACGCTTCCAGATTTATAATACCAGAACCGGGGGCTCGCAAGAAATGCCCGTATCCATTAAAATTCTCTAAATAAGCTTCTCTGGGATTCAATAAAACCGGATATGGTTTGTTAGGATCAGGCATTGATGAAAGACCAATACCCGCATCCGGAAACATTTCCATTGACCGAACCATTACATCCAGACAGTGAGGATACATGATGTCGTCGCTGTCCAGGTATTTTATATATTTTCCCTTTGCGTATGATGCTGCTTTATTGCGGTTAGGATAATCACCCAAATTTTTATCGTTAGTATATATCCTTATCCTGTCATCCTTCAATGCATACTTACTTGCAATTGATAATGTATTATCAATTGAATAATCATCCACTATAAGCAACTCGAAATTTGAATAATTGGATGCCAGAACACTTTCTATAGCCTCTTCAATGAATTTTTCACTATTATAAGCTGTCATTAAAACACTAACCAATGGCTTAGGATACATGGAGAAACTTCAACGTAGTTTTTTATTAAATTAAGATGCTAATATTTATGCGTTTTAATTGGAATAGGTGGTTTTCCACAGAATTTTTCATGCTCCTCTTTTAAAACATGATCGCCTTTTTTAATTGCGTCTTGAAATACCAGGTGTGCCTTCCGCATTGCATTAAATTGATCGATATTATATTTCCACCAGAATATATTTTCCTTAATCTTTAATGGAAAAGATTTCCAAATTGTTTTCACTATCCTCAGATCATCAACAATACTTTTTTGGGGACTTGACCCCACAAACCCAAAAAATTTATACCTGAAATACAGTGTAGTCAATGTTCTTTTAAATGTAAAATCTTTGTCTTCAAAATGATAGTGATACACTCTTGCTGCAGGGTTGTACGAAATTGTATAACCTGCTAAAAGTGCATCCTGCGCCCATATTGCATCTTCACAGTAGGATGTTTTGCGAAACGGAATTTCCTGTAACACAGAACGTCTATACATGGCCGTTACATCATCCCAACTACAAGCTAGTTTCTTTTCTCCGGGGGACAATTGATTAAACTGTTCTTTTGAATAAGAATACTTTGTGATTCTGCTAATTTTGTCTACTGGTCTGAACCATTCAACGGGATTATTTTTTTTATGGTGAGCAACCACCTGCATACCGCAAACACCTGCAACATTTTCATTATCAAAGCCAGCTAAAAGATTTTTTATCCAATCGTTATCATAAGGCTTTGCATCACCAACTGTTAAAATCACATATTCCCCAGAAGCATGACTTACACCCAGATTCCTTGTTTCACCATGATTAAATTCTTCTGATGGAATTTGTATAAGCTTTACTATTTCATATTCATTCAGGATTTCAATAGTTCCATCTGTAGACCCTGAGTCTACTACAATGATCTCCTTTACAGGCATTGATTGGCTTAGAATGCCTTCAATACATTCTCTTATTTTGCCTGCTTCATTCTTCACAGGTATAACTACTGAGATATTGGGATAGGAATAATTCATAATCAAATTAACTTAGTCCACGCAGGGGGCATGTTTTTTTCAACTTCAATATTTTTAAATTTCTCTCCTGTCCGTGGCCCTTTTTCTTTGGCATCTGCAACCATTCTTTCAATACCATCTTTAAGAGAAATGTTATTGATCATATGGCCAAAAAACTTATGAACCTTGTCATGGTTGGAATAAGCATGCACTACCTCGTTCCTGGCTTCCAGGTATTCAATTTGCTCTGAAGCACCAAACGCATCACATACTAACGTAGTTAATTCTTTTACTGTATAAGGTGTATCAGCGCCTATATTAAACACCTCGTTAAAAACTTCCGGCATTTCAACACTTTTAGCAATGATTGGTGCCACATCATCAATATGACTAAAAGCTCTTGTTTGCATTCCATCACCAAATACAGTTAATTTTTTCCCCTGCATGATCTGGTTCATAAAAATGCCAACAACATTCCTGTAAGGATCACCGATATTCTGTCTTTCACCGTACACATTATGCGGTCTGAAAATAATGTAATCCATTCCAAACATTTCATGTGCAGATTTCAGGTCCTGTTCTACAGCTAACTTTGAAATTCCATAAGGATCTTCCGGTTGCGGCGTCATGTCTTCTTTCATGGGTAACTGATTTTTCCCATAAACGGCGATTGAAGAAGTAAATACAAAACATTTTACAGTTCCTGCATTTATAGATGCATTAATCAGATTGATACTGCCGATCAGGTTATTATTATAATTGAAACGACGAATAAAATGGCTTAAACCTTCAGCGGCATATGCGGCCAAATGAAAAACATAAGTAAACTGATGTTCTTTAAATAGGTTATTAATCAAATCAACATCATTAATTGATCCTTTTATAAATTTCGCTTTTGCATTAACGTTGTCTTCAAAACCACCAGACAAATCGTCAAGTGCTATAACTTCATATCCATTATTGACCAGATGATCGCAAACATGAGATCCGATAAAGCCGGCAGCACCGGTAACTAAAACTTTGACCATTACTTACTATTTACATTTAGATTGAGACAGTAATATTAATAACGAAATGTATAAAAATC
>JAKFER010000196.1:0-2900 GCA_036675565.1 Chitinophagaceae bacterium
ATTTGCTTTTAAGTCACGTTGAATAAATGGGAGATAACTTATCGGGATAATTTTCTTAGAAGAAATTTGAAGGTCTTGATTATGCAATTTGGCTTAAGATCACATTCGTGAATAACAATAATTTCCAGCCTTCTTTTTTTAAAGCTTTCAATGCCTTCTGATCATTTGCAATATTTGAGTTTATTTTTGCAAGCCACCAATCAGTTCTTGTTTTAGGAACAACGTAATATTTACAACCGGCATGGCCATGCCAGAAACATCCATGTATTAATATGACTGTTTTATATTTTGGTAAAACAATATCTGGTTTGCCGGGCAGATTTTTCACATGCAATCTGTAACGAAATCCCTGTGAATGCAAAAATCGTCTTACCAGCATTTCTGGCTTTGTGTCTTTCGCTTTAATGCGGGACATATTATAAGACCTGATTTCTTTTGAATGCACATCTGCCATCGAATGAATTTCTAATTTAACATTGAATAATTACTAAAATTATTCCTTTTTCAATCTTTCAGTTATCCGGCAAATTATTGTTTATGAATCAAAAGGGGGTTCTTCTGTTTTTTTTAAAAGCTTCATAGTATTCCTTTCTGCACAAGTGTGCGACGCAACCAAAGTCCAATAGCATTCCCGAAGCTGGCTACATAAAAAAAATCATTCAAACCATTTGCTGTATCCCAAATGTCGCTTTTGTACTATTTCGCGGCTGCGCGGCCGGTTAGTTTTGTTTTAAAATCATTCATCATGAAACAAAACAAACTCTTGTCCCCGCGGGGCAACAAAGCCAATAAACCTTTTCGGGATTTATTTTTTAAAATGATCAGCAGCGCAGGTATTACCGGGCTGGTGCTGGCTATCCTTATTTCCGGCTGCAGCCAGCGGGCGGCCAATACGCCGGAGCATCCCAATCAAAAACAATTACAAAACGTGTTGCAGGAGATGGGCGCCGCAAGCGCTGATGCGGGTAATAAACGGGTTCACTATCCTGCCGAAGATCCGGGTGCGCCGCTCTATGTAAGAATGTCGCCGCTTTCGAACCAGTTATTTTTTACGGATGGTTGGCTGGTGATGCCTTTTCACCGCCAGCCGGCATGCATCCGTCCCGATTTTAACCTGCTTGCATTAATGGATGTACCGGCGGCATTCGGCTGCGCATTAACCACCCGGGGTTATTATATTATTGAAAAAGATGCGCCCCTGGGTACTTTCCCCATCATGGCGCAAAGTACCGGCACGGCGGTGCCTTTCTGGTTTGTAAACCGCGAAGCATTTGAAGCCATTGCCGCCGATGGCGTGGTTACGATTGGCGATATCATGGCCCTGGCGCCACTGAAAGGAACGGCAACGGATTTCAAAGAAACGCTGAGACCCCGGCTGGAAAATCACCATGTGCAGATCAATGCAAAAGGTGTATTAGATGACGGGCGTGCATTTTCGTTTCATGTAACGCATGTGGGGGAGCAGACGAGGAGTATTGGGTTGGAGGTGAAGTAGTTTAGGGTTTAGAAGGTTTAGAAGGTTTAGTTGTTGAGTTGTTTAGCCGTTTAGCTTATGATCGAAAAGACTGTTCGAAACCAGGAAAGACTTTTAAGTTTTGACTTGTTTTCTTTGTGTCGCTTTGCGTCTTGGCGTCTTCGTGGCATTTGCCGCAAAGGCGGTAAGGTTCTAAGTAACGCTAAGAATTATAACTTTTAAAGTTCTGGATTTGCAAGTCCCATTCAACGTAAAGATTTTTGACTTTTTACTTTTAAGTTTTGACTTATTTTCTCTTCCAGCGCCTTATTCCGCCGGGCGATAAAATGCATTCAACGATTATGAATCTGCCAGGTGGAATACAGCGCCTCCAGTGTTTACGAATTATCACGAAGCGGAGGCTTCGTCCTGCCTAACTCCAATGTGTAACTGAAAAAGGTTGGGTGTTACTTGTGCGTGGGCTGGCTGCCTTGCGGAGCATTAAGGCAGCCTTGATTTTTTTGCTCCACTTTTTGCATCAAGGCAAAAAGTGGAAAGAGAAATATGCAATGTGATAATGAACCAATTTGGCAACGGCAATGAGATAACTTGAAGATTTGAAAATGAAGAAATACAATGAGGCAATTGGTCAATGAGTTAAGCACCTGACTGAGTTGGAAAATTTAAAATTCATGAAACAGTCTGAGATGCCTCCTTCGTCGGCATGACAAGAAGAAAACAATTTGGCAATTTGACAATGAGGCAATTTTACAATAAGGTAATTTGGATTCGTATCGCGATGAGTGCTATGAACCGCAAGGGCCTCAAAGAATACTGAAACTACCTTGCGATCCTTGCGTTAACCTTGCGTACCTGGCGATACAAAATAAAAATTGAAAATGAGTTCAATTTGAAAATGAAAGAATACAATGAGCGATTGGTCAATGAGATAAACTCCTGATTGAGCTGGAAAGTTTGAAATTCATGAAACAGTCTGAGATGCCTCCTTCGTCGGCATGACAAGAAGAAAACAATTTGGCAATTTGACAATGAGGCAATTTTACAATGAGGTAATTTGGATTCGTATCGCGATGAGCGCTATGAACCGCAAGGGCCGCAAAGAATACTGAAACCACCTTGGGATCCTTGCGTTAACCTTGCGTTCCTGGCGATACAAAATAAAAATTGAAAATGAGTTCATTTTGAAAATAAAGAATACAATGAGTCAATTGGTCAATGAAATAAGCACCTGATTGAGTTGGAAAATTTGAAATTCATGAAACAGTCTGAGATGCCTCCTTCGTCGGCATGACAAGAAGAAAACAATTTGGCAATTTGACAATGAGGTAATTTGGATTCGTATCGCGATGAGCGCTATGAACCGCAAGGGCCGCAAAGAATACTGAAACCACCTTGGGATCCTTGCGTTAACCTTGCGTTCCTGGCG
>JAKFER010000091.1:0-2881 GCA_036675565.1 Chitinophagaceae bacterium
TAATGATCTGGGACATTATTTGAAAGGCTTTGGCCAGGATAATGATGGGGAAGTTTATGTAACTGTTTCAACCTTACTGGGCCCATCCGGAACAACAGGCAAAGTTTTTAAATTGGTGAGAGTGAAAAAATAAAAAGTAGGTTGCTAGTCATTGTTCAGTTTACTGAATTAGCAATTTTATACCCGGTTCCCGAACCTGGAATGATTTTTATTTAGCGCTCAATCAGGACAGGTCGGGAACATTTTTATTTGCCTTGCAGGTGCTCCAAAAATAAATATGCCGGCGTTTTCTTTCACAGGCCAAACAAATAAAAGATTTTTCCAGGCCATATGCTCTTCGTCATTGTTAATTCTTTTCGTTAATATATTTGAATAACTGAAGTTTTTTGAAACATCATACCTTCTCATACACAAGCTTCTCCCCCTTCATCAGTGGGTGTTTTCCTGACAAAACATACTTCGATATTCTTAATTGAAAATTATTAAAGTATACTTCCATCAACCATGGCTCAAAACGGAATTCAAAATAGTTATGCCCGGGATTCTCTATACTAAAATGAGTGAACCGTTCCTTGCAAAATTCAAATACCATAGAAACAGTAATTACCGGCTGCAGGGGGAAATGACACTTCTCCCTTTCATTTGTTTTTATCCACGATCCGGTCTCCCCGTTCTTTAAACTAAAAAATACATGGCGGAGCAACACGGGATTACCACCTACAGTTTTTATCGTAATAAAATTTTGATTGATTTCTTTACTGTCCACCGATACAAAATCTTTTCCGCTCCATGGCCTGTTTTGCAAAACAATATGAAGCTTCCGTCAGGATTCAGCTTAAAATATACTATGATCTCGTTTGAGTAATAATGCCAGATCGGCTACATACAAAGTATTCTATTCTTATGTTGTGAAATTAATTGGCTATTGTTTATTTTCTCTTCATGAGACCTGAATAGCGTGAAATATATTCTATTGCAGGAAACTCCATTAATTCTCTATCAAAAAAACACCTTTTAGTCAAATCAACACAACAAGTTTAATGCTATATTGCCCCACTGTAACATAAAATTGAAACTAAGCTATGGGAAATTTTGAAGATTTTGTCAATGCAGCCAACTCCATTATTTGGAGCAATGCCCTGATATATTTGTTATTAATCATCGGTATTTACTTCTCCATACGAATGCGTTTTTTCCAGGTAAGGCTTATCAAAGACATGGTCAAGCTTCTTCTGCAAGGCGAAAAGTCCAAAGCAGGTATTTCATCCTTCCAGGCATTAGCGGTTTCTCTTTCTGGCCGTATAGGTACGGGCAATATTGCAGGTGTGGCAACGGCTATTTTTATTGGTGGCCCCGGCGCCGTTTTCTGGATGTGGGCTGTTGCTTTTTTGGGCGCTGGCTCAGCTTTTATAGAATCCACGCTGGGCCAGATTTTCAAACAAAAGGAAAAAGGCGAATACCGCGGTGGCCCGGCTTTTTATATTGAGAAAGGTTTCAAAAATAAACGTGTTGGGAAAATTTATGCAGTTGTCTTTGCTATTGCCACCATTTTTGCCACCGGTTTATTATTGCCGGGGGTGCAATCTAACAGTATAGCATCAGCAGTAAAAAATGCATTTCCAATTGATCATATGTGGACCGGTATCCTGCTGATTGTTTTGCTTGGCCTGATCATTTTTGGCGGTATCAGGTCTATTGCAAATGTGGCGCAATATGTTGTTCCTTTTATGGCCATTGCTTATATCGTGGTGGCTATGGTGATCATGATCATAAACTATGCACAAATTCCGGAAATATTCGGGCTGATCCTATCAAGTGCATTTGGAACAAAAGCAACTTTTGCCGGCATTGTCGGCGCTATGATCTCAATTGGGGTAAAACGTGGTGTTTATAGCAATGAGGCCGGACAGGGAACTGGCCCTCATGCGGCTGCGGCCGCTGAAGTAACTCATCCTGCCAAGCAGGGACTAGTACAAGCCTTTTCTGTATATGTTGATACGCTTTTTGTGTGTTCCGCTACTGCGTTTATGATCCTTGTCACCGGTATGTATAATGTAAAGGGACCAGATAATCAATTGCTGGTAGACAATGGTGTTTATTATATGCAGGATGGTGTAAAACATGTGGATGGCAGCGCTACTTACACGCAGGCAGCCATCGACAAGGCCTTCAATGACCAGGAAACCTTTAATGAAAATTATATAGGAACCGGCAGTTACCTGGTTGCCGTGGCCTTATTTTTCTTTGCGTTTACTACATTGATGGCCTATTATTATATAGCAGAAACGAACGTGGCTTATTTAACGCAAACAACAAGGGGCGGACCACTGCTTATGTTGTTGTTGAAAATAGGAATACTGGCCGCTGTATTTTTCGGATGCATCCGAACAGCAAAGATCGCTTGGGACCTTGGCGATATGGGTGTAGGCATCATGGCCTGGCTGAATGTGATAGCTATCATCATTCTTCAAAAACCAGCTATCCTTGCACTAAAAGATTATGAAAAACAGAAAGCAGAAGGTAAGGATCCGGTTTTTGATCCGGTTTCTCTCGGCATTAAGGATGCGGATTTTTGGGAAAATGAATACAAACAGCAGATACCTTCACAAGAAAAAATGGATGATATTACCGTTACTGTTTAACGGTAAGTTTTGTTATCGGTGTCAACACAATCTTACGGAATTCCACCTCAGAACCTTCGGCCTGTAATGCAATATTACCTTTGCTGGCAGTAGAGTTGAAGCCATAATTCACCAGGTCACCGTTAACCCAGACTTTAATAGAATTACCAACACATTCAACCGTCATGCTATTCCATTCTCCAACCGGGTTTTCAGAACTGTCAGTAAGATTTTTAACCCTTCGTTCTTTTCCATCTGTA
>JAKFER010000186.1:0-2820 GCA_036675565.1 Chitinophagaceae bacterium
CTTTTAGCAATTGCAGTTCGGACATTATTTTCTCTTTCTCAGCCTGCATCCACTCCTGTTGTTTCCTCATCCAATGTTTGAATAGAACGATAACGGATGTAACGCCAGCCGTGGTCGTCAGCACTAAAAAACTATTAGTCTCCCATCGATTCTTGTTAATAGTATCTAACTGCAAGTATTCCAGTATGGGAATGAAAATAAAGCTCCGGAACAGATAATTAAGTATCCAACCCGCAAAAGCCCAACCTATAATGATGAAAGCAAATTGGATGTATTTTCCTTTCAACAGGAATTGCGGCAATACCCAATAAACAAGGGGATAACAATACAGTATTCGAATAGGTAACCATAGCAGGCCTTGAAATAGATTCCGCCCAAAACTTCTTCCTGGAACCTGCCATATTAATGCGACAACTACTGTATAAACGACCCAAAACACTACATGCCGCCAAACCCGATATTCGGGAGAAAATAGAAACTTGTTTGGCTGGTAAGTGTTCATCACACTCACAAATTAAGTATTTCGTATGGTTAGAGCCACAGTCAAAAAGAAAATAAAGACCAACTACCGATTTTCCCGACAAGCGGCAGCATTTTTATTTTTAATGCCATTGGTTTATGCAGCATGTATTAAGTCGGCGAATTCCTGCTTTAAGCGATTTACAAAAAAAACAAATGCCCTGGTCATTACCTTTCATTTCATAAAATTAAAAGGTGTGATTTTCTATCAGAAATAGCACTGAGCATAAGAAGGCAGACAATAGAGGACGCCTGTGAAAAGTGCAAACTTTTTTTCCAGGTGGCCACATCAGGACAAACCAATTGTTTACATTAAAATGAAGTATTATGAAAAGTAAAAACTCATTACGAAGCCAGATTTACCTGTTCTTATCCAGCCTTTTTTTAATCATATCCTGTAAGAAAGAAACAGATGACAGGATTTTTGAGGAAGCAGGGATCGAAAATGGTATACGAGTAGAAAAAAGCGGTAATGGCCACCTGCATCAAACTAAAACTTATTCATCGGAAGTTGCACAAAAATGGCACGACTTTCAATTAAGGCTTTTGCGTTTACCAGCAGGTCCTAACCCATATAGCCTGAACGGCAATCGTTATTTTGCTTATTTCGGAATTGCATTATACGAATCTGTTGTGCCCGGCATGCCCGGTTATCAATCATTATATGGCCAGTTAACTAGTATGCCGGTAATGCCTGCTACCCAACCTGGAAAAGCATACCATTGGCCAATCTCTGCCAATGCAGCTCTTGCCTCTCTAACCCGAAATTTTTATACCAATACATCTGCTACTAACATCGCTTCTATGGACTCTTTGGAACATGCTTTGAATGTTAAATACCAATCAGAGCTAAACCCTGATCTATTTCAACGATCAGTTGCTTTTGGAAAAACTGTAGCCCAACGGATATTTGACTGGTCAAAAACTGATGGCTCATTAACTAAGTATCCGACCTATGAGCCTCCATCAGGTCAGGGTATTTGGTCGCCGACAGCACCTAATCCCACCTCGGTATCCGCACCTTACTGGGGCCTTAACCGGCTATTTGTTCAAGGCAGTTTAAACAACACTTCGTCGCCGCCACCCCCGTCTTATTCTACAGATCCCAACTCAGCCTATTATCAAATGGTAAAGGAAGTGTATGATATTTCCCAATCCCTTACACCTGATCAAATCGCCACGGCCTTATACTTCAAAGATAACCCGGGCTTCCAGGCAGGTACGCATTACCAATCTGTTTTCAGCCAGGTAATGCATACCGAAAATCCGCAATTGGATTTGTATGCAGTAGCCCAGGCCAAAACAGCTATTGCCCTTGCCGAATCGCAGATTGGATGCTGGAAGATAAAATATGACTTGCTTGTTGAGCGACCCATCCGGTATATACGAAATGTGCTGGGTCATACTACCTGGAACCCTGTGCTTCCCACTCCTCCTCATCCTGATTTTCCTTCGGGGCACTCGCAAACTGGGGGAGCTTTAGGGAAAATGCTTACCAGCTTGTTCGGTGAACACTATGAAATTACGCTGCATACATACGACAATCTGGGCATGGCGCCCCGGAAATATAGCTCATTTACAGAAATGGTTGATGACATTGGAAGATCAAGAGTGTATGCAGGAATCCATTATACTTATTCCTGCACAGAAGGGAGTAAGCAGGGAGAAAAAATTGCCACGAATATTTTGAATACCCTGCGATTTAAAAAATAACCAAAATAAACAGCCTGGCAGTTATTAAAAAGTGCCAGGCTGTTTATTTTTAATGCGTATGAATCGTGAATCCTGAGAGGTACTTACAGTTTATCATGCTTCTAAGTCGTGGGATACTTATGTACTGCCATTATAGTTCTTTCAAGCGAAGTAAAATGAAGTAAACAATTTCCAAAGATTTGTGGTTACTCAGCTGTACCTCAGTGGCGGTAAATGCATCAAGTCTAAATAATTATACTTTCTGTATCGGAACGTATTGGTGCAGGCAACGAGCTAAGTCATTTCTTTTTTTAACTCAGGTTATTTATTCATCAGGTAGCTTGTCAGCTTTTTTACTTTACCATTTTCCATATGAAATACATCGCAGAATACAGCGTCTAACATTCCACCATCTTTTCTCTTACTCTGTACAGCGCCTTCAGCTATCACTATATTATTTTCTTCAACCATCCTGGTAATGGAGATAGTCGGACTGCCTACAAAATTGTCGTTCTCGATTTCTTTGTCAAATGCTTCTTTACCGGTTAAATGAAAAAATCCGGGTGTATCCCAAACGATATCATCAGCCAGGCAGGATAAAATTTTTGC
>JAKFER010000299.1:0-2813 GCA_036675565.1 Chitinophagaceae bacterium
TGTATGAAAGCCCTGCAATTTTATATATGCGTTATTATACAGGCTGACGAGTTCATCACTCTGGCGGGAAGGATAGAATGCATAATTATAAATCATATCTGCCGTACTCCCGATCCGATTCACCCTCCCGATACGCTGCATAAGTTTGGTAGCATTCCAGGGAGTGTCATAGTTTACAATCATGCTGGCCCTGTGCAGGTTGACACCTTCAGCTAACACTTCCGTACTGATGATGAAATCAAAATCATATTTCCACTCTTTGATATTCGCATCAAAATTATCCTGGATAGTATCCTGTAATGTCTTCCTGTTTTCGGCTGAAATAGATAATAGCCTGGTATATCCTTCCTTTTCAAATTGTTTTGCCAGGTACTTAACTGTTTCTTTTGATTCGGTAAAGATCACCAGCTTGCCGGAAGGATTTAAATCTTTCCGCAGCAATTCTGTTTTAAACAAATGCAGGAACACATCCCATTTGGGATCCTGTTCCACTTTTGCCCATGCATCACAGAGTTCATTCAGTGACTCAACATCACGGCGCAAACCTTCTAAAAATTCTTCTTTAAAGTCTGCCGGCGAAAAGATCTGGTTGCGTGGATTTTTTTCGGATAATTCTAAAATCCGTTCCTCAATTTCCTCATCGCTCCAGTCTTTGTTCATCAGTTCATTCACTTTTGCGTCGGGAGCCACATAAACCTTTCCTTTACTGAACATATCAATCATCCGTTCAGTAGAAATTTTAAAGTTCTCCAGGGAGATTTTGAAAGCAGTAAAGGAACTTTCCAGTCGTTTTATCAATTGGGTCATGATAATCTGGCCCAATGTCAATGAAGCACGGTCTGCATTGGTATAATATTTATCTTTTACTTCCGGCAATAAACCCGAAATAGCTTTGTACCGGAAATAACCGATCCTGTTTTCATCAACAAGGTATGTGATGGTTTGGTAGAATAAGGATTCGAGTTCTTTGTCCATTTCATATTCTATAGATTTAGGTTCCGCAATTTCCGGAAACCTGATACCTTGCTCAGTTAAATCTTTCAGGTAGTCTTTATAATTTTTTACATCCGTTCGGGTACGGCGAACCGTGATTTGCTGCAATACTTTATCCCTGATGGCGGAATAAATAATACGCAAAGAATTAATATCAGGTCTGCCGGTCAGTTTTGCAGCAGCTAATACTTCCTTGTATCTTTTTATTAACGGCGCAAAAAAGCCCTGCAGGTTAGTAATATCGAGTGTTGACTTGCGGGCATCGGTAAACAACTGTAGCTGGTAATAAATATCTTCCGGCCTGTTATTTAATGGCGTTGCTGAAATAAGAATTACTTTCTTTTGCCTGCCGGGCACATTCCCTTCTACTGCCCTTGGTGTTTTACAAATCACCTGCAGCTCATTAAACATTTGTGATTTGTGATTGCGGAATTTATGGGCCTCGTCTACGAGCACGAGGTCGTAATCTTCTTTTGGCCAGTGGTCATCTTTTTTATTTTCTAATATTTTATGCAGGCTTCCATTGCTGATAAACTCCGTATGCCTGTCCAAACCAAACTGACCGAACGTTTTTTTCCAGGTTCTTTCGAGAGGAGGCGGATAAACAACGAGAATCTTTGTATTGAGTGTGCCATTGGCAATTAAGAATCGTTTAGCAATCATACTGGCAACAACTGTTTTGCCAAGACCCACTACATCGGCCAGCATAAAACCATTATGCTCCAGCAGCATCTGGTAACCCTGGTTTACTGCATCTACCTGGTAAGTCAATTTTTTAAAACTCTGCGGAAGGTCGCCTACTGAATCAGGATCGTAATCAATGTTTTTACCAAAGTATTCAATTAACAGCTTGATATAAATTTCAAACGGAGTATAAAGCTGGCCAATATGTGTCCTGGATTTTATTCTGGTTACATCAACAGGCAAAATTTCCTCTCCTTCTTCCCAAAGCTTTTGAAATTCATTTTCGGCAAACTGTACATCATCATAATCACGAAGACAAACATTGAATTCATAATTAGCTCCTTCATGTGTACCAATACCTTCATTGGTCAGATTTGAAGAACCGGTAATTACTTCCCCACCTGAATACTCATTGAATTTTTTTGGGAGAAATATGTAAATCTTGGCATATAATTTTTTTGTTTTATGAACACGTATCTGGATTTTTTTATCCACGATATCCTCCATGAATTGCAGGACGCCATCTTCTACTTCTTTGGAATAGTTGGCTTCTTTAATATCTTTCTGCATCCATTTTACAAATTCATCACGGCTCCTGTCGGGATCGCCAAAGAACATCAATCCTCTTTTTTTTGCTTCAGCGCTTATTGCATCTACATTTATACCTACCAGAATTTTTACTTCGGATACTTTTTGTAAATGATCCCGTATTGAAAAATAGCCTGATGAACGGAAATAACCTACGACTGCATGAAAAGCATAGATATCAGCTATGTGCTCAAAGGCTCCTTTGAATTTTTTTAAGAGAGAATTTCCATTTTCGTTTGTGAAAAACTTAGTTGACATTCAAATCTGTGAGTTAATATCTCACAAAATAAGGAAAGCTAAGTAGAATTACCGAACGATGAAGGGTGCGACGCAAGGGACGATGATAGTAGTGCTGTCGCTGGCAAAATAAATATTATCATATTAAAATAAAAAGACCTGCCAATAAATATCAGCAGGCCTTTCCATTCCAGAGGTCCCTAGCGGATTCGAACCGCTGTAGAAGCTTTTGCAGAGCTTTGCCTAGCCACTCGGCCAAAGGACCTTATTTTTTGCCGGTAAGGCGGTAAGAAGATAAGTTCTTTAATACA
>JAKFER010000302.1:0-77747 GCA_036675565.1 Chitinophagaceae bacterium
GTATTTTTATTTTCAAAAAGGATGAGCAAAGGTCCCCCGGTGGGTTTTCCATTAAATAACCCGGATTTTAATAAGGGGACATCATCTTCAATTCTTGGTGTAGTTCCTTTTGCCCCGGGTTTGCGACGATCAATATCAATCTTAAAATCTTCCTGAGATAAGGATAAACCGGCCGGGCAGCCATCGATCAGCACCCCTACACATTCACCATGCGATTCGCCCAAAATGGAAATGCGGAACAACCGTCCAAATTGATTCATAAAAAGAAATTTAAAATGCTTATACTATCAAAGTTAAAAAAGGAGGCTCAGCTTAATCTTCCATTTTTATAAATGCACCTAATTTTTGCATATCTGCATAAAAATCCGGGTAAGATTTATTAATCGCTTCTGCTTCATGAATGAATAATTCAGCGGTGGCATTCAACCCTGCTACCGCACAGGCCATAGCAATCCGGTGATCATGGTGTGAATGAACAATCCCACCCTTTATTTCACCGCCGCCCTCAATAAACATTTCATCATTTTCGAACCAGGTCTTTATTCCCATTTTGCTGAATTCTTCGTGTAAAGTTTGTGACCGGTTACTTTCTTTATGCGTTAACCGGTGCACACCTTTAATGCGGCTTACTCCTTTACAGTGAGCAGCCAGGGCGACCAAAGGAGGAAAAAGGTCAGGACAATCTTCAGCATCGAAAATAAATGGTTGATTTGCTTTGCTATGGATAGATATTCCACCATCATAACGTATACCAGTACCCGAATCTTCCAAAGCTTTTAGTATTGCTTTATCCGCCTGGACGGATTCTGTATTCAAACCCATAACTTCTATATTACCCGCAACAGCACCGGCTACTAATAAAAAAGCGCCACCACTCCAATCTCCTTCAACAGTATATTCCCGATCAGAAATGTTTGTTGATTCCGATACCGGAAAATAAAAGGAGGAATAATTTTTATTTACAGGCATCTTCATGCCAAACTGTTTCATTACATCTAAAGTGAGATCAATATAAGGCCGGCTTTTAAGATCTTTTACAGTTAGTGTTATATCACTGGCATCAGCAGCCGAAAATGCCATCAGTAACCCGGTAAGGAATTGAGAACTCAGGGATCCATCTATAGATATATTGCCAGGCTTTAATGGTCCCTGTATATTTATAGGAAGAAACCCATTATTAGATTGAACCTGAATAGATAGCTGGGGAAAGATTTCGTCGAAAAAATTCATTGGTCTTTTTAGCAAACTTCCCTCGCCTGTTATTTTTATTTTTTTATCACTTAATGCTATGATGGGAGCAAACATTCGGATGCCTAAACCACTTTCACCACAATTAACCTGGTCAGATACAGGATGAACACCCTTACTCATAACTTTCAGACTACCATCCTGGAGTATTTCTACTTTAGCGCCCAGGTCCTGGATCATTTGGATAGCAGCCTTATCATCATTAGAATGCCCCGGATTTTTAATAACAGAAGTACTTGCTGATAAAACTGCAGCTGCACATGCCCGTTGCATAGAACTTTTAGATGCAGGTGCCTGAATGATGCCTGAGACAGGTGAAGGGGAAATGACCGCTATCATTGAAGATCATTTATCATGTCTTCCAATTGTGTTACTGGTATGGGTTGAATAGTTCCTTTCCCGATCTTTTCCAGCAACACGTAATTTATATTATTCTTGTCTTTCTTTTTATCCATCTTCATTAAAGAAAATACCTTTTTTGTATCGTATACTGCAGAAACCGGGAGATCATATTTTTTCAGGAGTGACATTACTCGTGATGTATCTTTAAACCCGGTAAGATTTTGCGAAACCATTGAGGCTGCAACCATCCCAATTGAAATAGCCTGACCATGCGTTAATTCATAAATGTTTTCCAGCGCATGACCCAGCGTATGCCCAAAATTCAGCATTTTACGAATGCCTTGCTCATGTTCATCGGAACGGGCAATCTCAGATTTAAGCAATGCATTTCTCTTAACCAGGACAGACATGGCAGCCGGGTTTTTCTTATAAAATGAAAGAGAATTTTTTTCTAATTGCCTGAACATGGTTGCATCGTTTATACATGCATGTTTGATGATCTCTGCAAATCCACTTGACCATTCATGTTTAGGTAATGTTTTCAGGAACGAAAAATCATACAAAAGAAACTCCGGTTGCCTGATTGCACCTACCAGGTTTTTATACAATCCTACATTCACGCCATTTTTACCACCAATGGCAGCATCCACCATAGCCAAAACTGTTGTGGGTACAAAACCGTAATTGATTCCCCGCATATATAAAGCAGCAACATAACCCGTAATATCAGTAACCACACCGCCACCTACGCCAACTAACCAGGTTTTACGGTCGGCCCCCATTTCAATCAGTTGCCCTATAATAGCATCTGCAGTTGCCTGGACTTTGAATTCTTCGCCCGGCTTCAGTATAATGACATTATACCCTTTGAATTTAGATTTATGTTTCGCAAAAATGTTATCATCCGTTATAAAAACGGTATTGCTATAATCAATAAAATTTCCAAGTTGCTGGAAGGATGCGTCAAATAAATATTGTGTAGTGTGCTGCCCGATCTTTAAACTTACTTTCTTCATAATCCTGCAAAAACAAAAAACTGTAGACTTTTAATTAAGGTAAATGTTTCAATGATTTTATTAACTGTTCATGATCTTATTCTGGTGATTGATACTTTCCATGTGAACAGCATCAAAATACTTTGTAATAAAATCTTTGCTCAGTCCCAGTCCTTCCCCCTTTTTAAAAGCTCTTTCCAGGATTTCGTTCCAACGATTTGTTTGGAGGATAGTTATGCTGTTATTCTTTTTAAACTCACCGATCATATCAGCGATTTTCATTCGCTGACCAATAAGCAACAATAATTCATCATCGATCTGGTTGATCTGCTCCCTGAATTTTTCAAGGGCATATAAAAATTCCTTTTCAGTAGTAGTTTCATAACGCCATTGTATACCTGAAATAATTTCGGCCAGTCTTTCAGGTACTACTTGCTGACTGGCATCGCTCCATGCTTTATCCGGATCAATATGACTTTCAATCATCAATCCATCAAAATCAAGATCAATAGCTTTTTGCGAAATATCCATCAGGATATCTCTGCGGCCACAAATATGCGATGGATCACAGATCATCAACATGCCCGGGTTACGGCGTTTCATTTCAATGGCCAGGTGCCACATGGGTGCATTCCTGTATTCCGTATTACCGTAGGAACTAAAGCCGCGGTGTATCAATCCAATATTTTTAACACCAGCTTTTGCCACTCTTTCAACTGCACCTGTCCATAATTCCAGGTCAGGGTTAATAGGATTCTTAATCAACACCGGAACATCCACGCCTTTTAAAGCATCCGCTACTTCCTGGATGCTGAATGGATTTACCGTTGTACGTGCACCAATCCACAATATGTCAACATCAAAATGTAAAGCATCCTGAACTTGTTTGGCATTTGCCACTTCTACCGCAATAGGTAAGCCGGTCAATTTTTTTGCCTGTGCCATCCAGGGTAAACCTTTTGCACCAATACCCTCAAAACTACCGGGACGGGTACGAGGTTTCCAAATACCGGCACGAAGTACATCTACTTTTCCGGTGGCTGCCAATTGTGTTGCAGTGGCCAAAACCTGTTCCTCGGTTTCAGCGCTGCAAGGTCCACTGATGATCAGTGGCCGTTTATTCCAAACGTCCATGATAGCTTTTTTTTGTTCGATTGTTTGTTGTTGCATTATATAAAAATTGATGTTTTACAGGAGTCGGATTTTTATAATCAAAAAAATATTATTTGAATCCGATTATCTTGAATTGGCATCATTCATCCTGATGCGTCTTCCTTTGAATTTTTTTCCGTCAATCGCACTGATCATTTTCCCTGCAGCTTTGGGATCAATTTCAATCCAGCTATTCAACTCTTTCATATCAATCTTCCCCAAAACTTCTTTTGGCAGATCGCTCATGTCTAAAATGAATTGCAAAAAACTGGCTTTATAAAAACCATCTTTGGTTCCCAGGTTTACAAATAACCGCATATTGCCATTACTACTTCCCCGGTATTCTCTTTTACCTGAATCCCTGCTGCCGATTTTGTCTCCCCCTGTTTCACGCAATGGTCTGCGTTCTCTCCTGTCATCGCGTATGTTCAGGTCTTCCGCATTTTCATAATATTTCAGGAACCTGTCAAATTCCATAGCTGCTACCCGCTTCAAAACTTCTTCCTTGGTTATATCTGCAAATTTTTCTTCCAGCATTGGTAAATATGTTTCATAATCACCATGACTGATATCCGTTTGAATTAATTTATCCATAAACGTGAAGAACTGCTTGCGGCACACATCTTTTCCTGTAGGGATTTCCAGCTTATGAAATGGAACCTGTATCATTCTTTCAATCTGTTTGATCTTACCAACCTCACGGCTATGCACAATCGACATGCAAATGCCTGTATTTCCAGCCCGGCCAGTTCGACCGCTACGGTGTGTATACACTTCCATATCATCCGGTAATTCAAAGTTGATGACGTGGGTGATATCTTTCACATCAATTCCACGGGCTGCTACATCGGTTGCAATCAATAATTGCAAAGCTTTTTCCCTGAATTGTTTCATTACCCGGTCTCTTTGTTGCTGCGTAAGATCTCCATGTAAGGCATCAATATCATAACCTTCACGGGTCAGTTTTTCAGCGATGTTTTGAGCATCCAGTTTAGTTCGGGTGAATATGATACCATAAATGCCGGGATTAAAATCAATCAATCTCTTTAAAGCTTCATAACGGTGTTGCGCATTGACAACAAAATACTGGTGATCCACATTTTTATTTGCCGTATTCACTTTTCCCACCGTAATCTCCACCGGGGTATTCATGTATTTCTTACTAACCTTCTTTATCTGGGGAGGCATGGTTGCACTGAATAACCAGGTGCTTTCCCTCTGAGGTGTATTTTGCAAAATGAATTCAATATCTTCCTGGAAACCCATATTCAACATCTCATCTGCTTCATCCAAAACAACATAACTGATTTGTTCAAGGTTGATCGCTTTTCTTTCAATCAGGTCAATCAACCGGCCTGGTGTAGCTACAACAATATGAACACCTCTTTTTAAATCGCGGATCTGCATACTAATAGAAGTACCACCATATACCGCAAGGAGTTTCATGGACGGAACATATTTCTTAAACAGTTCCATTTCATTTACAATCTGCATGCATAGTTCCCGTGTTGGACAAACGATCAGTGCCTGCGGATACTTTAAGGAAGAATCCACCAATTGTAATAATGGTAATCCGAATGCAGCGGTTTTGCCTGTTCCTGTCTGGGCAAGTCCAACAAGATCTGTGGTTCCGCTTAACAGAACGGGAATAGCTTTTTCCTGTATCGGAGTTGGTTCGGTAAAGCCCAGCGCATCGGTAGCTTGTACCAATTTTGCATCTAAACCTAAACCTTCAAAAGTCATCATATAATTAAAAATTTGCGCAAAGGTAATTATTAATAATCCGGCAGTTTAAATTTTAAGTTTTCCGGTTGAATCAAGCCCGACCTTTTGTCCGGGATTCAGTACTTTTTTTATCTTATTCGCCTGGCCGATCAACTCATACATGTATTCATAATTTTCTTTTTCCAGGCAGCTTTTAAACTTTTTTAATTGAGAAATATGTTCGTTTAATACATCTAATACATTTTCCCGGTTTTGCATGAAAATGGGAACCCACATAGCCGCATTGCTTTTTGCCAAACGCACCGTACTTTCAAAACCAGCACTGGCCAGTTCAAAGATGGCATCTTCTTCTCTTTCTTTTTCTAAAACGGTATTAGCAAGTGCAAATGATGTAATGTGTGAAATATGGCTGACATAAGCTGCATGCAGATCATGTGCTTCAGCATCCATAACCAATTGATGCATACCGATTTTTTCAAACATAGCTTCTGCCCATTCCAACGCATCCTGGTCAGATGAAGATGTATTACACAGAATAACTGCTTTTTGCTCGAAGGCACCTTTTACTGCGGCTTCTGGTCCACTGAATTCAGTTCCCCACATGGGATGAGCCGAAACATATCTTCCTCTTTTGGGATGTTCCTTTACCAGGTCAATAACCAGTGATTTGGTAGATCCCAGGTCAATAACCACCTGGTCTTTTACTATGTCAAGAATGCCTGGCAATAATTTTAAAACTGCATCAACTGGAACGGCAAGAATGATAACATCCGATTTTTCAATGGCATCCTGCAATTCCATCACTTCATCAACCAAACCCATTTCCAATGCTTTTTCTGCATGAAGTTTATTGGCATCGATACCAATAATATTTGAAGCCAGGCCCTTTTCATTCAGCTGAAGGGCTAATGATCCGCCAATTAATCCTGTACCAACAATGGCAATTTGTTTGCGTTGCATTTTATTAAATAGTTGATTTTATCCTTTTGATTGATTCTTCCAATTTTTCACTGGTGCTGCAAAGGCTAATACGGATATAATGATTTCCCGCTGTTCCAAAAATGCCACCTGGTGTAATAAACACATTTGCCTTTTCCAAAACCGCATCACTCAATGCATATGCATCTTTATATTCAGAATTTATTTTTGCCCATAAAAACATACCCACCTGGTTCTTATCATAACTGCATGTTAAAAGATCCAGCAACTGATATACTTTTTCTCTTCTTTCTTTATAAACTTCATTCAATTGATGGTACCAATCATTTCCAAGACTTAATGCTTTAGCCGCTGCTAACTGGGCTGGTAAAAACATACCACTATCCATATTGCTTTTAAACCGAAGAATTTCGTTAATGCGTTTTTCACTTCCACAAAGCATTCCAATACGCCAGCCAGCCATATTGTGCGATTTACTTAATGAGTTCAATTCAATCACCCAATCTGTTATTCCTTCAACACTTAAAATACTCATGGGATCCTTATTCAAAATAAAGCTGTAAGGATTATCGTGTACCAGTAAGACCTGGTTACTGTTGGCAAAATCAACCAATTTTTGAAACAGTTCTTTTGATGGAGCTTTTCCAGAAGGCATATGCGGGTAATTGGCAAACATCAACACTTTTTTATTACCTGCTTTTTTTACAAGGTTTTTCAATTCATTAAAATCAGGGAACCAGTCATTTTCTTCTTTGAGAGAATATTGTAAAACTGTCCCCCCGGCTAATTTGGCTGCACTTGAATAAGTTGGATACCCCGGATCAGGAACCAATACCAGGTCACCTTCATTCAGGTAGGTCATACAAATATGCATAATGCCTTCTTTACTGCCGATCAAAGGAAGTATCTCCGTATCCGGATCCAGCTTTACATCATACCATGTATTGTACCAGTCAGCAATGGCTTGTCGAAAAACCGGGGAGCCTTTATAACCCTGGTATGCATGCACATTCGGTTTCCGGCTTTCTTCCACCAGCACTTCGATCACTGAAGGATGTGGCGGCAGATCGGGACTGCCTATGCCCAGGTTAATAATATTTTTTCCTTCTTTGTTTAACCGGTCTATTTGTCGCAGCTTTTGAGAAAAATAATATTCACCAATACCGTTTAGCCGGTTGGCCACCTGGAATTCCAGTTGCGATAATATTTCGGATGAATGATCAGCCATTGGTTTACATTTTAATAAAAAAAATCCCGGTCTTTTTTAGACCGGGATTCTATGTTGAAATAAGTAATATCTTTTTTATGGTTTCAACAAAAGCATTCCCGGCTTCATTTGATAGAAGTAAAAATAAAAATATCGGTATGCCTTTGTAATTGTCATCTGATCCAAAATTAAACATTGAAATCAAATCACCAAATCTTTTTTTATAAAAGGCAAAAAAAAGCCAACCTAAAAAAGGTTGGCCTTTAACGATTGCTTGCCATATGAAAATCTTACTGTTTCTTATTTAGCTGAAAAGATTTCCCGGTAAATAAACTTTTGATTTAATGTTCCGGAGCAAGTGATGTATTACATCGATTCACAAGGTTGTGCAACCGTTGATATCAGCTAAAATTATTGTGGTAAAGAATCGATAGTTGCATCAGCAGTTGAATCGATAGCTGACTGAACTGAATCTGCTCTAACTTCTACTGAATCGATCATAGCATCAGCAGTTGAATCCACTACTTCTTCAGTAGAATCAGCAGAATCGTTACAAGCTGTAAAAGCGATAATTGTCAATGCAAATAATAATTTTTTCATTTGTTGTTTTTTTTGTTTTTGTTTACCAATGATTTCAGGGTTAATACCAAAAGGTGAAAAAGGTAACCCAATCGTTAAAAAAAAATTTTTTCCCTGCTTTAGGGGTTACTATTTTTAGTTTTCTGTATTAAACATAGGTGTGTGAAAATTGAACTCAACGAACAAGATTTACTGAAGGGCTTGGCTGAAAACGATAGAAATGCGGTAGAAACCATTTATAAAGAGTATTTTAAGATGGTTCAGTCGTTGGTTCTAAGCAATAATGGTAACGGGGATGATGCAAAGGATATTTTCCAGGAAGGCATGGTGGTTTTGTACGAAAAATCAAATACCCCGGATTTCAGCCTTAACTGCCAGTTAAAAACCTACCTGTATTCAGTTTGCCGCAGGTTATGGTTGAAAAGATTACAACAAATGAACCGTTTTCCCAATATGATGGATTCAGCGGTTGACACAGTTTCGGTTGAAGAAGATCTGGATATTCACGATCAAAAGAGCCTGGAACTAGAAAACCTGGAGAAATCGGTTGGCAGCCTTGGAGAACCCTGTAAAGGAATATTGGAAGCTTATTATTTTGAAAAGAAGAATATGCAGGAAATTGCTGCAAGCTTCGGATATACCAACGCGGAAAATGCAAAGAACCAGAAATACAAGTGCCTGATGAGGCTTAAAAAAATATATTTCGCCCAATTAAAAAAAGACCACCGTGATGAATGATACTCATTTATTAGACACCATTGAAAAATACCTGCGCAATGAAATGAGCGTAGCGGAACGCACCGATTTTGAAAAGCGCCGCCAGACGGATTCTGAATTGGATCAAATGGTTGTTGAACATTCTTTCTTTCTACAGCAAAGCGAAGATTTGTCCAACCGTAAACGTTTTAAATCTTTATTAAATACGATTCATAATGACCTGGCCAAAAAAGGACAAATCCTTGAGACTGAGCGTCACGGTCAGTCAAAAGTTTTTTACTTGTGGCAGCGTTATAAGCGTGTTACTGCTATTGCAGCATCCATTGCTATTATTACTACGTTAACAGCCAGTATAGTAATCAATTCACTTTCCCCTACTGTTCCAAAACAACAGATCCAGCAATTGAATCGCAAGATCAATAACCTTGAAAATAAATCATTGCAACAGGACCGAGAGATCAATAATGTAAAAAACAAAATAGATGCCTCCGTAGCTTATACTACCGGTGGTACCAGTTTTTTAATTGATGGGAAAGGCTTGCTGGTTACCAATGCTCACGTTGTTCAAAATGCAAACAATATTGCTGTTAGCAGTAAGGGCAATGACTATATAGCAAAGGTGGTTTATAAAGACAATACCAGGGACCTGGCATTTTTACAGATTGTTGATGAAAATTATAAACCAATAAATAATATTCCATACAGTATCAGCCAATCAACAACAGACCTTGCTGAATCAATCTTTACTTTGGGTTATCCTCGTAACGAGGTTGTTTATGGCCAAGGCTACCTGAGTGCCAAGACTGGTTACAATGGCGATACTTTGAGTTGCCAGATTGAATTAGCAGCTAACCGTGGTAACAGCGGAAGCCCGATATTAAATAAGCATGGAGATGTAATTGGTGTATTGAACGGCAGACAAACCGATGCGGAAGGATTTACTTTTGCCATTCACAGCAAATACATCCTGGAAGCACTGAGTGATCTTAAAAAGTCGGATTCTACATTTCAGAAAATCAAGCTGCCCGTTAATTCTGCTATTAAAGGAATGGACAGGGTACAACAGGTAAAACGGGTGGAAGAATGTGTATTTATGGTTAAAGTAAATTAATCAGAAATAGAAAAGATAAAAAAAAATGCTACCCAACAGGTAGCATTTTTTTTATTGCCATAAACTTTGCGGGTAATCACCTTTATCTATTAGTTGCTGTAAACTTTTTGCAACTACCGGGGCATCTTCTTTATACGTTACACCGAACCATTGCGATGAAGTGGATATTATTTTAATTACACCACCTTCCTCTTTTATAAAGTGATCTGCAACAATCGGAATAAAAAATTCTGATTTGGGTTCATTAATATGATCCGTTAAAAACTGGTGAAATAATTTTTCAGTCAATGTAAAAACAGATGAATGGAAACACCAGAAATTCATGGAAACTTTTGAATCAAAAGCCACTTTCTTTTTTTCGCCATTATCTTCAAAAATAATCTCATTTCCCTCTTTATAAATTTTTGTACGTTCAGTTATAGAAACAAGATCACCTTTTGCATCCACATCACAAACCCCGCGACTAACAGTTCCGTGTTCTGAAAGGGTTTTATTCAATTCATAACCAATAAGGCTATACGTTTTTTCATCACATTGTTTAACCAGAAATTCATAGGCTTTTTCAAATGCATTTCGTCCATAAAAATCATCCGCATTAATTACGGCGAATGGTTCATTCACCACATCTTTAGCGCAAAGAACGGCATGAGCTGTGCCCCAGGGTTTTGATCTTTCTGGTGGAATCGTAAATCCTTTTGTAAATGAATTCATTTCCTGGAAAACGTACTCTGTTTTGATCTTTCCTTTTAATTTGGGTTCAAACGTAGCCTTGAAGTTTTCTGCAAAATCTTTGCGTATAATAAAAACCACCTTACCAAAACCTGCACGTATAGCATCATAAATAGAATAATCCATGATCGTTTCACCATGAGGCCCGAATCCTTCCGTTTGTTTCATACTGCCATAACGAGATGCCATGCCGGCAGCTAAAATCATCAATGTTGGTTTCATGTGTTTTATTTTATTTTTATTAATTGTCACATAGAATTAGCCAGGTAATCAAACATTATGTTTCAATTTTTTATTATGGCTCATTTCATGCTGTATTTTTTAAATTGGCCCGAAAATATATAATTTAGTTTCGTTTGACTTCAAATCATTTAATCTTTTTCTATTGAACCTTCAAAAAGCATTTATCCAAACAGATGTAAATATGCTGAATGATGCGCAAGGCATATCTGCAGACGTATTAAGACTGGATGTTATTGATGAGGTTATTTCAGGAAATAAATGGTATAAGCTTAAAAAATATATTGAAGCCGCCAGGAAGCTTGAGAAAAAGAAGCTTGTCACTTTTGGAGGTGCATTTTCAAATCATATTGTAGCAACAGCTGCAGCCTGCAGAATTCATAATTTAGAAAGTGTGGGCATTATTCGTGGTGAAGAACCGCTTAAATGGTCACACACTTTAATAAAAGCAAAGCAGGAAGGAATGAAAATGGTTTTTATTTCTCGGGATGATTACCGGGAAAAAAGAATTCCGGTCGAATTATTAAACGAAGATCATTACCTGGTTTACGAAGGCGGTTATGGATTACCGGGAGCAGAAGGAATAGCGGAAATGTTTAAAGAATTCAATTCAACAAATTACAATGATATTTTTTGTGCAGTAGGTACCGGTACAATGATGGCTGGACTTATTAAAGCATCATTACCTGGTCAACAAATAACCGGGATGCCAGTGCTAAAAAATATGCCTGGAATTGAAAATGAAGTCAAAGCATTATTATCGACAGAAGAAAAATTAAAAGCATTCAATTTGGTTGATCATTATCATTTTAACGGGTATGCAAAATATACCCATGAACTTCTACATTTTATGAATGATTTTTTTGAAATAAATAAAATACCCCTTGATTTTGTGTACACGGGAAAATTATTTTACGGGATTTCTCAATTCACAAAACAAAATAATTTTAGTGGAAAAAAATTCCTGATCGTCCACAGTGGCGGGTTACAGGGCAACTTATCTTTACCGAAGGGAAAGTTAATGTTCTGAAAATTTTATACATGCTTCCCTATCTTTGTTCGCAACATAAAAAAATTGATTTTTTTTCGTTTTAATAATTATGAAGAAATTTTTTTCTGCCCTTAGCATACTATTATCCGTTACCGCAATGGTTCATGCTCAAGACACCTTACCCCGGTTTTCCGTTGAAAACATCGGCAATAAAAGGATTGTTGTGAGCTGGACAAACCCACATTCATTAGTAAAACAGATTAACGTACAAAGATCTTTTGACAGCGTTAAAAGCTATACCACTATCTTAAATGTTGCCGATCCCAATGCGCCTGAAAATGGATATGCTGATGCAACAGCACCAAACTCAAATATGTTTTACCGGCTTTTTGTGGTGCTAGATAAAGGTGAATTTTATTTTACTGCTGCAAAAAGACCGATCATTGACTCTACCCGCAAACCGGATATGTCAAAAATTGCCACCAAAAAATTAGTAGATTCTTTAAACCAGCCTTCTGGTTTCAATGGTAATGCGAATAAGCCTGTAACTTTTATTCCTTCATTATATGTGTTTACACTACGCGATGGATTTTTGCATGTTCGCTTACCAGGAGCTCCTGCTAAAAAATACACATTGAAGTTTTATGATGAAGATGAAAATTTCCTTTTTGAGTTAAAGGATATTAAACAGCCCAAAATGACATTGGAAAAATCGAATTTCTATCATGCCGGCTGGTTCGGATTCGAACTATTTGAAAATAATGTGTTACTTGAAAAACACAAATTTTATTTATCGCGGGATTTTTGATTTTCCCGAAGTTCAGCATCAAAACAGGCGGAAAAATTATTTTTTATTTTCTGTTTTACTTCCTCCAGTTTCACCTCCATGCCTAACTCTTTTTGAAGGGATGTAACCTGTTTATTCTGGATGCCACAGGGAATGATGTGGTTAAAATAAGAAAGATCCGTATTTACATTGAATGCAAATCCATGCATAGTGATCCACCTGCTGCAGCGAACACCCATCGCACATATTTTCCTTTCTTTTCCCGGAATACCTGCATCCAACCAAACGCCTGTTTCACCTGCTGATCGTCCTGCTACAACGCCATATTCAGCCAATGTCATAATAATCATTTCTTCCAGCGTTCGAAGATAATGACCAATATCTGTGAAAAAATTTTCAAGATCAAGAATGGGATAACCAACAATTTGCTGTGGGCCATGAAAGGTTATATCTCCACCCCTGTTGGTGTTAAAAAACTGGATACCTTTTTCGATTCTGTCATTATCTCCAATTAATATATGCTCCTTCTTTCCGCTTTTCCCTAAGGTATATACTGGTGGATGCTCAACTAACAGCAGGTGATTACTTGTCGTTTGCCTTTCGTGTTCATTCAAAAATCCGTTTGCGGGTGTGGCTAATTGAAGAAGGCGATTATTTGATTTTATATCAAGATTTGCTTTCATTAACCGCTCCTGGTAATCCCATGCGGATTGATAATCCATTTGCCCGAGGTCCTCAAAATATACGATCTGCTTCATAACTTACCTGCAAATGTAATAATGCACTTTCAATCTTTACCTTTGCGCATTATTTAAGGTTCACAAATAAAATACAATTCATGACGGATCCGGCCAATGACATAAAAGAAGTAAATGATACCAGTGATGAACTGTTTGAAAGATTTTCTTTTACAGCTGATAAAGGACAGGAACCCTATCGCATTGATAAATTCCTGATGAACCGCATTGAAAGGGCCACCCGGAATAAATTGCAAGGCGCCATCAATGCAGGTATGGTACTGGTGAATGGCAATCCAATTAAACCCAATTATAAAGTAAGAGCAGGCGACGAAATCATTGTTTACTCCGATATGTCACCCGAGGAAGTGAAAGTGATCCCTGAAAAAATGGATCTCAATATTGTTTATGAAGATGAAGACCTGATGGTGATCAATAAACCTGCTGGTATGGTTGTTCATCCGGGAAGTGGAAATTATTCAGGCACATTATTAAATGGCATTGCCTGGTATTTAAAAGAAAATTACCCGCAGCTTACGGAAGACATGCTTCCACGTTATGGCCTTGTTCATCGTATTGATAAAAATACAAGTGGTTTATTGGTGTTGGCGAAAAATGACAAGTCCATGAGTCTTTTGGCTAAACAATTTTTTGATCATACAGTAAGCCGGAAATATTTAGCACTTGTTTGGGGTGATATGAAAGAAGATGAAGGAACCATCATTGCGCATGTAGGCCGCCATCAGCGATTCAGGAAATTGTTCGAAGCATATCCAGAAGGTGATCATGGCAAAGAAGCAATCACACATTATAAAGTATTGGAGAGAATGGGATATGTAACATTGGTTGAATGCGTACTGGAAACTGGCCGTACACACCAGATCAGGGTGCACATGAAACATATTGGACACCCATTATTCAGTGATGATTTTTATGGCGGAGATAAGATCGTAAAAGGAACTGTTTTTACAAAGTACAAACAGTTTGTTGATAATTGTTTTGCCATTTGTCCACGCCAAGCTTTACATGCAAAGACCTTAGGGTTTATACATCCTACCACAAAAAAAGAAATGTTGTTTAATAGTTCATTGCCTGATGATATGGAAATGCTTATTGAAAAATGGCGTGGATACAGTAAAACGTTTGTGAAATAACGATGCTTTTATTTAATCTAACAACTAACGGGTGAAATTGAATAATGTGGCTGTAAATACACCCGTCTCTCTTTTTTTAAGTGCAACATCCCAATTGCCATTATAACTGATCATTTTAGGAACCAGTAGATCCTGGAAGCGGGTCATCAAAATTTCCATCGAAACATCGAAATCATATAAGGGTGTAGAATAACTAAGGTCATACTGTCGACCCACGATTTCCATCGATTTATTGTTAAACCAGGTAGTCATGTTATCAAAAACAATATTACTATTTGCTCCTTTTGATAATCCGGGTTTGGCTTTGATAGAAAAAATATAACAATACTGTCCTTCATAATCACCCAGGTCGATCGTAAAATCATAATACCTGGCTACCTCGGGATCAAATATGTTTATTTTATTCCCGACAAATGGAATACCTGGAATTTTTTTGCCGGGATTAAAGAACATCATTTTTAATTGCTCCCGGTGTTTATCCAATCCTTTTTTTGATTTTGTACTCAGCTCAATTCCTTTTACAATATTATTTTCGTCGCATATTTTCCCTTTGGTAAAAAACAGGCTGGCATACAATTGTGCTGTAAAATACCTGAAATCATCTCCATCATAAATATTCCCACTGGATTTTTCTTCCAGTACTTCCATTGTTCTGCAACCACCCGATACATTTTGTCGTGTTTTGCTTTGAAGAGAAGCTGACATCCTGCCCTTTTTATTAAACATACGGATATCATTAAACGAAGTAAAACCCAGTACGCGGAGATTGCGGAAAGCTTTATAAAAAGTGGTATCTTCTTTTATTCTGCGGATAAACGATGGAACATCCAGGTCGGAGCGGACAACAACTTCCGTTAAATTAATCATTCGCTCCAGTGCAGCGGCATCAACTGAATCCTGCTGAGCACGCAGGATTCCGGAAAGTAAAAGGAATGGTATAAGAAGGAATATTCTCAGCAGATCATTTTTTGGGGAAGGCCATTTTATAATCAACAGAAACTTTGCCTTTTGATATATCCGCTAATTTACCTTTCATTAATTTCTTCTTCAATGGTGATAAATAATCAATGAACAGTTTGCCTTCAATATGATCATATTCATGTAAAATAACCCGTGCAGTAATGCCTGTGTAAGTTTCCGAACGAGGCTTAAATTCTTCATCTACAAATTCCAGGGTAACTTCTTCCTGTCGTGAAATATCTTCCCTGATTTTTGGAATACTCAAACAACCTTCATTATACGTCCACTCTTCGCCATTTAATTTGGTAATGTGTGCATTGATAAAAACCTGTTTGATACCCGGATCATCATTAAAATTTTTCTTTTCTTCATCTTCCATATTCTCAAAAACCTGGGTACTATCAACTACAAACATGCGAATATCCTTATTTACCTGCGGAGCCGCTAAACCAACCCCATTGCTTGCATACATGGTCTCCCACATATCCTCAATAAATTTTTCCAAATGAGGATAATCAGCATCAATATCATGGCAAACTTTTCTCAACACAGGATTTCCATATGCTACTATCGGTAAAATCATTATTCTTTCGGTTATATTAGTACATGAATGAATGCCTGCAAAATTATCTATTAAGCGCTTATCTGCCAATAATCTTAACAAACAATTCAACCCTGTTTTTGCAGGTACTCCTGCAACATGATCGTTGCAGCGATCTCGTCAACCAAAGCTTTGTTTCTGCGCTGCTTCTTTTTGAGCCCCATTTCGATCATGGCCTGCGAAGCCATTTTTGAAGTATATCGCTCATCCACTTTTTCGATGGGTATATTGGGGAAATTTTTTTCTAAATCCTTAATGCATTTTGCAACTAATGGGGTTGCATGGGTAGCCGTATCATCCATACTCCAGGGTTCCCCGATCAGGATCAGGGAAACTTTTTCCTTTTGAAAATAATCTTTTAAAAAAGAAATTAATTTGGGAGATTCAACAGTTGTGAGCCCTGTAGCTATAATACGCAACGGATCTGTAACGGCAAGGCCTGTACGCTTTAAACCATAATCAATACAAATAATCCTGGACAAATTTTAATGTATTATAGATGAACAAACCACTTTGATCAGGATAAAAGTAATAAGTCTGCAATTAAAAATACGGCAAACAATACAGACGCAATGCCGTTGGAAGTCATGAATGCAATATTAACCCTACGCAGATCATTTGGTTTTACAATAGAGTGCTGGTAAATAAGCATTCCGGTGAAAATGGCAAATCCTACCCAATACAACCAGGAAAATGATCCGTATAAACCGCCGGCTAATACAAATAAAATACTACCCAAATGAAGTCCTTCTGAAACCCTGAGTGCTCTTGCTTTTCCAATGGCGGCCGGAATTGAATATAAATCCTGTGAACGGTCAAACTCCTCATCCTGTAATGAATAAATAATATCAAATCCACTTACCCAGGTAATTACCGCGAATGAAAAAAGCAAGGGCAACCATTCAAACTGACCCGTAACCGCTAAAAAAGCACCTATGGGTGCCAGTGATAATCCCAACCCTAAAACAAGATGGCAAAGAGGTGTAAAGCGTTTGGTATAGCTATAACCCAACACCACGGCCAATGCTACCGGCGACAGGTAGAAACATATTTTATTAATGAAGATGCAGGTAATGATAAACAGAACACTGTTAATAATAGTAAACAAAACAGCAGAATTAGCAGAAATAATACCTGCAGGGATTTCCCGGATAGCCGTTCGGGGATTCCGTGCATCAAAATGACGATCCAGGTATCGATTAAATGCCATGGCCGCACTTCTTGCAAATACCATACATAAAATAACCAATACAAATTTTATGATCAACTGTTCTGTAGTCAGCGTTATTCCTGTTTGTGGAACAGCTTCCTGGTTGTAATCCGATACCTGCATATATCCCAAGAAGAACCCGATAATTCCAAAGGGCATGGCAAAAATGGTATGCGAAAATTTTATGAGAGAAAGATAATTTTTGAGCATTCAAAATTTTTATTCACTAATAATTAAAATTATTTCCAGTATTCTTAAATTCTTGATCTAACAACCTCCCACAAAACGATTCCTGCAGCCACACTCACATTCAATGAATGTTTCATGCCGAGTTGAGGGATTTCTATAAATTCATCACATAATGCCAATACTTCATTTGAAACACCTTCCACTTCATTACCAAATATAATGGCGGCCTTTTCATTTGGCTTCAGTTCAATTGCATTAAGCCTTTTGCTGTTCTTCACCTGTTCCACAGCCCAAATGCGATAACCATCTTCTTTTAATTTTTTTACCGCTTCTATGGTGGAATAAAAATATTTCCAGTTAACGGTATCGGTAGCTCCTAATGCTGTTTTTTGAATATCACGATGCGGAGGTTGTGCGGTAAAACCACAAAGAAACAAGCATTCCACTAAAAAGGCATCGGCTGTACGAAAAACACTACCCACATTATGCATACTGCGGATATTATCCAAAACCACTACAACCGGTGTTTTTTCCGATTCCCTGAATTCTTCAACCGATTTACGGTTTAATTCCTCCATCGATAATTTTTGCATAACTGCAAAAGTAAGCCGACGGTAAAACAGAATTTCAATATCCTTAATAAAAATGTATAAAAAAGAACTGTTGAAAGGTTCTTAAACCAAAGCGGATTTTATATTTGCCGTAATTGATATGGCAAAAACAAAACCTTCCGAAACGCCTTTAATGCAGCAACACCGGGCTATTAAACAAAAATATCCCGATGCCATCCTGCTTTTTCGTGTGGGTGATTTTTATGAAACTTTTGGAAATGATGCCGTCATTGCTTCGCAGGTTTTAGGAATTACACTTACCAAAAGAAATAATGGGGCCGCTTCTTCCCTTGCACTGGCAGGATTTCCTCACCATGCATTGGACACTTACCTGCATAAACTGGTTAAGGCCGGTTACCGCGTAGCTATTTGTGATCAACTGGAAGATCCTAAAATGGCTAAGGGGATCGTCAAAAGAGGTGTAACTGAAATGGTGACACCGGGCACAGCAGTGAATGATAAATTACTAGAACATCATTCCAATAATTTTCTTACAGGCATTCATTTTTCTGACCATGATCAATACGGATTGGCTTTTTTGGATATTTCTACCGGTGAATTTCTGATCACGCAAGGTGATCGTGAATACGCCGATAAAATGATGCAAAGCTTTAAACCGGCTGAAGTTATTTTTCAAAGAAACAATCAAAAAAAATTCAAGGAATATTTCGGTAGTAAATTTTATAGTTATACACTGGACGAATGGATCTTTGATGAAGGTTATGCGGAAGAAAGTTTGTTAAAACATTTTCAAACACATTCTTTAAAAGGATTTGGGATTGAAGACCTGCGCATCGGGATGGTAGCTGCAGGTGCATTATTACATTACCTGAAAGATACTGAACACCCCAACCTGCAACATATCGCTTCCATCCAAAGATTGGATAAGGAAGATTTTTTATGGATGGATCGCTTTACCATTCGCAACCTGGAACTGGTTAACCAGCAAACAGAAGGCAGTAAAACACTTTTAAGTGTCTTGGATAATACAGCATCTCCAATGGGTGCCAGGATGCTAAAGCGCTGGATCGTTTTCCCATTAAAAGATTTAAATAAGATCAATGAACGGTTACAAACTGTTTCGTTTTTTATCCTGAATACTGAAATACGCACCAAAATGGTGCAAGCCATAAAACATTGTGGTGATGTGGAAAGAATGGTCTCTAAAATCCCATTAAAAAAAATCAATCCACGTGAACTGTTGCAACTGGCCCGCGGTTTAAAGCAGGTTGATGACATCAGGCAATGGTGCCTTTCTGCTGAAAACGAATACCTGAACCGGCTTGGCGATGCACTCAATCCCTGCCACCTGATAGCCGATAAAATTTTAAAAGAGATTGTGGATAATCCACCGGCACAAGCTAACCGAGGAGGTATTATCAACAGTGGTGTACATCCTGACCTGGATGAGTTGCGTTCCATTTCTCATAACGGTAAAGCATACCTGCTTAAAATGCAGCAGGCCGAAACCACCGCTACGGGAATATCATCTTTAAAAATTGGTTTCAATAATGTTTTTGGTTATTACCTGGAAGTAACTAACCTGCATAAAGAAAAAGTACCCACGTCCTGGATCAGGAAACAAACCTTAACCAATGCGGAAAGATATATTACGCCAGAGTTGAAAGAATATGAAGAAAAGATCATGGGCGCTGAAGACAAGATCCTGGAAATAGAATTAAGGATCTTTGAATCCTTGCTTAATGACTTGTTTGATTATATCACACCCATTCAGACCAATGGTAATATCCTTGCCATTTTGGATTGTATGATTTGTTTTGCACACAATGCCACACAGTACAAATATAAAATCCCGGTTGTGCATGAGGGTGATGAACTGGTCATCAAAGAAGGTCGTCACCCGGTTATAGAAAGGCATTTGCCAATTGGTGAATCATTTATCCATAATGATATTGAACTGAATAAAACGGATCAGCAGATCATCATTCTTACCGGCCCCAACATGAGTGGTAAATCGGCCTTGTTGCGGCAAACTGCACTGATAACACTGATGGCACATATGGGAAGTTTTGTCCCGGCAACCGATGCATTTATTCCGCTGACGGATAAAATATTTACCCGTGTTGGTGCAAGCGATAACCTGAGTGGTGGAGAATCCACATTTATGGTGGAGATGAATGAAACCGCATCCATCATTAACAACCTGACGCCACGCAGTCTTATTTTGCTGGATGAAATCGGGCGTGGCACTTCAACTTATGATGGAATATCCATTGCCTGGAGCATCGCTGAATATCTTCATCAATCCCCTACGCAACCCAAAACTTTATTTGCTACGCATTACCATGAGTTGAATGAATTGGAAAACAAGCTGGAAAGGGTTAAAAACTTTCATATCACCAATAAAGAATCAGGGAACAAGATCATTTTTTTAAGAAAACTGGCAATGGGTGGAAGCCGACACAGCTTTGGTATACATGTGGCTAAAATGGCTGGCATGCCACCCTTGCTGATTGACAGGGCCAACGACATTTTAAAACAACTGGAACAAAAACATGTAGATGATAAATTGGGCGACACCGTGAAAAATCTTACCGGCACCCGCATGCAGTTAAGCATATTTGATGTGCATACCCAAACCTTCGAAGAGATCAGGGACCTGTTGGAACAAACCGATATCAATCGTTTAACCCCGGTGGAAGCATTGTTGAAATTGCAGGAGATAAAAGGGAAGATAAAATAGTTGATAAGTTGATTGGTTGACAGGTTGAATAAATTTTCAAAACCGCTTTTTGCATTGCAGCATTATTTTATTCCGCATCAAACCATATCGGCGTAGCATCATTCCAGTTTCCATTGTAATTAATAAACAACTCTTCTCCCGCTTCTATATCTCTCATGGTTTTAATGGAGATCAGTTCAGTTGAATAATCCATTTCATATTCGCAGTTTGATTGATAAGCGTGATTGTAAACAGCTATATATCCCAATGCCATGCAACATTTCTTCAACTCCGTTTGCCATTCAAAAATATAGTCATGTAAACGCGTTTGATCAAGCAACTTTCTTTCTTCCTCAGTCATAACAACAACCGGGGAAATTTCAATAATCGTATTTGCTTCAATGGCTGAAGACGTATAAACGCCCCTGCCCATTTTACCCGTTTCAGCGATATATAGTGATGATAAGATCATTGTGTTAATTGCTAATGATGAATAAACATTCTTTCGGGGTGCTAAACAAGATTCCCGGCTAAATTACAAATAGATATGCCTGTTTAACTATTCCAAACACTGAATTCGTATTTTTGAAACATGTCATTGGAACTGGAACAACCAACCTTGAATGAGCAGTTTGAAGAAGTGATTAATAACGGTGATCAGCTGGCCATCCGCGATTTTCTGAACCACCAAAATATTAGTGATGTTGCGGACCTGATTTACGAATTCCCCGAATTCGAACACCTGATCATTTCCAACATGTCCATACATCGCTCAGCCAGCGTATTCAAAATACTTGAATTTCCTACACAGAAAAGCATCATCCAGGAACTGCCTCCCAACAAAATGGCGGAATTGCTGAATGAACTACCGGCCGATGACCGTACTTCGTTTTTAGAAGAATTGCCCGGTAATGTTGTAAGAGAATTCATTAAACTCCTTGACCCGGAAGAAAGAAAGATTACCTTATCGCTCCTGGGTTATCCTGAAAATTCCGTTGGACGTTTAATGACGCCGGACTATGTTTATGTGTACGAACATAATACCGTTGCTGAAGTTTTGGATATTATCAGGCGTGTTGGAAAAAACAGTGAAACCATCGATGTAGTTTACGTGATCAATGAAGCTGGCGAATTGATGGATGACCTGCGGATCAGGGAATTTATTTTGAATCCACCTGATAAAAAGGTTTCCGACATGATGGATGAACGTGTGATTTCCCTGAACGTTTATGATGACCAGGAGGTAGCCAATGAAGTTTTTAAAATGAATAACCGGGTGGCACTTCCCGTGGTAAGCAACAGTAATAAGTTGCTTGGTATTGTAACGATCGATGACGTATTATGGGTTACCAACGAGGAATTCGGAGAAGATATTCAAAAGATCGGTGGTACGTCTGCCCTGGAACAGCCATACCTTGAAATGCCCATTTTTGCGCTTTTCAAAAAAAGAGTTTTCTGGATGATCATTTTGTTTGTGGGTGAATTAATGACCATTTCTGCGATGCATCAATTTGAAGCCGAGATCGCCAAAGTTGTGATCCTGGCAACTTTTATTCCGTTGATCATTTCCAGTGGAGGAAACAGCGGTTCCCAAGCTGCAACCCTAATCATCCAGGCAATGGCTTTAAAAGAGATCTCTCTCGAAGATTGGTGGAAGATCATGCGCCGGGAAATTGTATCCGGGTTGCTTTTGGGATTAACACTTTGCATGATCGGAATAGGCGTTATACTTATCTGGCACAATTTTTCTTCCATATTCGGAGAATATTATATCAGTATTGCATTTACTGTCGGACTTTCCTTAATTGGAATCATTTTATGGGGAACGCTGGTTGGCTCCATGTTGCCATTAATATTAAAAAGATTAGGAGCAGATCCGGCTGCTTCTTCTACCCCATTTGTTGCGACTTTGGTTGATGTTACTGGTCTGATCATCTATTTTTCTATGGCGGTCCTGATTTTATCAGGTAAGCTGTTATAATTTTTCCCACTTTGCCTGCCAGATGTCCTTTTACCAGCTGATTTGAAACACTAACAACTGTTTCTATAAAAGCGAATTATAACTATATTGTGCCCTTTCAAATGAAAATCTCATTGTAATTATTAAACCAACTATTATTCTATGTGCGGAATTGTTGCTTACATCGGACCCCGTGAAGCTTACCCTATTATTTTAAAAGGACTAAAAAGACTCGAATACCGTGGTTACGACAGTGCCGGTGTTGCTTTATTAAACAGCGGATTAAAAGTATATAAAAAGAAAGGAAAGGTTGCCGACCTGGAAGAAACTTTAATTGGTAAAGATATGCATGCCAATGTTGGTATCGGTCATACCCGTTGGGCCACGCATGGCGAACCAAGCGATTGCAATGCACACCCGCATATGTCCCACAATGGCAAACTGGCAATGATCCATAACGGCATTATTGAAAATTATGCTCAGCTAAAGACTGAATTAATTAAAAAAGGATATGAATTCAAAAGTGATACGGATACGGAAGTATTATTGAATTTTATTGAAGATATCCTGCAAAATAATAATTGTTCTCTCGAAGAAGCCGTACGTATTGCACTAAAAAGAATTGTTGGTGCATATGTTATTGTATTGATAGACCAGGATAACCCGGATACCTTGATCGCTGCCCGAAAAGGCAGTCCATTGGTGATTGGAATTGGAAAGGGTGAACATTTCTTAGCTTCCGATGCTTCACCGATCATTGAATATACCAAAGAAGTGGTTTATGTTAATGACTATGAAGTGGCCATTATTAAATCAGATGAACTGATATTAAAAAATCTCGGTAATGAAAGACAAACACCCTACATTACCAAGTTGGATATGGAACTGGCCGCTATTGAAAAAGGTGGCTACGAACATTTTATGTTGAAAGAGATCTTTGAGCAGCCAAAAACCATATTCGATTGTTTACGTGGAAGACTGGATGCCCACGCTGGCACCATCACCATGAAAGGAATAGAAGAATATTCAGAGCAATTAAAAAATGCCAACCGGATTGTAATTGTTGCCTGCGGTACCAGCTGGCATGCCGGGCTTGTTGCGGAATATATTTTTGAAGAATTATGCAGGGTAAATGTGGAGGTGGAATATGCCTCTGAGTTCAGGTACCGAAACCCGGTAATCAATAAAGGTGATGTAATTATTGCGATATCACAAAGTGGTGAAACGGCCGATACATTAGTGGCCATTGAAAATGCAAAAGAAAAAGGTGCCATCATCTTAGGTGTGGTGAATGTGGTAGGTTCCTCAATCGCAAGAGCTTCTCACGGTGGTGCCTATACGCATGCAGGCCCGGAAATCGGGGTGGCATCAACCAAGGCATTTACTGCTCAATTAGTCATATTAGTGATGATCGCTTTGAAAGTTGGTTTTGAAAAAGGCACTATAGAAGAAAAAAGATATCGACAGTTACTGATAGACCTGGAGGCCATTCCGCAAAAAGTTGAAGTGGTTTTAAAAGACCATGAAAAAATTAAAGCTTTGGCAGAAAAATATAAGGATGCACCCGATTTCCTTTACCTGGGTCGTGGTTACAGTTTCCCCGTGGCACTGGAAGGTGCATTGAAGTTAAAAGAGATCTCTTACATACATGCTGAAGGATATCCCGCTGCTGAAATGAAACATGGTCCTATCGCATTGGTTGACGAAAAACTCCCTGTTGTTTTTGTAGCTACTAAAGATGTTTATCATCAAAAAGTATTAAGCAATATGCAGGAAATAAAAGCTCGTAAGGGAAAAGTGATTGCTGTTATTACAGAAGGTGACACCCAAACGCCAACCATCACGAATGATTTAATGATCATTCCGGAAACAGATGAAATCCTGGCGCCGATGTTAAGTGTAATTCCTTTACAGTTGTTGGCATATTATATTGGAATTGCTAAAGGCTGCGATGTAGATAAACCACGAAACCTCGCTAAGAGTGTAACCGTTGAATAATATTTTCATTTGTTGAAATACTGATTCTCAAAAACAACTTTCCTGTTGCTATGAATGATATAAAAAAGCACCCGGTAAACCTGATTGGATATAATTTTATTCCCAATGAATTTTTACCAAAAGGCAAGGATGAATATCATCTCAGACATATACAAAATCGTAACGGGATTCAATACAGGCATTTATCTGCTTATGAAATTGAAGTATTGGTTCGTAATAACAATACTTCTGATGATTGGAATAAATTGCTGGTGTCGGATGCTTTTGATCCCGAACTGGTAAAACATTGTAAGTTTTTTGGGTTGGTTCGCATCGGGAAACTGGAAGCATTTTTTCTGGAATACCACGCCATCCGTTTACCGGTCGGATTATATAACAGTACGATTATCAGTTGCGATTTTGGCGATAATGTGGTAGTGAACAATGTCAATTATCTCTCACATTATATTATTGGCAATGAAGTGATCATTGCAAACGTGAATGAATTGGCAACTTCCAATTATTCAAAATTCGGGAATGGAATTATTAAAGATGGTGAAAATGAAGCCAACCGGATTTGGGTAGAAGTATGTAATGAAAATGCAGGCAGAAAAATTATTCCTTTCAATGGTATGTTACCAGGTGATGCGCATCTCTGGTCTAAATACAGGGATAATACCGACCTGATGGAAAAGTTTAAAATTTTTACGGCAAAGCAATTTGATAAACAGCGTGGTTATTATGGTAAGATTGGTGATAGAACGATTATTAAGAATTGTGCCATTATAAAAGATGTGTGGATTGGAAGTGATGCCTATATAAAAGGGGCTAATAAATTAAAAAACCTGACTATCAATTCTTCTCCTGAAGCCACATCTCAAATCGGAGAAGGTTGCGAATTGGTTAATGGAATCATTGGTTTTGGATGCAGGATATTTTATGGCGTTAAAGCAGTTCGGTTTGTACTGGCTTCGCATTCACAATTAAAATACGGAGCCAGGCTGATCAACTCCTACCTGGGTAACAATTCAACAATTTCCTGTTGCGAAGTTTTAAATTCATTGATCTTCCCTTCGCATGAACAGCATCATAACAACAGTTTTCTATGTGCGGCCCTCGTAATGGGACAGAGTAATATGGCCGCTGGTGCCACCATAGGATCAAATCATAACAGCCGTGGAGCCGATGGAGAAATTGTTGCTGCAAGGGGATTTTGGCCAGGACTCTGTGTTAGCTTAAAACACAATTCAAAGTTTGCCACATTTACGCTTATAGCTAAAGGTGACTACCCAGCGGAACTAAACATTCCAATTCCATTTTCGCTTGTCAATAATGATGTCAGCAATAATTGCCTGGTCGTGATTCCTGCTTACTGGCAATTGTATAATATGTATGCACTGGCACGGAATGCAACTAAATATGTTGAGAGAGACCGGCGGATTGATAAAACACAATTCATCGAATTCGACTTTTTGGCTCCGGACAGTGTGAATGAAATATTTGACAGTATGAAGATGATGAAGGCCTTTACTGGTAAAGCCTATGCCCATAAAACTGGTAAGAAAATAAAGGAAATGGATTTTATTTCAACAGGCGAGAAATTATTGGAATCAAAGGATTTTATGGTAAATGAATTAGTGATAGAGGCTGAAGGATTTGAAAATAGCAGGAGACCAACCATTTTACAAAAAACATTACCATCCTACCATGTATTTAAAGACATGATTATTTTTTATGGGGTTTCACAATTACTGGAACATATCCGGGAACATAAAACAAATTCTTTAAAAAGTTTAATGGAAGAAGTACCTGCAAAACCAAAACGAAATAGCTGGCTTAACATTGGAGGACAATTGATACCGGAAAATGCAGTCAATACTTTGCTGAAGGATATTTCTTCAGGAAAAATAAAAAGCTGGCAGCAGGTTCATGCATATTATAAGAAACAATCAGATGCTTATCCTGCACAAAAAATGCAGCATGCATTTGCTTCCTTGCTTGAGGTTTTAAACCTGGAAGCTTCGCAAATAGATGATAAAGTGTTCACCAACTTATTAAAACAAGCCGTAAAAACAAAAGAATGGATGGTTAATAATATTTATGAATCCAGGGCTAAAGATTACCAAAACGAGTTTAGGAAGATGATATACAATAACCAGGAAGAGATGGAACAAGTAATAGGTAAATTGGATGATAATGCCTTCATAGAATCACAAAAGATCGAATTGAAAAATTATAAAGCCCTGGTCAATGATGTATTGAAGAAATTCAAACTGAAATAAAAATCATAAAAAAATCCCCGCATAAAACGGGGATTTTTTTTTGCTCATTCAATATTAAAGTTGTGTTGTATCTGTTGTTAAAACAGTAGTATCAACCATGTTCGTTGTATCCATTGGAGCAACAACAGTAGTATCAGTCATAATAGTGGTGCTGTCAGTAACTTCTGTGGTTTCAGATTCATTGTTGCAGGCTACTAATAAACCGGCGATAGCCAGCATTCCAAAAAATTTTTTCATTGTGTTGTGTTTAGGTTTTGTTAACAAATTGCCCGCAAAGTTAACAGGTTCAATGAGTTTTCCAAATCTTAATAAATGAATTTTACTTTTTCCTGAAAAACAAACGGATAGGAACACCAGAGAAATTAAAATTCTCTCTAAGTTTATTTTCAAGATAATTTTTATATGGCTGTTTTATGTCATCAGGGAAATTGCAGAAAAATGCAAACGATGGAACTGCGGTTGGTAACTGTGTGACAAACTTAATCTTAACGGCATGTCCCCTTACTACGGGTGGATGATGCGTTTCAATAGCCTTCAACATCGCAGTATTCAGTTTCGAAGTGGGCACTTTACGAATCCTGTTATCATACACTTCAAGAGCCATTTCGATGGCTTTGAAAATCCTGGTCTTTTCAGTTGCAGAAATAAAAACCACCGGCACATCAGAAAAGGGCTCAAGTCTCTCTTTTAATTTCTTTTCATAATCCCGGGCGGTGTTGGTCTCTTTATCCATCAGATCCCATTTGTTTACCAAAACAACTACTCCCTTTCCTTTTTTAGTTGCCATGCTGAAGATACTAAGGTCCTGCGCTGCAACTCCTTTTTCCGCATCAATCAGTAACATGCAAACATCTGCTTCATCCAATGCTTTGATGGCGCGGATAACGGAATAGAACTCGAGATCCTCGTGAACCTTTGCTTTACGCCTGATACCTGCGGTATCAATCAGGATAAAATCTTTATTGAATAAATTATAACGGGTATCAATAGTGTCTCTCGTTGTTCCGGCAATATCGCTGACGATGGTACGCTCCTGCCCGATCAATGCATTTAACAGGGATGATTTCCCTGTATTAGGTTGACCAATGATAGCAATACGCGGAACGGATTGTACATCTTCATCTTCCTTCTCTTCCGGTATAAGTGCAGTTAAATCATCTAACAACTCACCCGTACCACTACCCGAAATCGATGAAAGAAAAAATACTTTATCAAATCCCAGGCTATAAAATTCATTGGCTTCCAAAAGCCTTTCATGATTATCAACTTTATTCACCACCAGGTAAACCGGTTTTTTGGAACGTCGTAACATGTCTGCCATCGCATCATCCAGGTTGGTAATACCTGTAGCAACATCTACCATAAAAATGATGGCATGTGCTTCTTCAATAGCAATGGCAACCTGTTTCCGAATTTCTCTTTCAAATACATCCTGGCTATCCGGCACAAATCCTCCTGTGTCAATGACATTAAAAGTTTTACCATTCCAATCGGCTACACCGTATTGGCGATCTCTCGTAACACCACTGATATCATCCACAATCGCCTTTCTTTGTTCAAGCATCCGATTGAAAAAAGTACTCTTCCCCACGTTTGGCCGGCCGGTTATGGCCACTGTAAATCCACTCATTTTATCTGCTTAATTTGTATTAATAACCATATTCTCTTAAGTGTGTTTCATTCTCACGCCATTTCGGCCGCACCTTAACGAATAATTCAAGGAATACTTTCTGACCAAGGAATTTTTCTATTTCTTTCCTGGCCTCCGTTCCTATTTTTTTAATTTTTGAACCACGCTCACCCAGGATAATTCCTTTTTGTGTTTCGCGGTTTACTATAATATTAGCGCTGATTTTAACCAACGTTGTTTTCTCTTTGAATTCATGTACCAACACCGTAGAATGATAAGGAATTTCTTCATCGGTATTTTCATAAATCTTTTCCCGTATCAGTTCGCCCACAAAAAAACGGGTTGGCAGATCTGTAACATTATCCTCATCAAAAAACGGTTCACCTTCAGGAAGAAATTGCAGGATGCTCTCCATCAATTCCTTTAACCCCAATCGTTGTAAAGCAGAAATTTTAATTACATTTTTACAATAAGGGCGGGCTTTGAAAAATTCAACAGCTTCTTCTACATTCTTCCTCGCCTTATCAACTTTATTTAAAAGAACAATGGCCGGAACATTCAATTTAAGCGCCGTGAAAATTTCGTCATTTAACTGCCAGTCATCATTGATATCTAACAATAACAAAGCAACATCAGCGTCTTCCAGTGAACCTTTAACCGCCTGCATCATTTTTTCATGCAACTTGTATTTGGGTTCAATAATTCCGGGAGTATCTGAAAAAATTACCTGGTAATCTTTTTCAGTTAGAATTCCTTTGATGCGGTGACGGGTGGTTTGCACTTTCGGAGAAACGATAGCCAGTTTTTCTCCCATTAAAGCATTTAACAAAGTGCTTTTGCCAGCATTGGGCCTACCGAAAATATTTACAAAACCAACTTTCATTTTAACAATTCTTATGACACACAAAAATAAAACACGGTGTTTTATCTGGTGCTGGCGATCTAATTGATTTTAAATAAGCATCATTTAAATCACTCCAAAAATAAAAAACCCCGCTTTTGCGGGGGCTTTGTTGCGAAGGGAGGGATCGAACCTCCGACCTTCGGGTTATGAGCCCGACGAGCTACCGCTGCTCTACTTCGCGATGTGGATGGCAAAGATAAAGTCACTGACCTTACCGGCCAAACTAATTTGTAAAATGTTTTCTTAAGATCGTTTTTTGATACTGCTTGCACCACTCGTACGAACTTCAACAACATTACCCGTTCCCTTGTATCCAATATCACTTGCACCGCTGGCTTTTGCATTCAATTCCTTATTAACCGTGACCTGTACACTGCTGGCTCCTGATGCATCGGCTATGCAATAACTGGTTTCCAGGTCATACCCTTTATAATCACTGGCACCGCTGGCTGATACATTTAAATTTTCAACAACACCATTTAAAGTAATATCTGAAGCACCATTCAAATTAACTTCTAAAAATTTCGCAGTGATTTTTCCTTTCAGATCACTGGCTCCTGATAAACGAATCTTTAATTTATCGGCGCTTAATTCATTCATGACCTTAACATTGCATGCTCCACTGACTGATAATTGTTCAAGAGTTTTAAATGAAACGTATGCCTTCAAATTCATTTTATTATTTTTCAATCCTTTCCAGAAACTTTTATCTCCATTGAATTCTATATGAAGCGTTCCATTCTCAACACGAGTGGTTATTTTATCCCGGAATTCAGGTTCTGATGCACTGACGGCAACCGCATTTTCATTTCCCTGTGACAAGTAAACATCAAATGCATTTGAAACATCGATCCTGGTAAATTCACCAACGTTACGCGGCTGGGCATTGGCATCATTAATAACATCCTGCGCACTGGCAAAAAAACTGATAAAAAGAAATGAAAAAAGAATTGAATATTTCATATGTTTTTTTTTAAATTTTTTCTAGTCATAAAGAATTCGCCTAAAATCATCCCGGTTGATGATAAGTTCTCAAGGCTCATTTCATGACAAATCGATTATAAGTTTTTAAATAAATTGGCTTGTTTGTGTGTATGACGATGAGCTGATTAAAATGTTACAATTCTCCAAAAATTCTTCTTTAACTTTGCATCGTTAAATTTATTTTCAAATTTTTCAGTGTTTCCCGGGGTGCTTCTTTCCCAAGATTGAGGCTGAGATTAAACCCGTAGAACCTGATCAGGGTAATGCCTGCGCAGGGAAGGTTCAACAATTATTCCTTCTATTCCTGTAACTGCATTTCCCTCTCATTTTAAATCTTTTAAATTATTAAAAATGAAGAGGATTGCGATTTCAATGTTTCTCCTGGCACCGGCCATTTATTTGTCCGCACAGGAAGAAATACCTACAAAAGACAGTTTTTTGTTATTATCACCGGTTGAAGTCAGGTCTATACGGGCCGGCATCTTGGCTCCATTCACCAAAACAAATCTTACCAAAGAAGATATTGAAAAGGTGAATTTAGGGCAGGATCTTCCATTTATCCTGAACCAAACGCCAGGAGTCATTGTAAACTCAGATGCGGGAAATGGGGTTGGTTACACGGGTATCCGGATCCGCGGCAGCGATGCTACCCGGATAAATGTAACGTTAAATGGCATTCCCTACAATGATGCAGAAAGCCAGGGAACTTTTTTTGTGGATCTCCCCGATTTTTCATCTTCCGTAAACAGTATACAGGTTCAAAGAGGTGTAGGTACTTCATCAAACGGGGCCAGCGCATTTGGTGCAAGCATCAATGTCAGCACCAACGAGGTGAACAAAATAGCCTATGCCAGTTTCAATAATACCTATGGTTCCTTCAATACCTGGAAAAATACCATTAAAGCTGGAACCGGATTATTGGGAGATCATTTTACTGCAGACCTCAGGCTTTCACGAATCAACAGCGATGGATATATAGAAAGGGCAAAAAGTGCACTGCATTCTTTTTACTTTTCTACAGCCTACCTGAATGACAAGTCAACCTTCCGCTTTAATGTTTTTTCCGGCAAAGAAAAAACTTACCAAGCCTGGAATGGCGTAAGTGAAGCGGATTTAAAAACCAATCGCAGCATTAATTATGCAGGAATGGAAAAGCCAGGCGAACCTTATGAAAATGAAACGGATAACTACACGCAGGATCATTACCAATTTTTCATAGATCATAAATTCACCCCGGAAATACAATTTAATACTGCATTTTTCCTGACACACGGAAATGGCTATTATGAACAATACAAAGCAGGTGAAGACTATGCGGATTACAATCTTACCTACCCTGTTTATGGGAATACGACCATTACAAGCACAGACCTGGTGCGGCAATTATGGCTTAATAATTATTATTATGGAAATATCTTTTCAGCACAGTATAATAAAAAGCGTACAACCATAACCGTGGGTGGAACTATTTCGAAATATGACGGGGAACATTTTGGTAAAGTAGTTTGGGCAGAAAATGGGTTGTCAGACTTTAATAATTATTATGACAACAATGCTTTTAAAAATGATTTTTCAATGTACACTAAATGGCAACAACAACTGGCTGATAACTGGTTTAGTTTTGCAGACCTGCAATATCGCGGTGTACGATATTCCATAGATGGATTCAGGGATAATCCAGGGTTAACTGTTGATAATCGCTACAGCTTTTTTAATCCAAAAGCCGGTATTACTTATTTAAATAAAGATTGGAAAGCTTATGCTTCATATAGTGCCGGAAGCAAAGAACCCAACCGTGAAGATTTTGAATCAAGTACAGATGGGCATCCTGATCCGGAAAAGTTGCACGATTTCGAGATCGGTGCAGAGAAAAGATCAAAACAATTCAGTTATGGTATTACAGCATACTATATGTTGTATAAAAATCAATTGGTTTTGACCGGGAAAATAAATGATGTTGGTGCTTATACCCGTACGAATATTGATGACAGTTACCGCACCGGTATTGAAATGACTGCAGAAACAAACATTACACCCTGGATGAACCTGCAAGCGAACCTGGCATTGAGCCGGAATAAAGTAAAGAATTTTACCGAATACCTGGATGATTATGACGCAGGCGGACAAAAATCGTATCAATATTCCTTAACGGATATTGCTTATTCACCTTCCATAGTTGGTGGTGCAAATTTGCAAATTAAACCTTTTGACAGGTTGGCCATTAACCTGGCTGGAAAATATGTTGGCAAGCAATACCTGGATAATACGCAGAATGAAAACCGGAAATTAAATGCATTCTATACACAGGATCTGTCCTTATTTTATTCTTTAAAAAATAATTGGCTCAAAGATGCCACCCTGGTAATACAAGCAAATAATATTTTTGATAGGAAGTATGAACCTAACGGTTATACCTATAGTTATTTATATGGCGGTGAATTGGTTACTGAAAATTTTTATTTCCCTATGGCGGGCACCCATTATATGGTAGCCCTGAATATTACGCTTTAAATAAAAAGAGCGGTAAAAATTACCGCTCTTTTTTTATCTTAATAATTATTTACTTGTCAATTTTTTCCTGCCAGTCGAGTATACCGCCTTCCAGGTTTTTGGTATTTGTGAAACCCATGGTTTCTAATATCTGGCAAGCCATTGCACTCCGTTTACCACTGCGGCAATGAATGATCAGTTCCTCTTCCTTCAGGTTTTCAATCTCGTCTACCTGCATGGTTTGTATCTGGCCAATCGGAATTAATTTTGCCCCTATATTGTACTCTTCGTATTCGTGAGGTTCCCTTACATCGATAACATGAAGTTTTTCGCCATTATCCATGCGGGATTTTAATTCTTCTACGGTAATAGTTTGCATAGTTTAAATTTTTAAAGTTCTAATTGTATTGCATTTCTACTGGAATCAACAACCGGCTGGTCAACACTTAACCATACATCCATTAATTGTCCCGGCCTGATCTTTTGTTTAACACCATCATCCCTGAACCTTTCAGGATTTTGTTTATAAACATATGCTCCCATTGTATCCGTAATGCCGGGATCAAGAACAACAGCACCTAAATTTAACCCATTTGCTCTTAAAAGTCTTTCAGCATCTCCATAAGTCATACCAATTAATGAGGGTACAATCAATTCGATATTTCCCACGCCATCACCCAAAACCAAAGAAATGGAGCTTCCCATTCTTAGCTGGGTTCCGGGTTGAATCTGGGTTCCATTAAAAAGCTGTTCCAGGATTGAGTTTTTGGCAAAGTCAGGCTTGAAGGTTGTATCTCCAACATTCAATCCCATATTTTTCAATACCATTTCTGCGTTCCTGTAACTGTAACCTAGCAAGTTTGGCATTTCCACCATAGGAGGTTCAGCACGATTGATGGTGAGATAAACCGTTCTGTTCACTTTTACCGTCGCATCCGCATCCGGGATTTGTTTTATGATAGCCAATGGTTGCAACTTGTTCTGGTAAACAGAATCCTGCACCACAACTTCAAAACCCATTGCTTCCAGCATTTCCCTTGCTTCAGTAAAATTTTTTCCAACAACTGAAGGAACCTTCATTGATTCACCATGCTGCGTAATTTTTCTCAGGGAAAGAATAAAAACCGAAACCAGTATTATAATCAATAATATACCTATCAGGATGTTTGCCCAAAGTGGTTGTCTAGTAATAAATTTCATCTGTTAATATATATTTTTTAAAATGTCTGAAGCCAACTTATCGGCAAACAGGGAATTGATGATAACATTCTTATTATTTCTTTTGCATCATCATCTTTTACTCATTTCATCTTACGATTTTGTGTTAAAATCGCTACCATGATAAAGATGCATCAAATTTTATTTATTTTCTGTTAAAGGCTTCATCCAGTATGGAAGAATAAAATTCTTTAAGCGTTAACCCCATAGCCTTTACCTGCTGCGGTACAATGCTTGCCTCGCTTTGACCCGGGATTGTATTTATTTCCAGCATATAAGGATTGCCATCCATTTCATTATAAATAAAATCAATCCGCACTACGCCATGGCAATTAAACAACATATAGATTTTTTTGGCAGCTTCCCTGATCTTGTTAGCTACCGTTTCATTGACTTCAGCTGGTGTTATTTCCTTAGCCTTCCCCTCATACTTTGCTTCAAAATCAAAAAAATAATTCTGGGAAATCACCTCGGTCATGGGTAGTGTAATAATTTCATTGCCTTTTCTGAAAACACCGATTGTAAATTCTCTTCCCTGTATCATTTCTTCAACCAACACCTGGTCATCCTCTTTAAAGGCTTTTGTAATTGCAGCCTCCAGTTCACCTGGTTCTGCAACTTTACTCATACCTATGCTGGAACCACCATTATTGGGTTTTACAAAAACCGGGAATTGCAAAGATGCTGCAACTTCGTTTCCAGGGATTGGGTTTGATTTAAATAAATGCATGGAACGGGCAACCGAAATTCCACTCATTCCAGCTACAGCAACAGTGTATCTTTTATTAAAAGTAATGGCAGATGTTGCTGCATCGCACCCGGTATAAATGATATTTAATGAATCAAAATATCCCTGCAACTTTCCATCCTCACCTGGAGTTCCATGCATACCGATAAATACTGCATCAAATTTTATATGATCTCCATTTAATGAAACTGAAAAATCATTTTTATCAATGGGAACCTTTATTCCGCCGGGCATAGAACAGGTCCAGCCGGTTGGTGCAATGTCCACAACATAAACATTGTATTTTTCCCTATCCAGGTTTGCTTCAATGGTGACAGCGGTTTTATAGGAAATAACGGATTCGGCCGAATAACCACCTGTAACGAGGGCTATATTTTTTTTCATGTATTTTTTTTACAGCGCAAATATTCAAAAAAAATAAGGTAAGACAAGATTTATTTAAACCGGTTGTAATAAAATTCAGGAGATAAAAAAGTGGAGATAAAAATAAGAAAGGTGAAGGCCGTTTCTCCTTCACCTTTTTACGACGGGAAATATCACCCGCCAAATTAACGCAGCTTTCGCTGCCATACTCTAAATATGAATTCAAGATAAACAAAATTCAACAGTAGATTAGGCAAAATACCGTGAATTTTATTCACATAACTAAAATTACAAATGCATTCTGTCTTTCTTAGCTAACAACTCGTCGACCGTTTCCTGGTACATTTCATCAGGAACACAGCAATCTACAGGACATACAGCAGCACACTGGGGTTCTTCATGAAAGCCCTGGCATTCTGTACATTTATTAGGAGTAATATAATAAGTGTCAACGGAAACAGGTTCCATACGCTGAGCTGCATCTACTACTGTGCCATCAAGTAAGGTGAAAGACCCTTTCACATTGGTTCCATCTGTCATTGCCCATTCTACTCCACCTTCATAAATCGCATTGTTTGGACATTCAGGCTCACATGCTCCGCAGTTTATACATTCTTCTGTGATTTTAATAGCCATAATTCTACTTTTATTTTGTATTGGGTTGGTAAGTATTTTTGCAAGGCAAATTTAATATGCTGTGATCAATTTAGTAAAAAAAAATCAAATGCATAACTGGTCATCAACCAGTATGACAAAATTAATATTATCTGCTAAAATTAATTCATGAATTTAATCAGTCGGTTGGCATTGCTGGAACAATTGAAGAAATACATTACCTCGGACGATGAAGGCTGGAATGAAGTAAAAGAAATTGCCTTTAATACCAATGCCTGGTTTATCCCGGAATTTATAAATCTCTCGATAAATAATATTGCAAGTAATTATTTAGCAAAAGACAAACTTGAATCATGGGTGCAGGAATATGCTATTCAAGAAACTTTACAGCCAAAAAAAATTGGTATTGTAATGGCTGGTAATATTCCCATGGTAGGATTTCATGACTTGCTTGCGGTATTTGTTTCTGGCCATTATAGTGTTATAAAATTATCTTCAAAAGACAATGTGCTGATCAAGCACCTGGTAGAGAAAATGCAGGAATGGGAACCTGCATCGATAAAATATTTTGAGATCGCATCAACGTTAAAAGGTTGCGATGCATACATTGCTACGGGAAGTAATAATTCAAGTCGCTATTTTGATTATTATTTTCAAAAATATCCTCACATCATTCGTCGTAACCGAACTTCCGTTGCAATACTTACCGGGGATGAAACAAAAGAAACATTAGAAAAATTGGCAGATGATGTTCATTTATATTTTGGATTAGGATGCAGGAACGTTACGAAAGTTTATGTTCCGGAAAATTACAATTTTCAACATCTGCTTGATGCATTGAAAAAATATGATTTTTTCATGGATCATTTTAAATACAAAAACAATTTCGACTACATGTTTTCCATTCATCTCTTAAATCAAACAAAGTACATGACCAATGGGAATGTGTTACTTGTCGAAGAACCATCCCTGTTTTCACCAATCAGTCAGTTGAATTACGAATATTATTCTGACGTGGAAGATGTATTGAAATCATTAACAAACAATGAGCAACTTCAATGTGTTGTTGGATATGGAGGCATCTCTTTTGGTAAAGCACAATGTCCCGGTTTAAGTGAATATGCCGATGGAGTTGATGCCCTTGCTTTCCTGCAATCATTATAACAATGGCCCAACTTTAACAATCAGGTTTTGTTGTTATTTTTGTAAGGAGTGAAATACGAAGGTCTTAGTAAATTATTGTTAAACTCAACCAACGGTTTTTGAATAGAAAATTTCATTCGTTACTTTGTATGACAAGGCATAAGTTTTGTCAGGAGTTAATTAATTAAAACTTTCCAGGAATATGAAAATAAGACACATTTTATTAGTTGTTGCAATCAGTAGTATTACAGCCGTAGCAAGCGTGTGGGGCTTTAACAAATTAAACCCAAACAATACAACCGTTTTACAGGGTCAAAATGGTTTGCCTGTCAATTATGCAGGATTTTTTGACAATGATCGTGGTACCGGTGATCCGGTTGATTTTTCCAAAGCAGCTTCTGCATCAGTCCCAGCAGTTGTACACATCAAAACCAAAATCCCTGCTCAAAGAGTAAGCAATGACCTTCCGCAACGCAGAGGTGGCGGTGGTGGATTTTTTGACGATTGGTTTGAAGATTTTTTTGGTCCGCAGGTAATGCCTGAGCAAAGAGCTTCTGGTAGTGGTGTTCTGATCAGCCAGGACGGTTATATTGTTACAAACAACCACGTGATCAGCGATGGTAAAGGTGGACTTGCAGAAGAAATACAAGTAACAACCCATGAAAAAAAGAGTTTTAAAGCAAAAGTTATTGGTAGAGATCCAAGCTCGGATCTTGCTGTATTAAAGATTGAAGGAAACAATTTTCCTTTTATGATTTATGGCAATTCAGATAATATTCAGGTTGGTCAGTGGATTCTTGCTGTTGGCTACCCTTTAACTTTGGAAACAACAGTAACCGCTGGTATCGTTAGTGCAAAAGGTCGTACAATCGGTATTAACAGCCGCCAAAGCAGAACGCCTGTAGAATCTTTTATTCAAACCGATGCTGCTGTGAACCAGGGAAACAGTGGAGGCGCTTTAATCAACACCAACGGTGAACTGATTGGAATTAATTCGGCTATCCTGGCTCCTAATGGAACTTATGCTGGTTATTCATTTGCCATACCGGTTAACATTGTAAAAAAGATCGTTAATGATATTGTTCAATATGGTGATGTTCAAAGAGGATATTTAGGTATCAGTTACCCATCAGGTGAATTAAGTGAAGGACAAAGAAAACAATTTGGATTAAGTGAAAATGATGGTGTCTATGTTTCTGATGTTTCTCCTGACGGTGGTGCTGCACAAGCTGGAATCAAACAAGGCGATATAATTACCAAAGTAAATAATGTAAATGTTTCCAGTGGTCTTGAAATGAGTGCGCAAATTGCCAGTATGAAACCAGGAGACAAAGTACCTGTTACTTATCGCAGAAATGGAAAACTCAATGCTACCACTATTACATTGAAAAAACAACCTGGTACATTTGAAGTTTTAGCAGCTGCAACTATTGGTGACCGTTTGGGTGCTACCATGGTTACATTAGACAGGCAAAAAGCCCGTTTATATGGATTGGAAGGTGGTGTAATGGTAACTGAAATTAAGAAAGGTGGCCCTTTAAGCAGAACCAGGATGGCAGATGGATTTATTATTACCAGTGTGAATGGTCGTGAAGTAAAATCGCTTGAAGATCTTGGAAATATTCTTGCAAGTGCAAAAGGCAGCGTTCGGCTAGAAGGTACTTATCCTGATTCCGATGGCACCTATACATACCCGTTAAATATGGAATAATAATATTCCTGGGAAAACCCAGATTTCATAAAAAAAGCCGTTCTTCCCAGGACGGCTTTTTCTTTGCCCTTATTTTTCAAATACCAAATACCCCCAAGCCGGGATAGACAATGGTGCGTTTTGAAGATCTTTTTCTTCCTGGGAAAAAACATTTTTATATGTTCCTTTCAGGTTGATATCATTTATTGTAAAGTCTAAAGGAGAATCTCCCAGGTTCAACATCACTAAAACTTCTTTATCTCCATTCTTTCTTAAATAGGATAATAACTTAGGTTGTGTTGGTGTGGCTATCATGATTGTTTCTGTATCCTTTCCCGCTTTCAAAGCAGCATTGGTTGTTCGCAGGTTCAATAAGGTTTTATAAAACTCATGTAACTCATTTTTTCCGGTCCATTCAATAGGATCACGCTCAAAAAATTCAAGGCGTTTTTTATTGGGTAATTCCTGGCCACTGTAAATAAGCGGAATGCCATTCCAGGTACAACTGAATACAGCCAGGGGCAGTGCCATATCACCATATTTTTCATACTCCGTTCCATTCCATGAATTTTCATCATGATTGGTCGTAAACCAGCTTTTAATGCCGGGTGCTTCATTGTAAAAATTGAGCAATTTAGTCAGACTGTCAACCGGCCAGCTATGTTGATAATAGTCCTTTGCCATGTGCATCCATTTCCAGGTATAACTGGCATCGAATACATCCATATATTCAGGATGCTCCCAGGTATCATTTTCTGCAAACCAAAAAAGCCGTTTTACTTTATCCACTTCCGGGCGAGCTTTTTTCCAGAAATCCAATTCTACCCAAAATGCCAGGTCACATCGAAATCCATCAATATCAGTTTCGGTAACCCAGAACTTCATGGCATCAATCATTGCCTTTACCAGTTCCGGATTTTCGAAATCAAGTTCAATGATATCATCCATTCCGGATGCAATTTTAAATGTTCCTGTAGCCGAATCTTTTTCAAAATATTCAGGGTTTGTTTTTGTCCATACATGATCCCAACCAGTATGGTTAGCCACCCAATCAATGATCACTTTAAAACCCTGGTCATGTGCCGATTTCACCAGTCTTTTAAAATCATCCATGGTACCAAATTCCGGGTTAATGGATGTATAATCGCCTGCAGCATAATAACTACCCAGTGTTCCCTTTTTATTCATTTGTGCAATGGGTGTAATGGGCATAAACCACAATGTTTTAACCCCCATATCTTTCAATCGTGGCAACTCCTTTTCAAAAGCATTAAACGTTCCCTCCTTTGTATATTGCCGCACATTCACTTCATATATATTTGTTTGATAAACCCATTCCGGGGGTTGATGTGTTCCATTCATATCAGGTTGATTAAGATTTTGGTTTGAAGAGGTGGATTCATTGTTCGAACATCCTGCCAACAGGCAAAATGCACTCATAAATAGAAAATTTCGAATCATTATACAGGTTTTGGTGAAAATAATCACTTGCCATCATTTGGTGAAAATTATGTTAGCGTGATTATAATCATTATTGCCGTTTATAATCAACCATTTTAAATGAGTAACTTGCAAACTTATTTTTGACGGGTGAAAACCCCTTAGAAAAATTGATTTTTATACATGAAAAGTTTTGATGTACCTATCATTTATCGCAGTCCACTGATTTCCGCAGTCAAAAAAAATCGAAAGAATGCAGATCGGATGAAGAAGGATTTTTCTCCTACCCTTTTAGATTTTGGGCCTATTCAAATTTACCTCGCACGTCATTTTGGATTTTGTTACGGAGTGGAAAATGCGATAGAAATTGCCTTCAGAACAATCGATGAAAACCCGGGTAAACGAATTTTTTTATTGAGTGAAATGATCCATAACCCGCATGTTAATAAGGACCTGCAGGATAGCGGTGTTCGTTTCTTACAGGATACATCAGGCAAACAGATCATACCCTTTTCAGCATTGAATGCGGATGATATCGTATTGATACCCGCATTTGGCACTACGCTTGAAATTGAAAAACAATTAAATGAAATTGGTATCACTACTGAAAAATATAATACAACCTGCCCATTTGTTGAAAAAGTCTGGAACCGTTCGGAAGCCATTGCCCAAAAAAAATACACGATCATCATTCATGGTAAACCAAAGCATGAAGAAACCCGTGCTACATTTTCGCATGCTTCCACCAATGCACCATCTGTGGTTGTAAAAGATATGCAACAGACAATTGAACTGGCTAAATATATTACAGGAGAAAAACCGGCCGCTCAATTTTACCTTGAATTTCAAAATCAGTTTTCTCCTGGTTTCAATGTTGAAAAAGATCTTCAACGTATTGGTGTGGTTAATCAAACAACCATGCTGGCCAGCGACACCCAGGCCATTTCGGATTTTTTAAAACAAATTATGATTGTGCGATACGGACTTGACCAGGATAATGTAGAAGATCGTTTTGCGGATACCCGAGATACATTATGCTATGCAACAAATGATAATCAAACAGCCGTTACGGGGATGCTTTCAACTGATGCAGACCTGGCTATCGTGGTAGGCGGATATAATTCTTCGAACACATCTCACCTGGTTGAACTGTGTGAAGAAAAATTACCTACATATTTTATCAGCAGTGAAGAAAAGATCATTTCTGATAAAAATATCATGCATTATAATTTTCACACCAAACAGGAATTATTAACAACTGATTTTTTACCAAAAAACAAAACTGTTAAACTGTTGTTGACCAGTGGCGCCTCCTGTCCCGATGCTTTGGTTGAAAATGTGATTCGAAGATTACTTTCCTTTTTTCCCGGCAGTAAAACCGCTGAAGAAATGGTAAAACAATTTGACAATTCAACAATTCGGTAATTAAAATGAAAAATCCCTTTACGATCTTTCTAACGCAAAGGGATTTTTAATCTAAGAATTTTGACTTTTACCTTATACCGTGACTTCAGCCATTTGTTTATAAAGCAATTCGTAATATTCAGTTGCCATGCGCTGACTTTCAAATTGGTAACGCACATCTCTCATACCATTTTTGCTTACATGTCTCCAGGTACTGTAGTCATCGTAATATAAGGGCAGAATTTCCTTTTGTAAAATGTCGTATAACTGGTTCAGATCATAATCATCCTGTTCATGAACCGACATGTTGTGATAATCAGCTTTGGGTACCACAAATCCATTATGACCATGGTTGATGAATTCCGGGATCCAACCATCATCCGTTGAAAAATTTACAGCGCCATTCATAGTAGCGGTCATCCCACTGGTTCCGGATGCTTCGCGAGGAACACGAGGATTGTTTAACCAACAATCAGCAGCTTGTTTTAATCTTTTAGATAATGTCAGTTCATAACCAATTAAAACAGCTACATTCTTATATTTTTTGCTGATGTGTACCAGACTGTTAAATTCACTGATAGCAGGGTAATCCACGGGGTACGGTTTACCAGCCCAAATGATCTGCACCGGGTAGCGGCTATTGCTTAATAATTTTTCAAAACGTTCTTCATCACGTGTTATCAGGTCTGCTCTTTTGTATCCGGCAAACCTGCGTGCCCAAACTATAGTAAAAACATTCGGATCAAATATTTTACCCGTTTGATCAGCTACAATTTCAAAAGCTCTTTTCTTTAAATATTTTTTACGGTCATCAAAGGCCCAATCATCACCTACCTCCATGTATTTATACAATTGTTTATCGGCCCAATAGCGCCAGTTCTGCGAATTTGTAATGGATATAATGGGACAAATATTTTCATACTTACTCCACATAGCTCTTGAAACATGACCATGTAATTCTGATACGCCATTGGCTAACCGAGCAAATCTTAATGCGGCTAATGAATGATTAAACAGGTCTTCATCATTTCCTGTTAGCTTCTTTACTTCTTCTACACTCAATCCACAGAAATAACTCATTTTATGGCAAAGATGAATATCGTGCTTCTCATTACCCGCTTCTTCCGGGGTATGCGTGGTGAAGACAAGCCTTTTTTTAACTTCAGCAAGCTTGTGATCATATTTTTTATACAGGTAAAATGCTGCTGATAATGCATGTGCTTCATTCAAATGATAAACATCTGGCTTAAATCCAATTTCATCCATTAGTTTGGCTCCACCAACGCCCAGTAAAATAAACTGTGCTACTTTGGTAGCTACGTTGGCATCGTATAACCGGTGTGTGATTGTTTGAGAAACGTAGTCGTTCTCCGGGGTATCTGTACTTAACAGGAATAGCGGTGCAGTTTGGAAGGTTTCGGGATTCAGGTAAAATACTTTAATCCATACCGGGTGTTCATGTACGGTAATTTGAAATTTAATCCCTGTATCTTCTAAAAAGCTGTATTGTTTTTCCATCCAGCTAACCTGTAACGTTTGATCCTGGTTGCGTGACTGGTCATAATAACCATACTTCCATAAGATTCCAATACCTACAAGATTTTGCTTTAACTCATATGCTCCTCGCAAATGAGAGCCAGCAAGGTATCCTAATCCGCCACTGTATGTTTTTAAAGGCTGATGTACGCCAAACTCCATAGAGAAGTAAGCTACTTTTTTGGCAAATTGATCGTTGGAAGGATAAGGGATTTTATAATTTTTAAAACTCATAAATGTGTTCGTTTTACACGTTGAAGGGCGCAATATAAATTTTATAACGGAAAATCAGGTGGTTTATGTATTCACTATATGACATTATAAAAAAAACAGGGATAATACTTAAGTAAAATCAATAGTTTATAATGATGAGGTTGCTTTTGTTGAATGTTTTCTCATTCTTGATCAATAAAAAAAATTATGCAGCCTTTTTAGGCGTTGTCTTTTTCTTTTTTGGATACGATCCATTAAAGCTGCATTTTAATCCCCGCCGGTTTCCACAGCCCTCCAGTTCCTGGAGTGTTACTGAATTCTTTGAAAATACAAATTGCAATACACAAGGATCACCTGGCTGCCTATAAACGGCTGTATTGGCAGAAGTAAACAATGCAAAACCTTTGATTTCTCCGGTACATTCTCCTTTGTTTTGTTCAAAATGTATAAAAAACTGGAATCGTTCATCACTTTCTGTATCGCGGATAGAAACAATGTTGTTTTTTCCTTTTACATAGTCTGCAGAATATTTATGCTCAGCCCGCAAAGTATCAAGTGGGTTAATTAGTTCCGCTTGTCCATCTTCCATTGCTTCGGTCATAATCAACATAAATTCATTTCCTTCTTTACTATATACATAAACCTCTTTCCCTTCCTTCATGTTATTGTCACTATCCCTCTTCAATATTGTTTTAGTGATTGTATACTTAGCATCGATCGTACTTGTTTGATGCGTGCCCGAAGCCTGGTCTGCTAATAATAATGGCATTGCCTGCTGGAACTGGTCATCACCATTAAATGCAGAAATGATGATGGCTCTTTTTTTATTCAAAACAGCTTTCGTTACAACATAAATTTCATCTTCGTCAACCGTGATTTTGCCCACCTGGTAAAGTTTTGGAGTCCCTTTACCCATAATGCGGGTTAAAATGGTATCGGGTACAAACTGGGTAAATATTTTATAAGAGATCAGGGTGGAGTCATTATCCTTTTTAACAAGAGAGGTATCAGCCACAGAATAAGGAAGATCAATTTCGTTGAAAGATGTGATAAATTCACCAGCCTCAAGAGGTTCATCACCTGACAATGATTTCTTTTTTTCTTTACAACTACCGAATAAAAACAAAGCCGGTAATATTAAAATCAGCAACCTGGTTACATTCATAAAACCTTTTTATAGGAAAAATTGGTTGCCCAATTTACATTTTAAGTTTCATAGGGAAATATCAAATATTTTGGTAACTTAAAAAATATTTTTAGATTTGTCTAAATTTTTATTTAGCCAGCTTTGAATTATTCCATCAGTGAAGAAAATCATTTAAAGGCCATTTTTCACCTTCAGGCCGACAGCAACCTGGTAACCACTAATGCCCTGGCATTGGAGTTAAATACCAGTGCTGCTTCCGTTACAGATATGCTGAAGAAACTGAAACAGAAAAAATTGCTTCATTACCAGCCGTATCGCGGATTTAAATTAAGTGTTGAGGGACGTAAAGTGGCCTTGGATATTGTACGCAGGCACCGCCTTTGGGAATATTTTCTTTCAGAAAAATTAAAATTTACCTGGGATGAGGTACATGAATTGGCTGAAGAACTGGAACACATTAACAATAAAAAATTAACCGACCGCCTTGATGAATACCTGGGACATCCCAAATTTGATCCGCATGGAGACCCCATACCTGATAGCTTTGGTAAAATGACTGCAAGCCTACTGGTGGATCTTACAAAAGTTACTGAAAACAAATTTGTAGAGGTTTGTAATGTTGGGAATCAATCCCCAGAAATTCTTGATTTATTAAAACATAATAAGATCCACATTGGTACACGGCTTGAAGTGAAACGCATTTTCCCTTTTGACCATTCAATGGAAATTAAGGTGAAATCATTTCCCGCAATTACAATCAGTGAGCAATTGGCAGAAAACATTTACGTAAAAATTTTAAAATGATCCAGCAACTAGAAGAATTTTTAATGGGAATTGGTCCGGTAAAAGCTGCATTGCTTGCTACCCTGTTCACTTGGTTTCTAACAGCTGCGGGAGCTTCATTTGTATTCTTTTTTAAAACCCTGAACCGGGGCGTGTTGGACCCTATGTTGGGTTTTACCGGTGGCGTAATGGTTGCCGCCAGTTTCTGGTCCTTATTAAATCCTGCAATTGAAATATCTGAAAGATTATATCCAGGTTACAGCTGGATGCCGGCAGCAGTTGGTTTTTTCCTGGGAGCTATGTTTATTTTTTTCCTGGATAAAGTAACGCCGCACCTTCACCTCAATTTCGGTTTAAGTGAAACAGAAGGTATTAAAACAAAACTGCATCGTACTACCCTGCTGATCCTTGCTATCACTTTACATAATATCCCAGAAGGTCTTGCAGTTGGTGTATTGTTCGGCGCAGCTGCATTGGGGATGGAAGATGCTTCCATATCAGCAGCCATTGCGTTAGCCATCGGGATAGGAATTCAAAATTTTCCTGAAGGTATTGCGGTCGCCATGCCATTGCGGAGACATGGAGTAACACGTTTTAAAAGTTTTTGGTATGGCCAATTATCAGCTATCGTAGAACCCGTAGCAGGCGTATTGGGTGCACTTGCAGTAATTTATATGGAACCTGTATTGCCTTTTGCCTTAGCCTTTGCTGCAGGCGCTATGATATTTGTTGTTGTGGAAGAAGTGATACCGGAAACGCAAAGAGATAAATATACCGATCGTTCAACACTAGGATTTATTGGCGGGTTCCTGGTCATGATGATTCTTGATGTTGCGCTGGGTTAGTTCTGTATCCGATTTTTTGGGTGCTCTGAGCAAATGTTTAAACCTGCTGAATGTTTCAGGTTTTATATTTAAATAGGAAGCCAGATATTTTTGCGGTACCCTCTGTAACAATTCGGGGTTCTTTTTTACAAAATTGATAAACCTTTCCCTGGGTGTCATTTTTACCATTTGCAGTTGCCACTTATCCTTCAATAAAAAATTATGTACAATGATCAGCCTGCCCAGGTGTTCAAATTTCTGACTCATGTTATAAACTTTTTCCAGGTCCTGGTAGGTTATTGATAAGGCTTTCGTAGGCTCTATAGCTTCAATATAATATTCTGATGGTTGGCGGCTGTAAAATGATTCTTCAGATAAGATCACATGTCCTTCAAATGAAATTTGTGTATTGATCTCCTCTTTACCTTTTTTATAGTACTTGCGAACAAGACCACTTAACAGGAAATTGAAATAATTATCAACTTCCCCAGGTTTGGAAAGAAATTCTTTTTTGTTGAATGTCCGGATGATAATATAGGGTTCAAGAATGGTTTGAAATTCCTCCTCAGAAATTTCAGAAAATTTATTAAGGAACAGGAAAAAAGGCTTAGTCTCTTCCATGGTATTGCTTATTTAGTAGGCCTACTAAAGTTACTTGATTCCGGACTAGTTATAATCAGTTTAAATATGATTTTTCTCATAATCCTTTATTTTTCCCATCTAAAAAGTTTTACTTTCAAAACATTAGTTTTGCTACCCTGTAACTCAGGAAATCAAACATTTTAAAAATTAAAAAAGCTATGGCACAAAAGATCAAAGTAAACAACCCGGTAGTGGAACTGGATGGTGATGAGATGACAAGGATAATATGGAAATTTATTAAGGAAAAGCTGATTCTACCTTATGTTGAAGTCGATATAAAATATTATGATCTTGGAATAGAGCATCGGGATGAAACCCACGACCAGGTTACGGTTGATGCTGCCAATGCTATAAAGCAATATGGTGTAGGAATAAAATGCGCCACCATCACGCCTGATGAAGAAAGAGTGAAAGAATTCAACCTGAAACAAATGTGGAAGAGCCCGAATGGCACTATCCGAAATATTCTTGACGGTACCGTTTTCCGCGAACCTATCGTAATGAAAAACATACCCCGACTGGTAAATAACTGGACAGCACCAATCATAGTTGGCCGTCACGCTTTTGGCGATCAATACCGTGCAACGGATACGGTTATAAAAGGTAAAGGCAAGTTAACAATGACCTTTACACCCGAAGATGGCAGCCCCGCACAAGTATTTGAAGTATATAATTTTAAGGGAGATGGTGTGGCGCTATCTATGTATAATACGGATGAATCTATTAAAGGTTTTGCGCACAGTTGTTTCAATATGGCACTCAGCAAAAAATGGCCTTTATATCTTTCTACAAAAAATACCATCCTCAAAAAGTATGATGGCCGTTTCAAAGACATTTTCCAGGAGATTTATGATAATGAATATAAAAGTCAATTTGAAAAAGAAGGCATTACCTACGAACATCGTTTAATTGATGATATGGTAGCCGCTGCCTTAAAATGGAATGGAAATTTTGTTTGGGCCTGCAAAAATTATGATGGAGATGTACAAAGCGATACGGTTGCCCAGGGTTTTGGATCACTAGGTTTGATGACCTCGGTTTTGATTACACCTGATGGAAAAACGATGGAAGCCGAAGCGGCCCATGGAACAGTTACCCGCCACTACCGGGAACATCAAAAAGGAAACGCCACCAGCACCAATCCCATTGCATCCATATTTGCATGGACAAGAGGATTAGCTTTTCGAGGTAAATTAGACAACAACCAGGAGTTGATTGATTTCGCCCATGCATTGGAAACGGTATGCATTGAAACCGTTGAAAGCGGAAAAATGACCAAGGACCTGGCCATTACCGCTTTTGGTTCCAAAGTAAAACATGGTGAACATTACCTGAATACAGAAGAATTCCTTGAAGTGCTGAATGAAAATCTGCAAAAGAAATTGGGAAAATAAAATCTAAAAGCCGGCAAATCGCCGGCTTTTTTTTTGATAAACTTTTTATTAATTCCTTAAAAATTGATTTTTAAAAAACAAAAACTTCTAATCCCCAAACTCTAAACCCTAAACTATTTTACAATCTTGTCAATCTCTCTTAATTCTTCTTCACTAAATCCAGGTTGATGCATGCATAGCAATCCGTCTATTAATTGGGCTGCACTGCTTACACCTAACAGAACAGAAGTAATTCGCTGGTCTTTTAACAACCAGGATAAAGCCATTTGTGCTAATGTCTGTCCCCTTTTTATTGCCAATTCATTCAGCTTACTGATACGCTCAATGATTTCAACAGTAATCTCATTTGATTTTAAGAAACCGGATGGTTTTGCAGCACGGGAATTTTCTGGAATACCTTTCAAATATTTTTGGGTTAATAATCCCTGTGCCAATGGAGAGAATGGAATACAACCCACTCCTTCTTCTTCCAAAACATCCAGCAAACCATCTTCTACCCAACGAACCAACATGGAATATTTGGGTTGATGAATCAGGCAAGGTGTGCCCATTTCTTTCAACAAATCAATCGCTTTTTTGGCTTCTTCTGCTGGGTAATTAGAGATCCCGGCATATAATGCTTTCCCTTGTTTGATGATTAAAGAAAGCGCTGACATCGTTTCTTCCAATGGAGTTTCCGGATCAGGCCGGTGGTGATAAAAAATATCAACATAATCCAGTTGCATTCTTTTCAAACTCTGGTCCAGGCTGGAGACCAGGTATTTTTTCGAACCCCAGTCACCGTAAGGTCCATTCCACATATGATAACCGGCTTTTGTAGAGATGATCATTTCATCCCGATAAGCAGCAAAATCTTCTTTTAAAATCCGACCGAAATTTTCTTCTGCTGATCCCGGCGGTGGCCCATAATTATTGGCTAGGTCAAAATGTGTAATACCCTGGTCAAAAGCAAGGTGAAGAATTTCTCGATAATTTTTTTCTTCATCCTGGTGCCCGAAATTATGCCAAAGACCCAGCGAAATAACTGGCAATTTTATTCCTGAATGACCGCAACGCCTGTATTGCATGGTTTGATAACGTTCAGGGTTTGGTGTATAGCTCATACTATTATTTTTAATGAAAGATAATTCTCCTAAAGATAGATAAGCCGGAAGTTTTACCTTCCGTCTTTTTAAAATTAATTACAGATTTTTTGATAAAACTAAAAGCAATACAAGCCTTTTTACAAACAGGTTTTGATTTGTATTACCTGAATAAATTTCGATTTAATAAGCTGGTTATTGAATTGAATGAATACCTGCATCCCATGGGTTTACAATTAGATGATCATTTAAAAAAAAGGATCTGGTCCTATACATTACAAAGTGCTGCTACCAATCGCTGGTTTACGGATCTCAGGGATTATAAAACAACTATGTATGAACAGCAGGCGGCGCTTTACCTGGGTGCTTACACCCCTGTTTATGATGACCTGGTTGACGATCAAACCATGAATCACCAGGATATTAAAAAATTACAAAAAGATCAAAACAAAGAAAATGTGCATCATGCTTTGATTTATTACCTGTACAAAAAATTGGCAACCCATTTACCAAAAAATGGCCATTTCAATCATTATTTCCAATTATCGGGACAGGCCCAAACAGCCAGCATTCGACAATTAAAAAAAGAGCCGTTGCATTGGGGTGAGCTTCAACAAATAACTTTTGACAAAGGCGGCTATGCCACCCTGTTATACCGAAGTATCCTTGAAAATGAAATTGAAATAAAAGAAGAAAATGCTATTTACCAGCTGGGTGCTACACTGCAATTGGTGAATGATGCTTTTGATGTTTATAAAGATCATCAGCAAGGTTTGCAAACCTTAATAACAAATACTACTGACATCAACATTCCAGCAGGTATTTTCGAAGAACAAGTAAACACCTGTATTTTAGCTATCCATGATCTTCCTTATGCAAAAAACCATATAGAAAGAATGCTATGGAAAATAAAAGTCATGCTTAGTCGCGGTTTTGTTTGTTTTGAACAGTTAAAAGCTTTGCCCGGCGCATCAACAGAATTTTCCCCTGAAAATTACAGCCGCACCCAGTTAATCTGCGATATGGAACGAATGAAAAATATAAGAAGAAGCCTGGAAATTGCTTCAGCATTATAAGCTATTTACATTTTACGCACAGCCTGTTTATTCAATTAACTAACAAATGTTCTGGTTACCTATCTTTGTTTTAAACGCGAATTAATGGATATTGAATTCAATAAGAATGAAGATTACTACCGGTTGTCAATAAGTGAAATGAAACAGTTGAAGGAGAAGGTGAAACTGGGAGGCGGTAAAAAAGCGATTGATAAGCAACACGAAAAAAATAAACTCACGGCCAGGGAAAGGATCGAATACCTGGTAGATGCGGATAAACCATTTACTGAATTAGGGATTTTTACCGGTCATGATATGTATGCTGAATATGGAGGTTGCCCTGCAGGTGGAACCGTGGCTGGCATTGGTTATGTCAGTGGACGCCAATGTATGATCGTAGCAAATGATCAAACGGTGAAAGCTGGTGCCTGGTTCCCGATCACTGCCAAAAAAAATCTTCGCATGCAGGAGATTGCCATGGAAAATTATTTACCCATTATCTACCTGGTAGATAGTGCCGGAGTTTTTCTTCCCATGCAGGATGAAATTTTTCCCGATAAAGAACATTTTGGTCGCATGTTTCGCAATAATGCAAGGATCAGCGCCATGGGAATAACTCAGATTGCCGCTGTTTTAGGAGCTTGCGTGGCTGGTGGTGCCTACCTGCCCATCATGAGCGATGAAACATTGATGGTTAATGGCAATGGTTCCATCTACCTAGCAGGTCCTTACCTGGTGAAAGCAGCCATTGGCGAATCTGTTGATTCGGAAACATTGGGTGGCGCAGTAACACATACCGAAATTTCTGGAATAGCCGATTATAAATTTGATACCGAACAGGAATGTCTTGATCAAGTAAAACGCATCATGTCAAGAACAGGAGAAAATAAAAAAGCAGGTTTCAACCGGGTGAAATCCCAGTTACCCAAAAAAGATGCAAACGAGATATTTGGCATCTTTCCAAAAGATGCTACCAAGCCTTATGATATGCTGGAGATCATTGAACGCATCGTTGATGATTCAATATTCGACCAGTTTAAAAAAGATTATGGGCAAACAATTCTTTGTGGGTATGCGCGGATTGATGGCTGGGCGGTGGGCATTGTGGCAAATCAAAGAAAAATCATCAAAACAAAGAAAGGTGAAATGCAAATGGGCGGTGTTATTTATAATGACAGCGCTGATAAAGCTGCCCGTTTTATTATGAATTGCAACCAGAAAAAAATACCATTGGTTTTTTTACAGGATGTTACCGGTTTTATGGTTGGCAGCCGCAGCGAACAATCAGGCATTATAAAAGATGGCGCAAAAATGGTGAATGCAGTAGCTAATTCTGTGGTGCCAAAAATTACTATCATTATTGGAAATTCATATGGTGCCGGCAATTATGCCATGTGTGGTAAAGCCTATGATCCAAGGTTTATTTTTGCTTGGCCTTCAGCAAAAATTGCAGTCATGGGTGGCGACCAGGCAGCCAAAACTTTGATGCAGATACAGGTAGCGGGTATGAAAGCAAAAGGCAAAGAAGTTCCGCCGGAAGAAGAAAAGGAATTGCTGGATACTATTACAAAAAGATATGAAAAACAAACAAGCCCCTATTATGCTGCTGCACGGCTATGGGTAGACGATATTATTGATCCTGCCGAAACAAGAAATGTAATTTCACAATCTCTGGAAGCTGCTAATAACAATCCAACTATCCCTGATCTGAAACTCGGTGTATTCCAGGTTTAAATACTGTTTAGGTGTTTAGTTAAACTTTTAAACCTTTAAACTTTAATGCAAAATATTTAACCATAATCCACCAAAAAATTAAACCCTAAACACTAATCAAAACTCCCTTACAACATATTACCATATATACGGATGGCTCATCCCGGGGTAACCCCGGTCCCGGGGGTTATGGTACTATCCTGATGAGTGGTTCACATAAAAAAGAACTTTCTCAAGGTTATAAACTTACCACCAATAACCGCATGGAACTTATGGCGGTTATTGCAGGCCTGGAAGCATTGAAAAAACCAGGTATGAAAGTTACTGTTTACAGCGATAGCCAATACATTGTAAAAGCGGTTACACTTGGCTGGTTGAACAAGTGGATAGCCACCAATTTTAAGGGAGGTAAAAAAAACAAAGACCTCTGGATGCGTTATCATGAACTGGCCCGCAACTTTGATATTGATTTTGTCTGGGTAAAAGGGCATGCAGAAAATATTTTCAATAACCGCTGTGATATTTTAGCTACCACCGCTGCCGATGGCAATAACTTATTGGATGATGTGGGTTACGAACCCGGCAAGGAAAGTTCATCCAACCTTTTTTAATAATAAATTTAATCTACCAATAACGATCTGTTCGTAGCGTTCAATTGACTTTCTTCTTCCGAACTGATGTCTTTAAATAAATGCATATCAATAATACGATCTGATGCACCTTCATAAAACCCGGTTTCGTACATGTATTTTTCAGGATTTCTAAAAGTTCCGAACAGGATGTCAAATAAAGGGAGATCAGAATAATTATATGCATGAATACCCCTTGCATGATGTATTGCATGACTTTCCGGTCTTTGAATGATATAGCCTAACCATTTTGGTGTTTTGATATTTGCGTGCTGAAAGATGCTGAAGAAATTAGTGACCAGTAATACGATGGTAATGGATTGGGGTGAAAGTCCGGCAATAAATGAAAAACATACAGTTCCCAGGACAGTAAATCCAACCATATCAAACAAACTAAAATAAAAAGCTCCGTAAGTATCCAAACGTTCCGCACTGTGGTGCATTTGGTGAAAAATTCTCCAAAGCAAATTATTTTTATGCATTGCCCGGTGCCATGTATATACACCCAATTCATACAAAACAATTCCTAATAAGCCTGCTGGCAATAAACCCCAATTTGACAGGTCAATTAACTGGGAAGTAGGCAGCCATTTTTCATAAATTAATGGCAGGTAAGATGAAAGGAAAAAAAATATGAAGAAAAATAAAATTCCTTTCAATTTCCAAAAAGCGATGTGGGGTAATTTACGTGCCGGAAAAAATGCTTCCCAGGAAATCAATAACAGGTAAATGGACAAAATTATCAATGAAACAGGATCTAATAAAATCTCTAAAGGAGTCGGCATATCCAAAGGTTTAATGGTTAATCGTTTTTGATTAAGATTTGTAGAAATGAGTTCTTAAGTTTTATTTTAAGTTTGCGGGTTTCGCTTAACAAATGCTACGAGGTCAGCAGCAAATTTTTCTGGCTGTTCCCTATGAATAATATTTTCAGCACTTAAAATTTTCAGTAAAGTTTTGAAAATAATAAGCGGGAAAAAATAACCGAAAGCGTGAATTAGTATCACCAAATGCGGTGATGCAATCATTCCAAAATTTATATGGGCACAAAAAATCCCGGTCAAAAAGACCGGGACTTATTTAAATAAATCAATAATTAGTTTAAGCCAGTTTATGTTCTTTTGCTTCCTGCATTTTCTTAACTAAGAAAAAGGTTCCGAAGAATACGGCTGAAAAGAAAAGAGTTGCAGCCAGGGAACCACGATAAAATGGTAATGCATCATTATAACACATCATTAAACCTTCAAAAGTTTTTGGCCTGTATAATCCACCGCCACCCATCCAAACTAAAAAGTTTGAAATAATGAAATAGGTTGTTGGTGCTGCTATTGAGGCGGCAGCTATTTTAGCCCAGTTGATCTTCCTGATCATAAAGCCAAAAACAACCATGCCTGCAAACAGGATATAATTGGTTAGTTGACCTTCATAAAATCCAGGCATTACACTCAAGTTAAATGAAAACAAAACCTGGAATAAAAGGTCTGAAATAAACATAGATAATATAGGAACCAGTATGGCCCATCTCTTATCTTTCAAAACAGCTCCTGCAAAAACAGCGATGGCAATTTGCGGGGCAAATCCCAGTGGGCGATCATCCCAAACGCGGTAAACAGAAGCCACAATCAACATCAATCCAAAAACGGCCAATATGGTTTTATTTAGTTTCATCATTTGATTTTTGAGATAGTAGATACTTTATAATTATGCAAAAATAACTGAATTGATTAAAAAATGCGGCTAAGTTATTAACGCTTGTTAACAGGCGCAGAAGCAAGATAGCACTGGCTCTGATTATGGGCTTTTATTTTTATAATGCTATTGCAAAAAATAACTGCTGATTCCCCAGTTTTCAAGACCAATTCATGCTTCCCTTCTTTTAATTGTATCTCTCCTTCCAAAACCAGGATGATCTCAGTTGTGGCAGATTGCCGAATGACCGATTCATTCTTTTTTAAGAAATATCCTGTCAATTCAAAATCTTTTGCAGGTGTATAATAAATGGTTTCTGGGGCGCCATTTTTGGGACGAATAATAGCTGGCTTTACTTCTTTAAATTTTACCAGGTTCATCAATTCATTTACATCAACATGTTTCGGTGTTAATCCACCACGCAGAACATTATCAGAATTGGCCATGATCTCTACGTTCTGACCTTCAAGATATGCATGTAATATACCCGCTGCCTGGTAAATTGCTTCGCCGGGTTGCAAATGAACCAGGTTAAATAAGTAAATAGAAAATATGCCACGATCAATATCCGGCGTTACATTAAAAGTTTGCGCAGCTCTTGCTGCCCAAAAATCCGCCTCATCTTTTTTGAAAACCTGTTGATGATAAGCTGGAATAATGCGCTTTAATAATGGTTGCAGCATTTCGTTTACTTTATCCTGTGGCATTTCCATTACATAACGATAAAGTCCTTCATACCCTTTGGTTGTAAAAACTTTTAAAAGAGGTTTTAATTCTTTTATTGATTTTAATGTGTGTGATAAAAGAGAAGCTTCTTTAAATCCATGTAATAACCAAAACTCACTTAAAGCCACCATCAGTTCCGGCTTATGGTTATCATCTTTATAATTACGGTTTGGAGCATCCAAAGCAATGCCCATTTCATTTTCCTTTTTAAAAGCAGCTTCGGCATATTTCCTGGAAGGATGAACCTGTATACTTAGCATATCCTTTACATCGAGGATCTTTAAAAGATATGGCAGTCGATGAAAATTGCTGGCAATATTTTCCCCTAAAGTTTCAACCTGTGATTGTTCAATATATTTATTTAAAGGAATTGTTTCATCATTGGTGATTTCCACATAAGAAGGCGCTTTATCATGGGCACCTAACCAATATTCCGCAAAGGGTTCGTGGTTAGGATTTTCTATGTTAAGTAATGCAGGCAGGTAAGCGGTTCCTCCCCAGCTATAATGTTGCACCGATCCTTTTAATGGAAACAATTTATTGCGCTTCATTCCTGTTTTTGTAATTTAAAGTAAAGATAACCGCATGGCCACACACAACCAACTGGGCAAAGAGGCGGAAGAACTGGCGGCAAAATACATGGATTCAAAAGGATTTACCATACTTTATCGCAACTGGCGTTATTCCTATTATGAAATTGATATTGTAGCCACCAAAAATAATATGTTGCATATTATCGAGGTAAAATGCCTGAAATCGGATAAGGAATGTTACCCGGAGCAATCAGTTACTAAAAAGAAATTTCGTTTTTTGTTGAATGCAGCTGATGAATTTTTATTTCAGCATCCAACATATCGTCATGTTCAATTTGACATTTTATCCATAACCATGCGCTCAAATATGGATCATGAATATTTTTTTATAGAAGACGTGTCTTTCTGATTTTCTTAATGTGATTTTATAAACTGGTATTATTATTTGGAACAACCAGTGGGGTCGGTTCACCATAATGCTTTTTTCCTTTAACCATCATGAGCATTTTTTCAACCATTTTAAAAGTGGCAGGGCAATACTCAATATTTTGTTTATGCACATGGATATAATCAACCATTTTCTTTTTTGACAGGTGAGGGAATCCTGCACAATCCACGGGTCTTACTTCATAAATACTGCATTTATTGTCATCCAGGTTCAGGAATTGGCAAGGGTTGCTGGTATTCATCCAATCACCCGTCTTTTTTTCCTGGTACAACCATTTTTCTTTAAATGCTTTACGCGACATACCTAAATGAGCAGAGATCCGTGAAATATCTTTTGGGGTAAAAGTAGGTGTCATTCTTTTACAACAATTGGCACAGGTAAGGCATTCTGTTTCCTGCCACACTTCTGCTTCTATCAATGGTGTGATAGCATCCAGTTTCTTTGGTGGATTTTTTTCAACCTTCGACAAAAATCTTTTAAATACATTTTTTTGAATTCGCACCCGTTGCCTGAACGATCGCAGATTAACAGACATATGTTTTTATAGCTTTGGGGCCGAAGATAAAAGTTTTTGTTTTACAAGTATCTTAGTGTCTATTTTTGTTTGATATGAATGAGAACTGACTATTACCATTTCTATTCATTCATTAACGGAACTTATTAGAAAAAAATTAATGTACTTAAAAACCAACTGATGCAATTGAACAAACTATTAGCAGCGATTCCTTTACTGGCGCTTGCTGCAGCCTGTAATAACCAGTCAGCCGAGGCAGTTAAACCATTATGCGACACAACCTGCATGACCGATTCAATCGGATTTTCCCTCGATCATCCGCAAAAGCCTTATGTGTATATAACCGCTCTTGATTGCCATCCTGATTCTTTGGTTTGGAGTCATTCAGCAATTGAAAGCAATCGAAAAATGGAATTCAGCACCTTAGTGAGCAATACGGTTTATATGAATCCCAGCATGGTTGATTGCTATATAAAAGATACCAGCTATGCCTGGCTGAAGTTCAATGATTGCCTGACCGGTCGTGGCTATTTAATGAAATTACCCTTCAGTAAAGAAAATGACCTGAGCAATTATACCAGTGCATTGAATAGTTTTGATCCTGCATTCAAAATTGCAGATGGCCTGATCTGTTATGCAGATTATACATTTATCTATGTAGAAGATATGGAAACAGGAAAAACAGAAAAAGTGCTGATGCATGACCAGGAATTAAAGATCGACTGGAATAATATACATGAAACCTTCGAATCGGTAACGGTTACCCGTAACCGCATTGAAGCGGACATCCTGATAAATGGAACAAAAAAACGGGTTGAGAAAGATATCAGCCTTTAATTATGTGGCTACCATATAAAAAAGGCTTTAAATCGTACCTGCAACTGGAAAAATCATTGTCACCCCATTCCGTGCAGGCCTACCTGCACGATATTGAATTACTGACACAGTTCCTGCAATCTCAAAATACGATGGTTAATCCTGCAGATGTTACATTACAGCATCTGCAGGATTTTCTTAAACACATCGCTGAACTGGGCATGAGTTCTACTTCACAGGCCAGGATAATTTCCGGCATCAAAGCTTTTTATAAATATGCTTTAATAGAGAATATAAGCACACTAAATCCATCCGTATTATTAGATGCACCAAAATTGAAGAAATCGCTGCCCGATGTTCTTCATTTCGATGAAATTGAAAAGATCCTTTCAGCCATCGACCTCAGTACACCCGAAGGAACCAGGAACAAAGCCATAATAGAAACGCTTTACAGTTGCGGCTTACGGGTTACAGAACTGGTTGAATTAAGGATTTCCCAATTATTTCTGGAAACTGGTTTTATTAGAGTAATTGGTAAAGGAAATAAACAAAGGCTTGTACCCATTGGTGGTGATGCGATAAAATATATCAATTTATACCGGGAAAATATTCGGGTACACCTACCCGTAAAACCAGGTAATGAAGATTATGTTTTCCTAAATCGCCGGGGAACAAAATTATCAAGGATCATGATCTTCCTGATCATAAAAGAACTGGTAAACAAAGCAGGCATTAATAAAACCATCTCACCGCATACTTTCCGACATTCCTTTGCCAGTCACCTTGTTGAAGGCGGAGCCGATCTCCGTGCTGTACAGGAAATGCTCGGGCACGAAAGCATCACCACCACGGAGATCTATACCCACCTCGACCGGGAGTTCCTGCGCAAAACGCTTGAACAATTTCACCCGGGATTTAAATGATCATTCACTTCCTCTTTTTGTTTTTTCTTCATCATTATCATTCTTTGCAATAGATGCAGCATTTTCAACCATCCTTATAAATTCTTTTCGGTAACCTTCTTCATCTTTTCCCCTGGCCTCTTTAGCTAATTGTATAACTTGTGAATAGGATGAACCAGATTTAAATTCTGGTTGCCTTAATATCATCCCCCACTCTGCCACTGCTGCGGCAAAACGAAAATTGTCTGAAGTTTTATTAAGTGCGATCTGATTGTCTTTTACTGCATGAATTATCAGTTTACTGTTATCCTCCCCCGCTTTTTTATACCTGAATTTAATAGTCATTACTTCGTTACCTGCAGACTTTACAATTTTAGAATTTTGCTGATATTTTAATGGATCCACTTCTTCGAGCCATTCACTTTTTACGCCAGTGGGAATAATCTCGTAAAGCGCCGTTACCGTGTGCCCGCTGCCCATTTCCCCTGCATCTTTTTTATCATTATTAAAATCTTCCTTATTCAACATCCTGTTCTCATATCCAATCAGGCGATAACCCTGGACATGTGCAGGATTAAATTCAACCTGGAGTTTTACATCTTTCGCTATAGTAAATAAGGTGCCGCCAAATTCATTCACCAATACTTTCCTGGCTTCATCCATGCCATCGATATATGCATGATTGCCATTTCCTTTGTCGGCGATCTTTTGCATTTTATTATCCTTGTAATTACCCATTCCAAAACCCAGCACTGTGAGGAAAACACCGCTTTTTCTTTCTTCTTCAATCAGTCGCTCCATAGCATCATCGCTGCTTGCCCCAACGTTAAAATCGCCATCTGTGCAAAGGATCACCCGGTTGTTTCCATTCTTTACAAAATATTCCCGCGCTGTTTTATATGCCAGTTGTATGCCTGCACCGCCAGCCGTTGAACCACCCGCTTCCAGTTCGTCAATGGCATTCTTTATTTTCAACTTATCATTGCCGTTAGTAGGAGGTAAAACCAGTCCAGCGGCGCCGGCATATACAACTATGGAAACCCGGTCATTCTCCCTTAACTGGTCTGCTAACATTTTCATGGAAGCTTTTACCAATGGCAATTTTAAGGGATCCTGCATGGAACCTGAAACATCAATTAAAAAAACAAGATTTGATGGCGGTAAATTTTCAGTGGCGATTTCTTTTCCCTGCATACCGATCATTACCAATTTGTGTTTTGGATTCCAGGGTGCATCACTCATTTCGGTATGAAAAGAAAAAGGATGTTCTCCGGTTGGTTGCGGATAATCATATTTGAAATAATTGATCATTTCCTCAATCCGGATGGCACCAGCCGGTGGCAATTCACCGCGACTGATAAACCGCCTGATATTACTGTAAGATGCGGCATCTACATCGATAGAAAAAGTTGAAAGCGGGTTGTCTTTTGTTTTTACAAAACGATTATCATTGATATGGTCATAATCTTCAGTGTTATGATCAACATAATTCCTGTCCGGGTAAAAGCCTGGTGTTGTTGGATAAGATTTTGCCTGAGCCCTTTGACTTTGCAATATGCGTTCTTTTCGTTGAACACTAATTCCTGTAACAAGTACTTCCTGAAGAGCTGTGGAAGCAGATTGCAATTTTACAGAAATGGATTTTCTTCCTTTTACTTTTTCTTCTTTAGTTAAAAACCCAACAGCGGAAAAAACAAGTATGGCATTATTGTCTTCAACCATAATTTCATAACGGCCATCCTTACCTGACAGCGTTCCAGTATTAAAACCTTTAACAGTAATACTGGCTTCTGCAAGAGGAATACCATGCTCATCAGCAACAATACCACTAACCTTAAATTGTTTGGCTTCTGAAAATGAACTACCCAGGAATAAAAAGGGTAATAAGTAGATTAATATCTTTCTCATAATAAATGATTTTATAGCCAGATGCATCCTTTTTACCAATTACATAAGTCTACCCGAAAAATATTATCCTTATTTTTAACGGGTGTCTTTTCTTAGAAACATATCGCAATCCGGTTTAACCGATAATGAACTGGCTCAATCATACCGATCCACGGGTGAGCTGGTAATTTTAGGTGAATTATACCAGCGCTATATGGATCTTTTATTTGGTGTTTGTCTCAAATACCTGAAAGATGATGAGAAGGCAAAAGACGCGGTCATGCAGATTTTTGAAGAATTGGTGGTGAAATTGCGTAAACATGAAGTGGAAAATGTAAAAGGCTGGATCTACCAGGTGGCTAAAAATCATTGCCTGATGCAGCTAAGAACACCCAAAAATTTAAAAACCGTAGAAATTCACCCGGATCTTATGCAAAGCCATGAAAATGTGCATCTGAATGGCGTATTGGAAAGAGAAGAAAATTTAAATAAACTGGAATATTGCATCGGCACCTTATCCAATGAACAACAGCAAATGATCAGGTTGTTTTACCTGCAAGGAAAATGCTACCAGGAAATTGTGGATGAAACCGGAACAGAATGGAACCAGGTGCGCAGTTATATTCAAAATGGAAGAAGAAATTTAAAGAAATGCATGGAAAACCAGGTCGAAGAAAATGAAAACAAAAAACCTTTAAAGCGCTAGATAATTTTGGCAGATCATCAACATAAAAATTTTACAGCAAGGGATATAGAAATGTATCACAAAGGGCAATTAACGCCTGCTGAAATGCATGCCATGGAAAAAGCTGCGCTTGATGATCCAATGCTGGCAGATGCAATAGAAGGGTATGCTGTAATAGAATCAACAGCCATTGAACCTCAATTACAAGATCTGCAGGTACGGTTAAATCAAAGAATATTTAATGATGAAAACCAAGAGGCACCAGTCATATTATTTTATAAAAAAAATTGGTTCCGCGTGGCTGCTATGTTCATCATTTTTGCCGGTATGGGTTTTATGATCTACCAATTCGCATTCAACCAAAAAGAAAAAGATATTGCAGCTACAGAAAAAACGGAAGAAGCACCGTTTATTACAACAGACACGAGTTCAAAAGTAACTTTAATCCCGGCAGAAACAGATACGATGCCGGTTGTAAGCAATCAGCAAAATATAGCTGCTGCAAAAAAAGAAACACCAGAACAAATATCAAAGCCTGTTGAAACTGGTATCCAAAAAGATTTAGAAAGCAAAGCTGCCGGAATCGAAATTCAAACCAAAAATGAAGAAACTGAATTTGCAGCACAATCAATACAGGCAGAAAGCGAAAGAGTCAAATTAACAGCTGATGCAAATAATGAGGCGGTACAAAAAAATGCATTTGCCAAAAATGCACAAGCAAAAATGGCCAGGCCACCAGCGGTCGCCCCACTTTCATCAAAGCCAATCAATGCTTTAAGTGGACGGATAACAGATGAAAAAAACAACCCGGTGCCATATGCTGTTATCAGCAACAGGCAACAAAATTTATTTATTGCCTCGGATTCTGCAGGGAGATTTTCTATGTTGACATCGGATACTGTTTTGCCTGTTGAGATCAGTTCAATAGGATATGAAAATTTAAATTTTTCATTGCAGGAAAAAAAGACCAATGATATTGTTTTGAAAGAAAGTAATGAAGCCCTAAGTGAAGTTGTGGTTACTGGATACGGATCTTCAAAAAGGAAAGCATTCAGAGATACTCCCGAACCAGGCATTGGCTGGGAAAAGTATTTTCAATACCTGGAAGAAAACCAAATAAAAACGGGTCTTTTATCACCCGGTCAGCATAAAGGCATCGTGGAACTTTCATTTAGCATTAATAAAAAGGGACAACCCGTAAATATTAAAATGGTAAAAACAGATTGTGTTCCCTGTACCACGGATGCTATCCGGCTGGTAAAAGAAGGCCCTGCCTGGAAATCAAATGGCAAGAACAAACAAGTGAAGCTCCAGGTGCCATTTACATTGAAATGATACTCATTTCTCTTATATTTTCCATTTTCACTAAGGGTGATTCCTTATCTTTAAGCCCTAAAAAATTAATTTATTATGAAGAAATTATTATTGGTTGCATTAGTGGCTGGCAGTTTTTCATTTGCCAACGCACAGCAATTAAAAACACCGGCTCCCAGCCCGGCACAAACCATAAAACAGGATTTTGGTCTAAGTGATATCGAACTTTCCTATTCACGCCCGGGTGTAAAAGACAGGAAAATTTTTGGCGACCTTGTCCCTTACGGAAAAGTATGGCGAACTGGCGCTAACAATGCTACCACCATTACTTTTGGTGATGAAGTTATGATCGGTGGAAAAAAAGTTCCGGCAGGAAAATATGGTTTATTAACTATTCCTGGCGCTGATGAATGGACAATGATCATTTCAAAACAAACTGATGTTTCAAGCCCTGCAGCATATAAGGAGTCAGAAGATGTTGTAAGAGTAAAAGCTAAACCTGCTAAAGTTGGCATGAAAGCAGAAACATTTACTATGCAGTTTGCAAATGTTCAAGCGGAAAGTGTGGAATTGCATATGCGCTGGGATGATTTATTGGTTTCCTTACCTATCACCGCCAATGTGGAAGAAAAAGTAATGGCACAAATTAATAACCTGATGAATAAGGATAACCGTCCTTATTTTGGTGCTGCCATGTATTACATTGAAAAAGGCAAAGACATGAACCAGGCACTGGCCTGGCTGGATAAAGCTGTTGAACAAAATCCAAATGCATTCTGGATACATCATCAGCGTGCAAATACTTTAGCCCGTTTAGGTAAAAAGGCAGAAGCAAAAGCTGCAGCTAATAAATCTATGGAGCTGGCTAAAACCGCAAAAAATGACGACTATGTTCGCCTGAATGAGAAGTTGCTTGCCGAGTTGAAATAAATTTTTTGGTTATCGGCTACGGTAATGCTATTTAACTTATGTTGCGTCGCACACTTGTACCGCAACTAATAATTCAACAAAAAAAACCTGCATCATGCGGGTTTTTTTTATGACTTAATTAAAATTCAAAATGAAAAAAATATAATTCCGACTAAATAAACATTTTCAAAATGGAGAACCCGAAACATTAAATCCAAAACCTTAAACAATATTTTTTTTCTGTTTGTGAAAACTGTTCAACAGCAAACTAAATCCTATAACGCCAAAAGCTCCGATAGGATTTAGCCACAGGAACCCGATTTCCAATATTTCAGCCTTGGTTAATGCAAAGACCGTAAGTACCAGGCCTTCTGCTAAAAGTGCTGCAATAAAAACAACATTTCCATTCACAATTTTCTTTACAAAAAAGGCCACCAGGAATACACCCAGGATAACGCCATAAAATAAAGAACCTAAAATATTCACTGCTTCAATCAGGCTGTTACCGACATTATAGGTAAACATGGCTACTACAATACAAAAAAGCCCCCATCCTAAAGTGTACCACTTTGATAAACGATATTCCTTTTCGGGTGTATCCACATTTTTTGAAAAGCGCCGGTGAAAATCGACCATACTGCTGGAGGCCAGCGAATTCAATGCTGCCGCAATACTTCCCCATGAGGCAAGGAAAATTATAGCAATGAGCAAGCCCACCAACCCATGCGGCAGATAATCAACAACGTATCGTAGAAAAATATAGTTGGTATCATTCCCATCTCCGCCAACTTCCTTGGAACTTACCCATGTTTTTACAAGATTTCGCAGACTGTCTGAAGATTTTTGCAAAGCATGTAATCCTTCTGCATGAATACTTTCTGCAGCCTCGTCATTTTCATTTAATGCTTTTGTATAAGCAAGAACAACTTGTTGTTTCAAACCACTGATCTGGTCATATTGTTGTTGAACCCGTTGCAATGAATCTTTGTAAATAGAGTTTTCTAATTTATCCAACTGGCGCTGGTTGAAAAAGATCGGCGCTGAATTAAACTGGTAAAATGTAAACACGAGGGCACCTATCAATAAAATGGCGAATTGCATCGGGATTTTTACCAATCCATTCATTAATAAACCGATGCGACTTTCCTTTAAAGAACGGGCAGTAAGGTAACGGCCAACCTGTGATTGGTCGGTACCGAAATAAGATAACGCCAGGAAGAAACCGCCGATGATGCCACTGAAAATATTATAGCTGTCACTCCAGTTAAATCCTTTTTCAGAAAACCCGGATGTAATCACATTGAGTTTACCCAATTCCCCGCTAACATGGAGGGCATCAGTAAATCCAACATTTTCCGGTAACATGTGCACCACCATATATGCTGATAAAAACATGCCCGTAAAGATGATGACCAGTTGTAATTTTTGGGTATGAGCCACTGCTTTTGCGCCTCCGGTCATCGTATAAATGATCAGCAAGCCGCCCATAAAAATATTGGTCCAGTAAATATTCCAGTTAAATAAAGAAGATAAAATAATAGAAGGTGCAAATACACTGATACCCGTGCTTAATCCCCGTTGCAATAAAAAAAGAAAAGATGTAAGCGAACGGGTTTTTCCATTAAACCGGTTCTCCAAATATTCGTAAGCAGTATAAACATTCAGTCTTTTAAAGATTGGTACGAAGGCAATGCATATAACGATCATGGCCAGTGGCAAACCGAAATAATATTGTACAAACCGCATACCGTCCGTATATGCCTGCCCGGGCGCTGAAATAAAAGTAATGGCGCTGGCCTGTGTTCCCATAATACTTAGCAGCACAACACCCCATGGCAGACTTCGTCCCGACCGGAAATAACCGTCAAGGTTATGCGTAGTCCGGCTCTTATACAAACCATAAGATATAATTCCTGCAAGTGTCAAAACCAGGACGATCCAGTCTATCTGATTCATGCAAATTTTTTGGTGAATAAGTAGAAGAGAATAATTAATAAAACCAGGAATGCAACCAGGAAAATATACCATTGCCGCCAGGTTCTGAACAAGGGCACTTTTTCATCTTCATTATTTTCCATAAAAACAATTTAAATTATTTCTCCCTGCTCCTGATCATCATGGAAGCCAGTACACCCAATACAAGCCCGATGATCAACCCTATTTGCACCCTTTTAATTAAGAAACCTAAAATATATCCTGCAATAACAATTGCAATAAATGCAATGTTAGCTCGCTTCTGATCCGGCTTTGTTGTTTTCATTAAAATCCTTTATACTTATTTAGCGCTATGATATTAGCGAGTAAACGATATGCGCCGGGAATCCCAGCAGGTAACTGCCGGAAAAAAACCAGCCCGGTATATACAAAACTTCCTTTACCATATTTAGCAACAATCAGGCTTCCATCCTGGCTTTCTTCACCCGGATCATTCATGGCTAATACCGTTTCAAATCTTTCATCTAACTCACTGGCATGATAAATACTTCTCTCCTGTATCCAACCTTCAAAATCTTTTTGATTGATCTTGTTTGGAAAATTGAGTATGCTGTGGGATGGTTTTAAAAACTTAACCGGTGATGTTTCATTCGTAATTCTCGTCCTGGAAATGTTGAATGGATAAGGTCCGATGTGGGCTTTCACCGGGCCGATATTATTGCTTGTATTGTACTGAACAACCAGGTTTCCCCCATCTTCAATATATTTCATCAACCGGCTATAATATTTGTTTAGCCATTCGTTGGTGTTGTAAGCCCTGACTCCAGTGATAATGGCGTCAAATTTTTGAAGATCGTTTTGTGCCAGCACTTTTTCATTCAAGATTGTAACCTGGTATCCCATCTGGGTCAAAGCTTCGGGAATTTTATCACCGGCACCCGGAATATACCCGATTTCTTTGCCCACAATTTTCAGATCCAGGTTTCGGTTAATCACTTTTGCATCAGAAAAATAATAAATGGGTGGAATGTGATCATACCGGATCTTTTTCCATTCTTTCAAACCAATTTTATTGTTTGATGGAGCGGATTCCATCATAAAGGAATATTGATTATCCCTGTTGGCTTCGATATGGTATTGAATCTCCCTTGATTTATTTCTTTCCTGGAAAATCAATTCCGCTGGATTGTACTCTTGTTTTACCTGGCCTGGTTGATCAACTTTTACATCAATTTTTGAGACCCTGGCATTATCTGCATGCGCATTTATTTGCAGTATTCCATCAAACTGGTTATTGTTCATGCTGATTTTAATATCCTCATCAGTTTGCACAGTAACAGGCGGAACAACTACCAACGGCTCATATATCTCGCCTTTTACCGGATCCGTATACCTGTAACGCACAGGAAGTTGCCAGTTGAACGATACATCATTTATTTTCACTTGTGCATGAACGGTATATGCTGGTATGGCATCTGGTTTACCAATTAATTCCTGGTTCGTAATATTGTAATAACCTTCGGCTTTATCACTCTGCAACCAAAAGGGTTGTGTGATCTCTTTTTCAAATGGAACATAGATTTGTTTTGAAATCACCAGGTTCCTATTCTTTTGTAATGAATAGTTCAACACAGAATCAAAATCTTCAATAGAAAATTTTTGAAAAACAGTTCCCACACCTGCCCGGTCATTCAATACCAGGTTAAATTTTAAAGAATCTGTCTGAACTGCAGTTGGCCTATCCGTATAAGCATCTATCCATAATCCACTGCATGCTACAATAAGTTCTTTTACCTCTTTTAATTTTTGCTCTTTCCAATAATTACCCTGCAGGTTATTAATGGAACGATATAATTGCGTCAATCCATTTACTGATTTTTCAGGATGAAAAAGGTCAAAACTTTTTATTAAGGATTCCACTTGTTTTGATATTTCATCACCCCCTTTTATTTTAGACCAATTGGTATTTACATCATCAAACAATTCTTTTTTTGGTTCACTGCCTAGTGTAGCCGAAAAGTATTCAAAGGCTTCCCCCCTGCCGGCAGGTACACCAAAACCCTGGCTCTTGTGCTGGCTGCGACTTTCGGCCGAAATTTCCCCATAGCTTTTTCCCAGCAATGCATTATAATCTCCCACATCGATCTTAAACTGGTTTTCATTTATGGTATTGGTATTTCCAAAACGAAATGTATTCCAAAGTAAACGGGTAGGTTTCCAAACAGAAACCCATTTTAATTGTGCAGGAAATTTTTTTGGATCCGCGGCGGCTGTAAATGCTTCCTTTGCCAGTATGGCCGATGACGTGTGATGACCATGTCCTCCTTCGCCTGTTTCAGGAAACCGGGTAATGATCACATCGGGTTTAAATGTCCTGATCACCCAAACCATATCTGACAATATTTTTTCCCGATCCCATTTTTCGAGTGTTTCTTCCGGGTTTTTTGAATACCCAAAATCAAAAGCACGGGTAAAAAATTGTTCTGCTCCATCAATCCGGCGGGCAGCTAATAGTTCCTGGGTCCTGATTAAACCAAGTTCAATACCTTGTTCATCACCCACCAGGTTTTGACCGCCATCACCCCTTGTCAGGGATAAATAACCGGTACGGTATAATTTCTCCTTGGATAAGTAAGCTAATAAACGGGTATTCTCATCATCCGGGTGAGCGGCTATATAAAGCACAGAACCCAGGATATTTAATTTTCGTAAAGAACTGTAAATTTCTGATGATGAATATGGAATAACAGGCTGTGAAAAACCAGTGATTAATGAAAAAATAAAAAATAAAAGTATGACCAGTTTTCTCTGCATATTAATATTTAAGGGACGAATATAAAAGAACTAAATTAGTTGCCATCATTGAAATCAGACATAATCGTTTATAGAATGTTACATTTTTATAAAATCAGTCAGAAAATGTTCCAATTTTATAGTGGTTAAATGCTTTTCCTGTGAGAAATAATTAAAGCAATGTGTACATGTTATTCCTCCATTTTTAAGGTAAAATATTCTTCCTTACTTCTTCGGAGCAATAATTTAAAAACTGGTCGGCAATGAATTCTACCTGGTTTGCATCCATAGGTTTGGTAAGATAACCCGCATTGAATTTTTTTGCAAACCGGGCATCATCAGCGGATGATGAAGTAGTAAACAAAACAATAGGAACATCATTATAATCTTCAATTTTACGTAGCTGTCTTAAAGTTTCTTTACCATCCAAACGGGGCATATTGATATCCAGTATAACAAGACAGGGGAGCTTTTTTTTAGGGGCTACTTCTTTTAAAAAATTTAATACTTCCTGGCCATCATTCCTGGCCACGACTAACATGTTGGTGGCATACTTGGAAAATGCTTCCTGCATTAAGTCAACATCGTCCTCATCATCATCAGCATATAAGACAATATATTGGGATGTATCATCTTTTATCATAAGTAGTGTTTGGCAATACAAATATAAAAAGCTTTATATTCTAAAGCGGAAAAATCGTTTTGAAAGTAACCAGGATAAATCAGTAAAAATTAGAAAATATGGAGTGAGTTGAACCTAATTCATTTAATTTACAAATTCCTGGGATTTAAAATCAAACATACTATATGAAAAAAGTGAAATGGTTTTTTGCTCTAATGATCATTATTGTTTCCTGCAAAACCATGCATAAACCGGTTTCAGGGTTAGAAGGAATAGATCCGTTTAACTTTGAAGTGCAAAAAGAAGCTATTGGTAAAAATGGCGCTGTAGTATCAGCTCATCCCCTGGCCAGTAAAGTAGGTTTGCAGGTATTAAAAAATGGAGGAAATGCTTTTGATGCGGCTATTGCTACTCAATGGGCATTAGCTGTTGTTTTTCCAAATGCCGGGAATATTGGTGGTGGCGGATTTCTTGTTGCGCATAATGCTGCCGGCAATTCAATTGCTTTAGACTACAGGGAAAAGGCACCCGGTGCAGCTCACCGGGATATGTATCTTGACCCTAATGGGTTGGCCCAGACAGAACTTAGCCAGTTCACCCAACTATCATCCGGTGTACCAGGTACTGTAGCCGGTTTATTCGCCACTTTACCATATGCAAAACTTTCCATGGAGAAATTAATTGAACCAGCTATTGCATTGGCTGAAAATGGATTTGTATTAACAGAACGGGAAGCAAGCAGTTTAAATAGTTTGCAAACTGACCTGGTTAAATACAACTCAGTAACACCTGTATTTGTAAAAAAAGAAGGTTGGAAAAAAGGAGATACACTGATACAAAAAGATCTTGCAAATACCTTAAAACGCATCAAAGAAAAGGGCCAGAAAGGTTTTTATGAAGGTGAGACAGCGGAGCTTATTGTTGCAGAAATGAAAAGAGGAAATGGTATTATAAATACGAACGACCTTAAAAATTACCAGGCCAAAATCAGGGAACCACATGTATTTGATTATCGTGGTTACCAGGTTGTTTCTATGCCTATGCCCAGCAGTGGCGGTGTATTATTAAACCAGATGTTAAAGATGGTTGAAGATAAACCACTCGCAGCATATGGTTTTAACGCTCTTAAAGCTGTTCAGTTAATGACTGAAGTTGAAAGACGGGCATTTGCTGATCGGGCTGAGTATATGGGTGATGCAGATTTTTATAATGTCCCTGTAAAAAAAATGGTTGATGATGAATATTTAAAAGAAAGGATGAGAGACTTTGATCCTGCTAAAGCCGGTAACAGTGAGGTGATTAAACCTGGTGTGATTGCTGCAGAAAGCGAAGAAACAACTCACCTGAGTGTAATGGACAAGGAAGGTAATGCTGTTGCTGTAACAACAACTTTGAATAATTCATTTGGCAGCCGGATAGTTGTGGGCAATGCGGGTTTCTTTTTAAATGATGAAATGGATGATTTCAGCATAAAACCAGGTGTGCCAAATATGTTTGGTGCTGTGGGTGGTGAAGCTAATGCTATTGTTGCAGGAAAGCGGATGCTAAGCTCTATGACACCAACAATATTGCTAAAAGATAATTATCCCTTCCTGGTTGTGGGCACACCCGGTGGAACAACTATTCCAACTTCGGTATTTCAAACCATTGTCAATATAGTTGATTTTGGCATGAGCACTAGTGATGCCGTAAACAAACCAAAATTTCATCATCAATGGCTGCCAGATGAAATAATGGTTGAAAGAAACTTTCCGCAGGCAGTTATTGACAGCCTTGAAAAAATGGGTTATACCGTAAGTAAACGGGGAGCCATTGGCCGCACAGATGTAATTAAAGTCCGCAAAGATAAAACCATGGAAGCTGTTGGCGATATGCGTGGTGATGATTCCGCAGAAGCTTATTAAAATTTTGAAAACAAACCTAACGGTCATATGCATCCTGGATTAAAATTTGGTCTGAAATCCAATGCCGACAAGGGATTTTACCTGTAAACCCGGTGAGGTATTATTTTCTCCAAATAACCTTACATCATCATCGTAAATAAGATCGAGATTATAACTGGCGGTAATAAATTTGCCAAGTTTTACAGAAAAATTGTTTGTCATAAACATATCAACATTCTTAGGATTGTTCCTGTAATTTGAAAACAAATCCAGGCGACCTTTATAATTAAGCATGGAAGTAATATCCGTTTGATAATTAACGGTAGCAAACGCACCAATTTCATAATTTGAAGTTTTACCACTGTCAACTCCATATAATCCTCTGGCAGAAAGTTCCTCATCCCTGACTATAACCCAACGACTGGTTGCCGGCGAAAGAAATATGGACAGATTCTCCATGGGCTTATAATCCAAACCCGGAGCCAATAAAATATATGCAGGAGAGAGGAAAGCAGATGCCAGGGATTTCTGATCATCCTCATAAGTAAACCCATTAAATAATTGAGATCTGAAATTGAGCAATGCACTTAGGTTTAATTTATCATTCAGTGCGTAACCATATTTTGATAATAAGTCAATACGATCATCATTTTTTCGGCTACCCAGGGATGTTGTATTTACATAACCGAAATTGAAATCCAGGGTATTATCCCAGCTGTTACGATCCTTTTTATAAAATGAAAAAAGATTCAGGTAAGTATTGATGGAAAGTGAAAATTCATCTCCTCCGGCTGCCCAATTATTCAAAGACCCCTGGGCAATGGACAAATTAGCGAGGCCACCCTTTTTCACATACCCTGGTAAGGTATCGTTGGGATCCTTTTTAATGGTTCGTGAAGCTTCTTCCTGGAGCTTTTTAACTGTTTTGTCCTGGGCTGAAAGTTTCAAATTACATATTACCACCAAAAAAAGAAAGCATGAAAGACTTGTGTATAAACTTTTCATTTAAGTAATTTTTTATCATTTTTTGCTATGAGTATCCGAAATGAATTGGATTACCAATAATTATCAAAGTTGGTGTCTTGGTTCTACTGGTCTGATTATATGGTGCAAAAAAACAAAAAAATAAATGAATAACGGGTGGCAGCAACTGTTTAAAAAATTTCGAATTCTATGATTCCACAATTTATTAGCTTACTTTTATCGCCATACAACAGGTTTCAACAAATAATATTATGAAGATTTTGATTTTCGCCGGTCTTATCGCCGGCCTTTCCATTAAGGGCTTTTCACAAGGTCCGCCAGAGTTTGGCATTTTTGCCGGACCGCAAATTACCTCCGCACATTATACTGTTGATGGACAAAAACAAGAGGCCCAAAATAAATACGGTTTCCAGGCTGGTGTTTTATTAAAAGTACCTTTTGACAATCATTTGTTTTTTTCGCCCAATGTTTATTATAGTTTAAAAGGTTATGATGTTGAATTGAAAAATGCCTCATTTCCACCAAGCACATTAGCTACAAATAATAATACAACTATTCACACAATTGAAGTGGGTGGATTCTTACAATATGATTTTGTAAAAGAACCAGGCGGATTTTTTATAAAGGCTGGTCCTGCATTTGATTTTGCTTTTTCAGGAAATGAAACTTATACGCTTGTAGATGAAACGGTGGTTGATCAACCCATGAAATTCAGTTTTGGAGATTATGGCAGAATTACGGCTTCATTGAATCTGCAGTTTGGTTATGAAACTAAAAGTCGTTACATGATCTTTGCGCATTATGCTCATGGATTGGGAAGTATGAATAATGCCGACGGTGGCCCCCAGATTAAACATCGCATCCTGGGTATATCTCTTGGTAAATATCTTCAAAAAAAGAAAGGATAAAACATCCTGGCATAAGAAAAAAGCAGAACCGGGGTTCTGCTTTTTTTTATTTGATGATTAATTAAGGCGATATTCGTTTAAAGATTCATTTATCAGGAACATACTGTTAGGTACATACGTAAAGAAAGATTTTTTAATCATTCTTTCAGTATGTGCATGAACAATATCTGCCACTACCGGCGCAGGAATTTTCCTGATCAATTTCCACCTTTTAATAATTAATACCGCGTTGTAGCTAAGTTTATTTACCTGGACATCGCCCAGGCAAAATTGCTCCGCAAGAAATTTCTGGTTGTTTGTAATTAAAGGGTCCATTAGGGATACTGGGTTTTTGTAATTGAAATTTACCCTATAAAAACGAATAAGATGAGAAATATTATACGATATTTTAAACATCTAATTGTTTTTACTTAGCCAGCATTCTAATTGCTTTAGAAAACCACACATTAAATTCCTTATTGTTCTTCACCAGGATGCGTTACTGGTGGCGTTATGAACTCTTCCTGGTTATCATACTGTTTATCCTTTTTTGATGTACCAGGATATGGTTTATTTTTTATCAAATCTTTATCGGCAATGGAACTGTCTTCTTGTCCTTCTCGTATTTTCCCTTCGTTATTTTCCTTATTTTTTTCAGCATCCATTTTTATGATCGGTGTTGAATCAGCAATATTTTTCATAATAAAAATTTATTAGTCAAACAATTCTTTTCAAATAACTATTTGCATTTCCAGTTTTGATCATTTAAAAACCAAAACTAATAATCCCATGTTTTGATATTTGGTGGAGCCTCTCCCGAACTGGAGAAAAACTTTTCTAACCAATGCATATGATCAGACATGGGCCCATGCATTTTATTGGTTCTGTCATCAAATGCATCATTATGCATTACTTCACCTAATTGCAAAGCTGCAGGCAGGTATGAAAGAATGGTGTTACGTTGATTTACAAAAAATAATTTAGTCTCCCCGTCGCCTTTTTTTTCATGTGCAATGCGGATGGCTTCTTCTGCAATTTTTTCCATTTCCTTCCTCGTAAGTCCAGGATCTGTACCTGCATAATTGGCTACTCTTTCAACAACCTCTTCTGAATGCCTTCCAAAAAAAGTATCGATCCAATTTGCCTGATTTTTACTTTTTACACCCTCCTCTCCTTCTTTTGAATGAACATAAACGAATAAGCCAACCAGCGTTGCCGGTATTGCCGCCTGTGCGAATGATTCAGACATAATATTGGGTGTAGCCGCAACTTCCGGTACTTCCTGAATGTTGGGATCTACTTTTTTTAAAGGTGGATAACCAAGATTTTTCTGTATAGTTTCAACTATATTATGTGTCATATCGATTGTTTAAAGTGTTGTGTTTAAATTAGTTTCAACAAAAAAATTATGCCAGTTACTAATATGTTTTCCTTTAATTAAATGGTTTACAGTGGCTATTCCTCAATTACATAAAAAAAGAGCCCTAAAGGGGCTCTTACAAAAAAATAAAACTTCTGTTAAGCTAATTCTTCTTTAAGGTTGTTGTGATATTCCTCGCTTAGTTTTTTCTGCAATTCATAAGGAACAGGCACATACTCATGAAACTTCATATTGAATTTAGCCCTGCCCTGCGTAATGGATCTGATGGAGGATGAATAATCATGCATTTCTGCAAGGGGAACTTTAGCTGAAATTTTTTGAAAGTTACTTTCAGTGGTGATGCCCTCAACAATTGCCCGCCTGCTTTGCAGATCACCCATTACTGGACCGGTTAAATCTTCCGGGCACAGAACTTCCACCTGGTAAACGGGTTCCAGTATTTGAGGATCCGCGTCCTTAAACGCCTGCCTGAATGCCTGTAAGCCTGCAATCTTAAATGAGATATCATTGGAGTCTACAGGATGCATTTTACCATCGTATATGCATACCCGAACATCTCTTACGTAAGAACCTGTTAACGGGCCTTCCTGCATTTTTTCCATTACACCTTTTAAAATGCTTGGGAGAAAGCGGGTATCGATGGCGCCTCCTACAATGCAATTATAATAAACCAATTTACCGCCCCAATCCAATGGATATTCTTCTCTTCCCCTAACGTTTAACCCTTTGGGCTCAGGCATTCCTTCGTACCAGGGTTCAATCCGCATATACACTTCACCAAATTGACCAGCACCACCCGATTGTTTTTTATGCCGATAACTTGATTCTGCCATCTTGCGAATGGTTTCGCGGTAAGGAATTCGGGGTTTGCTGAATTTTACATCCAATTTATGGTGATGTTCAATCTTCCATTTAGCTACTGCAAGATGCATATCGCCCTGGCAGTGAATTAGAGTTTGTTTGAGTTCCGGAGAAAATTCAACGATCATGGTAGGATCTTCCTCACGCAGATCGTGCAAGGCTTCGGAAAGTTTTTCTTCTTCTCCTTTGTTTACATTTTCAATGGCAACGGTCATATTTGGTGTTGGAAATACAATGGGGTGCAATTCTATATTCTTACCCTTTATATGCAGTGTATTATTGACATGCGTGTTTTTCAACTTCAATGTTGCCCCGATATCACCTGCTACCAATTCATTGGTATTAAAACGTTTGTTTCCTTCCACCAAAAAAAGCTGGTTTACTTTTTCTGAAGCACCGGTAGTTTCATTGACCAGTTCCATTCCCGATTTTACAGTACCTGAAAAAACTTTAAAAAAAGAAAGTTCACCCACATGCGGCTCGGAAGTTGTTTTATAAATAAATATGCAGGCAGGACCATTTTCATCACAGGGAAGTTCTTCTCCACTTATTGTTTTTTGTGGAGGCATTTCATTGGCACTTGGACAAATATTATCAATAAAACCCATTAACCTTCCACTACCCATATTGCGGGCGCCAGATAAACAGAAAACAGGAAACAGGTCGTGATTGATCATTGCCTTTTTAAGACCATTCTTTATTTCATCTTCTTCCAATTCGCCCTTTTCAAAATATTTTTCCATTAATTCTTCATCATTGCTTGCTACAGCTTCTATTAATTCTTTATGAAGATTTTCAGCCTTTTCTTTTTCATCGTCCGGAATCGGTAGTTTTTCCGGTTTACCTCCGGTGTTTTTGAATTTATACATGACCATTCGCAGCACATCGATGATCTCATGAAAACCGGAACCTTGCTGACGCGGATATTGTATAACGGTAACGTTACCCCCAAAATGTGTTCGTGCTTCCTGGACGGTGCGATCAAAATCCGCATCATCATCATCCAGTTTATTAACAGCAAAAATCATGGGTGTTTTAAATTTTTCCGTATAGTCCCAGATAACATCTGTTCCAACTTCAACACCCATCACTGCATTAAGCAACATAACACCGGTATCGGCTACACGAAGTGCGGAGATCACTTCGCCCACAAAATCATTATAACCTGGCGTATCAATAATATTGATTTTATATCCTCGCCATTTTGTGTGCAATAATTTGGAGAAAATGGAATTACCTCTTTCCTGTTCCAGTTCGTTATAATCGCCGGTTGTATTTTTTTCTTCAATACTACCGCGGCGGTTGATGAGCCCTGCTTCATATAGCATGGCCTCCGTTAATGTTGTCTTACCGGAACCGGAATGTCCCAATAAGACAATATTTTTTACGTGTGATGTATCAAATTCTGGCATAAAACATCAATTTAAAAATGAATAATTGAGTTGTTCGCAAGGATACGAATGCCCTTCCGGTTAATAACCGGTTAATTGAAGCCAAGATTGCATAATGATTATGCGGTAATGGGAATGTTTTGTTTAAAATGTTTAAAATCAGAGCTTAAATCCTGGAGTGTGTGTTCCAGTACCTGGTATTTGTCAAATAATAATTCATGATCTGCCAGGGTTTGATCGTCACGCTTACCATCACTGCTTTCTAACTGCAGTTTACGGTCATGCAATTTAATGTCTTGTTTAAGGTCGTGAATGTTGATTAACTGAATGTGAAACTGGTTTTGAAAGTGTTCCACCTGTGCTAATGCACTTTTTGAATGTAAATGAGCTGCAACTTCCTGGAGTTCTGATTTGAGATCTGTAATTTCCTGTTTGTGTTTGCGAAGGGAATCTCTCCAGGTGTTACACTCATGGGAGATCTGTGAGATGTCTGTAGGAACCATGGGATGACAATTTAATTGTGAATAAATGGAGCGAATTTGGAAGGGTTACAAGAGCCGGATCATTGACTTAAAATTAAAACTCTTTTCTCAGAAAAGACAACACTTTTTTTCACATTGTAATATGATTTTACTCAACATTTGATATTGGATTTATTGATAACAATTCCGCTTTTTACATTACCAGGAAACATGCTTGCTTAAACTGCCAGTTGTTATATTTGCAACCTGTCATGATCGCTCAAACTACCATACAACAGATTCTGAACCGCATCAATATTACTGATGTTGTGGGTGATTTTGTAAAGCTGAAAAAGCGTGGATCTAATTACCTCGGTCTTTGTCCTTTTCACAACGAAAAAACGCCTTCCTTCATCGTTTCCCCGGCTAAAGAAATTTACAAATGTTTTGGATGTGGGAAAAGCGGGAACTCGATCAGCTTCATCATGGAGCATGAAAAATACAGTTATGTAGAGGCGTTAAAATGGTTGGCTGCAAAATACCAGGTAGATGTTGAAGAAGTTAATGTAACACCAGAAATTAAACTACAACAACAAGTAGCTGAAAGCTTGTATGCCATCAATCATTTTGCACAGAAATTTTTTACTAAAGAATTGTTTGAAGGTGAAGAAGGTCGTGAAGTGGGTTTAAGTTATTTGAAAGAAAGAGGCTTTCGGGAAGATGTAATTGAAAAATTTCAATTAGGATATTCTCCGGAACAAAAAGATGCATTTGCAAAATCTGCTATAGCCAACCAGTTTAACCCGGAATTGCTGGTGAAGTCAGGTTTGGTTGTAAACCGATATGATCAATTACAGGATAATTATCGGAACAGGATCATCTTCCCTGTTCATAATCAAAGTGGAAAAGTCATCGGCTTTGGCGCAAGGGTTATTAAAAATACTGACAAAGCGCCAAAGTATATCAATACGCCGGAAAATGAATTATACATAAAAAGTAAGATTCTTTATGGATCTTATTTTGCAAGACAGGCAATTGATAAAAATGACGAATGTTTGCTTGTAGAAGGCTACACTGATGTCATTTCTCTGCACCAGGCAGGAATCGAAAATGTGGTTGCTTCCGGTGGGACTTCGCTTACCACCGACCAGTTAAGATTGATTAAAAAGTATTCAAACAATCTTACTATCATATACGATGGGGATAGTGCCGGCATCAAAGCTGCATTACGTGGACTTGATATGGCCATGGAAGAAGGATTGAATGTAAAACTGGTACTGATCCCAGATAAAGAAGATCCTGACAGTTACCTGAATAAACATGGTGCAGGCCACTTCAAAGAATTTATTGCGG
>JAKFER010000097.1:0-2767 GCA_036675565.1 Chitinophagaceae bacterium
CGGCGACCCAATGGGTTATCTTAACCATAATCCCAGCACCGATTATAATGCGATAATAAATGCAGCTACACCGGAGAATATAATTTACCATGGACCGACCAGGCCTCCACATTTTGGCGCGATAAGAAACGATTTTACCTGGAAGAATTTTTCACTTTCGGCGAATATAAGTTTCAGAATGGGTGGCTATTTTCGTCGTCCTTCAATAGATTTCTCCTGGCTACTAAGAGGAAGAATTGAACATGGTGATTATGCAAACCGCTGGCAGCAACCAGGCGATGAAACCCGAACCAATATACCTTCCCTTCCTCCATTAACCAATAGTACTACAGTAAATACCAGGCGCCATAATTTTTATATGAATTCCTCAGCATTGGTTGAAAAAGGAGACAATATACGTTTCCAGGATCTTCGGCTCGCGTACCGTCTCAATAAGCAAACGATCAAACGCCTTCCTGTTAGCGGCATTGAGATTTATGGATATGCTAATAATATAGGACTAATCTGGAAAGCGACAAAAATTGATATTGATCCGGACTATAGAACCAGTTTGCCAATTAAAACCTATGCTATAGGTTGCCGGGTAGATTTTTAAAATATGGTAATAGGATTTTATAAACTCATACATAAATAAAATGAAAAAGACTAACTATCTGATATTGATTTTTGCGGGACTAGTATTTCCATTTACGGGATGTCGAAAGGATTTTTTGGATGCCAAGCCAAATAAGGATATAGTGGTGCCAACCACTGTTAAAGATATTCAGGCTATGCTTGACCATTATGATAACTTAAATAAAAATCCAGGAGCTGCTTTTATTGGTAGTGATGATTACTTTACAATTGAATCCGAATGGAATAATTATAATCCATGGCAGCAACAACTTTATATATGGTCGGAAGAACCATTTATGCCTGATGATTTTATGTTTGATTGGAATGCAGCATACAAAGCGATTTCATACGCGAATACGGCATTCGAACAAATTAAACTTTTTCCCGAAAAAGATTCTGCTGAAGCCCGGAAACTAAGAGGTACTGCATTATTTTTCCGTGCCTATAATTATTTTAACCTGGCCCAGCTTTTTTTGCCAACTTTTGGTGAAAGGAAAAATGACGATAAGGGATATATACCATTGCGATTATCTCCGGACATCAATAAAAAAGTTCCCTTTGCCACTGTGGATGAAATATATAAGCTCATTCAGGAAGACTTAACACAAGCACTGTTGCTACTCCCGGAAACTACAACTTTGCGAACAAGGCCTAATAAGTACAGTGCTCATGCATTACTGGCCAGGATCTATATGGCGGCAGAAGAGTATGAACTGGCAAAACAACATGCACAGGTAGTTTATTTATCCGGGTACAAACTATTGGATTATAACACCCTTGATCTCAGCAAACCTTACCCCGTTCCACCTTTAAGTGAAGAAGTAATTATTCATGCAGATTTAAGCCACGATTGGTTTAATGGCTCTTATTTTTCTTTGGTTGATTCCAACCTTTACAAATCTTATGATGAATATGATCTGCGAAAAGAAGTTTTTTTCGAAACCCGCCCCAGTGGTGAGACCTATTTTCAGGGAAGTTATAAGGGTGATTTTAGATATTTTGGGGGCATTGCCCTTGATGAAATTTATTTAATTCTGGCGGAAACTAATGCACGTATGGGACAAATTTCAGAAGGAATAAATATCCTGAATAAATTATTGGAAAAGCGTTGGGTTAACGGGCAGTTTACGCCATTTACTGCAAATAGTGAAACAGAAGCGCTTACGCTTATATTAGAACACAGAAGAAAAGAATTGGCTTTCAGAGGAACCCGCTGGTCGGATCTGAGACGATTGAATAAAGATCCCCGGTTTGCGGTAACACAAACCCGTGTCATGCAAGGCATAACTTATACTCTTGAACCCAATTCACCAAGGTATGTTTTGCCCACGCCTCCCCGTGAGTTAGAACTGGAATAACTAGCAGGCAATTTCAAAAGATTTTTTACACTTTAACCATAATATTATGATTAGATATTGGTGTTGCATTTTTATGCTCTTTATGTATTCTGTATTGCTTAACGCGCAACAAAACAGGCCGGTTTCTATTTTTGGAATGATTAAGTCCGATTCAAAAATAGACTCTGTTGAATTGATTTATCATGATTATATATTAAGTAAGTCAGGACTAACTCCTGAGCCGAAACGTTTTTATTATTTACCAAGAAAAGGATTTTACCAGGCACATGCTTTCAAATTTGAGTTACCTGAAGTAGCCAGACCTGGATACATATCTTTAAAGTATGGGAAAAACTCTGTCTTTCATCATTATCTGATTATGCCAGGTGATAGTGTGAAATTGTTTTTTGACCTGAAAAAAAATCAAACAGTTTTTTCCGGTCCATCAGCCGCTGCCTTTAAATGTCAGTATGAACTACAGGCAATTGACTTGAAACATCAGTTTGATAATGGGTCCACATTGGTTACGAACAACCCCAATAGTTTTCTGGATCAGGATAACAATAGGAATAAATTAAAGCAGGATACAGAAGAATTTGGCGCTTTTGGGGTTGTGTTGAAGTTGGTACCTAATACTTCTGAATGGCAAAGAGAAAGGTTATTAAATCAATTCCGGTTTCCAGCAACACAAGATTATTTTAAAATCCTGGATGGATATAAACAATATATAGAGCCACTCAGGTATGCAATTCTCAAAGCAGACATAATTGGTAAAACATATTCTTCATTGATTTATCAGTTTCATAACCGCCTTT
>JAKFER010000205.1:0-18092 GCA_036675565.1 Chitinophagaceae bacterium
AGCCAGGATGCGGTTGCCAATTTCCTTGAGGTTAAAAGAGAGATGATAAGCTACTACGAAACAGGTGCCAGGGAAGTTCCTTTAGAGGTTCTGGAAAAACTGGCTGATTTGTTCGGAGTGGATTTAGAAATCTTTTTTACTGAGAATGTGGAGGAGGCTACTACCGACCTTGCTTTTGCTTTTAGGGCTGATGAGTTAAATGAAAAAGATCTTGAAGGTATTGCTGCTTTCAGGAGGATTATTAAAAATTATCAAAGAATAAAAAACCTGGAGAAAAAGAATGCTTAAAGAAAGGTACATAGAATTCAGGGCCAATAAATTCAGGGAGGAACATGGTTTGGCAACTACAGAGCCTGTAGACGCTTATAAGCTATTGGCCAAGTTGAATGTGATTACAGTATTCAAGGGAATGACCGATAACTTTTCCGGAATGGCTGTTAAAAACAGTTATGGAAATTTTATGCTGGTAAATTCCGGTGATATTCTGGCGAGGCAGCATTTTACGGTTGGCCATGAATTGTATCATCTTTTTATCCAGGAAAAATTTGAGAACCGCATCTGCAAAGTTGGTTTATTTGATAAGAAAGAACGTGAGGAATACAATGCGGATTGGTTTTCATCTTACCTGCTAATGCCGGAGGATGGAATATTTGAATTATTACCAAAAGAAGAATTGGGCCTTAATAAGATAAGCCTGAATACGGTGGTGAAAATGGAGCAATATTTTGGAGTATCCCGAACAGCTTTACTGAACAGGCTTATGTTTATTGATATGATAACAAAGCCAAAAGCAATGGAGCTAAAGGAGCCGGGGACAATAAAAAGAAGTGCATTATTGATGGGCTATAGTGATGAGCTGTATGAAAACGGCAATGATAATAAAGTTATTGGAGATTATGGGGAAAGAGCTAAGAGACTATATGACAGAGAGGATGTTTCTGAAACAGACTTTTATGGCTTAATGCATGATATAGGAATTGACCTGGACAAAAACATACTGGAGGATGGCAAAGCAGTTATCTAGAAATTACGTTATAGATGCAAAAAGAGAGGATGTGCATACCCAAATGGACGAACTACGATTTTAGACAATGATTTATCCTATAAGGAACTTATAAAGCCGTTATAGTTGAAAACTATAAGCATACGCCTGCAAAGGGAGACTTGCAGAGCGAATTGTTTTATATGTCATTTAAATTGTTCAGCCTTTTCATCAATAGGCTTACAAATTTCAATACTGCATTGTCAACTACATTTAAACTTGATAATTGAGTGTCAATGGTAAAATTTTTACTAAAACCATTGTACGTTGATTCGCCATTGAACTGATCTAACAAGTCAATTCTCCTGAGTTTCGTTTTTACTGTTTCATAACCTAAGTCATTTCGGAGACTTGTATTCCATAAAACAACATTTGCAGAGCCATCATTATTAAACCAAACATCGAGCTTGAAATTATCAACGCCGTCAACGTAATTTTCGAAAATCCAATAATTTTTGTAATACCTGAAACTTTTTCTAAACGGCATAATATTATCGCCTATTTCTTTCGCAAATTTTTCTGCACGAAAATCACCTAATTGAGATGTTAAATCAGAAACCAGCTTGGCCGTTGCTATACCATTATCTTGGTTTACGAATTGATAAAACTTTTCCTTTAGTGTTGTTTCCATATTTTTATTTGCGAGGTGTTGAATAAGTTTAATGTACTGATTTAAAAAAGAGACGCTTTCTTGGGTCCGGCATTTAGCCAAACATTTTTGCAGCCAGCCATTTACCAAATCATCAGATTGATTTGTAAAGGCGCCAACGTTTTTAATAATGGTTTGTATTTCAGGAGATGAGAATGGCGCAGTTTTAAAGCCATCGAGTGACAGATAAATAATAGATTTAACCCGAAGCAGGTTTGTTTCTGAATAATTAAAATAGTCAAGCAACTGCCCTTCTCTATCCGGAGCATTATTAATTTTATTTTCGATGATGATAGCAAGCCCAGAAATTTGATCTTTTATCCAAATATCCAAGCGACCTTTTTCCCTAATCACTGAAGCATTCAAGAATGTTCCTATGTCAATATCTGTAGAATAATGCTTATTCAAAAATTCAATAAAAAGATGTAAAAACGTATTTCCTTCATCATGTAAACCAAACGGATCTAAAAGAGATGCTATCACATCACTATGAAAATTTTCTAAATGACCCGTGTAAGAGGAAATTGTCATAATATTATAGCCTACTCTTCTTTTATTCCTTTCTATCTCCTCATAGTCTTTTATAAGTTCTTTAACTGTAGGGTGTTTTAGAAAATCTATGGCATTCATTTATGATAATATTAATTAGTGAAGCGTAGAAAACGAGATTACTCAACCCCCATGCTGCCAGCAAAAACCTCCCGAACGGGAGTTACGGGAACAACGGGAACCTTTTTTGGTGGTAGCCTGGCATTGGCCTGAAGTTGCCGATTGTTTACTAACAGGTGATTTGCTTTTTAAAGTATTGGATTTTGTTTTTACTTTGACACATACACCACAGGTGCCTCCAGCATTGCAATGCTTACAAGCTGAACAATTGGAACAAGCGGTACAAGGAGAATAACCATAGCACCTGACAATAACTTTTGGTGAGGTAAATTCTTTTGGAGGGATGCCAGAAAAAAACAGGATTAATAAAACAGACAAGCAGAATTTCATAATGGAAGGTTTGGTGGACAGGTAAAATACAATTTTATATTTGAGGGTGCAAGTCACATCACAGAGGGTTGTAATTAACCCAGTAGGTTTAAAATAAAATACGAGGAGAATAACTATTGTAGTTCTGTTGCGTGGAGACACGCAACAGGGCGTTCAGATTCTACGGACACACACCACAGCATCAGGTTAAGCCTTTTTTCCATAAGGATATACTTATCATTCTTTCCTTTTACTTTATACCCTTCCACTTGATCAGTCGAATAGTAATGCTCTATCTGTGAGCACAAAAACTTTTTCCATTCTTTCTGTTTTCAGCACCTGTATTCCCAGTTTATCCAGGCTCTTTCTTAGCAAGTGAACATCCTCCTTAACAGTGGCCGGTATTTCTATTGTAATCTTCCCCAGGTAGCCCGTTTCATCCACAAACAATAAAGGCAGCGGCCAATCCAGGGAACTATAATTTAAATTTATCATTAAGCGGGACAAGGGCTGGTTTTGAAAATACCAAAGTCTCCCTTCCTCTTTATACTCAACCTTTGCTATAGTTCCCGCATTATTTGCAGGGTTTTGTTTTTGCTGACCCGGTACGGGTTTTTTCATCTTCAGCACTATGCATTTTACTTTTCTTTTTTCCATCCGGCCGTTTAAACCGAGGTATCCATTTAAATCCTGTAGCATCATTTGCTGTGCTTTCTTTTTTGAACAGTTAATTGGCGAAGTAAATTCATAAGAATATAGTTGTGCTGATGGTCCTATATATTGTAAAGGATCAGGAACGTCCAGAATAATACGGTTGGATGGAAAGCCGAGCACCATCTGGTAAAGCGCCAACGGGGAAGAATTGAGAAATATATATCGTTGGGCTGTACTATCCTTCCAATAATTGGAACCGCTATCCATTCCCTCTAACTTACCCGTAAAAAGGCTATTATAAAGCATGTCTGCCGATGAACCACCGTTGTTGTTTTCCAATAAAGGCTTGGCCATATCATAATCCATTACTTCCCATTTAAGTTTTAAGACAACCGGTTCTTCGTTGAGAACAGCCCTGATATTTTTTTCATTCACTTCTTCCGAAGCTGTGATAGCCCTTACTTTTCCATTCTTTATCCAGACATAATGAGGAATGTAACGATGGCCAAATAGCTTTTCCAGCGTTGTATCATTTGATACAATGGGCAAACGGAATGGAACCTTGTGTTTACTATTCCATTTGTTTACAAAAGCAGTAATCTTATTTTCATTATCACCCGTGCCCCTGCTATTGACCAGCAATACCTGTAGCTGTGTACTGAAAATAGTTTGCAGGGAATCCAGTTTGGGAAATGCCTTATGACATGCACTACACCAGGTAGCCCAAAAATCCAGGATGACCAATTTGTCTTTAAAACCGGATAAGCGGGAAGAAGCAGAAGGATAGTTTGCGGTAAAAGAAAGTTCTACATCAGAAACAACATCGCCTACGGTTAGTGATTTATTGGAAGGTTGCGCATTGACGGTAACGGACAGCATTATCCATAATGCCAGGGCTATGCATTTATGCATGTCGGAGAATTTAATGATGAATAAATAGTTGTAGAATAAAAACTTCTGTACACAGAAGTATAGCTGCCGAAGACTGCAATTGCGGAAGCGTAAAATTGGGGCTATTGCGAAGCAGTTCCTATAGCCTTACCTTATATGTTTAGTATATTTGTTATAATTTCAGAATTTTACGAATAAAACCATGAGCTATGCAGGAATCGCAAACCATAGATACTAAATTGAAAATGCTGCGGATAAGCCGTAACCTGACCCAGGATGAGGTAGCAGAAAAAATTGGCATCAGCCAGGCCGCTTATGCTAAATTAGAAGCAGGGCAAACCAGGCTAACAATTGACCGGGCAGGCCAGCTGGCCGAGCTGTATGAAATAGAGCCAGAATATTTTTTTACGAATGAAAAGATTACCAATTTTAACACTGGCAATAATAGTCATGGTGGGCTATTTCATAACAGTACTTATAATAATGTAGAGAAAGATTTTTTTGAAAAACTGTTAGAAGAAAATAATTCATTAAGAAAGTTATTTCTTGAGGAACTTGGAGAAGCCCGTAAAGAAAGAGATCAGTTTGTGAAACTATTAGAAAAATTAATGCAAAAATTCTGAGAAGTAAATATCTTTTACATTTAATGCATGTTTTATATCTGCCAAGTAAAGTGAGAACATAAAACTTTCAGCAAGATGATCTTGCGTTCCTTTAAATCTGTCCATCGTAATTTTATAAGTCATGCTGAAAGGCCTTTCCAAAAGGCAAAGTTTAGTACAAACTCATTTGGATGAACTTGGCAAAACTTTCAAATGTTCGCAAAAATATTTCTTGCCGGAGAACCCATTATATTGATTCAACTATTCTTTTTTTTAACAATAACCTATGAAATGCCTTAGTAGTCTAAATGAGTTTTAATTTGAGCTACTGCTACGTCGATAAACTTTTGGTTAGTAAACAACGTTTTCTTTCTGTCACTCCAATTTATCAGATAGGTCTTTATTTCTTCAGCAGTTTGTGCTTTATTTTCAATTAGAATGAAGTCAATAGTTGATAACAGCTCTAGTCCAAATGGCGAATAAAAGCCTGTAAGAAAAGTTTTGGTTTTAAATGTGATATTAGCAAATTCTGAGTGTTCAGGCATTGTTAAAAATTCCTTTACATCTTTTTCTCCATCGGGTAATATACCTAGCTCTTCAAATGGTTTTTTATCTTTTGAGCTGTAACCACTGATATAACTTCCGTTTAAATAATAAAGTACATGTTTTACTTTACCAGAATAAGGGCCATAAAAATTTGGTTTATATTCTAATTTAAAAACATCCTTTGCCCCAAACCGTTGAAGAAAATATGCAATTTTTTCTGCGGCAAATTCCGATACAAATTCTCCACTCTTTACAAGATCATACAGTACATCTAGTAGCATTGCCCTGGCAGGAGTTAGTTTTGCCCTTTCCTTTTTTAAAGCTTCTTGGATAGCAGCAGAAGGCTCATAAACATAAATTTCAGCGTCCACAGGTGAAAGATATTTTTCCAAAATTTCTTTCACCTTTACCCAATTAAGTCCGCCCTGACCAGCCCCCAAAGGAGGCAATGCAACGGATTTAATATTTTGTTCTTTAATAATTTGTATAAGATGCTTTACACCCTGTTCTATATAATTATATTCTGATGGCTTTCTCCAATCTTTTTTTGTAGGGAAATTTATAATGATTTTTTCCCCGGTATGTAGGGAGGAATCTTTTGTAACAAGCAATTTTCCTATATCAATAGTACCTTCTTTAGCGGCCTTAGTATATAGTTTCGTATTCTCCGGAAAATGCTGCTTAAACTGCAAAGCCACCCCCTTGCCCATTACACCAACTGTATTTACCGTATTAACAAGGGCCTGTGCCTTGCTGTCTAAAAGGTTGCCCGTTAGATAGTAAATCATAAATCAAAAATAATAATCCGGTTTAACACTAAATTTTTTGTTTCCAAATTGCGGCATTTGCTTTATTTGCTGCCCGACCGTTGTATTATAAACAACAAAACCCAATAATGCTTCTGCGGGTATATCGCCTAGCACTAAAAATTCGGCTTCCTTTCGGCGCTTCAAATCTAAATCGGTTTCACTTCGCCAGTATTTTTTTTGTATTGCCGTTTTATCAATCAGTTGGTCAATATTATTAACATCTGCTGATGTATAAAAACTGGTGAAACCATCTACTGCATGACCATCTGTAAATACAAATTCCAGTCCATTTTGGCTAATTGCCGCTACCGTTGAAATGCAATATACAATATCTGGCGGGGGCAAGGCCGTAACTCCATTAAAGCCTTGCTGAATTACGTATAGCATTGGCATTCGGCTGCCAAAATAAAAAGGGATATAATCACCTAATTTTCTTGTGTTGGGCAATACAAAAGAATTCCTGGCATTTATCAAGGAGCCATCTCCAATTGGTACATAGTCTGGATTTCTATTAGGGGAAGATATGTGTGTAATACCATATTGCAGAATATGAGGTATATTTTGCAGATGAGTCATTCGAAACAGATATATTTTATTCAAATCCGGTATCACTTAGAAATCATTAAACTTTTTGGTTGTAGCTAACGCCCTTTCGGGGCAGATAAATTTTTGGTCGCTGTTATTTCGTTCATTTCTAATAGTTCCTGTAAATTCTTGTCATGTTAAGAGTTTGATATTGTTTAAAAATACAATTTTGTTATTGACCTGCTTTTGATTTTTTCTGATGCTGTGGTTCGTCTCCAATGTATATGAAGGCCACGATTAAGGAGGATGTGCATTTGTTAAGAAAGATCATGAATAAACTGGGATTGAGGTTGTAAGAGGCAGAAAGAATGGAAGACGTTTTTGTGCTCAGCTCATTCCTTCCATTTAAGAGTGCAAAGAATTTAAGGGATTGACTTGGTTAAAACAGCCTTTACTCTTTTTTGTTGCTTACATTTTTAATATACTCGTTTATACCTGTCTTTATAGGCGATGGAATCATTTTAATTTTACCTTCCTTTACTAAGATTTTTAATGCATTACTCATGGAAGAGCTCTTATAGGCCCAATCATATTCTGTTTTACAATAATCAAGTATATCTTTTACCTCTTTTGGCGTATCAAAAAAACCTGTTGAAAGTATTCTATGGCGCAAGGCGTCAACAATTCTAGGTTTTTTATTTAAAATTTTATACTCTTTAGAATTATGTTTTTTGTGAAAAGAAATAATATTATCTCTTAATTGTAATGCATTTTGAGGGGGTGCTGCAGGAGCTGCAATCTCTTCTAATTCCATTCCGAAGAAATATCCAACTGCAAGAAGGTTTTCTAATTGGCAACCCTTATTTCCGGATTCAATCGCATTTATAGTTCCTTTTGAAACTGATGCCCCTTTAGCTAGTTCTATCTGCGTTAACCCGAGTTCTTTTCTGATCAATTTTATACGTTGTCCAATTGATTTTCTTTTTTTATTTATTAGTTTTTGCACTAAGCAAAAAGAGGCTTCCTTTTGATTTAGTAAAGTATAAGAAAATGATCTAAACTAAATTATTTGTACATTTGGTTGAAGCAATTAAGGCAAGCTATATGTATTCTCGTAAAACATTTATAACTCACTTTTTGAATGAGACTACTTTTAAAAGTCTACTTAGAAATCACTTTGCTTCTATTTGCTTATTTGCTAATCGCTATGTAGAAAATATGTCAATAGCAGAAGATATAGCTGAAGAATCCTTTCTAAAATTGTGGAACAATAGAAATTCTATAACTAATGCAAACAGCATTAAATCCTGGCTGTACAGTACTACCCGCAATGCCTGCCTGGATCACCTGCGAAGACAGGAAGTTAAAAGCCGCAATGAAAAAAACTACAACTACCTGCAAGAGGCTGAAACAGAAAGCTACCATTTGGAAGCGATGATACGTACTGAACTGCTGGAAGAGCTCCATGCAGCCCTGCAACAATTACCGGATCAATGCCGCCTTGTATTTACCAAACTCTATATAGAAGGGAAAGGAGTTGCCCATACAGCCGAAGAGATGAATCTTTCTATCAATACCGTAAAAAGCCATAAGGCAAGAGGGTTGATGCTGCTGCGTAAAAAGCTGGAGCCATTGGGTGTACTATTGTTCCTACATTAATGTTCTGCCTATTTTTTTTATTTTGATTTGACCCTTTCCTACCGTTACTGCGTCTTGATAAAAGTCAATAGCTTTTTTTCAAATATTGGCTACCTTAATTGAATGAAAGAGGATCCTAATGATATAGCAGGCAACCCTGAGCAGCAAGCTGCCCGCATAGCCTACTTAGTAGCCGGTTTTTTGCAACAAAAGCTTACTGAACCGGAACATGATGAGCTGGACGAATGGATAACAGCGAGTGATGAAAATCAGCGATTGTTTGAACAGCTGATAGACCCCCAACAAATAAAAGAAGGGATGGCGCAAAGAGGAACTGTTGATACTGAAGCTGCTCTAAAGAGAATACAAACCAAGCTGGCCACTACTCAACCCGCGATTGCAAAGCAAAGGGCTATGTGGTACCGGTATGCTGTAGCAGCATCTGTTATACTGCTTGCGGGAATAGCCATCACCTATCAATATATGAAACAAGAGACCAAAAAGAATAATGTCACCGCTATAAGCGAGACACTGCAACCGGGGGGGAACCATGCGACACTAACCCTCAGCAATGGAAGAGCCATTAACCTGAGCGAAGCGAAAAACGGGCTTCTGGATACTATAAACGGAAGCGATGTACTGAAAACAGCAGACGGACAACTGAGCTATGAAAGCAGCGAGGCGATAGCCGATAAAGGAGAACAACATATACTAAGCACACCGAGTGGGGGGCAATACAGTGTAACACTACCTGATGGAAGCCGGGTATGGCTGAACGCTGCATCGAGTTTAAAATATCCTGTAGTATTTAATGATAAGGAAAGAGTGGTGGAGTTGAGCGGGGAGGGGTATTTTGAGATAAGCCCCCTCCTAACCTCCCCCGGTGGGGGAGGAACCGGGAAGACTCCGTTTATTGTAAAGGTTGATGGTATGGAAGTGGAAGTACTGGGAACGCATTTTAATGTGAATGCTTATACGGATGAAGCGGGGATTGCTACTACGCTGCTGGAAGGAAAGATAAAAGTTGGCAGTTGGCAGTTGGCAGTTGATAGTAAACAGCCGGAGATCATCTTAAATCCTGGTGAGCAGGCGAAGCGTGATGACAAAGGAAACATCATTGTAAACAAAAATGTAAATACAGAAAGTATAGTAGCGTGGAAGAATGGGGAATTTGAATTTAAAGATGAGCCGATTGAAAGTATAATGAGACAAGTGGCGAGATGGTATGATGCAACAATTGTTTATAAAGGAAAAGTAGATTATCATTTTAATGCTACCATCAACCGGAAGGAACCTGTATCGAAGCTGCTGGAATTGCTAGCCAAGACCAAAAGAGTACAATTCAGCATTACTGATAAAACAATTATTGTTTCACCTTAACTTAAAAACTATGTGATAGAATCCGGCCCATCCCGGTACAATTAAAAAACCGCCTCGTATTGCGGACGAAGCGGCACCGTAAGGGCCCCATTAACAAACAATCTGTCGAGACTGCATCCCGTAAGGGATAATTATTAACTGAACCCAAACTAACCAAAGGTATGGAATTACAAGTTCTTTGTCATATCCGTAAGGATGGACTATTAGTAGCAAAAGCCGGGCATAATAAGGCGATGCCCGGCACCAGAAACCGATATTTTTCAACACGGAAAATCGTATTGCTTATGAAACTGGTCATACTGCTGATGACAGCCGCCTGCCTGCAAGCTACAGCCCGTGGCTATGGTCAAACTATTACTTTATCATTAAAGGATGCTTCGCTGGAAAAGGTGTTTACGGCTATACGTAAACAAAGCCCTTTCCGTTTTATTTACACCCAGGAAGAACTGGCGAACAGCCAACAGGTAAGCATCACTATACAGGAAGCGAGCATAGAAGATGTACTTGCCATCTGCTTCAGGGAGCAGCCGCTCAACTATTCTATCCAACCGCCTTATATTATCATAACCCCCAAAGAAACTCCTGAAAAACCAATTCTTTCTATTTTAAACATTGATGTATCCGGCACCGTGAAGGGTGGTAATGGCGAAGCGCTTGCAAGAGCCACTATCACCCTAAAAGGAACTAAGCGCAAGACGATAACGAATGATAAAGGCGAGTTCCTGTTTACCAATATACCGGAGAACAGCATACTGGTGATAAGTCATGTAGGACATGAGGTAATGGAATATCCTGTAAAAGGGCAAGAAACCATCGTACTACAACTAAAAGTAAAAGTGGATGAACTGGGCGATGTGACTGTAAAGGTGAATACAGGATACGAAGAATTGCCTAAAGAAAGAGCTACCGGTTCTTTTGAGGTGGTGGATAATAAACTGTTTAACCGCAGCGTAACCCCTAATATACTGGAACGGCTGGAAGGGGTAGTGCCCGGCCTGATCTTTAACAAACGCATCGGCACGGAGAACAGAACAGATATCAGTATCCGCGGCATCAGTACACTGCGCTCAGATCCACAACCATTGATCGTAATTGATAACTTCCCTTATGCAGGGGACATCAATACTATAAACCCTAATGACATAGAAAGCATCACGATACTCAAGGATGCAGCAGCGGCTTCTATATGGGGCGCCAGGGCCGGTAATGGCGTAATTGTCATTACAACCAAGAAGGGTAAGTACAATCAAAAAACAAGTGTTGTAGTTAATAACAACATAACCGTTGTTGAAAAGCCGGATTTGTTTTATACACCCAGTTTCAGCGCTGCTGAATTTATTGAAGTTGAAAAATTCCTGTTTGGTAAAGGATACTATAACGGACAATTGAATAACAGCTCATCCTGGCCCGTTATTTCACCCGTAGTGGAAATACTGAATAAAAGAAGAGCAGGGATGATAACGGCTGCTGACTCGGCTGCGCAAATAGCGGCATTTCTTAATAACGATATACGAAATGATTATAGCCGGTACCTGTATAGAAAAGCAATTAACCTGCAACACTCTATCAGCCTGTCAGGGGGAAGTGAAAAAATCAATTATCTTTTTTCGATAGGGTATGATAAAAACTTAGCATCGCTGGTCGGGAATGACCAGGACCGGCTGACTATACGAATACAAAATACAATCAAAGCGACCAATCGGCTGGAGCTACAGATAGGAGGATTGTATTCGCAAACTAACCTGCAAGCTAATAGTCCGGGGGGAAGTTTAGCAGCAGGTGGTGGTAAAACGCTTTACCCCTATGCAAGGTTGGCTGATGCAAACGGAAATGCAATGGCAACGGATAAAGATTACCGCAGCGGATTTACCGATACAGCAGGCAATGGAAATTTGCTGGATTGGAAATACAGGCCGCTTGATGAACTACAGCTGGCAGATAATAGCAGAAGAGTGAACGGGCTATTATTAAACTTTGGAAGTAAATACAATTTTACACCCTGGCTGAGCGCCGAAGTAAAGTACCAGTTTGAAAAAGATTTTTCAACAAACAAGAACTATTACAGCACCCAAACTTATTTTACCAGAAGCCTGATCAACCTGTTTACACCAAAAGGTGCATCTACTACTAACCCGGCTATTCCTTACGGAGGCATATTAGATAAAGGGAATACTGAATTAACCGCTCATAATGTACGTGGTCAAGTAAACATTCATAAAGCATGGAATAAAAATGAAGTGGTGGCCATTGGCGGTTCTGAACTGCGACAGGTAAATAATACAATAAGCCGTAACAGAACTTACGGATACAATGACGATATTATAAGCTACAGCCATGTGGACTTTATAAATTATTATCCCACTTATTTTGACTATAGTACTACCGTCCCCAGCGCTACAGCACTGGAGGACCAAATGAACCGGTTTTTATCAATCTATGTCAACGCATCGTATACCTATAACAAACGATATACATTATCAGGCAGTGGACGCAGAGATGCTTCTAACCTGTTTGGCACTACCACCAATAATAAATGGAAGCCTTTGTGGTCAGCTGGTGTAAGCTGGGATATTTCCAATGAATCTTTTTATAAATCAACACTGGTGCCTTACCTGAAACTACGGGCCACGTATGGCTATAGTGGTAATGTAAATAATACAACACCGGCTATTTTAACTATACAAAGCTTTCCCTATCCTAACAGCTTAAATAATTTGCCAAGCTATATCATTAATAACCCGCCTAACCCTTCGCTACGATGGGAAAATGCAGGCATGACTAATATAGGATTAGCCTTTTCATTAAAAAATCAAATAGTATCAGGGAGTATAGAATACTATCTGAAAAAATCGACCGACCTGGTCAGCAGAGTAACAACGGATATTACGACCGGGTATGCAAGCCTTGTTGTTAACAGTGCCATACTAAAAGGTAAGGGCGTTGATATTACCCTGCGTACAAAGAACTATTCAGGTACTAACCTGCAATGGTCAACAGACTGGTTGTTCAGCTACAACGATCATAAAGTAGCGAAGTATCTTTTGCCTTTAGGCCTGAAAGATTATTTAAGATCCCCGCTTACACCTATTGAAGGAGAAAACGCCTATTCCCTCATTAGCTACAAATGGGGAGGATTAACGAGCAATGGAAAACCACAGGGGTATTTAAATGGACAGCTATCGACTGATTACAGAAACATGGCAAGGTCTGAAAACCAGGCAGACTTTATCATTCATGGCTCTGCAAGACCAATTTATTTTGGCGCTTTTCGCAATACTATTTCGTGGAAAAAGATAAGTGTATCAGCCAATATAACTTACCGGTTAAAATATTATTTCAGAAGAACTACTACTATTAATTATTCAAGCCTTTATAGTTCATGGATACTGGAAGGATATACAGATTATATACAAAGGTGGCAAAAACCCGGAGACGAATTGTATACCCATGTACCAGCCATGAGTTATCCGGCAGACAGCAGGCAGGATAATTTTTACCAGGTAAGCGAAGTAACAGTGGAAAAAGGTGATCATATCCGGCTGCAGGATATCAATTTCAGCTATGATATTGATAAAAGCGTATGGAAGAAGCTACCCTTTAATTCAGTCAAGCTTTACCTATATGCCAATAACCTGGGAGTGATATGGAAAGCAACAAAGAGTAAACAGGACCCTGACTATGGACTACCCCCGAGAAGAAATATAGCAGCAGGATTTACTATCAACTTATAACAGGATTAATTTCCAAAAACAAATACAATGAGTTTTAGATATATAAAATCAAAAGTGACAGTATTTCTATTATTATTTTTTTCAGTAGTTCAATACAGTTGTAAAAAATACCTGGAAGCCAAGCCAGATAAAAGCCTGACAACGCCAAAGACAGTAACTGAATTGCAACAATTACTGGATTTTGAAGAAAACAATACAGGGTTTCCATCAGGGAGTTTGCTTTCTGATGATAATCTCTATTTTACTTATGATGCATGGAACTCTATGTTATACCCCGATGAGCGGCTTTCTTATATATGGGACGGCGAAACTGATTTTACCCGAGACTGGGCACCTGCATACCAACGGATATTTACCAGTAATGTAGTTTTGGATGAGGTCAAAAAAATAAAGGATGCCACCGCCAGTGAACAAGCATATAATATAGTAGAAGGAAGTGCCTTATTTTACCGGGCAATCAATTTTTACGAGCTGGCCCAAATTTTTGCATTGCCCTATTCTATAGAGGCATCCCCATCAGCATTTGGAATACCTTTAAAGGCTTCGCCTAATATAGATGAAGTGTCTGTACGCTCAACAGTTCAACAAACATTTGATAAAATCATAAACGACCTTAAAGCAAGTGTACATTTATTGCCGGCATCAGTTGCCTATAAAACCAGGCCCAGTAAAACTGCTGCTTATGCTTTACTAGCCCGAACTTACCTGGTGATGAATGATTATACCAATGCCGGAAAGTATGCGGACTCCTGCTTGCAGACTGATAGCAGCCTTCTTGATTATAACGATATTACCGAGGCAGATCCTAATTCAGCCCATCCTTTCAAACGATTTAATAAGGAAGTAATATTTCATATTGTATCAAACTTTGTGTTTGATCTATATAATAGTAAAGTGGATTCAGTATTATATAATTCTTATGACTCAAATGATATCCGCAAGACAGCATTTTTTAAGGATAACGGGAATGGAACATTTCAATTCAAAGGCAACTATGCAGAAACAGATATTATCGCATTATTTTGCGGACTCTCCACAAATGAAATCTATCTAATAAGGGCTGAATGTAATGCAAGAGCAGGGATGCCAAATGAAGCAATGGCTGATTTGAATACATTATTAAATAAAAGATGGAAAGCAGGAACATTTATTCCTTTGGATGCAGCTACTGCTGATGAAGCTCTTGATAAAATTGTAAAAGAACGCAGAAAGGAGTTATGTTTTCGTTCAAGCTTGCGATGGAGTGACCTGAGAAGATTAAACCAGGATAACCGGTACTCAAAAACATTAAAGCGAGTGTTTGGTACAGAGATATATGAATTACAAGCCAATGATAAACGGTATACTTTTTTAATTCCACAAAAGATTATAGATATTAGTGGCATGCAACAAAATCCAAGATAAAAAGCCGGGCTGATTAAAGTAATACGAAGGCTATGAAAATTGTGCAAACGACATTTTTAATTTATATGCAAATGCGTTTTTTAATCAGCCCGGCTTATAACAGCTGCTATTAAGGGGTGTACCCGATAATATAGGTAGGCGAAAAATCAGGCACTGTAAGACCATTATTATCCAGCTTATCATAAAGAATATCTCCCGGACTACCTATCACCGGACGCCCACTACTTTCAGGCGCAATTATGGAGCAAAGCTTTACTTCCGATCCAGGACAGCCCGGAGTGGCCACTGAATATTTCAGAGGATCTACCCTGTGAGTTGGGTCAGTGGAAGTACCATTAAACTGAAAGGTTGAAAATGCCGGTTTGGTAGTAAAGGCAGTCGCAATAGCAAATACGAATGCAATAATGCCTAAAGAATACTTTTTCATAAATAAAAATTTAAGTGAGTTAAAGCCTACTCTTTTATACAGGTTTTCAGCAAGGCCTGTTTATTGCAATAAAAAGTTGATATCAATTTATGCCGGGTAATGAACCCGGATATTATTTTTAAACTTGTGGTGCAGTCGTAAGCCGATTGCGGCCAGTATCGTAAAGCCGATATTGAACCAAAGATGTTGCGGCCAGGTCATCTGCTGCAATACTCCACCGCAGGAACATGGAAGACCGGAAGTGAACAAGATCATGTAGCCGAGGTAGATCGTAAATAAGAGCATCAATGTAAATGATGCATATAAACCCAGGTTTCTTTTTTTCGGAATTACTAATAAAACAGCGATGATTAATTCGATGAGCGGAACAGCTCCTGCAACAATTGCCGCATAGTTGCCGATCAACGGAGATTTAGCGAGAGTATTTTTAAAAGCAATGAAGCCGAGTAATTTGCTGAAGGCAGTATACGTAAACAGCAGGATGAATATGGCTGCGATAAATTCAACGATCCGGTAATAGTGGATCTGCTTCATGTGTGGGAATGTTTGCATTGTATGAAGGTCTATTGTAAAGCATACTGTATCCAAATCTGATTGATTGGATAAAAGGAATCATTCATTTGATAAAAGGAGGATGTGTGATTATCAATTCCTTTTTTTAACCAAGCCTGGCCCAAAACCATAGTGATTTATAAACGCCATGGTAAAGTCAGAAGGACGATAGCCGGTGTGAGCAGCGGCTTCCTTTACCAGGTAACCTGCTTCCAATAATTCAAGGCCTTTTTTCATCCGCAACCTGATCAAATAATCATAGGGACCGGTACCAAAGATTTGGTTGAACAGCACTTTAAAACGGTATTCATTCATGTGTACCCTCTTTGCCAGTTCTTCAACATAGATGTGTTGGCTGATATCCTGGCTAATCATCTGTTCGGCTTTGTGTATTGCCACTATTTCTTTTTCGGATGGTTGTTTTCCTACAGGATCATAACTACTCCATTGAATAAAAAAATTGACCAACAGATCACGGATATGGTGATTGAAAAAATGGAGACGAAGGCCATTTTGATATTTACAGTTTAAAATAGACTGTATCAACGAAAGGGTTTCTGTATTGGCCCAAAGGATGGGCTGTATAAGCAATTTGGAGGAAGTGAAAGATTCCTTATTCAACACCGGAACGAGAGATGGGAAAAGAGGGAGCAGTTCATTGACCAGTTTCATGGAGAAAAAAGTGTCAAAACTTATATAGCTGGTTGGCTGATCATAAGTTGAAATCATGTTTAAAGAAGGACCCTGTATAAGCGAAAACTGGTTCTTTGTAAGTACCCATGCAGGAACAGTATTTATTTGCTGTTGTACCCGGCCCTTTAGAATTACCTGGGCGTAAAGACCAGGGTCCTGTTTTTTTGTTTTTAAAATAAAGCGTTGAAAAATATCAAGGACATTGTACCTTATAGTGTATTGATCGCTCCGAAATTCCTGCATGGACACAGAACCAAACAAGCCTGATGATGAGGCTATAGTAGCACCGGGAAGATGAACACCATTAAAAGCAGCAGGTAGATCATCGGTCCAAAACAGCGGCGCATGAGATAAGGTTTGATAAACTTTATTCATTAGTGGATAAGGAGGCCGTTGTTGTAATTTAAAACTAAAAAGCGGAAAAAAATTATAAAGGACCTAATTGCTATTTAAAAATTGACATATCTCAATTCTTGTATAGTGATGAGTATATCAAGGATAATATTATCAGCAGCACTTCGATTCAAAAGGAAGCCGGAACGTTTTTTACTCGTATCTACCGGAGATAAGTGTTAATGCTTATAAATGAAATCACCGGCCCCAATAATTGTTGTTAAGAACAATTGTGGGTACATTAGGCTTAGAATTTTCATAGGATAAGGTTAATGGTTTTAAAAACCATTGTATCCCCGGTTTCTACCGGGGATTTATTATCAGAGAAGCTGATAGTAAAAAATGGTTTGCAATTATTGATGAAGGAACTTTTGTACATTTTTTTAAACTTACCCAATGCCCTGCACAAAGAAAAACCGCTTATGACCCGGGGCGGAAGACGGGATTTCCTGTTAACCCATTTGAATCAGCATGATCAAAAGATTACAGGAGTCAGGACGAACAGATTTGCTTGCGGAACTGGAAAACGCAGTGGCGCCAAAAAGTAAAGACCGTGGGAAAATACACGAGGTATGGGTGGAGTCATTTGACTGGAGAATTGGTGAGACAACTGAGTTTGCGTATCAGAAATTGATATACATGCCTGCCCGTCCGGTCAGGCGGGCAAAATAATCCGTGTGCGGGAAAATGGAAGCTTGCAGAAGATATTACAAAATATGAGCATAGTTCGGCAAGGTATTACATAACGAGTAAGCATGCAGGCTATGTTGTTAAGGATATCGAAGTGACTAGTCCTAAAATAGCTATGTCCTGCGAGAAGATCGCTTAATGAGCGACTGGAAGTAATAAATAATTACACCTTTATATATATCTTCTTCTTATCCATCCAGTAGCAGATGGCCCACATAAACGTAATCACACAAAGAGCATATAACAGGGAACCTAATTTTGGATCGCCCGGAATATTTACCAATACTTTTTGATATAGCCAGTTCCAGGGATTTATATAATTCATTTCGCCTTTTGCATTTAAGCCGTTTGGTATCCTGATCAATGCGAGGCCTTTTGGTAAAAAAGCACTTAAAGCAAAAACAAACAGGGCGTTTTTACCAAATACATTAAAGAACCTGGCCAATCCACCTTTTGCGTTTTTTATTTCGATCATATAGATCATGGTG
>JAKFER010000048.1:0-18086 GCA_036675565.1 Chitinophagaceae bacterium
CGCATTGATGCTTTGCGACAAGCCATTGAAAAAGCAAAACAATTTGAGTTTAACCTGGAAGGTGCAGTCATGGCGAGTGATGCATTCTTTCCATTTAATGATTGTGTGATACTCGGCTACCAATCAGGCATAACCGCTTTTATACAACCTGGAGGATCCATCCGGGATAAGGATTCTATTGATTATTGTAAGGAACATAACCTGGCGATGGTATTGACAGGTTTGCGCCATTTTAAACATTGATTATTTAACCAACGATCATGTCCCGTTTTGATCTAAACAGAACCTTAATCCAGCCTTCCGCGGATGTATTAAGATCCATCAATGAATACAACCCGCTATTCATTCATAAAAAGGGAACGAGGACCAAAGCCATTTTTGCATTAAGCACCGTTTGCTTCCTGTGGGGCACTACCTGGATTGTATCTAAAGAAGGCGTCAAATATATGCCGGGCCTGCAGTTAGCAGGTATCAGGCAATTGATCGCAGGATTATTATACGTTATTTATTTTATGATCAGGGGAACCAAATTCCCAAGAAAAAAAGAATGGATAACGATATTGGTTTTAAGTTGTTTGAATTTTGTTTTCAGTAACGGTTTATCAACCTGGGGTGTAAAATTTATTCCCGCAGGATTAGCTTCTATCATGGCTGCCATTTTCCCATTGTGGTTAGTTCTGATCAGTTTGTTCACTGCATCTTCAAAAGTTCCCACAAAAGCGATCATTGGGTTTTTACTTGGTTTCACTGGCATTTGCATCATTTTTTATGAGCATTTGGATAGTTTTTTTAATGCTGATTTTCGTTTCGGGATTTTATTGACCCTTGTTTCAACCTGGACATGGACTTTTGCCATGCTCTATACCAAGAAACATGCTGCCTCTTTTAATCCTTACTTTAGTTTAGGATTGCAAATGGTAATTGCGGGCTCTGCATTGATCGGAATAACTGCTGCATCCGGAACCGCTATTTCTATCTTCCATATTCCATGGCAATCATGGGCAAGTATTATTTACCTGGTAATTTTTGGTTCTGTGATTGCGTTTATTGCTTACCTCTATGCTTTACAAAATCTGCCAACCGAACAAACTGCTTTATACGCCTATGTTAATCCGATAGTTGCGGTGATGCTGGGTACCTGGTTGTTGGGAGAACACCTGACAGTTTTTATTACACTTGGTGGTGCTGTCGCATTATTAGGAGTGTATATGATCAATAAAGCATACCGGGTAATACTCAAATAATTATTGGTGTTTGACAACATCCCTTATTTCGGCTATCCATTGATGGTATATATCTTTCCAGCCTTTAAAAACAGGATCTGTACCTAAAAAATTGTTATGCCAGACAGTAATTAATGTGCCCCCGTATTGCTGAAGCTGTTGCGTATAAGAACGCAATTCATTCAATGCCTCATTGGGTGAAAGTCGCTGTTCATAAAAAGCATTGGCATCCATAAAACAAAATGGATGAAGCAGTAAATTAGTCTGTTGCTCCTTTTCCAGGTCATACCACAAAAAAGGATTGGCTACGGAAGCCCTGAATCCATTAATGCTTCCATAACCCATAGAATAATCATGCTTTATTCCAACTTCCTGTAAATGCCTGAATGTTCGGGGTAAATGAAAACGTAAATAATGCTGACGGGAGTAAATAATTTTTTGATGAATGATTTGTTCTAAAAGTTCTTTTTCAACAACTAAACATTCTTTATCATCGTTGCTTTTCCAGGAAGGATGTATTCCCAACAGGTAACGTTCTGCATGTTGTTTAATTAATAATTGCATGGCAGGCAAACTTGGGTTGATATTCTTATCATATAACCCGTTATCCTTTGCCATTAAAAAAAAATAAACAGGCTGAAGAAGATATAATTCATGCATTTTATGCAACCATTCAAACGAAGCATAAGGATCATCTTTAAAATTGGCCAGGACAGCTAGTCGATCTTTCACACCCGGTAAATTACCTTTCATTGCATCCTTTAGCAGCCCACCAGTATTGCGTATAAAACCTTTATGCTTATACGACCAAGCCATATCAATATCATAGGTTGGTATGAAAACAAACCGTGTACTACGCAATTGCAACGACGGGAAACGTTCGGCTAACAATAATCGAAAATCCTTCATCCAAATATTAACCAGGGGTTGATGCAGAAACCCTTCCCTGTAGGCTAATGAATTTTCATGCGCATAACGACCATAGATATCTTTAAAATGTGGCAGGTATTCTTCGTATCGTGACAATAAATAAAATGAAGCTGCGAATAGGTCAAAATCCAAATCACCATCGGTTTTAAAAAAAATTTTATACCCGTTTTTGATTTCACAGGAGATGGCATGTTCTTTAATATTCGTTTCAAATAATAATTCAACAGGCTTGATCCAAATTTCTATTTGATCAACTGGCTGAGAACTGTAATTTATTTTGGGACCACGAAATTGAGTGTATTCTTCAATATCCGTCGTGATATGGAATGGAGTATCTGTGATTTCACCAATAATAAAACGGGTAATGTATAGTAAACGCGGTGTGATGGTATGGGAGTAGATCAACACCTTGCTAAGATAATTTTTTCCCTTTCATCTCAACCCACATCTGGTTAAAAGATTTTTTGGGAAATACAAGAGGGCTTCGGTTTTTCTTCCAGTCTTTTACAAAATTATTCACTACCCAATTTTTAATCGTGCTGTTGCCGGCATTCATCATCTTTCGGTTAAGCATAGCTGTTTTCCAAGCTTTCCAGGCCATTCGTTCACCCAATGATGATGCTCCTGATTCCACTGCTTCATTCCTGTTTTCAAGGAGCAACTCGTGAATATTAATTTTAACCGGACAAACCTCAGTGCAGTTACCACATAACGATGATGCATAACTTAAATGCTTCCAATCACCCAGGTCCCGCATGTGTGGTGTAATTACAGAACCGATAGGTCCGCTGTATGTTGTTTCGTAAGCATGCCCGCCAATATTCTTATAAACAGGGCATGCATTGAGACAAGCACCACAACGAATACAGTAAAGACTTTCACGTTGTTTTTCACTGGCCAGGATATTGGTGCGTCCATTATCCAGGAGGATCACATACATATCTTCTGGTCCATCCGTTTCACCGGCTTGTCGCGGACCCGTTACCAGTGTATTGTAGACTGTAATTTTTTGCCCGGTTCCAAAAGTGGAAAGCAAGGGCCAAAAAAGGGAAAGATCATTTATAGAAGGGATCATTTTTTCAATCCCAACAATCACAATATGCGTTTTTGGCCATGCAGAACTTAACCTTGCATTGCCTTCATTTTCAGTAACGGCTATGCCACCAACATCAGCAACAATAAAATTTGCACCGGTGATACCAATTTCTGCCGCAATATATTTTTGTCTAAGTTTTTCACGGGCCACCAATGTAAGTTGCTCCGGCGTTGCCTTAGGATTGGTGCCTAATTTTTCTGCAAAAAGCCTGGCCACATCTTCTTTGCTTTTATGCATCGCAGGTGTAACAATATGATAAGGCGGTTCGCCATCCAGTTGCTGAATATATTCACCCAAATCAGTCTCCACACTTTCAATATTATTTTTTGCCAGGAAATCATTCAGGTGAATTTCTTCAGTCACCATGCTTTTGCTTTTCACAATGGTTTTGCAATTCTTTTCCTGGCAGATTTTTAAAATACTATCAAGCGCCTGTTGTGCATCCTCGGCCCATAAAACTTTTGCGCCTTGCCGGGTTATCCTGGATTCAAATTCTTCTAAATATTGATCAAGGGTTTCAATGGCCCGCCACTTAATATTCTTAGCTCTTTCTTTTGCAAGATTTACATTGCTGAATTGGGTTTTACCCTGGGGTACCACCGCATTATATTTTCCAATATTGAAATTGATCTTTCTGCGGTGTTCTTTATCTGCGGCTTTGATAGTGCTTTTGGCTAAAAAAGAATGTTCTTGCTGAGACGACATGCCGTAAAATTAATGACGCGGAGTAAATTTGTTTCAATTACTTTTTTGAGAGAGACTTTGCAGCAAAATAATCAGTAGCAACACTCTCCAGTGCTTCGTAAAATTCTTCCCCATATTTTCTAATCAAAGGTTCTTTTAAGAAAGCATACACTGGAACTTTTAATTTTTTTCCAAATGAACAGGCTGCCTGGCAAAGATCTTCCCGCGGTTCGTAATTCAGCATGTCATGATTTTTGGTTGATTTTATCCGGATAGGGAACATGTGACAACTGATCGGTTTTTTCCATGTTATCTTCCCATCATTATAAGCTTGTTCAATACCGCACTTTATAATACCGTGTTGATCCTTTTTACCATAAGCACAAAGATTGCCGCCGATGGTTGGCGTAACCCAACCAAATTCAGGATCATAATTATAAAACCCCTGGCGTTCAACCTCTCTGATTCCTTCTTCTGTCAAATAAGGTTTAACAGCATCATATACTTTAGGAAGAAAAGCGAGTTCTTGTTTTTCTAATGGTGCACCTGCATCTCCATCCTCACAACAACCACCTTTACATTTGTTAAGATCGCATACAAACTGCTCCTGAACAATGTCATCACTGACCAATACATTGCCAATCTCTATCACGATATATAAATTTTGGTAAAGGTAAACATACGTCTTCGATAGATTATGGTAAAAATTGTAACCCTATTTCCACTGAAGTGTATTAATCAAATGTTGCATATCAGCTTTTAAAAAATCATTGACAATGCTCAATGAATCTGCATTAGGCGCTGCATCAAAATACAATGCGCCCCGAAGAAAATGTTTTGTAGAATCGCTCAGGAAAAACTGGTTGGCTGTGGCCGTATTACCGGTTAATGTAAAATACACACCACTAATATTATTGGGTGTTTTAATATTGGTTGGTTCGATGGAAGATGCTTTGTAAGTGTGTTGTTTATAGGACATGGTAAAGGCATCGTTTACCAGTTTTTCAAAATCGTTTCGGCCAATTTCTTTATAACTCAGGTAGATCCGCCCTTCAAATTGGGGAAAATCTATATTGATCCAGTAAGGATTCTCCGGCTCATCTTCAAAAAAACTGGTGTCCTGTACAATGCGACCATAAACCGGGTACTCAAATGAATATGGAAAGCCCGGTTCACTGAATACCTGGTACGATTTCTCGGGGAAATCAATTTTATAATATCCTCTTTCTTTAAATGTATATTCAGAGTTACAACTCAATATTATGCCCCCTGAGAAAAGCAGGGTTAAAAACTTAATCATCTTATTCATGCACCATTAATCTTTTTCTGAATTCTGTTTGATGGTTACTTTTAATTTGAGAATCCTGTTTTTATCAGCCTCCAAAACGGTAAAGTCGAAATCATATGAATTGACCACTTCATTCACTTCAGGAAACTCTCCGGCCAGTTCAAGCACCAACCCCGCCATTGATTCGCTTTCGCCTCGTATGTCATCAAATATATCACCAGGAATTTGCATTGCTTTACATGCATCATTGATCATGGTTTTGCCTTCCATGATATAATTATGCTCATCTAACTTTTTGATTTCTGATTCTTCATCATCAAATTCATCTTTTATTTCACCGATGATTTCTTCAAGCACATCTTCTAATGTTACAATACCACTGGTGCCGCCAAATTCATCTACCACAATGGCAATATGTATCCTGCGTGCCTGGAAATCTTTCAACAGATCTTCAATCAATTTAGATTCGGGTACAAAATATGGCTGACGAAGTAAAGCCTGCCATTGATAATGCTCAGGCTCTCCCAGTACGGGAACTAAATCTTTTGTGTTGATGATTCCTACTATTTCATCCAACGTTTTATTATAAACAGGTAAACGGGAATAGTGCAGTTCTTCCACCTTCCTGACCAAATCGCCAAAAGATGTTGAAAATTCAACACCGCTAACGTCAAGCCTTGAACGCATTACTTGTCGCACAGAAATCTTTCCAAACTTTTCAATACCTGCCAGTATCTGCTTTTCTTCATTTGTAATACCATCATTATTATCCAGGTCATCAAGTCCTGATTTCTGAACCCGGTTAGCACCTAATCCACTGCCAATACCATCGGCTATAGAAACCATCCAGATACTTATCCTTCTCAATAACAAATGAATAGCTTCCACTACAAAAGAAGAACCATAGGCAAACCGCAATCGATTTTGACTGGCCCATACTTTAGGTAACACTTTTCCGACAAAAACCAATAAGAAGGCGATGACAATAATGTTTACAATCAGGTCCAGGTCGAAAGTGATAATGAAATGAATCTTACCTAATGAATAGAAGGATCGTAAAAGATAATTTGCCAGCACAATGATGCTGATATTGAAAAAGGTTCCAGAAATTAAGAGGGAAGTATAAACCTCTTTTCTTTCATCCAATAAGTTGATAATCCTTTTTGCAGAAGGATGCTGTTTGGTCTTCAGCATATTTACATCTCTGCCGGTTAAAGAAAATAGTGCAGCCTCGGCGCCTGAAATGGTAAATGTGAGCAGCAGTAAGAATAATAAAGCTATTACCAGGTAAGTAGTGCTCTGCGTATCAAGATATAAAAAAGTAAATCCGGGATATTTTATGAATGCAGTTAATACCGAATGATAATCCAATGCAAAAGGTTTTCGTTAACAATCCAAAAGGCAGGTCAACATTGACCTGCCTGAAAGTAAAGTAAAATTAGGATTTAAAATGTTTAATAAGGTAAATCTCCGGGATCACCTATTGGAGGACTATCTGGTCCATGTCCACCTTCAGTACCAACATCAGGCTGATGACCGGAATTATCCATGCGTTTATCCAGCATAATCAGGTTATCTCCTACTACTTCGGTAGCAAATTTTCTATGTCCTTCTTTATCTTCCCAGCTGCGGGTTCTTAACCTGCCTTCAATATAAACCAAGCTGCCTTTATGAAGATATTTTTGCGCAAGCTCAGCTAGGCCGCGCCACAAAACCACCGTATGCCATTCGGTTTGAGAAACCAATTTTCCGGCCCTGTCTTTAAAAGTTTCGGTGGTTGCTAATGGAAATTTTGCCACAGCTATATTTCCTTCCAGTAATTGTACATCCGGATCTTTTCCCAGATTGCCAATCAACATAACTCTATTTACGCCCCTCATACGATTAATAATTTTTCTTGTTAAAAATGCCCTTTTATCTCTCCTTTAAAATTAATTTTTTTCTGGCAGAATATGTTGATTTATTAGGATAAATAGCTTTTTATAAAGTTTCCAGGTATTGATTGATGATGCGGGGAAATGGATAATTTGGTAAATCCGGGCGTTTTATCCATTGAAATCCATTCAAATTCTTCATTTCTCTATGGATTTTAATTTCACAAAACCGGCAACTGATATGTTGATGCGTAAGTTTCTGTGTAAATACCGGGGAAAAATTTAAAATTTCAAACTTGGTTTTATCCAATTCATTTTCCTGGCAGAATAATTTGATAAGTTGATTTTTAGAGAGGGTCGATTTAGTTTCCAGGATGTAAAACTCAAACAATTGCCGCCAAATGTCTTTTTTCTCTCTTTTTACAACCGCAATATTATCATCCATATTAACCAGGAAATAAGTGAAATGCCTTTTTTTAATGTCTATTTTCTTTTTTTTCAGCGGAAAGACATCAATAAGGTCATGATTATAAGCAAAACACTCTTTTTTAAACGGGCATTGAACGCAAAGTGGTGATGCAGGTTTACAAATGGTTGCGCCAAAATCCATCATGGCCTGGTTATATTCTCCGGGTTGCTTTTTATCCAGGAGTAATTGTGCCAATTGTTGAAATATTAATTTATTCCCCACTGAATCAAATGGAACTTCAATGCCAAAAATTCGGGCCAGCACTCGGGCAACATTTCCATCAACAACTGCATATGGTAAGTCAAAGGCAAAAGAGCCGATCGCCGCAGCTGTATAAGGTCCAATACCTTTAAGATTTAAAATTTCAGCATAAGTATTCGGAAAAGCACCATCTAATTCACCCGAAATATATGATGCGGTAACTAATAAGTTCCGGCACCGGGAGTAATACCCTAATCCCTCCCATAATTTAAAAACTTCATCGCCGGGAGCTTTGGCTAAATCATGAATGGTAGGATAGGTTTGTATAAATCGATTATAATATGCAAGTCCTTGCTCTACACGTGTTTGTTGAAGAATGATTTCGCTTAACCAGATTTTGTAGGGGTTTTTTATGCCTTTCCATGGCATTTTACGTTTATTATGCTGATTGTTCCACTTCAACAGTTTACCTGAAAACAAATGAGGTTTTAGTTTAAAAATATGGTTGGGCTTATTAATCTGGACCATTATTCAATAAAAATGAGGCTAAAAGGATTGACAAGATAGGAGTTATTCATTATTTTTTATGCCTATATAGTTGACAATCACTTAATATTGTTTTATATTGAGGTGTAAATTTAAAAACGCTACAATGAGAAAAGCTGATCTTGTAAATTTGATTTCTGAAAAAACAGGCATCCCTAAGGTTGATGTACTAGTTACCCTTGAAGGCTTGTTTAAAGAAGTTAAAACTTCATTATCCAAAGGAGAAAATATTTATATCCGGGGTTTTGGAAGTTTTATTACCAAAAAAAGAGCGGCTAAGATTGGCCGTAACATTAAAAAAAATGTGGCCGTCCACATCCCCGAACATTATATTCCAGCATTTAAACCTGCTAAAGAGTTTGTTGCTGATGTAAAAAAAATAAATCCATCCATGGTTTCGTCTGATGAATCTATCAACGAATTATAACCTTTTTTAAAGTTTTTGTTTAATTACCTTTGCTGCCCAAACAGTAAAATGTGAAGAAACAACAGTGGATTGCTGCCGGCATTGGAATAAGCCTGGTAGTATTAATTTATTTTTTTGGAAGAACCGTACCTGTTAAAGAAACTGCTTCCCCAATAGCAACCGGTGAACAGCCATTAGTAACATTTGATTCCATATTGGCTCATGCAAAAGAAAAATTGAGCCAGGAGCAGGTTCTCCGGCTTACCCAATTAGAAAATTCTATTTCTCGTGGTGATGTGCAAACCCAACAATTAGAAGTTTATCATCAGTTGGCGCATTTTTGGAAAGATACTGCGAGGACCTTTGAACCTTACGCTTTTTATGAAGCTGAAGCAGCCCGATTGGAAAATTCAGAAAAAAATCTCACCTTTGCAGCCCATTTATTTTTGAGTAACCTGCAGGCGGAAGGAAATCCGGATTTAAAAAACTGGAAGGCCAGGCAGGCGAAAGACTTATTTGAAAGATCTTTAAAAATTAATCCGGGCAATGATTCGTCGATTGTAGGAATCGGTGCGGCTTATTTATATGGTAATATTTCCGCTAACCCCATGGAAGGTATATTGAAGGTTAGAGAGGTGATTGAAAGAGACAGTACCAATATATTTGCTATCATGACATTGGGACGTGGATCGGTAATATCAGGACAATCTGATAAAGCCATTGAACGTTTTGAACAAGCTCATCGCATTCAACCGGGCAACCTGGAAGCTATTTTAAGCCTGGCTGATATTTATGAAAAGAAAGGTGATAATAAGCAGGCGATCAACTGGTACAGTAAAAGTTTACCACTGATTCAGATCCCGGGTTTAAAAGTTGAAGTTGAAAAAAGAATAAACGATTTAAAATAATTACTGACTAACTTATTTATTGACAAACAAATTAAAATTATTAAAGTATGCCTTGTGGTAAGAAAAGAAAACGTCATAAAATTGCAACACACAAACGCAAAAAAAGACTGAGAAAGAATCGTCATAAGAAAAAGAAATAATTTTTTTATGATATAGTATTAAGCTGCCCCGGGTTATCGTCCGGGGTAGTTTTGTACAACCTGATTGTTGCCGTACAGATTGCAACCCTTCCATTGTTCTTCCTTCCTTCATTCCTGCTAAACTGCAGCAACCCGGTACGGATCTCCAATCAGTTTTGGGTACGTGATATATAAATAATAAGCTGTAGTGATGTGAACAAAGAACTAATTATAAATGCCGCTCCGCAGGGTGTAGAGATTGCCCTGATGGAAAATAAAAAGCTGGTGGAACTGCATAATGAAAAAACGGATGCCCGTTTTGCAGTTGGCGACCTTTACCTCGGCAAGGTAAAAAAACTAATTCCCGGCTTAAATGCCGCTTTCGTTGACGTAGGTTTTGAAAAAGACGCCTTTCTGCACTATACAGATTTAAGCCCCTATGCCCGTTCTATTCTAAAATTTACCCAACAGGCTATCAATGATAAAACACCTGGTGGTTTCGATTTTGGCAAATTTGAAATAGAACCTGAAATTGTAAAGACCGGCAAAATAAATGAAGTATTGGGTGGCAAACCCAGCATCCTGGTGCAGATCTTAAAAGAACCCATAGCTGCAAAAGGTCCTCGTTTAAGTTGTGAACTTTCATTACCGGGTCGCTTTATTGTATTGACTCCTTTCAATGACATAGTTGCTGTTTCCCGAAAGATCCATTCTTCCGAAGAAAGAAAAAGGCTTCAGAAAATTGTTGAATCCATCAAACAAAAAAACTTTGGTGTTATTGTACGTACTGCGGCTGAAGGTAAAAAGACTGCTGAATTGCATGAAGACCTGACTGCACTGGTTGAAACATGGAATACCATTCAAACCAATTTAATAGGAGCAGTAGCACCTAGTAAAATATTGAGTGAACAAACAAAAACCACCAGTATTTTAAGAGACCTGTTAAGTGCCGACTTTAATAAGATCGTAGTAAACGACCGCAATGTTTATAACGATGCCAAAACATATATTCAAAGGATTGCTCCGGAAAAATCAGATATCGTTTCTTTTTACCAGAATGGCGCTCCTATTTTTGACCAGTTTGGTGTTACCAAACAGGTTAAAGGTTCATTTGGCAAAACGGTAAACCTCAATAGCGGTGCTTACCTGATTATTGAACACACGGAAGCCTTGCATGTAATAGACGTAAACAGCGGCTATAAAAGTGTAAGTAATAACCAGGAACAAAACGCACTGGAGACAAACCTGGAGGCTGCCGAAGAAATTGCCCGCCAGCTCCGGTTACGAGACCTGGGAGGTATCATCGTAGTGGACTTTATAGACATGAAGTATCCTGAGAATAAAAGGAAACTCATGGAAGCCATGGATGAATTCATGAAACCTGACCGTGCAAAGCATGCTGTTCTGCCAATTTCTAAATTTGGTTTGATGCAGATAACCAGGCAAAGAATGAAGCCTGAATTGAACATCAATACCCAAGAACTTTGTCCAAGTTGTAGTGGTACCGGTAAAATTTCATCTGCCATGGTTTTGGAAGATGAAATTGTAAAGAATCTGAATTACCTGTTTGTACATAAGCATAAAAACTTAACACTGACGGTTCACCCAATCATTTATGCTTACCTCACAAAAGGTTGGCTGATGTCCATTATAGCAAAATGGAGAAGAAAATTCAAACAAAGAATTAAGTTAGAAGCCAATACAAATTATCATTTTACCGAGTTCCGCTTCTTTGATGAACGGGATGAAGAGATAAAAATGTAATACACGAACTTTAAAAAACCTCCTTAATTGGAGGTTTTTTTATTTAATGGATAAAAAAAGCCACCTCTTTGAAGGTGGCTCTCAACAAGTCATCAATCCTAAAAAAAATTATCTGTCCCTTGAACCCAGGAAAACCATAACATATTGTAATAAGGTTACAACAGCTGCTAAAGCGGCTACAACATAAGTCATAGCAGCCCACTTTAAGGCATCCTTTGCTTTTGGATATTCTTCTGAATTGGTCACATTGGTATTATTTAACCAGGCTAGAGCACGGTTACTGGCATCAAATTCAACCGGTAAGGTTACCAATGTAAATAACACGGATAAAGCGAATAAGCCAATTCCTATGAGTAATAAGGTTGTATTACCTGATGCTGCCATGAAAATACCGATCAACAAAACCCAGTTCACAAGATTAGCACTGAATTGAACTAAGGGCACCAGTTTACTCCTCATCATCAACCAACTATAAGCCGTGGCGTGCTGAACGGCGTGACCGCATTCATGGGCTGCTACTGCCGCTGCAGCCACAGATCTTCCTTCGAAGACCTCCGGGCTCAGATTTACGGTCTTTTTAGTTGGGTCGTAGTGGTCAGACAAAAATCCTTGTACTGAAACAACCTTTACGTCATAAATACCATTTTCCTGTAGCATTTTTTCAGCTATTTGCTTACCGCTTAATCCATTCATAAGCGGGACCTTACTGTACTTTTTAAACTTCCCTTTTAGTATCATGGAGACGATCATACTGATACCGACAAAGAGGATGGAAACGATAAAAATTCCTGGTGTCATGTGTTTACTAAGTTTTTAATTTTCAGGGTTATAACACAAATCTATAACCAATTTTACATAATAATGTTTTAAGCCATCCTTTTTAACGAATTACGTCTTTTTGTCATGAAACAAAGGAATCGCTAAATTATTGCCGTCATTTTATCATACTTAAAATAATTGTATTAAATTATTTTATAAATTGTATAAATATGGTTCACACTTATATAAGACGGAATTTTGGTGTAAAAATTTCTATTTAAAAAATGCAAAAGTTATCAACAGGATTAAAAAAATATTTTGTTATCTGACGCATATTTGTAACTTAGTGCTAGAATTTAATGGGTTAGTAAGTAAAGGGGTTGATCATCAGATCAGCCCTTTTTACTTTTTCAGAAGCCTTAATCACACATCTTTTTTCCCTCTAATTTTCTACTTCATTTTTTTAATATTTTCTTTCTTACAAGCGTAAAATTTCAATTTACTTTTAAAATTTTTATCTCACTGAATTATTCAACCGCTAATTTTAATACATGAGCAAATTGAAATCAGCTTTCTTCTGTCAGAATTGTGGTTATGAAAGTACAAAGTGGGTTGGTAAATGTCCATCATGTTCGCAATGGAATACTTTTGTTGAAGAACTGGTGCAAAAAAATGACAACAAAAAACAAATTGATTGGACTTCACATAATGATCAGGGTCGCACTTTTAAAATTATTTCACTTGCAGATGTTAATTCCTCTGAAGAAAAAAGAATTAATACAAAAGATGTAGAATTAGATCGGGTGCTTGGAGGCGGGATTGTTCCTGGTAGTTTAATATTGGTTGCCGGTGAACCTGGTATCGGCAAGTCTACTTTGTTTTTGCAAACCGGTCTTCAACTCATTGATCAAAAAGTTTTATATGTAAGTGGCGAAGAAAGTGAACAACAAATAAAAATGCGGGCCAATCGCCTGCAAATGCAAAATGAAAATTTTTACCTGCTCACTGAAACTTCTACACAAACCATTTTTTCTGAAATCAAAAAATTAAAACCCGATGTGGTGATCGTGGATTCTGTTCAAACATTGCAAACACCTTTTATTGAATCATCACCAGGCAGTGTTTCACAAATCAGGGAATGCGCAGCCGAGTTTCAACGATTTGCAAAAGAAACGGATACGCCTGTATTTCTAATCGGGCATATTACCAAAGACGGCAGCATTGCAGGTCCTAAGATTTTGGAACACATGGTCGATACGGTTTTACAATTTGAAGGTGATCGCCATTATGCTTACCGCATATTAAGAACCCTCAAGAACCGTTTTGGCAGTACATCTGAATTAGGTATCTATGAAATGACTGACACCGGAATGCATGGTGTAAAAAATCCCAGTGAAATTTTAATCACGCAAAAAGAAGAACACCTGAGTGGAATTGCTATTGCTGCATCGATTGAAGGATTAAGACCATTTTTAATTGAAGTTCAGGCTTTGGTTACTCAATCCGTTTATGGAACACCGCAACGAACAGTGAGTGGATTTGACCTGCGAAGATTGCAATTACTGTTAGCAGTACTCGAAAAACGTGGTGGTTTTCATTTTGGCGTGAAAGATGTTTTTCTAAACATTGCCGGTGGATTAAAAGTTGAAGATCCTTCTATCGACCTGGCAGTGCTTTCTGCTTTACTATCTTCTTTTGAAGATGTTCCGTTGCCACATCAATTATGTTTTGCAGGTGAAGTTGGATTAAGCGGTGAGATCAGGGCTGTAAACAGGATTGAACAACGCATTGCTGAAGCGGAAAAATTAGGCTTTGAAAAGATCATTGTTTCCAAGTACAACCAGAAAGGATTATCCAAACACAAATACAATATTGAAGTCATCACCATGTCCCGGGTTGAAGAATTGTACCGATATTTATTTTGAGTATGATTAAGCTGCAGGAAATAAGGGAAGCTTTTTTACACATGCTGTTTCCACATGTTTGTGCGGGATGTGGCAATGATATTATCTCTTCTCAAAACATCATTTGTATATCCTGCCTGCACGCCATGCCCGAAACGCAGTTTCAATTTTTCCAGACCAACCCGGTTGAAAAAGGTTTCTGGGGCAGAATTAATTTACAGGCAGCTACAGCACAATATTATTTCACCAAAGAATCTCTCATGCAAATATTAATGCATGAATTGAAATACAAAGGCAATAAATCATTAGGCATTTATCTTGGCAGGTTGATGGGTGAACAAATCATTCAATCGGAAAGATTTACTGGCTTAGAGGCGCTTATTCCATTACCACTTTATCCATCCAGGGAAAGAAAAAGAGGATACAATCAATCTGAACTTCTTTGCCGCGGCATGTCAGAGGTAATGATGATTCCAGTCTTGAATGATGTTATTGTAAGGAACAAATTCACCGATTCGCAAACCAAAAAAGGCAGGATTGAAAGGTGGAAGAATATGGAAGGCAAGTTTGAAATTATTAATGCAGATGCAATCAGCAAACGACATGTTTTATTAGTTGACGATGTAATCACAACAGGCGCAACCATGGAAGCCTGTGGATCTGAACTGCTGAATGTACCAGGAGTTAGATTGAGTGTTGCCAGTCTTTGTTATTCGTCTCATTAAATGCAAATATGTTTCGCTTCTTCCAAATAAATAAACGGTTATTTTTGAAGGATATGAAACGTGTCGTTTTTGTTGCAGCCATCATTACTATCTTTTTTGCCTGTAAAAAAGAATCTTTCATTACGTCTGCTGATGCTCGGTTGATCATCACCGAAGATACCCTGCATTTCGATACGGTATTTACAACAACAGGGTCCGTTACACATACTTTTAAGATTATTAATCCCAATGATCAAAAAATAAAACTTGACGAGGTAAGCCTGGCAGGTGGACTTTCTTCTCCATTCAAAATAAATGCTGATGGATTCACCGGCCCAGAAGTGCTGGACCTTGAAATAAGATCGAACGACAGCTTATATGTATTTGTTACTGTATTGGTTGATCCGGTCACAGGTAATCTCCCATTTGTAGTACGGGATAGCATCAATATATCTTATAATGGAAATAACCGGGAGGTACAATTAGAAGCATTTGGACAAAACGCACATTTTCTGCGAAACCATCCGGTATCAGGTAAAGAAACCTGGACTAACGACCTTCCTTATGTTATTTTAGGAAGCCTGCATGTCAGGACCAATGCGCAACTGACTATTGAAAAAGGTACCAGAATCTTTGTTCATGCAGATGCACCATTGGTTATTGATGGCACCCTTTTAGTCAATGGTGATAAAGATTCTTTAGATCGCGTTTATATCCAGGGCGACAGGCTGGATGAACCCTACCGCGATTACCCGGCAAGTTGGCCAGGCATTTATTTTCGTGATCCCAGCATAGACAATGTTTTGAATTATGCAGTAATCAAAAATGCTTTCCAGGCTATCGCCGTCACCGGGCCATCTGTAAATACCAACCCAAAATTAAAATTGAACCAATGCATTATTGACAATGCGTACGATGCAGGTATCATTGCAATCAATTCAAATATAGAAGCAGTGAATTGCCTCATTAGTAATTGTGGTAAAAACGTTTACCTGGTTCAGGGTGGGCAATACAATTTTACACATTGCACCATATCCAGCTTCTCCAACTTGTTTATCCAGCACACAAACCCGGTTTTATATGTAAGCAATTTTACCAATGTAAATAGTGTGATCACCAGCAATGACCTGGAGGCTGATTTTACCAATTGTATTTTCTGGGGCGATTTTGGTTTAGTAGAAGATGAAGTGGTAGTCGGTAAAAATGGAAATACCATTTTTAATGTCAATTTTAATCATGGCATAATGAAAGTAAAAACGGAACCGACTAACGCCACTTTAAACCAAATGATCAACCTGGATCCATTATTTGAAACTATCAGTACAGCTGAAAATATTTTCAATTTCCGGCTTCAACCAACTTCACCTGCCATTGATAAGGGGATGAATACGACCATTAATATAGACCTGGATGGATTATCCCGACCGGTTGCATTACCAGACCTGGGTAGTTATGAAAAACAATAAACCGCTGAATTAACAGGTTTGTTGAACAAATAAGATTTATCAGTGTTAGCTTTGTTACGATTAAAAATTTAAAAAATGAAGACTTTTATAATAGCTGCAATGCTTACCGTTTCTTTTGCTTTTACGGCGCAATCAGTTTATGATTTTAAAGTGGAAGGCATTGATGGTACGCCTATAAACCTGGCCGATTACAAAGGCAAAAAAATCATGATAGTTAATACCGCATCTAAATGTGGTAACACACCACAATATGATGACCTGGAAAAATTATATGAGCAACACAAGGATAAATTGGTCATCATTGGTTTTCCTGCCAACAACTTTGGTTCACAGGAACCGGGTACTAATGAAGAGATCGCCGATTTCTGCAAAAAGAATTATGGTGTAAGCTTTCCATTGTCAGCAAAAGTTTCTGTAAAAGGAAATGATATTGACCCGCTCTTTAAATACCTTACTGAAGAAGCAGAGAAAAAAGGAATAAAAGATCCCATTAAATGGAATTTCACCAAATTCCTCGTTGATGAAAATGGTGAATTCGTTACGGTATTTCACCACAAAACTTTGCCTTTAAGTGATGAAATCCTCAAATACCTGAATTAAAAATAATTTACCTTTTTTTAAAAGCTGCCATCAAAAATGGTGGCTTTTTTTATCAGCCAGAAATAATACATTCGCAGCTATGCAGTTCAGGGATATTATCGGGCAACAGGAAATCAAACAAAACCTCGTAGAGCTGGTTCAACACAACCGGCTCAGTCATGCCTTATTATTTTTGGGGAAAGAAGGCAATGGTGCATTTTCATTAGCCAGGGCACTTGCACAATATCTTAATTGCGAAAAGATAAACCAGGTTTCAAATGAATCAGCAACACCTATCGGACTTTTTGGTGAAGAGCTGGCGCAAATTCAACCTTCCGAACCGCTGAATGATTCTTGCGGCGTTTGTCCTTCCTGTCAAAAATCAAGACAACTGGTTCACCCTGACATCCACTTTTCATTCCCGGTTATTCCTAAAAAGGCGGGTCAGGCACCTATCAGCGATGATTATATTTCTGAATGGCGGGAATTCATAACCCTTAGTCCATATGGCAACGTTTATGATTGGTTGCAATTTTTAAATGCTGAAAATAAACAAGGCAATATTACCGCAGCTGAATGTAATGACATCATCCGTAAACTAAGTCTGAAGAGTTTTGAGAATGGTTACAAGATTTTGTTGATGTGGATGCCGGAATATTTGGGAAACGAAGGCAATAAACTTTTAAAATTAATTGAAGAACCACCGGCAGAAACGCTTTTCATTTTAGTAGCAGAAAATGAAGCCGGTATTCTTCCTACTATATTAAGCCGTTGCCAACTGATCAAGATTCCCGCGATTGAAACAACAGAAATTGAACAGGCATTAATTGCACGTAACAATACACCAGCGGCACAAGCCAGTTTACTGGCGGCTGTTAGTGAAGGAAATTATCGTGAAGCTATTTTGCAATCGCAGCATGCGGGAGAAGACTGGCAAAATCTTTTAAGAGAATGGTTAAATGCTATTGCAAAAAAGCAACCGCTTGCGCAAACCAAATGGGTTGACGAAGCCAGTAAATTAGGCCGCGAAAAACAAAAACAATTCCTGCGTTTTTTTAACCACCTGTTGGGACAAGCCATTCGTTTGCAGGCTTTGGGTGAAGAAAATATCATTCTTTCTGATGCAGAAAAAGATTTTTTGGTAAGATTAAATAAACTCATTCAAT
>JAKFER010000108.1:0-2731 GCA_036675565.1 Chitinophagaceae bacterium
ATTATTTTTCTCATTTTCATCATTGCCGCCATTACTCTTTTTGCCTTCTGTGGATCTTGATCAGTCATCAGTTTGGGTAAAGCTTTTGGGACAATCTGCCATGATACACCAAACTTATCTTTCAACCAGCCGCACATACTTTCCTGTCCTCCGCCACTGGTAAGTTTCTCCCAAAAATGATCTACTTCTTTCTGATCCTCGCAATCCACAAAAAATGAAACAGCTTCCGTGAATTTAAATTGCGGGCCTGCATCGAAAGCATAAAACTGTATTCCGTCCAATTCAACAATGGCAGTCATTACCTGGTCTTTGGGAAAAGGACTACCCTCCCCCCAATGCTTGATACTGGTTACTTTTGAATTTTTAAAAATGGAAGCATAAAAGTTTACGGCTTCTTCGGCCTTACCATCGAACCATAGGAATGGAGTGATCTTTTGCATAATGTTTATTTTACCTGGTTAACGAAATTTGATAAAACAAATATACTTTCAACTAATCTCTCCGGCGGGGTGCAAACCCGACAATTTAAAGGGTTGAATGCGGCAACACGAAAATTAGTTATTAAGTAATGATAAAAGCTGTTGGAAACATGTTTTTTAGCTATTCTGCAAATAGGCTGGGAGTAATGACGATTAAAGGATTGCATACACCTGTATTTTTATTATTACTATCCGTGATGTTTTCACCCCATACATTCACAAAGAAAAAGAGAAGTTAGCAATGTATATTTAAGGTAAGCAACAGTAGAACTTGTCAAACCAACCCTTTTTAGTAAATTTGAAAAAAAGCATTTGACTATGTCGGCAAATGATATAAAGAAAGAACTGTTATCCTACATTGAAAATACAAACGATGAAGAATTACTTTCCTTATTGAAAGAAGATATTGTGTTTTACGGCAAAGTAAAAGACGCAGATATTACTGACGGGTTAAGTGAGGATCAGTTGAAAGAATTGAAAGCACTATCTGAAGAAGATGAAACAAAAGATACTCACTCGCTGGATGAATATAAAAAGACTACTGACCAATGGCGTATCAAATAATCGTCAAGAAACGTTTCACCAATAAAGTTCAGAAAGTCCTTGTTTACCTTGAAAAAGAATGGTCGCATAAAGTAGCTACTGAATTTCTCCTGAAAATAGACCGTCGCATTGAACTACTTACTAAACAGCCTTTTGTTGGATCGCTTTCCTCTAAAATAAAAGATGTAAGAGGTTTACTGATCACCCGCCATAACAGAATGTACTATAAAATTAAAGATGACAAAGTGATTATCCTGAATATGTATGATACCAGGATGAATCCCAAGAAAAATCCTTACTAAATCTGCCCAATTTTTTTATCCTCATCTTCCTTCCTATTTTCACCGCATGCACCCTCACATTCAAACGTTATTGAAATGCGTCAACCTGGAAGAAAAAGAACAGGCGCAGCGCTATAGCCTGGATCAGCAACATACCCTGAAGCAACTAAAAGCCGAGGGACTGGCTTTACATCCTATTATTGTTACAAGAAAAACCTTTGGCTATGCCGACTACCCAGAGATCAGTTTTAAACTCAGCTTTCCACCGGAAGCGAATATGTTTAAAGACGGTGCTGCCATTGAATGTTTCATTGCCGGTGAAGAACCGGTGAAAGGTGTATTGATGGCTCTCGATGGTAAGACGGGTGAGTTTCGTTTGTTTGCCCCGGATTTTCCGGACTGGGTAGAAGATGATGGTGTTGGTATTAAATTGGCCCCAGATACAAGAACGACCAGCATCATGAAAAAAGTGCTGAATGAACTCGGGAATAATAAACCTTTATACAAATTATTTGAACAGTTACATGATGGTGTTACTGCACCTGCAATTGAACCGGCCATCATAAAAAACATTTCTCTTCACTTTCGCAACCAACAATTGAATGAAAGCCAGCAGGGAGCTATTGCAGCTATTACACAAAACGAACCAATCACTATTGTACACGGCCCGCCGGGTACAGGTAAAACAACAACACTGATCGAAGCGATACAGCAACTGATCAAAGCCGGTGAAAAAGTATTGGTATCCGCTCCCAGTAATACGGCTGTAGATAATATCGCTAAAGGATTGATACAACAAGGTGTTAATGTATTAAGGGTTGGCAATACAAGCAAAGTGGATGAAACTATTTTTTCACATACGCCGGAAGGAAGGCTGGCCAACAGCAAGCAGCAAAAGGAGATCAAGCAATTAAAAATAAGAGCCGAAGAGTTTCGAAAGATGGCGCTGAAATACAAGCGGAGTTTTGGCAAAGCAGAAAGAGAACAACGAAATCTTTTATTCAAAGAAGTAAAAAATATACGAAACGAAATAAAAAAACTCCGGATATACAACGAAGAAAAATTATTTACTGAAGCAGAAGTGATCGCGGGCACGCCTATAGGATTATACGATGCAGATATTGATCGTCTCCATTTTCAAACATTAGTAATTGATGAAGCCGGTCAGTGCATTGAACCATTAGCATGGTGTATTTTTCCGCTGGCAGAAAAAATTATATTGGCAGGTGATCATTGGCAGCTCCCTCCTACTGTATTAAGCCATGAGGCAGCCCGTTTAGGATTTAACCGTTCTATTTTAGAAGTGGCTATTGAAGCCACCGGAAATACTTTTCTTCTCAACACCCAATACAGGATGAGAGAGGTGATAGCCGGATTCAGCAGTAATTATTTTTATAACAACCTGCTGTTGACCGCTGCCAATTTGAA
>JAKFER010000267.1:0-2724 GCA_036675565.1 Chitinophagaceae bacterium
TTTCTATAACTAAAACATCTGATAATTTTCGCTTTGCCGCATCAGTGGCGGAGTTTGGTATGTTGCTGCGTAATTCCGAATTCAAAGCTTCTTCTTCTTTTGATAACATTATCAGCATGGCGAAGAAGGCGAAAGGTAACGACGATGAAGGTTATCGTTCAGAATTTATAAGATTGGTGGAAAGTGCACAACTATTAGCGAAAGGAAATAAAACAGGACCAGCGGAAAAAAGTTTAGGAACAAGATAGCTGTTACTGATGTAACAATGCTCTTCAGCAATTGTATTAACAATAATCATTTAACAGCCGGTTAATGATACGGGGCTGGTTTTTACCGGCCCCTCTTTTTAGAAATAAGATTTTCCTGATTTTATGGATTATAGGGAAATAGGAATCTAAAAGGACCTTCATTACCACACAACCAAAAATTGTTTTATGAGAATAATATTTACATTTTATTTTATACTGCTATCTTTTAAAATGATTGGACAGGTGTCGGAGAATCTACTACCTGTTGCAATTAGTTCTGAAAAGGTAAACCCTGATAACACGATTAGGATACGATGCAGAGCTACGATGCATTCCTCTCAGCGACCATTGGTAGTAATTGACGGTGTTCCGGTTGAGTACGAAAAATTGAAGGATGTTGACCCGAATGATATTGAAAGCATTGCAGTGTTAAAAGATGCAGCAGCTTCTGCTATTTATGGTTGCCGGGCTGTAAATGGTGTTATAATAATTACCACAAAAAATGCTGGAAACAGAGAATTTCAGATCAAGGATTTTTTGGATGGAAGTAATGTCGCAGGGGCAACGGTTTCTTTTATTTCCGTTAGAGATAAAAAAGATACCCTGATGTTTACTGCAAACGACAGCGGCGTGTTAACTACTGACAAATTAAAAGGAGGAGAGGGCTATAAAGTAATAATTACTTCAACAGGATATAAAACTTTATCAGCTGTGTATAAAAATATAAAAAAGGAAATAAACACTTTCTCATTGGAAAGGGATATTATTAATTGCGACCCGGTAATAGTTACTTCTTATGGAACAATCAGGTGTCGCCGGATTAGTTGTCGCGGATTGACAAAGATTTCGGAGTGCAGACTTGTAAGCGGTGAAAATATTATAAATAAAAACATTCCAGGAGCAGCGGTATATCCAAATCCGGTTCAAAGAGGACAGTATGTAACAATTGAAATAAATAGTATTCAAAGTGGCTTGTTGTATGTAAGAGTAATAACTCTTAATGGCCGGCAATTACTGTCACAAGAACAAAGAACCCACAAAGGAATAAATCGGTTTTGCATAAATATAGACCACTGGTGGTCTGCAGGCACATACTTTCTTCAGGTAATTGATGAAAAAAGAAATATTCTGAAACAGGAAAAAGTAATTATTCAATAATAGCAAACGATGTGTTCCCCTGGGACAAAGCATCGATGATGCTGAATAGAATTACCGAACGCACAAGAGTTCCCCAGTTGGCGGAACAAAGATGCTGTGAAAAACAAAAGCTGGCAGCAAAGAAAAAATAAGTGCTATAAAAAGAATGAAAATAGAAAAGCGTTTTCGACCTAAGTCGCCCCTTTAGGGGACTGGGGTTCTAAACCCCGGATGAAACTGTTCCAATGTCTTCCTTAAAAATTCCCTGTCAAGATGAGTATAGATCTCTGTAGTGGTAATGCTTTCATGTCCCAGCATTTCCTGTACTGCACGGAGATCGGCGCCTCCTTCCACCAAATGCGTGGCAAATGAATGACGAAGTGTATGTGGCGAAACAGTTTTTTTAATTCCTGCTTTTCTTGCAAGGTCTTTAATGATCAGGAAGATCATTACCCTTGAAAGTTTGGTACCACGGCTATTGAGAAATAATATATCCTCGTTACCATGCTTGGGTTGTGTATGCACCCTAATCTCATTTTTATAAATAGTAATAAAATGAATAGCGCTGCTGCCGATAGGAACTAATCTTTCCTTATCGCCTTTGCCAATGACGCGGATAAAGCCAACATCCAGATAAAGCTGGGATATTTTAAGGTTCACTGTTTCACTGACACGCAGGCCGCAACTGTACATGGTTTCCAGGATGGCTTTGTTGCGACCGCCTTCCGGTTTGCTCATGTCAATTTGAGCAATGATGTTTTCTATTTCATCAAAACTCAAAACATCAGGTAAAGCCCGTTTTAATTTGGGAGCTTCTAATAACGTAGTGGGATCAGTACGTGAAATAGTTTCCAGCAGGCAGTATTTATAAAACGCTTTGATACCCGAAATGATCCTTGCCTGCGAAGAAGGGGTCATACCCAATTCAGCGATCCACTTTATAAACCGCTGCAGGTCTTTCAATTCAATGTCCGCAGGGTTTTTTAATGAAGAAGCCTCCTGCAGGTATTGCGTCAGTTTATCAATATCCCGCAGGTAGGCTTCTACAGAGTTATCAGCAAGAGATTTCTCTAATTGCAAATAGGCTTTGAATCCTTTTTTATAACTGTCCCACACAGGAAGTTTATCGTTTGAAGTTTATGGTTTGAAGTTATTAAAAGCAACAACCCTCAAACTATACTAATGATAAGTCAACTTAATTTTGTCGCATTGTTAGAAGCCACGGATGCACGGATATAAACTATATTTTCTGTGAATCCGTGGCAATATTTCAGATGTCAATTTTTAATTGACATGACACTAATAACTTATTTAAGCGTTATATTTTTTTCAAACGTTT
>JAKFER010000012.1:0-2687 GCA_036675565.1 Chitinophagaceae bacterium
ACACAACAAGTTTTGGTTGACAATGACGATGAAATACAAATAAAACTAAAGCAATGTGTGACACATGACTTAATAATAGAATTACTCACTTTCAGCGACAACATGAAAGTTTTAAAGCCAGACACATCAATTAACGAAATTAAAACTGAACATCAAAAAGCATACAAACAGTACTAACTATCAATATGGGCAGTTTTTATTTCGACCTGACACGATTCAATTTTTAGTCCACTCATTCAAGCAGTTTACTATCCAGTAGAAGAAAGCAAGACAAATTGGTTGTAAAGCCCTACCAAAGCCCAGTTAAAAGCGTTCAAGCAGTACTTAACATTAACGCATTGCTCATATTTTGAAAAGGAAATCCTATCTTCAACTTAGCTCTTTAATACGCCTGGCCCCGTTTGCAAATTGTTTGCAAAAAACAAAAGGCCGCTAGATGCGACCTTTATTAATAATTGATTACCAGCTCCTGCTGCTGGACTTGAACCAGCGACCCTCTGAATAAAACAGCCCATTGTTTAATTGAACAGTAGCCAAAAAACCAATATCAGAAGGAACTTTAGCTATATAATTTAAACGTCCGTTTATAATGCCGAATTCCTGGTAAGGGTATGCATCAAACCGTACCTGAACTTGCTGGCCTGTATCCACTTTTCCAAAGTTGGCCTGCGGAAGAGTAGTTTCAACATAGTATTTACTGTTATCCGGTACCTCGTATCCAAGCAATTTTCCTTGTTGCAAAAATTTATTTTCCTGAAGCGAGCTAATAAAAGAAATCTTACCTGCAACAGGGGCACTAATTTGGTAGCTTCTCCATTTAGTACACAAGGATACAATAGATACACTTATGCAAATAACAACCCTAGCTTCGTAGATACTTTGGTAATCATCCGCACTCTGTAAATGGTTTATAAAATCAAGTTCTCTTGTCTTAGTCTTTAAATGACTAATGCATTAAACTGATTATTTCAAATATTATAAATACTTGTTTCTGACTATGCCAAAATAGTTTATTACAATGATAATTAGTACAAACTACCATCTATGAAATAGAATTTACTTGCAATTACATCCGGTTGCTTTAACCCTGAAATATTTAACGGGTATTATTTTGCTGATAAAGCAATGCTCAAAAATTGATAGCTATATGAAACAAAAAACTGCTCAACTTTTACAGGCACTTGCGAAAAAATGCATGATCTTCCCCTTCCTGCTCATTTTTTTACTTTTAACGTGCTTAACCGGTTTATATGCACAAACAACCACGGTAACCGGTGTTATCAGGGACGGTAATGGCAATGCTGTTGAAGGAGTAAGCATCCTCGTAAAAGGAAGTACTACAGGAGTCACCTCGAACAATGATGGCCATTATTCCATCTTAGTTCCCAATCAGAATGCAGTTTTGGTATTTTCTTCAACCGGTTATGTTTCGAAGGAAGAAAAAGTTGGTACCCGCACTTCCATTGATGTTAGGTTAAATCAAAACGTGGACAACTTGGATGAAGTTGTTGTGATTGGCTATGGTACGCAAAAAAAATCAACGCATACAGGAGCGGTAACCAGCATTAAAGGATCTGTCATTCAGGAATACCCGGTAGCAAGTGTAGAACAGGCTATGCAGGGGCGAATGGCAGGCGTACAGGTACAGCAGAGTTCAGGCCAGCCGGGTGCAGGTATAAGTATAAGAGTTAGGGGGCCGAGTTCTATTGCCGGCGGTAATGAACCTTTAGTGGTGATTGATGGCGTACCGCAATTTAATGGCGATGTAAGAGTGACCAATAGTTTATCTACTATTAATCCAAATGACATCGAATCAATTGAAGTATTGAAGGATGCTTCTGCTACCGCTATTTACGGCTCAAGAGGATCGAACGGGGTAGTAATGGTTACTACCAAATCAGGAAAAGCAGGACAAGTAAGAGTTAATTATAGTGGTACGGTAAGCGCATCGAAAGTGCGTAAAAAACTTGAGGTGATGAATGGCGACGAATACCTCGCTTTCGCAAAAGAATGGTATCAAAATTCTAATGTTGCCGTTCCGGCGGAAATTACAAATTCTATAAATGCAAATACTGACTGGCAGGATGAAATATTTCATACTGCAATACAGCAAGACCATAATTTAAGTTTCCAAGGTGGCAACGATAAAACGAAATATTATTTGTCGGCAGGTTATCTGGATCAGGATGGCATAATACGCAGAAGTGATTTTCAAAGGGGCGGGATTCGCCTGAATATAAATAGTAAGCTAAACGAACGTATATCAGTTTCGTCACGCTTATTTGCATCGAGGGCTATACAAAACGGCTCGTCTCCGTCGAATGGTACAACGGCAAGAAATTACGGAAAGTCAGTTGTTGGATCTACATTAATTAATTTTCCTACAGTTCCGGTTTATAATGCGGATGGAACATACAGTAATCCTAAACTTTATACGTTCACTGTTCCCGATATAGAAAACCCGGTAGCTTTTGTAAATGAAACATTAGACAGAAATACTACCAATCGTTTTCAGGGTGTGCTTGAAGGAAAAATCGGTTTACTAAAAGGATTAATTAATACGATCAGACTTAGCGCCGACAACCTGGAGCGGCGCACAGATACTTATTTTCCCAGGATATTACCGCAAATAAGTTCAGGTTTTGGCTTGGGAACACTTGAAACATTTACTGTGTTTACGACTCGGC
>JAKFER010000284.1:0-2685 GCA_036675565.1 Chitinophagaceae bacterium
CTTTACATGATTGTAAACCAGTAATTGTCTTCCATCTTTCAATGTTACCGCATCTGTGCCCGAATTATTATTGGGTAATGAGGATGCTGTCATAGTGCTCCAGGTCTTACCACCATCCTTACTCCAGCTTTCATTGATAGTTCTGTTCTTACTGCGGCAAAGCACCTGCATACTACCATCTTTATAAGTTAAAATAGAAGGTTGAATAGCACTGATTATTTTACCATCGTTGATATCTTCGGATTTCGTCCACGTCTTTCCAAAGTCGTTCGTGTATTCAAAATGTACTTTCCATCCATTCTTCTCTGTACTGGATGGACATATCAATATTCCATTGATTAAAAGTGGTTTATTTTTTATGGGGCCTAAAAAGCCGTCAGGTAATTTTTCCCTTGTACTCCATGTTTTACCATTATCTTTTGAACGCATCATCCAGCCGGTCCATCCCGCTACATTCGGACCTATTTTATAAAACAACAATAATTCGCCTCCGGGAACCTGGAATAAAACGGGATTATAACAAGCATAACGGGTGCTATCGTTGATAACTCCTTCTGCTACTTTAACAGGCGCCGTCCATTTATTACCGTCCAAATGGCTTGTCCAGATGCAAACATCTTTATTACCTTCTTTAGTGCCGCCAAACCACGCAGCAATAAGACCAGCAGGCGTTTCAGCGATAGTAGATGCATGTGCTGATGGAAACGGCGCTTCCGTATAAATAAATTCATCAACCAAAATGCCTTTTTTCCATTTATTACCCTGGGCATAACTATGGCTAACTCCAATGGCTGTCAATACAAATACGAGGTTGATTATAAATTTTCTTTTCATAGTACGCTTAATTGATTTTTTGTTTTTGTTTTTCAGCTTCCTTCTGTGCCTTCACTTTGTTTACATACGATTTAAACAACTGCCGCCAGTTGCGTCCGTTATTATTCAGGTATTGCTCGCATTTTGTTTTATAGATTTCAAAAATCGCCGACACCTGTTTCATGCTTTTATAATCAATAGCTTGTTCCCTTGCCTGTTCCAGGTATTCTACGATTTTGGTTTCCTCCTCTTTTGTCAGATCCGGAACGATGGCTTTATACCCTTTCAACGTAAAAGCCACCTTTCCGATAGTATATTTATCCAATATGGCATCCACCTGTTCGGCTGTTAAATCCTTTTTTAATGCATTCATAAGATCGTCATGTACGGACGAAGGCATAGCAGAATTAGCAATGACCTGCCTATCCAGTTCCGATAATTTATTTCCGGTAACCGGATTGATGCCCGCAGGAACTGTAGTAAAAGGGTGTTCGTTGTTCCAGTTACGGATTACTATTAAATGAGTAGCGATAGAGCCAGTAACTCTTTGCATCTTCACCGCATCAGTCAAATGCAACTCAGCGACCCATTCGCCTGCTTTCTTTAGCAGTTCAGCATTTGCTTTTGCATTGGCTTCCCCAGGAGATAATTTCTGGCTTACCGCCTGCACTTGCTGTGCCTGCAGGTTTTGAAAACTCATACCCAAAAGAATTAAGGCAACAAATAATAAACTGTTTTTATTTCTTTTCATAATCAGATTATTTATTAATTGAAGATTTACTGGTGAATGAATAATTACCGCTCCTGATTTCAAACATTGCATTACCTTTTTCCATTTTAATAAATCGTATTCCGTCTGAACCAGTCATGGTATTGTTTCCTTCCTTCACATCATCAGCTCTGGCAGCAGGTATATAAACAGTTGCTTTTGTGTTAACCGGTATAGTAATGTCCCATGTAAGAATATCATTTCCTTTTTTCCAATGACTGCTGATCACGCCATACAACGATTGATAAGATGCATTTACTTCATTCAATCCTTCGGGGAATGATGGCTTCATAACGATCTCTTTGAAAGCAATAGCTTTATTGTGGGAACTGATACCTGCCAAATCTTCATAGAGCCATATTAATAAATCACCCAGCAGCATCACATGGTTTTGAGAATTCATTTGGGGGCTGGCAGTATTCCCATTCCATAATTCCCAGATGGTGGTCGCTCCCTGCTCTGCCATATAGCCCCAACTGGGATATGTTTTGTTTGATGCCAATGCATAAGCCATCCCGGACTTTCCGTTATCTGTTAATCCTCTCATCAACCATTGCGTACCGATAACACCGGTACTGATATGCATATCGTCTTTCTCTTTTATCCGATCATAAATATTATTGAAAACGTCTTTTTTCAAACTGTCCGGAGCTATGCCAAAATACAGTGGCAACAGGTTAGCGGTAACTGTATTGTTATCATACCCATTACGCCGCGGGTTGTAAAACTTTTTATTAAAGGCTGATTGTATATTTTGTCGCAATGCATCATAAGTGACTACATCATTATCATTCCCGCTTAGCAAAGCGAATTTTTTCATCAGGTGCAATAAATGATAATAATAGGCCGTAGCGATCAATTCACCATTGGTTGTACGCAAACTATCCCTCGACCTTATGATCTCCAGACTCTCCGGCGGCACACACCAATCACCATATTTATCCTTTGTCATGATGAAATCCTTCATGTACTTCGACTTCATATAATTCATCCATTTCTTCATGGAAGAATAGTGCTTAATGATAGGCCGTTCATCGCCATATTGACGATGCAGCATATCAGCTACCATAAAATAAGCAGCAGGCCATGTTATATTATCGCTG
>JAKFER010000242.1:0-2657 GCA_036675565.1 Chitinophagaceae bacterium
GGTGCACAGCGTGTTTCATAGCAAGAAGAAGTGAAATTTGTAATCCTGACTGGAATCGGACTTATTAACGTATCAAGTCCCGATCAGCCCTCTGCACGCTTTGATTTGTCTTTGAAACAATTTAAAAAAGATGGCACCGAAAAAGTATCAAATAGCTTCAACTGGTATCAATTCAATTATTATACTCTTCGTCCGTTACTTTTTCTAACCCCGGTTGTTGCTCCTTTTTGCGTTTTTTGTAATGGCGACCTGGGGTTCATCATTAAGAAATTCTAAATCAAAAAAATTTCACCATAATCCGATTGGCTATGTACACCTTTAAAAAAGAGTTCAGCTACTCAGAAACAATATTGATACCCGGTTAATCCTAAAAAGCTTTTTTTGTGATAATATCATTATTATAAGGCTGGTTATACACTCTCTTGCCAATGTTTTTATAGATCGCATTGGCCACTGCACCAAATACCGGTGGGAAAGGAGGTTCACCCAGGCCTGTCGGATCAATATCATTTTCTACAAAATAAACTTCGATCTTCTTTGGCGCTTCCCGCATACGTATGATCCGGTAGCGATTAAGATTATTCTGTTCAGCTACGCCATCTTTATGCGTTAACCCTCCATAAAAGGCATTTCCAATTCCATCAACAACGGCGCCCTGCACCATATTGACAGCTGAGTCGGGGTTCACAACAATACCGCAATCTATTGCGCTGAAAACCCTTTCAACATAAGGTTGCCCATCTCTTTTTACCATATCCACTACATGCGCCGCATAAGAATTATGGCAGAAATAAGCTGCAACACCGCGGCTGTATTTATTATTACCGGGTTTATTCCAACCGGATTTTTCTCTGACCAATTTTAATACTCCTGCATAGCGGTCAGCATCATAATCATTGTTTTTACCAACAGGATTTTCTTTAGCTCTTGTTAATAATTCAAGTCTGAATTCTATCGGATCCTTGCCCATTGCTTCTGCCAATTCATCCAGAAAGGATTGTTCTGCTGCTGCGTTGAAATTCGATCTCGGCGCTCTGAATGCACCAATGGTAATATTGGAAGGAATTTCCCAACCCTCTGCCAAATAGTTATCAACTGCACCGGCAGGAAACCTGTTTGCATGTATAGGATGTTCAGGAATGCCACCTCCTTTTACATGAAATGCGATCAAATTTTTATTAGCATCCAGCGCAGCCCGGTAAGTAGCCGTGTACATTGGGCGATAGATACCATAAGTCATATCATCTTCACGACTATAAACAAGTTTGACAGGAGCTTTTACTTTTTTAGAGATAAGAGCCGCTTCGGTAAGATAATGTCCGTATGCTCTCAGGCCAAAGCCACCACCCATCCGGGTCATTTTGATTTCAATCTTTTCAGCTGGCAGATTTAAAATTTTTGACAGCGTGGGTTCTATCCACCCCGGTGCTTGTAACGGCCCCACTAATAAGGCCTTTTCATCTGTAACATGGGCGAAGAAATTCATAGGCTCCATACAGTTGTGTGCTAAAAAAGGGGCGGTGTAAGTGCGTTCGATAATCTGTGCAGCATTTTTGAATGCTGTTTCCGGGTCTCCATCTTTTCGTAATTGCTGAGCTGGTTTTTTTGAATACTCAGCCATTTTTGCCAAATGGGTGCTTGTACTTTCAAGCCCGGCGGGAACAATAACCTCTCTTTTCCCACCTCTGCCTGCCATGGTTTCTTTGGTGTCGCTGATAGGTTCCCAGGTACATTTTAGTTTTTTACGGGCATTCATAACTTCCCATGTAGTATTACCAACCACTACCAGCAAATCATTGAATGTTCGTGTATCGAAACCACCCTGTTCGAAACCATCTTCATACAATTTCATGCTAAAAACATCTTTGATGCCGGACATTTTCAAGGTTTCAGTTGCATCAAAAGATTTAAGTTTCTTGCCAAAAGCAGGCGGGTGTTCAATCATGGCAATCAACATTCCTTCCTGTGTATAATCCAATCCAAACAGAGGTTTACCGGTTACGATTTTTAAACCTTCTACATTTTTCTTTGAGCTTCGTACTACATTAAATTTCTTTACATCTTTTAGCTTTATCCCTTTTGGTATGGCTAAGCCCGAAGCTTTTGATGCAAAGTCGCCATACGTTCCGGATCTGCCGCTTTTTTCATGATAAAGCATCGCTGCTTTTGTTGTTATTTCTTCCATAGGTACACTCCAGGTTTGAGCTGCGGCCTCTATCAACATATGACGGGCAGCCGCCCCTGCTTCACGGAGTGGTTTCCAATACATCCGCACTGAATTACTTCCGCCGGTAAATTGCGGTCCTAATTTTACATTGTCGTGAGGCCCCATTTCTACCACTATTTGTTGCCATTCCACATCCAACTCTTCAGCTACAATCATTGGGAGTGAGGTCATCACATTTTGCCCAAATTCCGGGTTAGGGTTTAGGATTTTTATGATATTATCCGGAGTGATTTTGATGTAACCGGTTAATTCACTCCATTGTTCAGGAAGATCAAGTACGCTTGTTTTATCTGCCAATGCAAACTCTGACAACCAGCTAAAACTTATCATCAGACCGCCACCGGTAAGGGCAGTTGATTTCAAAAATGAACGACGACTATAATTGGTTTGTGTCTTTTCCATTTTAATGCTTTGAATTTTTACAAATTGG
>JAKFER010000319.1:0-75656 GCA_036675565.1 Chitinophagaceae bacterium
TAGCTTTGTGTAGATTAGCGTAAACAGGTTTCACTTTTTGATATCCTCCCTATCCCCTCGAACACAAATTAATTCTCACTAAAAGCAATCAAAATAAAAAAATAGATGAATTATGTAAATTCCGTTCCTGTTGAATCAACTATTCAACCACTTTATACACTTCATCATCACCCTGGTACTTAAACCAGCGAAATAGAGCAGCATTATAAGTGGTTTGCCCGTTTGAGGTTCCATACAATGCATACAGGCTGCCTACAAAACCACCCGCTGTGGCGGTGCTGAGAAAACGGGCATCTACATTGTCAATCAGTAAGTGGTAGGGTTTGTTTTTCTCCGCGTAATAAAACGCATAGCTGTTCCTGTTGGCTGCAATCCTTAACCTGAGTGGCCTTTTAGATGAACGCAGTGGCTGCGAAGCCAGGACTGTTTCACCGCTGCCATCTTTGCCGGCGGAGCGGAGCAGTTCAATAAAGGGCTTCCCGTTTTTAACCGTGCGGGCCAGGAAATAATAATGCTGTTCATTCTGGAAGATCAGCAATCCTGCTTTTTCATTTTCATTTTGGGGTTTAAAATCCATCATGGTTTCCGCATATCCATGGTGGTGAGCCTGCCGGAAGCCGGCAAATGCGGGATTCTCATTGCCTGCCACGGTTACCGGTTTCAAAGGAAGTGTCAAACCTTTTTTACCGGTTGAATACAAACCTTCAGTAGGATTGCGCAGGAAAATAAACTGCGGGTTAAATCCATCTTTTTTAAAATCATGTTCAAAGGAATAATTTCCGCTGAACGGATTATTCACTGATTGTGTAATTCCCGGTGCTGGAACAGGATAGCGGTACTGTACGGTTTCAAAACCAGGGTTGATCAGCGGCCAGCCATCCTTCCATTCCACCGGCGTCATAAATGTTTCTCGACCGATGTTATAAAAATTTTCTTCGTAAGGACGGCAACCCAGGAAAACCGCGTACCAGTCACCGTTAGGTGCCTGCACAAAATCCGCGTGACCTGTTGTTGTAACCGGGAATGGCCGGTTACGGTCCAGGTGACGCTGTGTGAGAATCGGATTATTCTCATATGAAACATAAGGACCGGTAGCCTTTTTTGAACGGAACACCACTTCCGAATGGTTGTATGCCGTGCCACCTTCGGCGCAGATTAAATAATACCAGCCATCTTTTTTAATGATATGCGGGGCTTCGATCCAAACGGGTTTCTTGCTGATATCAGTACCGCCATTAATCACCAGTCTTTCTTCACCTATGGGTTGAAACGTTTTTGGATCCAGTTCCCACATCCGGATGCTCCGGTGTCCATCGTACAATGTTTTGTTTTCCGGCGGCTCACTATTATAAATGATATACATTTTACCGTCTTCGTCAAAATATAATGAAGGATCTATACCGCTTACTTTGGGCAACCAAACTGGGTTGCTCCATGGCCCACGGGGATCAGTAGCCGTAATAATAAAATTACCGCCTTTGTCGATCAGCGTACAGGTGATATAAAAAACACCCTTGTGATATTTGATAGCAGGTGCAAATAACCCGCGGGAGACGCCTGCGCCTTTCAGATCCAGTTGTTCGTTGCGGTCCATGGCATGACCCACCAATTGCCAGTTCACCAGGTCCTTACTGTGAAAGATGGGTAGTCCCGGGAAATAAGCAAAGGTGGAAGTTGTCAGGTAATAATCATCCCCTGCCCTCACGATGCTGGGATCAGGATAAAAACCGGCGAGAATGGGATTGGTATAAGTCTTATCCTGCGCCACACCTGGCAGGCATACACAAACAAAGAATAATAAACTCAGGAATTTTCTGATTACCATGATAATAAGATTTAAAAATTTACCACTTCCCAAAAAGCTTTTTTCGGTTTCAGTTTTGCATCAAATAAAAGCGGGTAATCTTTGCGGTTACGCACCGGGAAATTATCCAGCCAGCTATGACGATCGGAAATATTCCAGAATGTGACTGACGTTATATGATCCCTGTACTTACGGAACAATTCAAAAATCATCCGGTATTTTTCCATTTGCTGTTTTTCCTTTTCCGCAGTATAAGTTGTATCACTGTCACTGGCATTCCGGTCCCTTGCCTGGTGTTCTTTGGGATAAACAGAAATATCGAGCTCCGTAATATGCAATGGCAAACCCAATTGTGAAAAATCATCCAGGGTACTTTCCAGTTGGGAATATGACGGTTCACTAATGGCCCAATGACCCTGCAAACCGATGCCATGGATGGGAACGCCCTTATCTTTTAATTTTTTGATCATCTGTATGATCTTTGCTCTTTTAGTGTCACTGATCTCGTTGTAATCATTGTAAAAAAGCAGTGCGTTTGGATCGGCTTCATGTGCCCAGCGAAAAGCCATTTCGATAAACTCCTCACCGGCAATGCGCATAAAGGGCGAATCCCTGTAAAAATTATTGGGATTATCATCAATCACTTCATTCACCACATCCCAGGCATAGATGGTTCCTTTATAGCGGCTAACCACAGCCGTTATATGATCTTTTATTCGATGTAATAAAACTTCTTTAGTTACCGTATCACCATTGGCCTGTGTAAAAAACCATCGTGGCGCCTGGTTATGCCAAACTAAAGTATGCCCCCGCATCTTGAAATTATGTTTTTTGGCAAATGCGGTAATGGAATCCGCACCACCCCAGTTGTATTGATTTTCACCGGGGTGAATTGGACCCATCTTCATGGCGTTTTCCGCCGTAACGCTGTTAAATTGATCCAGGATCAAACCCGCTTCATCGGTTGTTAATGAACGCGGTGAAACAGCAACACCCAGATCGAAATAATCACTATAATATTCCTTCAACCCTTTGGTGCTATCGGTTAAATTCGGTTCAGCGGATTGGGAAGAAAGTTTTGAACCGCAGTTCCAGCTAACAAGGCTAAAGAGAATAACGGCAATCCATAAGTTATTTTGTTTCATATTCATTTGTTTGTGTGATCCGAAATATTTTGCTGACCTATAGATTGCTGTTGAACGGAGCGTCGCAAGGGACGTTGCCATCGTTGTGCAGCCGGCTTCATCATTTATTTTTTGCAATAAATTCCGCTACATCCACCATCGGTGCGATCCATATATCCTTTTCGTTTTGTTTCAAAAATTCCAATAACATTTTGTGCGCTTCCAGCGAAACATTCAATCCATGTTCGCCGCCAACACCATGAAATAAAAAGACCAGTAGCTTTTTTTCTTTAATGGCTTTTTTTACATGGCTGATCAGATCATCACCTTTCTGTCCATTGACCATGATGCAATTGATATTATAGCGATCCACATTTTGCAAAGCAAGCATTCCATTACCAACACCACGGGCACCCGCAAAATCTTTTTGCAGTGAAGCGAAGTAAAAACTATCATCAACTTTGCGATCGCCACAGGGATATGCAAATGTTCTGTTGGTTTTTCCATCCATGGCTTGCAACAAGGCATTGGTCATGGTGATCTCTTCAACCATTCTTTTTACCGTGTAAGTGGCCAGGTCATATTCGGGCTGCACAAACGAGCGGCCGGGCAATGAACCATCGCAGGGATGAAACATCGTGTGGTTACCCAGCTCATGACCATTGGACGCCGCAATTTTCCATTCGTGCATTCGTTTATGCAAAACACCTGTTGCACCGGAAACATAAAAAGTTGCTTTTAAGTTTAATGAATCTAATAACGGCCATGCATGATCGAGATGTACATTGAGAGCATCATCGTAGGTAAGTACAACTGCGGCTCTTTTATTGTTCCATGGTTTTTCTTTGTTTGCATACGTATTGGTTTCTTTAAAATGATCAGTTCTGAATGGTGAAGCGGGTAATCCCTCCTTGTTATATAGATTTACCAACCCCGGGTTGTCGGCCCAGGCATAACGCAGGGCCACAGGGTTGGGAATATCATCGTGCCAGGCAATGACCTGGTCTTTTTCCATTTTAACATTAGCCCACCGGAATGTTGAATCTGCACCTGAAATGGCGAAGCCCCGGAGTGCTTTACCATCCAGTGATTTTAATCCTGATCCTGTATGGGTAAAACGAACAATGATGCGATTACCTTTTATTTGGTGAGACTGATATAACGGCCCTGAATACACGATTTTATTTTCACCATAAGCCAGTTTGCGGGCAGCCAGTGCCAGTCGTTCACCCACATCTTTTTTGTTCAACGGGTGTAGATCATTCCATTCACCCAGGTCAATAGCTACGACCATAGCAGTATTAGGAACAGACAAAGTTTTCAATTGCTGTTCCCTTAACATGGCCCAGTTACTTTCAGAAGGAACAGTATGCACCTCACCAAAATTGGGTAATTGTACAAACAGGAAAGGAAAATTTCCTTGTTGCCATTTGTTACGCCAGTCCTGGATCATTGTTTTAAGCAATGCATGGTAATCATGCGGACGCCCTGTATTGCCTTCACCCTGGTACCAGTTTACTCCTTTAATGGCATAATTAACCAGTGGTGCAATCATGGCATTGTATAAACCGGTTGGCTGGTAAGAAATGTTTGGTAACGTATCAACAAGTGGTGAGGATGACACGCCTAACTGGTAGGCCCATGCGTCTTTCAAATCTAGTGTGTCGTTGCCAGTTACCAGGTAAAATGGTTTATCGTAAGTAAAACCACCATTCCCGGAATTACTAACAACACGAATGGTAATAATATTTTTACCTGCCGCCAATACACCTTTTGGAACAGTGTACCGTCGCGGAGGATACTGGTAAGTGATGTTGCCAACAAATTTTCCATTAACGAAAGTGGAGTCTGCGTCTACGATGGTACCCAAAAATAATTTGGCAGGTTTATTGGCCATGGATGCCGGCAACTCAATTTCCTTACGGAACCAAACAACCCCATTGCCGCTGATCTTTCCCTGCTGGTTCCAATAACCGGGCAACTGCATGGTTGGCCAACCAACAGCGTTAAAATTTTTATTATGCCATGGAATTGCACCATTTAATCCTTTGTCCTTCCGGTTAATATTTTCATACCATTTTTCATAAATAGCATTACGAGCTTTATTGATACTATCGATCAGTGCAGGGTTTTTATAGACTGCCGCTTTTTGCATATAATGCGGAAATGCTATAAGTGCCGCTTCACTTATCCATGATTCAACGGGAGGACCACCCACACTGGCATTGATAAGTCCTATTGGAATCTTATACTTTTCAAAAAGTTTTTTTGCAAAAAAATATGCAGTGGCAGAAAATTGCAGAATATTATGAGGATCTGCAGATAACCATTTGCCACCAGGTAAATCTTTTTCTTCCTTACCAAAACTAAAAGCAGTGGGAATAAAAAAATGCCTGATGGATGAATTGGTGCTGGCAGCAATTTCCAGAGGATATTTTTCTTTAACCCTTTCCATTGGGATTACCATATTCGATTGTCCTGAGCAAAGCCATACATCACCGATCAGAATGTTTTGGATGATGATTTTGTTTTCACCACTTAATTCCATTGTAAATGGACCACCTGCATGCTGGGATGGCAATATGATTTGCCATTCACCATTATCATTTGCTTTTGTTTGGTAAGATTTACTTTTAAATACCAACTTAACTTCTTCAGCCGGTGAGGCCCAGCCCCAGATCTTTAAAGGAATGTCCCTTTGCAATACCATTCCATCGCTGACCAGTTTCGGGAGTTTAATTTCCGCATAAGTTTGAATAGCAATGCATATTAAAATCAATATGGTGAAAAATCTTTTCATTAGCGGATCGTAATCATTTGTTGAATACTGTTTGAAGTTGTTTTTTTATTGAAACCCGGTTGGCCACCACCAATGCTGATCACCCATTCACCCGGCATTTGTTCTAATGCACCTTTATCATTTACGATTGAAAGATCTTCCGGGGTAAGCGTGAATTCCAGTTTACGTGATTCGCCTTCCTTTAAATAAATACGCTGGAAACCTTTTAAGGAACGGCTCGGTTTTTGAATACCCGTTCCATTGTAAGAAACATATAACTGCACGACTTCATCACCATTCATCTTTCCTGTATTGGTGACCGTTAGTGAAACGGGAATTGAGTTTCCGGCAGGTATTGCTGACCGGACTGAAAGATCTTTATAATTAAAAGTTGTGTAACTGAGTCCATGGCCAAACGGGTACAATGGTTCACCATTAAAATAGCGATAGGTCCGGTTATTCATGCTATAATCACTAAAACCCGGAAGTTCATTATCCGATTTATAGAAAGTGACAGGTAAACGCCCGGCAGGATTATAATCACCAAACAAAACATCTGCTACGGCTGTGCCGGCACTTTGTCCGCCGTACCATGCATTCAGTATGGCCGGAATGTTTTCATCCTCCCATGGAATGGCAATGGCGCTTCCTGTCATCATTACAAAAACAACAGGTTTGCCGGTAGCATGCAGGGCCCTCATTAATTCTGTTTGAATGGCTGGCAACTGAATGGTTGTTCTGTCGCCCCCATTGAAACCCGGAAAATCAACTTTCATTTCTTCCCCTTCCAGTTGGGGTGAGATGCCACCGGCAAAAATGAAAGCATCAACATCCTTTAAGCGGTTAGCCAGCGCCGTTAGGTTGGTTGTTTTAAATGTACCCGCACGAAGTGCAACATTTGCCTTTCCTTCCCCCTGGGTATATTCCAATACCAGTTTTACAGGTTTATTTTTTTGCATAGTAATGGTATACTGCTTTGTACCCCAGCGATTTCGATCCCAGGCATCTACCACCATTTCATCGTTTACAAAAAAACGATAACCGTCATCGGCTTCCAGTTCGAATGTTAACATTCCATCCTGCAAAGGTGTAAATAGGGTTGTAAACCGCGCAGAAAAATCATTGGCTTTAATATTTCCTGCCACAGCCTGTCCCTCCTGCCAGGCATGTGCAATTTCTTTTTCCTGTCGCACAAAAGCCGGTGTACCCTGTAGTTCTTTGTTATTAAAATATTCAGCTCTAAAGCCAGGCTTTCCATCAAACCGGTATTGATTGTTTACATTGGCATAAACGAGTAAAGTGTCATTGGTAAAATTGATCGCCTTTTCATAAACCACTTCCACATTTTTCCCGAGTTTGTTTTTGATACCATCCAATACAGTTGCAATAGATGATGGTATGCCATTATAATTTCCCAGCACCGCAATACGGTTATCCGCATTGGGTCCGATCACTGCAATTTTTTTGATGTTCTTAGACAAAGGCAGAACCGGCTGGGATTTACCGGGCATTGAATGGTTTTTTAATAATACAATGGATTGCTGCGCCATTTTTAAGGCATGGGCCTTATGCGGTTCACTGTCTAAAACAGACTCGGGTGTTTGTGCATATTTCACCATCGAAACCGGGTCGAACATGCCTAAACGAAAACGAATCATGAATAACCGTTTCAAAGAAACATCGAGTTGTTCTTCTTTCAACAAACCATTCTTTACCGCATCAACCAATGTTTTATAAACTGCCTGGCCGCATTCTAAATCTGTTCCATGCATCACCGCATCAACAGCAGATGATATCGCATCAGGATGTGTTTTGTGGTATTTATAAAAATCATCCACCGCCCAGCAATCGGATGTTACATAGCCTGTAAATTTCCATTGCTCCCGAAGAATTTCATTCATCAACTGATCATTGGCACAACAGGGTTGGGTATCCACTGCATTATATGCACACATCACACCTGCCACATTTGCATTTACAACCAGTTCCTTAAATGCAGGCAAATAAGTATCCCACAAATCATAAGCCGTAGGATTAAAATTATCAGAATGCCTGGATGGTTCGGGGCCGCTGTGCACAGCAAAATGTTTGGCGCATGCTGCTGCCTTGAGGTAACGGGGATCCTCACCCTGTAATCCCCGAACAAATGCTTTACCGAGCATAGCCGTTAAAAAAGGATCTTCTCCGTAAGTTTCCTGTCCCCTGCCCCAACGCGGATCACGGAAAATATTGATATTGGGGGTCCAGTAAGTCAGACCCATATAACGTTCATTGTTTCTGCCCAATGCAGTTGCCTTATTATGTATGGCACGACCTTCCAATGCGGAATAGTCTGCCATCCTGTACAATGAATTTGTATCCCAGGTAGCGGCCATACCTATGGCTTGCGGGTAAACTGTAACATTAAAAGGCGTCCTTGCCACGCCATGCAAAACTTCATTCCACCAGTCATATGCGGGTATGCCTAACCGTGGGATGGCAGGTGCTGCATTCAGCATCTGCGCCACTTTTTCATCCAGTGTTAACCGGCTCACGAGGTCATCCACTCTTTGTTCAAATGTCAACTGGTGATTCTGAAATGGAAATTCAGTGTTACCCTGAGCTTTTGCATGCTGGGGCAAATGCATGATGAATAATAATGAACCTAAAATCAAAAAACGTGGCATCATAACAAACCAATTTAAATGAAAGGGAATGATGTATTGAAAATTATTTTTCAGGATATGGATCTATTGTCTGAATGCTGCCATCTTCATTGTAATGCAATTCAGCTACTTTAATATTTCTTAAATGTGTTTTACCAGAGATCTCAGTATCATGATAAAACAAATACCATTTACCATTTACTTCCACAATGGAATGATGGTTTGTCCATCCTTTTACAGGTTTTAAAATTACTCCCTGGTAAGTGAATGGTCCGTAAGGATTATCGCCTGTTGCATAAGCTATAAAATGTGTATCCCCGGTTGAATAGGAGAAATAATATTTGTCATTATACTTATGAACCCATGCAGCTTCAAAAAAGCGATTGTCATTTTGTGATTCCAGGAAAAGATTACCTGCTGAATCAACCAGCCTGATGTCTCGTGGTACCTCCGCAAAACTTTTCATATCATCAGCCATTTTTACAACTTTCGGCAAAACAGCTTGCTCCGCAGAATCTCTTAAAGGTGCTGCGGAATCATAAACATTATTATTCCATTTTTGTAATTGTCCACCCCAAATACCACCAAAATACATATAGTAAGAACCATCTGTATCCTTGAAAACAGCTGGATCAATACTGTAACTTCCTTCAATAGGTGTTGGTTCCGGTGTGAATGGTCCAGCAGGATCTTTGCTGGTTGCAACACCTATGCGAAAAACTTCGGCGGTATCCTTCATGGGAAAATATAAATAGTAAGTACCGTCTTTAAACGCTGCATCGGGTGCCCATAACTGGCGACCGGCCCATGGGATATCTTTTTTATTAAGAACCACTCCATGATCGGTTATTTCACCTCCTATGGAATCCATGGAGAAAACATGGTAATCACGCATATCAAAATGATCACCCAGATCATTCTCCGGGATACCCGCTTCCACATCATGAGAAGGATAGATATAAATTCTTCCATTAAAAACATGCGCAGAAGGATCGGCTGTAAAAATATGGCTGACCAATGGTTTGGAAAGATCTTTTTCCTGTTTGATCTCTTTGGATTCAGCACAACCCAACAAACTAACGGATACCAGTAAAGTAAAAATATTTTTAGGAGAGAATACAGCAAGCAACATAGTGTATATTTTACGAGTTATAAAATTATTGAACGATGGTTTCCGGTGGACCGAGATAACTTGGTTGCAACCCACCCAGGTCCATCACAATTTTTTGCAGGACCAGCCCCGGATCCACCATCCAAAACCGGATAGTATGTTTACCGGGTTTGTCAATATAGTGCTGGGTTGATTTAATGATGATATTATCAGCAACCCACTTTTCCCAGGTTTTGTTGATATGATCTTCCGCGTTTACACCAATAAGCTGTGGTGCTTCATCATCCACGGAAATTCCGTACTTCATTCCACCCGGCAGATTATAATAACTAAGTGTGGGTGAAAAATACAGATGCAGGTTTACTGTCCCCGTATCATACACATAAATTTCATATTCAAGATAAGGTGCATCATTCCCGGGTTTTTGTACAGGCGCTGTTACGGGCCATGGGGTTATGGCATTTCCGGTTTTTCCATGACCCGGTAATATTTTCCATTGCGCCTGACTATTAGTTTGTTGATGGGTAAAATGATCCGCATGAATAGAGAGATAACCATTCTTTTCAATGAAAACATTTTTTGCTCCCGGTGGTACAAGAGTCAGTGCAGTTTTATCAACAGGATCGATCTGAACATCATCATTCATTACAGCAGACGCTGACACATAAGTTACTTTGGGCATTGAATTGAACGGAGGTTGCTGCCAGTGGGTATAACCGATATGCGTCTGGCTCATCATGTGATTCCATTTTCCATTATTCAACTGGTGATACTCCAATGTGATCAGTGAATCCTTTTCAAAGTGTTCTTTTACTTTATCCGCATAATGATTGGCGTAAGGATTATTCTTTGATGCCAGCCAATGATTTTTCGCTACAGCCAAATACATTTCATGAAGGTTGGCAGATGCTTTTACAGGGTGCAATACCAATTGAAAAAATGCATCACGGTACTGCACCGGTAATGATTGATTAATGGTCACTGCTTTTCCCAACAATTCATTATAATTTTTTACAACCCGGTCAGCTTCACCATAATGATGAATGCTGTAGGTTTTTTCATCCAGCAATTCGGGTTTGCGACGAGCATTGTATTTGGTGTAAAGAGAAATGATTTCAGCTATTTCGTTTGCGTGCTCCTCACCAAACTGCGAAGCGGCCCATTGAACTGTATAACGGTTAAGGTCATCTGCATTTATTTTTTCCGGGTCCCATGCATAATCCAGGAAAAAGGAAATGGGAAACTCCATGGGTTTAATATCACCCACATTCACGATCCAGATTTCTTTTACACCATGCTGCCAGGCTAAATGCATTTGCTCCCAAACACGTTCAATGGCATTTGTATTGATCCATTTGTAATTTCGTGGTCCCCCAACATAGTCAAAATGATAATAAATTCCGTACCCTCCTTTTCGTGGTGGATCACCTGGCTTTGGCAAGCGGCGAATATTACCCCAGTTATCATCACAAAGCAAAAGCGTAACGTCATCGGGTACACGCATTCCCTTATCATAATAGTCCTGCACTTCTTTATACAATGCCCATAGCTGTGGCGTTTGATCTGCGGGTTTGCCGGATGCTTCTTCAATGATATTTCTTTGATCTTTTACGATTTTTTCGAGTAAAGCAGTAGCCGTTTCCCTTGTCATGGGTTCATCGCCATCTCCGCGCATGCCAACACTCACGATCTTTTCATTGGTGGCTCTTTGCATCCCTCCTTTCCAGAAATTACGGAGATTAACGGCGTTGCTGTCGTAGTTCCAAAGACCTGTTCCGTAACGACGCCATTCATCATGTGCCCGCATCAAAGGTTCATGGTGAGAAGTGCCGATCACGATACCATAATCATCCGCCATTTTTATATTGAGTGAATCATCATCATAAAATGCATTGCCCCACATGGCTGGCCAGATATAATTTGATTTGAGCCTTAACATCAGCTCAAATACTTTCTGGTAAAATAAATGATTGAACCCGCCAAACTTTTCCCGGCTCCAGTTGCTTAATGCAGGTGCTTCATCATTGATAAAAATGCCACGGTATTTTACTTTGGGTGCATCGGTGATGAGTACGCCTTTGCGCAGGTAAATATTTTCTTTTTTACTGACCGGCACATCGGCCCACCAATACCAGGGAGAAACACCCAGCAATTTTGATAATTCAAATACACCAAAGGCCGTTCCTCGCCTGTCACTGCCCGTGATAACCAGTGCTTGTTGAATCCCTTTAAAAGGTTTTTCGATTGTTTGTAATCGGTAGTTTTCCCAGTTATCCCTTATTGGGGTGTTATTAATCCTTTTATTTTGTTCCAGTTTGCGGATCACGGTTGAATTGTCTGCTGATCCTATAATGATGACATTTCCTTTTCGTGGTTGTTGATGCACTAAAGGCATTTTATAACCGGTGATTAAAGATATGTCATCCTGCAAATGCCTGGCAGCAACCTGCACCAGTTGATGATCATTTAGATCTGTATAAATACATGCGCCAACCAATGAAAAAGAATTATGATCACCTTTATCTGCAATCAATTCCTGTGCAAAAATTTGCATGGAATTGAGAATTATAACTATGATCAATAACAGTTTTTTCATATCTCACTTTTAAAAACCAATAGCATTACCGCCATCTACAGGTAAAACAGTACCCGTAATATATTTACTATGATCCGTAGCCAGGAAATAAACCGCTTCGGCCACATCGGCCGGTTGACCCAGGTAACCTAGTGGTGTACGTCCAAGTGCCTTTCCTTTTCTTTCCGGGTCATTATCCAATGCTTTTGCACTCATATCCGTGGCAATAAATCCTGGTGCAATGCAATTCACCCGTATACCCAAAGGAGAAAGTTCCACCGCCATGGCGCGGGTCATTCCTTCTATGGCAGATTTAGATGCTGTATAAGCAATTACTTTTGGTATACCATATTGCGAAGCCATGGAGCTGATATTGATAATAGAACCGCTTCCTTTTTCAATCATGCATTTACTAACTTCCCTTGATAATGAGAAAACAGCCATCACATTTGTATTGAGCACCTGCAGAAAATCTTCATCCGTTACATCCACAAAATCTTTTTTCATATTGATGCCTGCATTATTGACCAGGATATCAATTTTGCCAAATTGTTTTACCAGGTCGTCAACAAGCTTTGGAATATCTTCCAGGTTATTCAGATCAAATGAAATTGCATGGCAAAAGGCACCGAACCTTTTCTTCGCGTCGTCCAGTTTCTTTTGATCCCTGCTGATAATGATCGTATGGATCTTTTCAGCCACCAGCTTCTCCGCTATTGCGAGACCAATTCCCGAAGCACCACCTGTCACGATCGCCACTAATTGCTTATTATCCATTTTTTGTTATTTTTTTATATACTATAAACATCACCGTTAGTTACCCGGTGCATATGGAAATTTCAGATTTTTATAATACTCCAATGTCTTCTCAGGCTTCACGTATTTGGAAGGGATCGGCTTTTTAGAAAATTGTTGAAAATACAGCAGGCATGCATCCCTCCACCATTTAGCTTCCTGCAACTGAATATCCAGCAACATTTTTACCTGTTGAAATCTTTGTTCATCCACATGGTCCCTGAGCTCTTGCCAACTTGCTTTCATCCAGGCTACTGAATCAACACCTGTGTTATAACTAAAACAAAGTTCTTCCCACAGCGTTCTGCCTGACTGCATTTTAAAATCCCATGGGACATGATGAAACCAAAGCAAATATTTTTCGGGAATAGATTTTGGATCCTTCCATTTGTCCTGTACTTGTTTTGCATACTGTGATAATGCACCAGAGCCACTTGCAGTTCGGTCAAAGCCGATACCTGCGGAATCGGCCCGGTGATAATATACCGGGTTCCAGTCTGCACGGGATAAATCGGCTACCCAGGGTGCAGGTCCATAATGATGCCCCGTACCCATCAGGTGATGCAAACCTAATGGCGTGGAATATTGCACGGTAATCTCGTGGCTGCGAAGTAAGATCTTACCCGCCTGTGCAATAAATGATTTATCATTGGTAAATGACATACCTAACCATTCATTCGCAATTGCAGCTGATGACAATGAATAATCCCAGGCCAATCGCCCATAAGCATACCAGTTAGCCTGTGCAAACGGATGGCCGGTCCAGTTGATATCATTTCCAATATTTGAAACACCGGCAATACCGGTTAGTGAATGTTGATCAATAGCACCGTCTATTATTTTTGCCACAGTACTTCCTTTATCATTGCTATAGGTATCACTGTCAAGAACTTCTTTAAACATAGGTGCCAAATAAACAAGGTTGGTCGCCTGACCAAGATATTCCTGCGTGATCTGGAATTCCATCATCAAAGGTGTTTTGGGCAAGGCACCAAATAAAGGATGGAAGGGTTCACGGGGTTGAAAATCGATAGCCCCGTTTTTCACCTGCACCATCACGTTAGGTCTGAATTTGCCATCGAGTGGAACAAATTCATTGTATGCCTGCTTATGCCTGTCATCGGGCACTTCATTGCTGTAAACAAAAGCACGCCACATAACAATACCCTTAAATGGCGCCACTGCATCGGCCAGCATATTGGCTCCATCCGCATGGTTGCGATCGTAATTCTGCGGGCCGGGCTGACCTTCGGAATTTGCTTTCACTAAAAACCCGCCAAAGTCTGGAATGCGTTCATAAATCTCTTTTGCTTTTTGATTCCACCAGGCCTGCACATTCTTATCCAATGGATCAGCGGTTTTTAATCCACCGATCTCCACTGGTGCCGAAAACCTTGCTGTGAGGTAAACTTTTATTCCATAGGGACGAAAAACATTGGCCAGTGCAGCAACCTTATCGAGATATGCGGGTGTTAAAACCGTGGCATTTGCATTCACATTGGTCAGCACCGTTCCGTTGATTCCAATGGATGCATTTGCCCGGGCATAATCTATATAACGCTGATCAATATATGAAGGCAGTGTATGCCAGTTCCAAAGCGAAAAGCCTGCATAACCTCTTTCTACTGTTCTATCCAGATTATCCCAGTGATTTAATAAACGCAGGTTTATTTTGGGAGATGAAACCATATGAAGGGGTCCTAATTCCTGATTGATTTGCATTAGTCTTAATAAATGAAATACACCATATAAAATCCCTGCATCAGTTTTACCGGTGATGTAAATATTTTGTTTACCATTAATAACTTTTGAAGTAATCAAAAATCCTTCATCGCCAATTTGTTTCAACGTATCATCCATTTTCAATGATCGTATTAAAGAAGATGAATTTTTTGCGATGATCAATGTTCCGTTATTGACTGATGAAACAAATGCAGGTTCCTTACCCAGCATGCCTTTCATTGCAGTGATTAACTCTGTTTTGATAACGGAAAGTGTGGGTGATTCTCCTTCAATAAAAATGGAGCGGACCTGAGTTTTATACTTTTCAAGTAAAGTTTTATTATCAATCATTTTGTACCTGAGCCAAAGATCATAACCATTTTCAGCCATTGACGATATCATGGAAGAAAGCAGGAACAATAATAAAATCATTTTTTTCATACACAAGTATTAAAATTCCGGAATCATCATTTCTTTTTCATAGAAGATTTCCGGATGATCAATTCAGAACGAACCACAATGGTGTTCGTATGATTGATGTTAGCGATTCCTTTTAAATGATTGATCAGGTTACGGGCGGCTATTTCGCCAATATCTTTCCCGGGATAATTGATCGTAGTAAGTTGCGGTTCTACAATTTTGCTGATGGCATCATTGTTAAAACCAACGATCGCTATATCTTCCGGAATTTTGACACCGTGTTCTTTGAGTGTCTGCATGCAAACTGCTGCGGAAAAATCATTGGTAATAAATGCGCCATCGGGCATGGGTTTCATCTTCAACATTTGCAGGGCTGCTTCTACACCAAACTGCTCACTCAAATCTTTTATCAATACATGTTCCTTATGGTACGGCAGATTATGATCAAATAATGCATCCATATAACCTTTATGCCTTTGTGCATATACGTTACGTTTTAAATTGGCCGTTACCAGTACGATCCGTTTACACCCCTGCTCTATCAAATGACTCGTTGCTTCGTACCCGCATTTATAATTATCGATAATCACTTTGGTGCTTTCTCCATTTTCTTCAACCCTGTCGAAAAAAATAACTGGGATGCCTTTCTCTTCGTAAGGTTTATAATGTTCCAAACCATCTGTATTGAAAGCAAGGGAAGCAATTAATCCGTCCACTCTTTTATGAAAAAGGTTCAGCGCATTGGCTGCTTCCTTCTGAAAACTTTCGGATGAATGTGCAATGATCAGATCATAACCAGCTTCAGTAGTAATTTTCTCAATACCTGCGAGCACGGAGGTAATAAAGTTACTGTTCAATTCATGTACAATAACACCGATCGTATTGGTCTTTTGCTTACGAAGATTGCTGGCGAAATTGTTATGGCGGTAACCCAATTCTTTGGCGGCATCCTGGATCTTTTTGCGTGTATTTTTATTAATGGCAGGATGGTTCTGCAAACCCCGGCTGATGGTGGCTGAGGAAAGTGCCAGTTTTTGAGCAATATCATATATGGTAACTTCTTTCTTGGGTTTCATTTTGCAATCGGTTGCATAAAAATCGCAAAAAAAAATTAATTACAAAGTTTTGTTTTTGAGTGATGATTCACGCACAATCATTTCAGCACGTAATATGATGGTTTGCATGGTTCGTATCATTGAGCCCCCTTTGAGATGATCGACCAGGTTATTAACTGCAGCCTCACCCATACTGTAACCGGGGTAATTGACGGTTGTCAGGTTCGGTTCAACCACCCGGCTGATGGGATCATTGTTAAATCCTGCAAATGCGATATCCTGCGGTATGCGGATACCATCTGCTTTTAAGCGAATCATACAATGAACTGCAGCCGTATCATTTGAAGAGAAAACGGCATCTGGTCTTTCCTTTATTTTCATCTTTAAAATAAATTCTGCAGCTTCAGTTCCTGCTGATTCAGTAAGTTTACTATTGACCAGTAACTTTTTGTCAAAAGGGATCTTATAATCTTTTAAAGCTTTCTTATACCCCTCCAGCCTGTCGGCATATACATTCCGCAACATGCTGCCGCCCAGATGCATGATCCTTTTACAACCCTGATCCAGCAAGTGTTTGGTGATATTATAGGCCGCCTGGTAATTGTCAATAACAATGGCGGTAGTATCAGCGCCTGGATAAATCCGGTCGAAAAAAACAACGGGAATGCCCTTTAATAAAAAAGGTTTCAGGTGATCGATCTTTTGTGTGTCATAGGCCAGCGAAACCAATAAGCCATCCACTCTTTTATTGAAAAGGATTTCTGCATCGGCAATTTCCTTGATCTCACTTTCAAGTGATTGGGTGATGATCAGGTTATAACCTTCACGGTTAGCCGAATCCTCCATACCCGCCAAAACGGTAGCAACGAAATAACTGTTTAAACGGGGAACGATGACACCTATCGTATAGGTTTTTTTACTGCGCAGGCTGCTGGCAAAAGTATTTGAACGATAACCCAACAGTTTTGCCGCATCAAAAATTTTCTTCCTGGTATGCTTATTAATAGTGGGATGATCCTTTAATCCCCTGCTTACAGTAGTGGCTGAAATGTTCAGGTGCCGTGCAATATCATATATAGTTATTTCTTTCTCGGCAGCCATTCCACAAATAAAAGAACCATTTTTCAAAAAAAAAATTGCAATCGGTTGCAATTTTTAAAAATTCTCTTATATTCGGGTTGCCAATAATCATTTAATGCTTGCTGTAATGACAAAAAAAATTTATTTACTTCCAGCCAAATCCTTACTGATAAAGGATCGTATTAAATCTCTATCATACTTTTTTGATAACATTCACTCTTTATCTTCTTCGTTTTTACTGCAGGTGCCGGAATTGAAATTTCAAAATATTTCGCCAGGACCTTATTTCCGTCGACGACTGTTTTTTTGGAAAAATATTAGCTGATACGCATCCTACTCCCATGAGAATAAAGGCTAAAGGATAGACAGCCTGCAATAAAGTTGGTTGCCAACTTTCTAAACTTAAAAATTTAAAAACTGCTGGTTATGAATGTGCTATTTAAAAAGAAAATCCAAAATTTCCCGCTGCTGCAAAACCGGTCGGGACAAAAAATGTTTGCTTTTACTTTCCAGGTATTGATTCTGCTCCTTTTTTCTTTAACAGTTCTAGCTCAAAACACAATTCGTGTTAAAGGGCGTATTACGGATGAAAGCGGCCAGGGAGTATCACGGGCATCTGTAACTGTAAAAGGATCTACTACAGGAGCTACAGCAGATGAAAGTGGTAATTATGAAATCACCGCACCATCTAATGCAACATTGGTTGTTTCTGCCATCAATTTCGCAGAAATGGAAGTAAATGTAAATGACAGAACAACGGTGGATGTATCACTTGTTTCGCTTGAAAGAATTGAAAGTGAAGTGATCGTTGTTGGTTACGGTACGCAACGCAAAGAAGCTATTACGGGTTCGGTTGCATCAATTAATGGGGAAAAGATTCGTGAAGTTCCATCTCCCAATATTTCACAAGCTTTGCAGGGTCGCCTTGCAGGTGTAGAAATGTCTCAAACCTCAACCCGGCCCGGAGCTACTATGCAAATCCGTATCAGAGGTATACGGTCGTTGAGTGCAGATAATAATCCGTTAGTAGTCCTGGACGGTATACCTTTCATGGGATCTTTAGCCGACATTAATCCCAACGATGTTAAAAGCATAGATGTTTTGAAAGATGCTTCGGCAACAGCTATCTACGGATCCCGCGGTGCTAACGGTGTTATCCTTATTACAACTGATAAAGGAACAAGAAATAGTAAGCCCCGGATTAATTATAACGGGTATCATGGCTTGCAGGAAATTTTTGCAAAGTTCCCCATGATGGACGGGCCCAAATTTGCTGCACTTCGTGCTGCAGCCGGTCAATACACCAATGGGCAGGATGAATCGGACGATATTAATACAGACTGGCAGGATTTATTTTTTAAAACCGGATTAGTTACAGATCATAACATCAGCCTGTCTGGTGGAACAGAAACCGGCAGTTACAATTTTGGAGGTGGTTATTATCTTAACCAGGGTGTAATTCCCACACAACAATACAAACGCTATTCACTGCGTGGTTCACTGGATCAGCAAGTAGGTAAATTATTTAAAGTAGGTTTCACTACCTATAACAACTTTAATCAAAGCGATGGGAACCAGGTGGGTTTATATAACACTTTAAGTATGTCGCCAATTTCCACCCCGTTTAACCCAGATGGCTCCATGAAAAGAACGATCAGAATGATTTTGGATGAACAGTTTGTCTATACAAATGATATAGTGGAAAATTTGACGGATAACTCACAATGGATAAACGAGACACGTGGTTTTGCATCTTACAATGCTATTTATGCAGAAGTGAAAGCACCATTTATTGATGGATTAAAATACAGGGTTAACCTGGGCCTGGATTACATACAGTCTAATACAGGTGCCTATACGGGACAAGGAGTTGGCGCTCCTAATCCAGCAACAGTTTCTTCTGCTTCTGTTGATAACAGGTATACATATCACTGGACTCTTGAAAATATACTTAGCTATGACCGGACTATTGCCGGATTACATACGATAAATGCAGTGGCTTTATATTCTGCCGAACAAAATAAATATAACCGGTCTAATATGGCAGCAATCGATATCCCTGCTGATGCGTTTCAATTTTATAACCTTGGGCAAGCTGCAGGACAATTAACCATAGACCCTGCCAACCAGGATTACCAGTTATGGGGCCTCAATTCTGTTATGGGACGTATTACGTATGCTTATGATAATCGCTATATGATATCAGCAACTTTGCGTTCCGATGGTTCATCAAGGTTAGCGGAAGGTAAAAAATGGCATACATATCCTGCAGTATCGGTTGGATGGAATATCGCGAATGAATCATTTATGCAAGGCATAAATGCAATAAACAGTTTGAAACTGCGTGCTGGTTATGGTGAAACCTCTAACCAGGCTATCAACCCATATGCAACACTTGGCCTTTTAAGTACCAGGCCATATAATTTTGGCAGCACCAATTACTCCACTGGATTTTATGTATCCCAATTGCCAAATCCTGATTTAGGATGGGAATTCTCCAAGACACTGAATTTGGGACTTGACTTCGCAGTACTTAACAATCGTTTATCTGGTACAGTGGAATATTATGTTACCAAGACCGAGGATATTCTACTCGGTTTGGGTCTGCCTCCCACTTCAGGTGTAAGCGGCTATACTGCAAACATTGGGTCAACTGAAAATAAGGGATTTGAATTCAGCTTGAATGGTACCATTCTCGACGATGTAAATGGTTGGTCTTGGGATGCAGGAGTTAATTTCTTTACGAACAATAATAAACTGGTATCCTTAGCCTCCGGGCAAACAAGGGATGAAGCAAACTGGTGGTTTGTTGGGAATAACATTAACGCCATATACGACTATGAAAGAGTCGGATTATGGCAGGATAAAGATTTGCACCGGGATATTTTAGAGCCAGGTGGAAATGTGGGTATGATAAAAGTTAGATACACCGGCGATTACAATCCTGACGGTACACCGGTCAGGGCCATTGGTCCTGCTGACAGGCAAGTATTGAATGTGGATCCTGATTTCCAGGGAGGTTTCAATACCCGTGTTGGTTATAAAGGATTTGATTTGGGCATAGTAGGTTTTTTTAGAAATGGTGGTATTCTCTTCAGTACACTTCATGGATCTAACGGTTATCTTAATTTGTTGAGTGGTCGCAGAAATAATATAGATGTTGACTACTGGACGCCAGATAATATCGATGCGAAATATCCTAAACCAGGTGGTATAATCAGCAACGATAATCCAAAATATGCAAGCACCCTTAGTTACTTCGATGGCTCCTTTTTGAAAGTCCGCACTATCACATTAGGTTACGATTTCAACAAAAGTTTAATTACAAATTCTGATGTTAAAATGCGCATGTACTTTACCGTTCAAAACCCATTTGTCCTGTTTTCGCCATTCCATAAGGAATCAGGTATGGATCCTGAAACCAATTCGTTTGGAAATGAAAATGCAGCGGTTAATCTCAATCAAAACCTGAGACGTATACTCACCGTAGGGTTCAATACCCCTGCAACCCGTAACTATATTGTTGGCGTTAATTTGACATTCTAAAAAATTAAGAATATGAAACATAAGCATATGAAATCATTTTTAATAATAGCAGTTTCATCGCTGTTATTTGCAGGGTGTAAAAAAATATTGGAAGAAGAACCGCGCAGTATTTATGAACCCGGATTCTTTAAAACAGAGAAAGGAGTTCTGGGCGGTATTACATCCCAGTATGCCCATCTTCGCTTTATTTATGGGCAACCTTATTTTTACAATACCCTGGAAACCGGAACGGATGAATATACCTATGCGCAAAGTGCTGACGCAAACTTTAAGGATGCCGATTTGAGTGGCGTAGGAAATCTAACGTCAACGAGCAGCCGTTCTGATGTTTTATGGGGAGCCGCTTTTTCTAATATCAATACAGCCAGCGGTATCATTGAAAACGCGGAAGCAGTTGGTACCATACCTGCATCCCTGATTGCGGAAGCCAGGTTTTTCCGGGCTTTCGATTATTTCCTGTTAGTGCAAACTTTTGGTGGTGTGCCTTTGGATCTCGGAGCAGGAGAATTGAAATTCAATACAAATCCTTCCAGGTCATCTGTGCGAAACACGGTTCCTGAAGTTTATACCAAAGCCATATTCCCGGATTTAATAATGGCGATCAATGATTTACCAGCAACCGGCAGGGTAACCGGTGGTGTTACTAAAACCGCAGCACGTCTTTACCTTGCAAAAGCATATTTAACTTACGCCTGGTGGCTGCAAAACCCAAACAATATTCCAACTTATCCGGAGACTTCAAGAACCGATCCCGATGGCCAGAATGCTGCATATTATTTTCAAAAAGCTTATGACATAGCTACTGAAGCGATAGCAGATCCCGGTCCTTTTGGTTTAATGGATACTTTTTATGACTTGCATTTAGGTGGTAATGATCGTAATAAAGAAATGGTGCTTTATGCCGACCACACACAGGAAAGCGAATTTTATAATGGAGCCTGTTTGAATTGCTTTGATAGTGAAGCTGGCAACGGTAGAAACTCTGCTGTTTGGATGGTAAACTGGAACTATACGGTTATCAGAAGCGCTCCAAACTCCGACGGTACCGGTTCTGCTGTCAGTTCTGTTCAGCGTGAAGCGGTTCAACCATTAGGTCGTCCATATATTCGTATGGCTCCAATAATCGGTGTCTTTACCAATACGTTTGCTGATAAAACACTTGATTCCCGTTATGATGGAACTTTTACCACTGTTTACAGGGGCAATTGGAACAAAGCAGGAGTAGCAAATGCAACGCTTTACAATGCTAATGACTTGCCGATTACGCCTGGACAACCTGTGCTTACATTCCTGGAAGATGAATCTCAGGCTGCTAGTATTGTATATCCATCCGGAGCAAATTTTCCGGGTAAATCTTCAAATAATGTAGGAGCCGGTGTTTTGCCAGGAAGAGCAGATTTTGTGATCTCACCACGCGGTATTAGCAGGATCGTATTCCCGGGACTGTGGAAGATGGGAGTTTATCGTACCGATAATGGCAGTGGGCTGGGACAACCGAATGCTACATCTACCCGACCATTCAAAATCGCCAAATTCTCTGAGCTATATTTCATTGCTGCCGAAGCAGCCGTGAAGGGAGCAACTACTCAAGCTGGTAAGTCTGCCGTAGATTTAATTAATGTGATACGTGCAAGAGCTGGCAAGTGGAAATTTTCCAATAAAGCCAATGCAACTTTTATAGCTGACAATAGTACGGCCATGATAGCAGCTACACCTGCAACTATCGATATTAATTATATTTTAGCCGAGCGTTCCCGTGAATATTTTGGTGAAGGTCATCGCTGGTTTGACTTAGTCCGTACACAAAAATGGAATGAACTTGCAGGCACCTATGAAATTGGCGGAGCAACTTATGGTAGTCATACACCGCAAACGGTTACCCGGACTATTCAACCCCATCATTATTTAAGGCCAATACCACAAGGTCAGATTGATGGAATGGAATCAACCCCGGATGAAAAAGCGGCTTACCAAAACCCAGGTTACCAATAAAATTAAATATGCCAATCATTTAATAATATAAACCGGGAACATGGTTCATCAGTTCCCGGTTTTTAATATTTCAAATGAAGCAGAAGTATAATATTCTTCATAAGTTATAGATTGCGAAAAAGTTAAAACCACCTGGGATGTTATTATTAGGAATAGATTTAGGAACTTCTTCTGTAAAAGTATCTGTTGTAAATGCTGATACGCAACAACTGGTTGCGTCTGCTCAATATCCAGAAACAGAGTCAGGCATCACTTCATTACATCCAGGTTGGGCTGAACAAAATCCTGATACCTGGTGGGAACATGTACAACTGGTCATTTTAAAATTACACGCCCAACGTAAATATGACCCGAAAGATATTGGTGCCATTGGTATTGCATACCAGATGCATGGATTGGTGTGTATCGATAAAGATCAGCAGGTACTGCGTGATAGCATAATCTGGTGTGACAGCCGTGCGGTGGATTTGGGGAACCAGGCTTTTGAAAAAATCGGCCAGGAAAAATGCTTGCTGCATTTATTAAATTCTCCCGGAAATTTTACCGCAAGCAAACTGGCCTGGGTAAAACAAAATGAACCGGCGGTATACGAAAAAATCAACCAGGTAATGTTGCCCGGGGATTTTATAGCCATGAAACTGACCGGGGAAACCTTTACCAGTATCGCTGCCCTCTCCGAAGGAGTGTTCTGGGATTTTAAACAAAATGAATTATCCAAAGATGTTTTTGATCATTATGATTTAGATCGTTCATTCATTCCCGTTATAAAAAATGTTTTTACCGAACATGGAAATATCTTACCTGCTGTAGCATCCGCACTTTCTTTAAAAGCAGGCATCCCCGTTACCTATAAAGCTGGTGATCAACCCAATAATGCTTTATCATTAAATGTATTGAACCCGGGAGAAGTAGCTGCCACCGCAGGTACAAGCGGGGTAATTTATGCCGTCAGTGATCAGCTAACCTATGACCAGCAATCAAGGATCAACAGCTTCGCCCACGTAAATCACACCTATGATCAAAAGCGCTTAGGCGTGCTGTTAAATATTAACGGAACAGGAATCCTGAATCGTTGGATAAAAGAAATTACCGGGAATAATATTTCTTATGATGAGATTAATAAAATCTCCGAAAAAATAAATCCCGGCAGCGAAGGACTTATTATTCTTCCATTTGGAAACGGGGCAGAAAGAATGCTGGGCAACAAAACCATTCATGCACATGTACATTACATAAACTTTAACGCACATCACACAGCGCACTTGTACAGGGCGGCGCAGGAAGGAATTGCTTTCGCTTTCAGGTATGGATTGGATATTATGCGTTTGAATGGGATTCATCCAACAGTTATCCGAGCAGGAAAAGCCAACATGTTTTTAAGCAAAGTATTTACACAATCGTTTGTAAATGCAACACAAACCCCGGTTGAATTGTACAATAGTGATGGCAGTGTTGGAGCAGCTATTGGTGCAGGCATCGGGGCTTCTATATTTAAATCAGCATCTGAAGCATTTAAAACCTTTGTGCCCACACAAAAAATAGAACCAGCGCAAAAGGATTTATATGAAGAACTTTATAACAAATGGAAAACAACATTATTATTACAACTCAATAAATAACATTCAGGTAGTTAACTTCAACACTTCCTTATTTTGAAATAATTAAAAAAAAATAAACAGATGAAAATTGTAACAGGTGACAAAGAATATTTTAAAGGTATAGGCCAGATAAAATACGAAGGACCAGAAACCGATAATCCTTTAGCCTTCCGTTGGTATGATGACAATAAAATGGTAAACGGAAGATCAATGAAAGAATGGTTACGTTTTGCATGTGCATACTGGCATAGCTTCTGCGGTAATGGCGCGGATCCTTTTGGAGAACCAACCCACCTTCATCCATGGAGCCAAAAAACCGATGCCATTGTACGTGCGAAAGACAAAGCAGATGCGGCTTTTGAATTCATCACAAAACTGGGACTACCCTATTATTGTTTTCATGATGTAGATGCAATTGATTTTGGTGATGATGTAAATGAAAATGAAAAACGTTTGCAAACCATCACTCAATACCTGAAACAGAAACAGGATATCAGTGGCGTGAAACTGCTTTGGGGAACGGCCAATTTATTCTCCCACAAAAGATATATGAATGGCGCATCAACCAATCCTGATTTTCATGTGGTATCACATGCCGGTGCACAGGTGAAAGCAGCGCTTGATGCCACTATTGAATTAAAAGGAGAGAATTATGTATTCTGGGGGGGCCGTGAGGGTTATATGAGTTTGTTGAATACCAACATGCAAAAAGAGAAAGAACATCTTGCCCGCTTCCTGCATATGGCAAAAGATTATGCCAGGAAAAATGGTTTTAAAGGGCAGTTTTTTATTGAGCCAAAACCATGCGAACCATCCAAACACCAGTATGATTATGATTGTGAAACCGTGATCGGCTTTTTAAGGCAACATGATCTGCTGAATGATTTTAGTTTGAATGTGGAAGTAAACCATGCAACCCTTGCCGGTCATACATTTACACATGAACTCCAGGTTGCTGCTGATGCCGGATTATTGGGAAGCATGGATGCTAACCGCGGTGATTACCAGAACGGCTGGGACACTGACCAGTTTCCAAATAATATCAATGAACTGACAGAAGCCATGCTCATCGTGCTGGAAGCTGGTGGTTTTAAAGGTGGAGGAATAAATTTTGACGCCAAGATTCGCAGAAATTCAACAGACCTGGAAGATTTAGTATATGCACATATTGGCGGCATGGACAGTTTTGCCCGTTCGCTGATAACAGCCGAAAAGATCCTGCAAAATTCAGATTATAAAAAACTGCGTGAAGACAGGTATGCCTCTTTTAATGATGGAAAAGGAAAAGAATTTGAAGAAGGAAAACTTACGCTGGAAGATCTGAAAGCTTATGCTATCGACCATGGAGAACCGAAAGTAACCAGTGGCAAACAGGAGTACTTTGAAAATATAATAAACCGGTATATTTAATATATATTAAACCAAAACAAACCCGCTTAAAATAGTACATATGAATTCAACTTTAGAAACCCTCGATTGGATCGTACTGCTTGGTTATTTTGCCATCTTACTGGGTATCGCCTGGTGGGTGATCAGCCAAAAAAACAAAACTACTGAAGATTATTTTCTGGCAGGTCGTAACGTGGGTTGGTTTGTAATAGGTGCATCTATTTTTGCTTCCAACATTGGCAGCGAACACGTGGTAGGTCTTGCGGGTACCGGTGCAGAGTCAGGCATGCCTATGGCGCATTATGAATTACATGCCTGGATCGTGTTGTTATTAGGCTGGTTCTTTCTTCCGTTTTATATGCGAAGCGGAGCATTTACGATGCCGGAATTTTTAGAGAAAAGATTTGATTCCCGTTCCCGATGGTTTTTATCTATTTTTTCTATTGCAGGATATGTATTGACAAAGGTTTCTGTAACGATATATGCTGGTGGAATTGTAGTTTCTCAATTAATGGGTATTGAATTTTTAACCGGTGCAATTATTACAGTTGTGATCACTGGTTTGTATACCATTTTGGGAGGAATGAAAGCCGTTGTTTATACCGAAGCTTTTCAAACGGTGATATTATTAGTGGGAGCTTCGGTCGTAACGATCATGGGACTGAACGCTGTTGGTGGCTGGAGTGAATTGAAAGCAACTGCAGGAAGTACACACTTCAATATGTGGAGGCCGGCAAGCGATCCTGATTTTCCCTGGACGGGTTTATTATTCGGTGGAACAATTGTCGGTATCTGGTATTGGTGTACGGATCAATACATTGTTCAACGTACATTGGCGGCTAACAATATTAAGATTGGAAGACGCGGTGCGATGTTCGGTGCATTTCTTAAACTGGCTCCCATTTTTCTATTCCTGATTCCCGGCATCATCGCATTTGCGTTAAAGAAAAAAGGTTTGATTACATACGAAAAAAGTGACCAGGTTTTCCCAACATTAGTAGCTTACCTTCTACCCACCGGTATGAAAGGCCTGGTTGTTGGAGGTTTGATGGCAGCACTCATGAGTTCATTGGCATCCGTTTTCAACTCCGCATCCACGTTGTTCACGGTCGATATTTTTAAAAAGTTATATCCCAATTCACCAGAAATAAAATTGGTAAGAATTGGTAAAATGGCTACAGGTTTAATTGTTGTTTTGGGAATGCTGTGGATCCCTATCATGGATAAGATTGGTGGCGGCGTATTGTATCAATACCTGCAAAATGTACAGGCTTATATTGCTCCACCGATTACCGCTGTTTTTGTATTAGGTATATTATGGAAAAGGATCAATGCACAAGGCGCCATTGCTACATTATTTTATGGTTTGATTTCAGCTACTTTGAGAATCATTTTAGAATTAATGAAAGATGACCTGAATGGCTTTCCGCATTGGTTTGCAACCCTGAACTTTTCTCATTTCGCCATATTCAATTTCCTTGCCTGCGTATTGGTTTTAGTTGTTGTAAGCCTGTTAACACCAAAGCCTTCAGAAGAACAAATCAAAGGATTAACGCTTGGCACATTATCACCGGAACAAAGAAAAGCAAACAGGGAAAGTTATTCTCTTGTTGACGTTATTATTTCATTGGTGTTGGTAGCCGTGGTGATCAGCATCCTGGTTTATTTCAGGGGATAAAAAGTTAGATTATGTTAATGGAACAATCCATGCGATGGTATGGCCCGAATGACCCGGTAAAACTTTCCTACATCAGGCAGGCTGGTTGCAGTGCAGTAGTAACTGCGCTTCATCAGGTACCTGTTGGCGAAATATGGAAAGTAAAGGATATCATGGAAAGAAAGGAAATCATTAACCATGCCGGCATGGAATGGCATGTGGTTGAAAGTTTGCCAGTACATGAAGACATCAAAAAAAGATCGGGTGCGTATGAACGTTATATTGAAAATTATAAACAAAGCCTTGTTAATGCTGCCGGCTGTGGTATTAAAGTGATCACGTATAACTTTATGCCCATCCTCGACTGGATGCGTACCAATGTTTCGTATACTTTACCGGAAGGAAGCAAGGCTTTGTATTTTGAACGATCCGCTTTTATTGCATTTGATCTTTACCTGTTAAAAAGACCCGGCGCGGTAAAAGATTATACATCAAAAGAAATTGAGAAGGCATCTGTTTTATTTAACCAAATGAATCAAATTGAAAAAGATGCTCTATATAAAACGTGTTTAATGGGTTTGCCCGGAAGCGATGTCCCATTTACACCTGAAGAAATCCTGGAAGCCTTAAGAACGTACGAAGGCATTGATGCGGAAAAATTAAAAACACATTTGCACCTTTTTATTAACGAAGTAGCACCATTAGCAGAAGATGCTGGGATTAAATTAGCCATTCACCCGGATGACCCACCCTACTCTATTTTAGGTTTGCCCCGGATCATGAGCACGGAACAGGATGCCAAAGATTTGCTGGATGCTGTTCCTATTAATGCAAATGGTTTATGTTTTTGCACAGGCTCATTTGGTGCCAGGCCGGATAATGATTTAACAGGGATGGTTAACCGATTAGGTAAGCGCATTCATTTTCTGCATTTACGCAGCACCAAAAGAGATGCGGAAGGAAATTTCTACGAAGCCTCTCATTTGGATGGTGATGTAGATATGTATGCTGTAATCAAGGAAATTCTCCAATTGATGAAACAGAGAAAAATCTCTCTCCCCATGCGGCCCGACCATGGTCACCAGATGCTGGATGACCTGGAGAAAACCACCTATCCCGGTTATAGTGCTATCGGCAGGCTGAAAGGTCTTGCTGAGATACGTGGTATGGAAACAGCAATTGCAAGGTCAATGAACTTGCAGGGTTAAAATCAGGGGTTAAAACTCAAATGCCAGTATTAACAAAATGGTTTAACATTCTTAGCATATGGTTGTTGTAACTTTATTCTGTTATCAACCAAAGCCTCTTTATGCAAAAGGAATTCTTTGAACATATTTTTAAAAAACAACAACAGGTAGAACCGGTACCATCCAATGACCTGATAGCCGGCTGGGCCATGGAACTAATTTGCTTGTTATACCCGGAGAAGTCGGATAAAAAACATAATTCGCCCTGGGAAATTGAAACCCAGTTTGACCAACTTGAAAACAGGCTGACCGGTATTTTGAATGCAACAAAAGCTTGCAGTGATTGCAACAATGAAGCGATCGCAAAACAATGTTTCGAAAGAATTCCAAATCTTTACCGCCTACTCAATACTGATATCCAGGCAATGGTTGAAGGAGATCCTGCAGCCCGATCAGCGTTTGAAGTAGTGAGAGCCTATCCTGGTTTCCTGGCCATTTCATTTTACAGGATGGCACATGCACTTTACAAATTAGATGTTCCGGTACTACCAAGGATCCTGACTGAATATGCGCATTCAAAAACCGGAATTGATATACATCCCGGTGCAGAGATCGGTGAATATTTTTTTATTGATCATGGAACCGGAGTTGTCATTGGCGAAACAGCCATCATTGGCAACCATGTAAAATTGTACCAGGGTGTAACGCTTGGTGCTTTGAGTGTTGAAAAGAATATGGCCAATATAAAAAGGCACCCGACTGTGGAGGATCATGCGATCATTTATTCGGGAGCTACAATTTTAGGTGGTGATACAACCATTGGCCACCATAGTATCATTGGTGGAAATGTTTGGTTAACCCGCAGCGTTCCACCGCGTTCAAAAGTTTATCATAACCCGGAGATCACCGTAATGGAAGGTGTGATCGTTTCCTGACAAATAAAAAAAGTATGGCAAGCATCATTGACCTGGTAGGTAATACACCATTAGTGGAGATCAACAGGTTGAATCCAAATCCCGCAGTTAAAATATTTGCTAAACTGGAAGGCGACAACCCGGGTGGAAGTGTGAAGGACCGCCCGGCTTTGAATATGATCCGAAGTGCATTAGAAAGAGGTGAGATCAATTCTGAAACAAAATTAATTGAAGCTACCAGTGGGAACACCGGGATTGCACTGGCCATGATCGCCCGTTTGTTTGATCTGGAAATTGAACTGGTGATGCCCAATACATCTACCAGGGAACGCACATTAACAATGGAAGCCTTTGGAGCAAAGGTCACGTTGCTAGACAGCATTGAAATTTGTCGCGATTATGCAGAAGAAAAAGCAGCCACGGGTGAATATTTCATTTTGAACCAGTTTTCGAACCCGGATAATTACCTGGCACATTACAAAACGACGGCTCCTGAAATATGGAAAGATACCAACGGTACCATCACGCATTTTGTAAGTTCCATGGGAACCACAGGTACCATCATGGGCACTTCTATGTTCATGAAAGAAAAAAATAAAGAAATTCAAATTATCGGTTGCCAACCTACGGAAGAATCTTCTATCCCTGGCATTCGACGCTGGCCGAAAGAATATTTACCTAAGATTTTTGATCCTTCCCGTGTTGACAGGATCATTGATGTATCACAACAGGAAGCAACCGTAATGGCGCGGCAACTGGCAAAAACTGAAGGCATCTTTGCCGGTATGAGCAGTGGCGGAGCCGCTTCCGCAGCATTCAGGCTGGCTACTGAACTAGACAGCGGAATCATTGTTTTTATTGTATGCGACCGTGGAGACCGTTACCTGAGCAGCGACCTTTTCGGATAACTATTGCATTACTTCTTCAATCACCTTGCCGGTAGTACCGTTTGGCATTTGAATTTGTAATAATGCGGCTAGTGTTGGCGCCACATCATTCATATAAACTTCACGGTAAGATTTTCCTGGCTTAATATTCCATCCATAAAAAATCAATGGGATATGACTGTCATAAGGGCTCCATGAACCATGGGTGGTTCCCGTGTTTCCATATGCATCAATAAACCCGGGATTTAAAATATACTGCACATCACCATTTCTCGTTGGGTGATAACCGTTAGCAATCATCTCTTTCAATTTTCCAGGTAAAGGAATGTCACCTATATCATTAACCGCAAAAACCTGTGCGACTTGTGGCATCACTTCCATATAACGTATAACTTCTTTTGCCAGTGCATCTTTATCTAACCCAAACTCCCTGATCTTCTGATGATCAAAATGCACCTGGTAATTATACAGGCTGGTAACCAGTTCTTCCTGGTTGAATTTTATCTTCAGTAAATCATTCAAACCTTTAAAAACCTGGGAACCAAAGAACTGTCCGCCTGCTAATTTATTTTCTTTTAAAAATCCGGGGACATGCGATACGCCATGATCGGCTGATAAAAAAAGAAGATATTGACCCTTACCTATTTTCTGATCGAGGTGTGTTAAAAAATCACCCAGGTCCTTATCAAAGCGCAGGTACATATCTTCAGTTTCCATTGAATTGGGTCCAAAAGAATGACCTATATAATCCGGTGAAGAAAAACTCACTGCTAAAAAATCGGTAATATTATCTGCACCCAACTGCTCTCCTTCAATGGCTGCTTTAGCCATTTCAATCGTTAAAGCATTTCCATAAGGCGTGCTGGCTATGGCGCCAAAATTTTTATCGGTAAATTTTTTAAGATCATAAGGAAACCCTTTCTGGTCTGCACCAAGGGGTTTTGATTCATAAATTTTTTCATCGGCTGTGCTTTGTATATAAGATGCAGCCGGGTATAACAAATTCCAGTTTTGCTGGTAATATTGATTAACAAGTTTTCTCTCATTGAATTTTTTAACCCAACCTGGAAGATCCTTCATATAATAAGTGGAAGAGATAAAATTGCCATCACTTGAATTATACCAGTAAGCCCCATTGGCGGAATGACCTGCAGGCAGAATCCCTCCCCTGTCCTTAATGGCAATACCAATGACTTTGCTCCTGAAGTTTGTAGCCATTCTTAATTCATCGCAAATAGTTGTTGTTAATAAATTTTTGGGTGATTGTTGTCCTTTGTCACTTATCGGACCGCCAACCGTTTGCACTGAATCATCTTCTGTACAATATACCGACCGATTTAAATTTTTATCCCACCAGCCATTGCCTGTAATGCCATGAATGGCAGGTGTTGTTCCTGTATACAAAGTAGCATGCCCGCAAGCTGTTACAGTTGGAGAATATGGAATGAAAGCATTTTCGAAATTGAAACCTTGTCCTAATAATCTTTTAAAGCCACCATCTTCTTTATAACGGTCATGGTAACGATATAAAAAATCCCAGCGCATCTGGTCAATAACTACACCTACAACCAATTTTGGTTTAGCTGTTTGCGTAGTCTGGGCTTCGCCCATTAAAAAACTAAAAAAGACAGTTGCGAGTAAAAAAGATAACCTGATCATCAATACTATTTTTTACAAATGTATTGAATAGGTTCTTGTTCTAGTTTTACTTTAACGTTAAATGAAATTTGGTAAGAGATAATCCTTAACATAGAGCCATGTAGGCTACGCAGAACTTTTTATCCCATTTTTTAAAAAACATTACCTTTGCGGTTTTCAAATCATTACGTGAATTTTTTAAAAGTGAAAAATGGGCGCCCGATCCACTTCCCTTTAAAAATCACCCAAACAACAATATAATATGGCAGATATTTTTGAACGGTTATTGAAGAACCAGGGCCCTCTTGGGCAACATCGCGAAAGAGCACATGGTTATTTTGCTTTCCCCAAACTGGAAGGTGATATTGGTAGCAGGATGAAATTTCGCGGCAAAGAAGTGATTGTATGGAGTTTAAATAATTACCTGGGCCTGGCAAATCATCCTGAAGTACGCAAAGCGGATGCTGAAGGTGCCCGGGATTTTGGATTGGCTTTACCAATGGGTGCCCGCATGATGAGCGGGAACAGTAATCAACATGAACAATTAGAAAGAGAACTGGCAGCATTTGTGATGAAAGAAGATGCTGCTTTATTGAATTATGGATACCAGGGCATGTCAAGCCTGATTGATGTATTATGCAGCAGGCATGATGTGATTGTTTATGATGCGGAAAGTCATGCATGTATCATCGATGGATTAAGAATGCATGCTGGTCACCGTTATGTTTTTAAACATAATGATGTGGAAGATTTTGAAAAACAAATACAACGTGCCACATCGTTAATTGAAAAACAAAAAGCAGGTGGCATCCTGGTTATTACTGAAGGTGTTTTTGGAATGGCAGGCGACCAGGGCAGGCTTAAAGAAATTGCCACATTAAAAGATAAATATTCTTTCAGGTTATTAGTGGATGATGCACATGGATTTGGCACATTGGGAGAAACCGGTGCTGGTGCTGGTGAAGCACAGGGCGTACAGGATAAGATAGACCTGTATTTTTCAACATTTGCAAAATCAATGGCTTCGATCGGGGCATTTATTGCAGGCGACAAAAAGATCATTGATTATGTACGTTATAATATCCGCTCGCAGATATTCGCCAAAAGTCTCCCCATGCCATTGGTGATTGGTAATTTAAAAAGATTGGAACTTTTAAAAACACGTCCGGAGTTAAAAGACAAGCTTTGGGAAAATGCACAAAAGCTGCAAAAGGGATTAAAAGAAAAAGGTTTTGATATTGGGAAAACGGATTCCCCGGTTACACCTATATATATGAAAGGTGGTGTAGAAGAAGCAACAGCTATGGTGATGGACCTCCGGGAAAACTATCACATCTTTTGTTCCATTGTTGTTTACCCGGTTATACCAAAGGGACATATTATTTATCGCCTGATCCCAACGGCAGTACATACAGATGAAGATATTGAGTTAACGTTGAAAGCATTTGAAGAAACCAAGAAGAAACTGGATGCAGGGGAATATAAAGTTGAATTTATTCCGGACATGGCAGAAGCCTGACCTGTTATTATAAATAAATATTAAAAAGCACTGTTTTATACAGTGCTTTTGTTCTTTTACAACCTCCATCTGCATGGAAAGCATTATTTTTAAAGCTATTTATTACCCAAAGAAAATTTTTAAAAAAGGTCATCTGATTACCATGTCCTGGTTATGAACAAAGGAAATACACCAGGATAAAAAAACAAAAACTCAAATGAAAAAAATCTTTTTACTGTTATTCTTATTACCCTTGTTTACCCTGGCGCAGGATAAACTGATTACCCTCGAAGACATTTATAAAAAAGGCACTTTCCGTGGTGAATTTGTTCCGGGTTTTGCAGAACTGCCACTGGACAGTATCATCAATCCCAAAGATGTTTTAGATGAAACAGGAAAAAATTTGAATACATCTGATTACATGTTAAGTGCGGACAACAAACGCATTATTTTTTTTACGGGTCGTGAAAATATCTATCGCAGATCAAGCAAAGCAAATACCTACCTGTATGATGTAAATACAAAAAAGACCATCAGCCTGAATAAGGATAAGATCATGCATCCCACTTTTTCTCCTGACGGATCAAAAATCGCTTTTGTACATAACAATAACCTGTACGTTTATGATATTGCAACAACATCAACCAAAGCCATTACAACGGATGGTAAATGGAACTACATCATCAATGGAAATGCTGATTGGGTATACGAAGAAGAATTCAGTTTTTCACAAGCTTATCAATGGAGCCCGCAGGGTAATTATATTGCTTATTACCGGTTTGATGAAACCAATGTAAAAGAATATAACATGCCGTTTTATGATGATACCTACAACCAGGATTATCGTTATAAATATCCAAAAGCCGGCGAAGACAATTCAGTAGTGACTATTCATATTTATAATGTAAATACCGGCAATAAAGTGCAGGCGGAATATGAACAAGGCGATATTTATATCCCAAGAATTAAATGGACACAGGCCGATGATCAATTAATTGTTTACTGGATGAACAGGCACCAGAACGAATTAAAACTTTTACAAACCAATGCAGCAACCGGTGCCAGCCAACCTATTTACCAGGAAAAGAATAAATATTATGTTGACATCACGGATGACTGGTGGTTTTTAAAAGATGGCAAACATTTTATTTTTACCAGCGAGATGAATGGCTATAACCAGATCTACTTATACAGCATGGATGGTAAAAAGAAAGTGCAACTATCTAAAGGGAACTATGACCTGGCAAACATCAATGGCGTGGATGAAAAGAACAACCGTATTTATTATACTTTGGCCTATCCTACCCCGTTAGACCGTCATGTTTTTGTAACCGATTTTGATGGCAAGAACACCACACAGTTAACCAGTGGCAATGGGTTTCACCGGGCGGTTTTTGATAAGGATTTTTCAAAATTCTATGATTATCATTCTACCATTAACACACCCCAGACTGTAACGCTTTACAACCTGCAAACAACCCGTAAAAAAATAAGTCCGCAGATGGTAAAAGTGATGAATGATAACAGTAAGCTTAAAAATAAATTAAAAGAATATGCCATCGGCCAGGTTGAATTCATCAAGGTTCCCAATACTAAAGGCGATACATTAAATGGCTGGATGTTGAAACCAATGAATTTTGATCCGGCAAAAAAATATCCTGTATTGTTTTGTAATTATGGCGGACCCGGATCGCAGCAGGTTGCCAACAGGTTTGGTGCTGCAAATTTCTGGCACCAGATGATGGCACAAAAAGGATATATTGTTGTGAGTGTTGATAATACGGGTACTGGTTACCGTGGGGAAGAATTTAAAAAGAAAACTTACCTGCAATTGGGTAAATACGAAATTGAAGACCAGATCGATGCCGCTAAATATTTATCCGCATTGCCTTATGTTGATGCGAAACAGATTGGTCATTGGGGATGGAGTTATGGCGGATTTATGAGTACGCTGGCTATAACCAAAGGTGCAGATGTTTTTTCTGCAGCAGTGGCTGTTGCTCCTGTTACATCCTGGAGATATTATGACAATATTTATACGGAAAGATATATGCGTACGCCTAAGGAAAATCCGAAAGGTTATGATGATAACGCACCCATCAATTTTGTTGATAAGATTAAAGGAAAATATTTATTGATTCATGGCAGTGCAGATGATAATGTACATTTTCAAAACAGTACGCAATTAATTACCGCATTGGTAAAAAATAATATCGACTTTGATTTGGGTATGTATCCGAATAAAAATCATGGCATCAGTGGCAGTGCTGACAATACTACGTTTCACTTATGGAGTAAAATGACCAACTGGATTTTGGAAAATCTAAAAAATGAAAACACTGCCAAAGTCACAGGATATCAAACCAATCAAAAAGCATTTTAAACTAATATCATCTAAATAAAATGAGGTTACCCTAACAAGGTAACCTCATTTTTATTTTACGACTATACATAACATTTATGATGTATAAGCATTTTTAAGTATGGGAAGTATATAAAAAAAGAACCCCGACTAAAAGTCGGGGGCCCTAATCAAAAACCATTAACCATTAAACCTTATCCTATGAAAATTCATTGCTAATATAGGTACGAATAAAATAAAGGGGACAGCTATTTATTAATAATTTTAAGCAATGAAGGAAAACCCTTAGTGTTAAAAATTCTCACTTGTAAATAACCATTGATAATCAATAAACCTTCTTCTTTTCAAATTGTTTACAAAGACATTATCTTTAAAATATTATGGTTGACCTTAAGAAAAGACTAATAGTTTCCATAACCGGGGCCAGTGGTGCTATTTATGCAAAATTATTGTTGGAAAAATTGGAGAAGCTCTCAGATCAATGGGAAAAGATCGGGGTCATCATGTCTGCCAATGCAAAATATGTATGGAAAACGGAACTAGGCGAAGATCACCAGTCATATGCTTTTGTGGATTATTATGAAAAGGCCGATTTCAATGCTCCATTTGCCTCCGGCTCGGGCAAATACGATACCATGATCATCATTCCTTGTTCCATGGGTACTTTGGGCCGTATAGCTGCTGGCGTTTCTGACGACCTTGGGACCCGGGCTGCCGATGTAATTTTGAAAGAAAGAAGGAAATTGATATGTGTTGCCCGGGAAACGCCCTATAATTTGGTACATATCCGAAATATGGAAACAATTACTTTGGCGGGTGGTATTATTTGTCCTGCCACTCCCTCCTTTTATAGCCGGCCCCAAACCATTGATGAAGTAGCTTTGACGGTTGTGGACCGTGTTCTTGACCTGGCAGGTTTTGATATAAAAGCTTACCGGTGGGGCAATGAAGAATAAACCAACAAAAAATAAATTTAACTTACAGCAAATTTTAAAAACCACGTACTATGGCATTACCAACGAACAATAAGAACACCGGCAAAAACAGTAAAAAGAATCAAACGCATAATGCCGGTTCTTCTAAGTTTATTACCAAACCCGGTAAAAATGTAACCATTGCGAAGAAGCCAGTAAAAACAGGTGGCACCCGGGGAAGTTAATATCATCAACCTGTCCAGGTATAACACAAGCATTATGCCTGGACTTATTTAGACTTCATTAAACATTCCCGGAGTATACCAAATGGAATTATTGCTGATCCTGCTGGTTGTTTCAGCCACCTTTGTCTTACTGGTTCTCAGCTTTAAGTTCAGGAAGAATAAACCTGGCAAATTGAAGCCTTTGCCAGCTTCTTATAAAGCGCTGTTATCCACACATGTTGAATTTTATAAAGAGCTTGGCAGTGAAGACAAACTACTTTTTGAAAAAAAAGTTCAGCAATTTCTTTCCCGCATTCGCATCACTGGTATTAAAACCGATGCAGAGGAACTGGATAAGGTCCTTGTTGCCGCCAGTGCCATTATTCCCATCTTTAAATTTCCGGATTGGGAATATATAAATTTAAATGAAGTGTTACTTTACCCTGACTCTTTCAGTGAGAATTTTGAATTTGAAGGATCCGGGAGAAATATGCTGGGTTTGGTTGGGACCGGGCCTTACCAGAATATAATGATCCTTTCCAAACATGAATTGCGAAATGGTTTTACCAATAAAACCAACAAGAAAAATACCGCCATTCACGAATTTGTTCACCTGATAGATAAAACGGATGGAGAAACAGATGGTATTCCGGAAGTTATCCTGTCAAAACAATATATCATTCCCTGGCTTGAACTGGTGCAGAAAAAGATCAAACAAATTACTGAGGAAGAATCTGACATCAATCCATATGGCGCCACCAACCAGGCTGAATTTTTTGCTGTTGTTTCTGAATATTTTTTTGAACGACCTGATTTACTGGAATCAAAACATCCCGAATTATTCCGGATGCTGACCACCATTTTTCAACAACAAACGGCAAAACAAGCCACCAGTTAAAGTTTCAAAGAAATTAATTATAATTAACTTCAAGATTCGGCAAACTACCTAAATGAGACCCTGATGATACCAACCACCGCTTCATCAATCAAAAATGAAAAATGGTCAACCATGGGCAATCATTCTCCCATGGTTACATTATTCAATAACATTCATCCATTAAGCCAGGGTGCTATCGATTACCTGGATGCTTCATCATACCCGGTCTCCGTAAACAAAGGAAAATTTTTATTGAAGGCAGGCCAGGTTCCAGATCGGTTATTCCTGTTGATAAAAGGAGTCGTACGTGGATTTATAAAAGATGAAAATAAAGAGATCACGACCTGGATCACAGGTGAAAATGAATTGGTGGGTTCTATCCGCGGGTTGGGTCTGCCACCACTTATTTCAGAAGAAAACATCCAGGTTATAGAAACAGCCCAATTAGTAGGCCTTGAATACAAGTGTATTAATTATATGTACACACATTTTCCTGAATCAAATATTGTTGCACGGATCATATTGGAAGATATATACCGGGCAGCAGAAGAAAGAGCATACATCAGCCGGATACCATCCGCAGAAAAAAAATATAAAAGATTCATGGAAACGAAACCAAATTTGATTAACCTGATATCCCAAAAATATATTGCTTCCTATCTTTCTATGACACAGGAAACATTGAGCCGGATCAGAACCCGTGAAACTAAAAAACTAGCTGAATAAAAAAAACAACCCGTTTCTTTTTTGTTAAAAGAGAACTTCCAAATCTTTTTCACTGTAGGTTTGCAACATTTAAATTGAACCTATGCAGGAAATGATGCGCAGTTCTATTGGTCGTCTTCGATTAATCGGGATGGCCGAAGGAATTTCACTTTTAGTTTTGTTTGGCATTGCGATGCCTTTAAAATATATAGCAGATAAGCCAGAAGCCGTTACCGTTATCGGTTGGATCCATGGATTACTATTCGTTTTATTCATGATTGCGGTGATCATTGTTTATGATCAGCGTAACTGGCCATTTAAAAAAGTAGTTTTTGCCTTTATTGCAGCCTTTCTGCCATTTGGTACTTTTATTTTTGATAAGTATTTAAAAAAAGAAGAAACGGCTAATATCGTTTCCTGATTTCCGCATTTCGAAAAGTTTATTTCCCGATTGTAATAGAGCCTTGCATCTCGCAGAATTAGTTTTGCGCAACTAAACCAGTTGTAGATGAAACAAGTTATCGTATTAGTTATTTTTTCTCTTTTAGGATTCTCTTTTTTACAAGCCCAGACAATTCGCGGAACCATAGTTGATGAACAAAATCAAATTATTCCAAACGTTTCGATATCTGTTCAAAATACATTTACAGGCACTATATCTGCTAACGATGGAAGTTTTACGTTAAAACTTCCTTTTGAAGGATTAAACACTATCATTTTTAAAAGCGTTGGTTATGAGCAGGTAGAAAAACAAGTTTCATCAACAGATGAAAATACGCTGCAGGTTGTTTTAAACAAGTCCATCAATAATTTACAGGAGGTAACGGTTACTGCCAGCCGCAAACCCGAGATCATTGATCGTACACCGGCTTCGGTGCAGGTAATTAATTCAAGGGATATTCAAACCCAGGGACTGATATCTCCCAACATTGCCAACATCCTTGCGCAGGCATTACCTGCTCTTGCCTTTGGTAGCAATACGACCAGTAATGTAGGGCAAACACTTCGTGGCCGCACCCCCCTGATCATGATCGATGGTATTCCGCAATCGACCCCGCTACGGGCAGGTGGTCGTGATATCAGGACCATTGATCCATCTGTGATTGAAAGAATTGAAGTGGTAAAAGGCGCAACAGCTATTTATGGAAATGGCGCCGATGGAGGAATCATAAATTACATAACCAAAAAACCTGGTACCGGAAAAAAGATTAACCTGTCCACCCTTTTATCAAATACCGGGATGCCCCTGGCAGCCAAAGAAAGTTTCGGTGGTCGCATTACCCAGGAAGTAAACGGGCAATTAAACAAATTTGATTATATCGTTACGGGCTCCTACGAAAAAACGGGTGTATTTAAAGATGCTGATGGCACTCCGCTGACACCCGTATATGGTTTGGGTGAAACCAATATCTATAATGTATTCACCAAACTGGGATATAACATCAATGCAACCAATCGCATTGAGGGCATGTATAATTTTTTTGGTTCAAGACAAAATACCAGTTACATAGAACAGGCAGGTATTTATGGTGAAAAACCAACCATTGGTGTCAAAGGTGAATATCCTGGCGAAAGTGAAGGAACGCGGTATAACCATAATGCGTACCTGAAATACCAGTCCAAAGGACTTCCCTTCAATACAAACCTGGAAGCAAGTGCTTACCTGCAAAGTTTTTATACAATCTATGGGTTTACCTCCTACTTCCAAAATGGTGGTCAATCCACCATCAGCTCAGATAAAAAAGGTTTCCGGTTGAATATGAATACCCCATACCAGGTTAATACTTCATGGCAGGGTGATATTGTGTATGGTGTTGACATTATGAATGATATAACCGCTCAAATTTTAATGGATGGAAGAACCTGGGTGCCTGAAATAGAATTGTTCAATACCGCACCTTATATCCAGGCAAATGCCGTATTTAACAAGCATTGGATTTTTAAAGCAGGATACCGGTTTGATCATATCAATATTGATGTTCCATCTTTTACGCAGGTAATGGCTGCAAATGGTAATGGCGGTAACCAGATAAATGGTGGTTCTCTTTCTTTTAACGCTTCAACATTTAATACCGGTCTTCGTTATGCGAAATGGGAATTTATTAAACCTTTCATCAGTTTTACACAAGGTTTTTCCATAATAGATGTGGGCCGTTATGTGAGGGCAGCTAAAGAAAATGATATTGCCAATATGCAGATAGAACCGGTAAAAGTAAATAACTACGAAATCGGTTTTAGTGGAAATGCGGGCAAGCTGGGATATACCGGAAGTTATTTTATCAGCACCAATAAAATCGGTTCTTCATTAATAGAAGAAAATGGCTGGTACGTACAACAAAAATCTCCCGAAAAAACCTATGGTTTTGAACTGGCCGCCGACTACCAGGTAATAAATCCATTAACTATCGGTGTGGCATACATGTTTACTGAAGGTAAAGCCGACAAAAACAGGAATGATCGTTTTAATGATGATGAAGATATTTATCTGAACAGCACTAAGATCAGTCCTCCTAAAACAACTGCATATATTAAATTGCAACCAGCAAAATCTGTAAACCTGTTATTGCAATGGTTACAATATGGCGATCGCAATCGATTTGTAAAACGATCCAATGGCAGTTATGGCTATGGAGAAGGACCGGTTGAAGATGCACATGTTGTAAACTTCAGCGGAAGCTGGATGATCAGCCCGAAGTTCAGTTTAAACCTGGGTATTGAAAATCTACTGAACCAGGATTATTATATGCCACAGGCGCAATGGTCAACACAGCATACAGATTATGTAAAAGCAAATGGTATGCGTTACCAATTAGGAATTGGCATAAAATGGTAAGCTGTTGAAAGCAGGTAAAAGATTATTTGCATGGCATCATTGGTGCGGGCTCTTTGTGGGCCTGTTCCTGCTTATAATGAGTCTGTCGGGTTCTTTACTGGTTTTTGCAGAAGAAATTGAAACAGCCGAAATTTCATCATACAATAATACCAAAAATGAAAACGGCGTTTTTTATATAGATTCATCCATCCGCCAGGTACAATCTGAATATCCTGGTTGGGAGATCAGGCTGTATGATCAACCAGGAAAAAATGAAACCATTATTTATGAATTAAGAAAGGATACTGAAAGTAAAAAAATTTATGTTCACCCCGTTAACGGTAACTTTCTTCATATAAATGAAAATGCAAAGAATGAATTGCAGCGATGGTTGTTATTATTGCATTATACTTTATTTGCGGGCACCTTTGGAAAAATCACAGTTTTCTTTATTGGGTTGATGTTCCTGGTTACACTTTTTACAGGCTTATGGGTTTATCGAAAATCCTTTGTAAAAGTATTGTCTTTCAAAACCAGGATCAACCGGAAATCTACCCGCGGCACATTCTCTTCGCTACACAGGATTATTGGGGTTTGGTCAATCATCTTTAACCTCCTGATGGTTTTTACCGGGTTGGTACTCAGTTACCAGGTTGCAACCAATGCATTAAAACTGGTTCCTTCTAAATCGATTACAACAGCCGCTCCCGAAATATCAATTGACCGGGTTCGGAATAAAGTATTGGCGCAATATCAAGATTTTAATATTCACCTGGTAAGGGTTCGTCCAAACAGTCAAAAGGTCCAGGTGTTGGGAAGATTTGACGATGACCCCGCATGGTACGGGCATTATTACAGCGGATTTGTATTGGATGGATTAACATTTGAGGAGGAAAGTAAAATATTCATGAGGGATCTGCCAATCATGGAAAGGCTGGTTAAAATGTGTGGCCCTTTGCATTTTGGGAATTATGGCGGATTGATATTAAAGATTTTTTACAGCCTTCTTGGTTTTACACCAGCTTTTCTTTCCATCAGTGGATTTATTATCTGGATTAAAAAGAAAAAACGTAAAAATTAATGTTTCCTCCCGAACTTTAAATCTGCCGTTTAAAAACCGGAATATAAAATTCGTTTATGCCTTTAAGTTATATCATTTATGGATCGGTGACATTAGTGGTTTTAACCCTTTTAATATTTTTATTCAGCAAAAAAGGCCGAAACAGGACCAACGAAAATAATTAGGCTGTTGATATAGGTAATCCATGCATTCTTAAAAAACTGAGTTTATCCCAATACCCTCTTTGAAAAACAATCTTGTCGTTTTTCACATGAAAAAATCCGCAACCTCTTAACCCCAGGGGATCTTTCCATTCTAAAATAGCCCATTCGCCCTCTTCAAAGATATTTTCGACCAGGCAAACCATTTCTGCAGATTTGAATTCATTTAGAAACATGTCGCGGATAGCTTTTTTTCCTTTAACCGGTTCCGTATTCACCTGGTGATTGATAGCATCTTCTGCATATAAAGCAGCAAGGTGGTCAGCATCAGCTTGATTGAAAATATCAACCCATTGTTTTATTAATTCACGTGGTGTCATGCCTGATTAATTTGAAATTAATAAAGAAAACATTTTTAACTGAAACCAAAATTTTGTAATAATACATTTATTCATTAATAAAATAACTTGCAGGCATGCAACAGGTTGTTCATTATTTTTTGCACTTGGGATTTCCATTATTCATTGCTTTAATTTTCTTTAGAAAAAAAGCTGGCAGGGTGTATTTAATATTCCTGCTTACGATGCTGGTTGACCTGGACCACCTGGTAGCCGTTCCATTATTTGATCCTTGCCGATGTAGTATAGGATTTCATCCGCTGCATAGTTATTATGCCATTGGTCTATATGTTATCATGCTTTTCTTTCCCCGCACCAGGATCATTGCATTGGGCTTATTAATGCATATGGCCACTGATGCAATTGACTGTAGCTGGATGCAGGTGAACTGTTAACCGGAAATTTTTATTCCACATCTTTAATAGGAAGTAAAACGCGGAAGCAGGCTCCTTCTCCTTCCTTGCCTTCGGCTATGATTTTACCATGGTGGCGATCAACAATTTTTTTACACAATGTTAATCCAAGCCCGGTTCCTTCATACTTTTCTTTAGGATTTAAACGGATAAATATGTTGAATAACGTTTCGGCATATTTTTGATTGAACCCGATACCATTATCCTGTATGCGGATATCTGAATATTTCTCAACGCCATTTTTACTGTAGCCTTCGGGTAAATCCTCCGTATCAATAATTCCTGAACTAATGGTTATTTTAGGTTGGGTGTTTTCCCTGGAAAATTTGAGTGCGTTATTTATCAAATTATAAAACAACTGCTGAACCAGAGATGGAATACCGATTACAACCGGCAATTCGGATACCTGTACATCAACTTTTTTTTGTTCAATAACCAATTCGAGATCTGATAAAACATCTTTTATTACTTCATTCAGGTCAATTGGTTTCATTTCATCGTCATTGGCATTGATGATGGAATAATTTAAAACACCATCAACCATACCAGAAAGCCGTTTGGCCGACTTGTTGATTTTTTCGGCATTCGCCAGTGCCTTTGGTGACATTTGATCACCCATTGAATCAATTAACTGGTTACTGAAGATCATGATCTTTCTCAATGGTTCCTTAAGGTCATGACTGGCCACGTGAGCAAATTGCTGCAGATCGGAGTTAGAACGTTCCAATTCCTCTGTTCTTTGTTTTACCAAGGCTTCCATTTCTTCGCTGAATTTTTGCAGGCTTGCCTGCATGCTAAGAATTGAATTCCCCAGAAGGTCGCCTTTACTTCTCGGTTGTACCTTTACGTTAAAATTTCCTTTCCCGATCTCATCAGCAGCCATAGCCAACTGCTTTTGATTTTCATCTATTTTTTGAATAGAAGCCGCCACACTTCCTACAGCATCATTCGACCACTTTTTTAAACGCACCCCTGACAAACCTATGGAAAGCTTTTCTGCTGCCAATTTAATTTCACGCAGCATTCCCGACAAGATCATGATCATAAAAATCAGGAGACCACCAACAATGATCAATAAAGAAATGACCATTATCAAATCCTTGTTTTTGTCCCTGATTTCATTTGCAATAATCGTTTCCATATCCCGGACAGCCTTACGCCAAATCTGGTTTTGCAGCAATGCAATCTGATCAAGTCCATTTTCGGAAACAGTCCACCATTGGTCCGCGGTATATGAACTATCTACTTTAAAAGTGGTAAAGGAACTTTGCAGCAGATTGAGCATTTCTCTGTAGTCGCTTTTTTGTTTTAATTTTTTATATCCCTCAAGCGCATTTCCTTTAGATTTTACAAAAAATTCTTTCTCATAAGAATTCAGGATATCATATGCGCCGGCAGTACCCATTAATATTTCAATTTCATATTTACGGGTATAAAGTATGGTATAAATATTTGCGCGGATGATACTCAGGTAGGTGATCATTTCAGATAAAACCTTTTGAGCCTGCAAATCATTGTAAAGCGGTTTTAATTTAGGATTTACAGGCACGGATACAGAAGTCAGGGTATTTAACCGGAATATCAGGCTGGAGTAAAAGTCGGTTACCGCATTACTAGCAATGGTATTATTGTTAATCTTGTTACGGATGGAATCCAGGCTGCCTAATTTGGTGTACCTGTCCAATTCCATGATTTGCGGATCCTTTGATTGATTTAAAATATTTAAAATACTATCTGTTTTGTTTCGTTGTTTTGCTAATATTTCCTCGCCTACTTTGTTCATCACATGATCAAAACTTAACTTTCTTTCATGCTGCAGGTCTTCTATCAGTAAAATAATATTGCCATTTCTTTTTATTCTTTCAATAAAAGCTATAAAAACGTTGACCTGCTTTTGGCGTTCATGTTGCAACCGGATGGTTAAAAAGACAATAAATATCAATGGAACAATGCTTATCAACAGCAGTTTTATACCAAGAGGAATTCTTTTAAAAAAAGAGATCATAACGATAAAAATACATTAATTGATTAAAGCAGGAAATGTATGGTGCAAACAGGCATATGTAACCTCTTTGATTATAAAAAATCAGGCCACCAAAAAATAATTCTGAAATTATGGCGCAAGCTATTTCAATTACCTGTATCCGGGGGTATTAATCCTTTTAAAATGCCGGTTCCACCATTTCCAGGCTTCGATCCACAAAACAGAAAAAGCGCTGGTTAATGTAACGATCAACAACTGCTTCCTGTTTAATGCTTCAACATTGAAGAAATCGGCAACGACCGGGAAATTTAGTATGATGATCAATAAAATGATGGTTAGGAGGTTTACCAACAACATCAGTGCATTCCGGTTTTTTAAGGTTGTAATGAATGAATAGTAGAATGAGCGGTTTACCAGGGAAAGAAAAATATTTGCGATAACAAGCGTGGAAAATACCATGCTCCGAGTTAAAGATTCACTGGCGCCGTTTTGCACGGCATACTGGTATATGAATAACACACCTGCCGAAATAATGATCCCCTGCAAAATACTGATCCGCATTTCTTTCCAGGTTAAAAATGTACTGCTCATTTTCCGGGGTGGTTGCTGCATCGTATTTTTTTCCATCGGTTCATTTTCATAAACAATGGAACACATGGGCCCCATGATCAACTCTAAAAATATAACATGGACCGGCGTGAAGATATTGGGATAAATCCAACCCAAAAATAACGGTAACGAAACGGTGAGAATAATAGGTATATGTATGGAAATGATATACTGTACCGCTTTTTTAATATTGGTATAAATCCTGCGGCCGGATGCAACCGCATCAACCAGTTTGTTGAGATCATCATTGACCAAAATAAGATCAGCCGCCGATTTGGCTATTTCCGTTCCCTTTTGTCCCATGGCAATTCCAATGTGCGACGCCTTTAATGCAGGACCGTCATTTACACCATCACCGATCATAGCTACTACCTGGTTGTCCTTTTTTAATGCATTTACAATGGCCAGTTTGGCTTCCGGAAACATCCTGGTAAAAACCGTTGTATCATGAATGTTCTTTGTCATTGCAGTTTCATCCATTTTCATCAACTCTTCCCCATTGATAACCTTTTCCGCATCCGGAACACCAGCTTGCCGAGCAATGGCTTTAGTAGTTAATGCGTTATCCCCGGTAATAATTTTTACTACAATACCTGCTTCATTAAAATCGTTAAAAACCTCCCTGATATTTTCTTTTGGGGGATCATAAAATGCAACAAGACCTTTGAAATGAAATGGTAACACCTGTTGTTTCTCAGGAAAATTATTTCCATCTAATTCCGCGGTAGCTACACCCAGTATGCGGTAACCTTTAATAGCCAACGACTCAATAATTTTATTCAATTCATTTGTTTCCCCTGGTGAAAGATCACTCGCATTCATTATCGCCTCCGGTGCTCCTTTTGCCGAAATGATCCTTTGCCCCTCTGCATTTTCAAATACATGGGTCATCATTGGTGGTTTACCCTCCAGTGGATATTCATGCACCATCCGGAAGTTTCTTCGCTTATCCGTTGCCGTTGTTTTTTGGTAGATGCGGTGCAAAGTTTTTTCCATTGGGTCAAATGGAATGGGTTCGCTGGCCCACATGGCCGCTTCAATAACATCAATTTCTTCAGTTTCATTCCAGTTTTCATGTTCGTAAAGCTTTTTATTGCTGTGAGCATAAATGGCCTTCAGGCTCATTTTATTTTCGGTGATGGTTCCTGTTTTATCTGTACAAATAACGGTGGCACTTCCAAGCGCTTCCACTGTCCTGGTTTTTTTAACGATAATTCCCTGCCGCATCAATCGCCAGGAACCTAATGCCATAAATGTTGTGAAAGCCACCGGGATCTCTTCCGGCAAAATGGACATAGCGAGGGTTAATCCTTTTAGCAGACTATCCAACAAATCCCTGCTTTGCCAGAAATTGATGGCCCACACCAATAGAAAAACCAATACACCAAAAATGGCCATGATTTTTACAAATCGATTGATCTGCTTTTGCAGAGGTGTTGCTTCTTCTTTTATATCCGCCAGTGAAGCGCCCAACTGCCCGATGCGGGTTTTGGTACCGATATTTTTTGCTTCATACAAAGCAAGACCCGAAGCAACCATGGTACCACTGTATACCTTTTTATCTTCACTTGTTGCAGATTTAAATACAGAATAAGCCTCACCTGTTAAGGATGATTCATTAACTGAAAAATCATTGCTATGGACAATTATACCATCCGCATTGATCGTACTCCCCTCTTCTGCAATTACAAGATCACCAACGACTATTTCACTTGTAGCAATCTGTTTCACATGCCCGTTGCGCAGCACTTTACTTAAAGGTTCATTTAATTTCTTCAGGGCTTCCAGCGCTTTCCCACTGCGACGATCCTGGTAAATGGAAATACCCGAAACAGCAATCAATGCTGCGACCATAAACCACGCTTCATCCAACTGTCCAAGAATAAAATAAATAACAGCAACCGCAATCAACAGGATAAGCATGGGCTCCTTTACAATATCGAAAATGAAATGCCACCATTTATCTTTAAAAACAAGACGCTGTTCATTGGTCCCCCATTTTTCTCTTGCTGTAAGAACTTCTCTTTCATTTAAGCCCCTTATACTTTCCGGGATGTTTATTTGTCTTTCCATGGACTATCTCCGTTAGATTGATTCAGGTTGACCATGAATGTAAGAAGGTTTGTAAAACAACGACAAAAAAAATCCCATTGTTTGCACAACGGGATTATTAATTTTGATTGAAGTATTAATCAAGCAAATTGTTTGCGGATAACATTCAATGCACCACCTGCTTTAAACCATTCGATCTGTGGTTCATTATAGGTATGATTAACCACAATGGCATCGATGGTACCATCCGAATGTTTCAATTTCACGGTTAACGGGCAACCAGGTGCGAAATCTGTTAAACCGATAATATCGATTTCATCATCTTCCTGTACTTTATCGTAATCTTCTTTATTAGCAAAAGTGAGCGCTAACATACCCTGCTTTTTTAAATTGGTTTCGTGAATACGGGCAAATGATTTAACGAGAATGGCACGAACGCCGAGGTGGCGCGGCTCCATTGCTGCATGTTCCCTGGATGATCCCTCTCCATAATTTTCATCACCCACTACAATACTTCCAATACCTGCTTTTTTATAATCCCTTGCTGTTGCAGGAACTGCACCATACACACCAGTCAACTGGTTTTTAACCGAATCCGTTTTCTCATTAAAATAATTGACGGCACCTATCAGCATGTTGTTTGAAATATTATCCAGGTGCCCGCGGAATTTAAGCCATGGACCCGCCATGGAAATATGGTCAGTGGTACATTTTCCTTTTGCTTTGATCAGCAATTTTAGTCCTTTCAGATCAGTACCCTCCCAGGCGGCAAATGGTGCCAGTAATTGTAACCGGGTAGATTCAGGATCTACGATCACTTCCACATATGTTCCATCCTCTGCCGGGGCAAGATAACCTGCATCCTCAACCGAAAATCCGCGTGGAGGCAATTCAAAACCGCTAGGTTCATCCAACATAACCATATTGCCATCTTTATCTTTTAATTTATCCTTTAATGGATTAAATGTAAGATCACCTGCCAGTGCAAAGGCAGTCACTAATTCTGGTGAGGCTACAAATGCATGGGTTGAAGCCAGTCCGTCATTACGTTTGGCAAAGTTGCGGTTGAAAGAGGTAATGATTGAGTTTTTGCGGGAAGGATCATCAATATGACGAGCCCATTGACCAATGCAAGGTCCGCAGGCATTGGCTAATACAACACCCCCAATTTTTTCGAAAGTATCCAGGTAACCATCTTTTTCAATAGTATAACGGACCATCTCACTGCCAGGAGTAATTGTAAATTCTGCTTTTGTTTGCAGGTTTTTATCAATACCCTGTTGAGCCACTGAAGCAGATCGGCTAATATCCTCGTAGGATGAATTGGTACAAGAACCAATCAAAGCAACTTCTAATTTTTCGGGCCATTGGTGACTGCGAACAGCCTGTGCAAATTCAGAGATCGGCCATGCCAGGTCAGGCGTGTATGGACCATTGACATAAGGTTCCAATTCACTCAGGTTTATTTCAACCAATTGATCATAAAAATCAGCCGGATTATCATAAACTTCTTTATCTGGCCTTAAATGTTCTTTGATATTATTGGCCATTTGAGCCACTTCTTCTCTTCCCGTAATGGAAAGATAACTGGCCATTTTATCATCATAAGTAAATACAGAACAGGTAGCACCAATTTCCGCGCCCATATTACAAATGGTTGCTTTACCCGTTGCACTCAGGTTATCTGCACCTTCACCAAAATATTCAACAATAGCACCAGTACCACCTTTTACCGTAAGGATACCGGCTACTTTTAAAATCACATCTTTTGCACTTGACCAGCCACTAAGTTTACCTGTCAGTTTTACCCCGATCAGTTTGGGCATTTTTAATTCCCATGGAAGTCCGGCCATCACATCAACAGCATCTGCACCACCCACACCTATAGCCAGCATACCTAATCCACCTGCATTAGGCGTATGTGAATCTGTCCCGATCATCATGCCACCTGGAAAAGCATAATTCTCCAACACTACCTGGTGAATAATTCCGGCACCGGGTTTCCAAAAACCAATACCATATTTTGTAGAAATGGATGATAAAAAGTCATAAACTTCCTTATTGGAATTGATGGCATTTACCAGGTCTGTTTTTGCACCAACTTCCGCCTGAATCAGGTGATCGCAGTGAACTGATGAGGGAACAGCAACAGTATTGCGCCCACAGGTCATAAATTGTAATAAGGCCATTTGAGCCGTTGCATCCTGCATAGCTACCCTGTCTGGTGCAAAATCCACATAATCCTTACCCCTTACTTTTGCCTCTGTAGGTGCCACGTAAAGGTGAGCATAGAGAATCTTTTCCGTCATCGTTAAGGGTCTGCCTAGAAGAGACCGCGCTGCATCAACCTTAGCGGGCAATTCATCATAAACCTTTTTTATCAAATCCAAATCAAATACCATATTATTATCTTTAAAATGTGGAAGTAATGAGGTGCAAAACTAAATAATTAACAAGCACGAAAAAAAATGGTTTGAAAGCTTCATCCAGGTTTTATTTAATGAACCGTTATTAAAATGATTATTCTTATTGTTAAAAATGGTAACATATAACTGCAACTACCTAATTACCATAGCCCATAGGCTGCTTTGTTAACAAAATTTAGATTAAATTCGCCGCATGAATCAATTCCGGAATTTCATTGAGTGGCATTTATTTGGTGTTTGCACCGCTATTGGCGACAAGATGGGTATTGCAACCACGCAGATCCGCAAATGGTTTATGTATACTTCCCTTCTTACGATGGGTTCACCCATTATTATCTATATGATCCTTGCATTTTGGATGAATATTAAAAGATATATTCTGAATGCCAGAAGGAATCCGCTGAGATGGCAATAATACAATTAGACAATTTGGCAATTGACAATTAAGCGTCTTTCACTAATATCCAACTAACATAGATCAACGCTAAACTCAAAACGCGAAGCGCTAATCTTTTTATCAACAGCATGAATAATTAGGTGTGTGAACAATTAGATGTTTAAATTCTGAACATCTAATCCTAAACTCTTAACCCTAAACTCGAAACTCCTTATATCATTTCACTCAACTTCCCCACTACAATATCCACTTCTTCTTTTGTATTGTATTTGCTGAACGAAAAACGAATAGTCACCTGGTTAGGATTATTATTGATTGACCGGATGACATGAGAGCCCTGGTCTGCCCCGCTGGTACAGGCACTTCCCCCTGATGCGCAGATGTGATTAATATCGAGGTTGAATAAAACCATTTCTGATTTTTCAGTTTTTGGAACTGAAACACTTAACACGGTATACAGGCTTTTTTCTAAAACATCTCCATTGAACATTACACCCGGAATTTTATACTCCAGTTGGTCGATCATATATTTTTTGAGAGATAAAATATACCGGCTCTCGTCATCGTGATTTTCTGTAGCCATTTCTAACGCCCTGGCAAAGCCGATAATCCCGTACAGATTTTCAGTACCGGCACGCATATTCCGTTCCTGCCCGCCACCTAAAATGAATGGCTTCACCTTTACATTCTCATTCACATAAATAATACCGCAGCCTTTGGGACCATGGAATTTATGTCCAGAACCTGAAATAAAATGGACCGGCGTATTTCGCAGGTTAATGGGATAATGCCCCACTGTTTGCACACAATCAGAATGGAAAATGGCATTGTGTTCCTTGCAGATTTCACCCACAGCGTTTATGTCAAGCAAGTTTCCGATTTCATTATTGGCATGCATTAAAGAAACCAGGCAACGCTCCTGCTGTGAGGCTAATTGTTGTTCCAGATCTTCCAGGTCAACATGCCCATCATCGTTCAACTTTACAAAACTCAATGTAACATCTTTGTTGCAGGCATAATATTCCACAGTGTGCAATACAGCATGGTGCTCAATGGGCGAAGAAATAATGTGTTTGCAATTTAAATCCCGGATGGCCGAACAGATGGCCATATTATTACTTTCCGTACCGCCGCTGGTAAAAAATATTTCGCCGGGATTCGCATTCAGGATCCTGGCAACCGATTTACGTGCGTTTTCAATAGCCAGACGGCATTCGCGGCCATAAGAATATATGGATGAAGGATTGCCAAAATGAGTAGTCAAATAAGGCATCATCGCATCCAGTACTTCTTTATCCAGGGCAGTGGTTGCGGCATTGTCAAAATAAATTCGGTTCATCGCGGTGTTTAATTTTACGGTGGGTTTTCTCCGAGTACAACTTTATTTAAAAAGTTGCGCAAAGATAATCATTACCAAATGTTGAACCAGTGAAGTGAGAATCTGCAATAATAATTTCTTACATAAATTCCCGGATATCCTGCATCAGGCGCATGGCAATATTATTTGCAGTTGTTTCATAACTGCTTTCAGCATAAATGCGAATGATAGGCTCTGTGTTGGATGTACGCAAATGCACCCAATCATTGTCAAACTCAATTTTCAGTCCATCTTCGCTATTGGTTGGATGGTTCCGGTATTTCTGTTTTATTTTTTCGAAGATATCTTCCACGTTCACCCCATTTTCCAATTCAATCTTATTTTTTGAAATGGTGTATTCGGGGTAATGACTGCGTAGAGATTTTAGTCCTTTTTTATTATTGGCCAAATGACTTAATAATAAAGCGATTCCGATCAGTGCATCCCTGCCATAATGAAAATCCGGAACAATGATGCCGCCATTTCCTTCCCCGCCGATTACAGCATTCACTTCTTTCATTTTTTTCACCACGTTCACTTCACCCACGGCAGAGGGAAAATATTCTCCACCATACTTCAACGTTAGTTCCTTCAAAGCTTTGGTGCTGCTCATATTACTAACCGTATTGCCCATTCTTTTACCCAGGATATAATCAGCAACGGCTACCAGTGTATACTCTTCTCCGAAAAGTGTTCCGTCTTCATTCACAAAACATAAACGATCAACATCCGGATCAACCGCAATACCCAGGTCTGCTTTTCTAGAGACCACTTCGGCGCTCAGACCGGTTAAATGTTGTGGTAATGGTTCGGGATTATGTGCAAAACGACCATTCACCTCTTCGTTCAATACCGTAATATTTTCTACGCCCAATGCCCTTAACAAAGCAGGAACGTAGGTTGCACCGGTAGAATTTATTCCATCAACAACAATATTAAAATTCCTGTTTGCAATAGCCTCCTTATCAACCAAAGAATAATTTAATACGGCATCAATGTGTTTCTGCATATAAGAATCATCCTGGCGGACTTTACCCAATGCATCAACACTTGCAAAATGGAATGTTTCTTTTTCAGCTATCTCTAAAATTTCCTGGCCGGCTTCAGCACTGATAAATTCACCATCACTGTTTAATAATTTCAAAGCATTCCATTCTTTGGGATTATGGCTGGCAGTGAAGATGATACCGCCATCGGCATTTTCCATAACAACCGCCATTTCTACAGTAGGTGTGGTTGTTAGTCCCAGGTCAACAACATGGATGCCAGATGCGATCAAAGTATTAATGGCCAGGCTGCTAACCATTTCCCCGCTGATCCTTCCATCGCGACCTACAACTACAGTTAAAACTTTTGATTTGTCTTCGCGGATATTTAATAACAAACTTCCAAACGCAGAAGTGAATTTTACAACATCCAGAGGCGTCAGGTTAGTTCCTGTTGTTCCGCCAATGGTTCCCCGGATGCCGGAGATACTCTTTATCAATGCCACAAATAATAATTTAAGGTGGCAAAAATACGGTTTTCATCGCGAAGGAAAATGCATAATTGATCCAACACTAATTTTGTTCAGGGAATCTCAGGGGGTTAAATTTGCCAAAAATTTAAAATGCCCCAACAGGCCTGGTACCAAAACTGGTTTAACTCTCCATATTACCACAAATTGTATTTTGAACGTGATGTGCAGGAAGCAGAAGAATTTATTAAAAGACTGATTAAAAAACTACAACCAGCCACAGGCAGCCGGATGCTGGATGTTGGATGTGGTAAAGGAAGACATAGTGTAAGTCTTTCAGAAATGGGTTATGCCGTTACGGGCATAGATATCAGTACAGAAAGCATTCAATATGCCAGGCAATTTGAAAATGATTCGCTGGAATTTTACCAGCATGATATGCGATTACCATTCAGGATTAATTATTATGATTATGTTTTTAATTTTTTTACCAGCTTCGGATACTTTAATACCCGCAGGGAACATGATGATACCATGCGAACCTTTGCGGGTTCATTAAAAAAAGATGGCATCCTTGTAATTGACTATCTCAATGTTCATTTTGCTGAAGAAAATATTCTTCATCATGAAGAAAAGAAAGTGGGCGATACCACTTTCACTTTGCGCCGCTGGCATGATGATGACCATTTTTATAAAAAGATCATCATCGAAGATTCTCTGCTATCGGACCAACTCGTTTTTACAGAAAAAGTAGCCAAGTTCACTATTGGTGATTTTACCGACATGCTTTCCTTCCAGGGCATGCAGGTACAGGAAGTATTTGGTGATTATAATTTAAACAAGTACGATCTGAATAAAGCGCCAAGATTGATATTGATTGCTAAGAAAACAAGGGTTTAGCGTTAAGAGTTAAGTAATTATTCAATGCCGGAACAATGTTGAACTTTTTTTCTAAACTCTAAACAATTTTTCCAACCTATTTCTTGTTATTCTTCAACATCCATTTAGCTGTTTCATAATAAGCGATAGTAGTTTTAGACATTCGGTGTTTCAGGCTGTCTTGCTGGTGCGGGGTTAAGTTCAATGAATTGCTTTTAACAGGAAATAATTGTTCGCTTTTAAAATTGATATTCTGCGTAAAAAAATAATCATCCGTCACCATGCCGATCTTTCCTTCATCATGACTGATGATAAAAGCAAAATTATTTTCCTTGCCCGGCATTAAAAGGTTTCGACCCAGTGTTTTATTGATATATGGCTGATGTATCATGGATGCAACTGTTGGCAACACATCCACTTGTGATACCGTTTCCTTTCTCAGTTCGGGTTTTAAAAGGTGCGGCGCATAAAATAATAAAGGAACATGCATATCCGTTAGCCGCTGATCGGTCCAAACTTTTGGATATACTTTTAATGCATTCCCTGAAACACCATGATCACCAACAAATACAAAAATGGTATTGGCAAAATATTTTTCTTCTTTCGCTTTATCGATAAATTTTTTAAAACAGTAATCAGCATAGCGGAAGGCATTAAATTCTTCTATTGTTTCAAAACCATATAATTCAAGCGTGTCTTCAGGCACCTGCAACATCTCAAAATCATTATCCTCTTCCGGAATGGTAAAAGGGCGGTGATTATTGGCTGTTTGGATGATGGCAAAAAAAGGTTTTTCCTGCCGGCTCAAATGTTCATTTGCTTCTAAAAAAAGATTTTTATCACTGATGCCCCAAACATTCATGGGTGCCGATTTAAAGCTGCCTTCCGTAAACATCTGCAGGCTGTCAATGTTATTTAAAAGGCCTACAAAATTGTTGAAGCCCGGGCTTCCACCCAAAAAATAAAACTTATCGTACCCTTCAAAATTATTGATAATGGAATGCTGTTCCTGCGATTCGGGCACACGGGTTGAAAACTTGGATAACTGCACATCCGGTATACCTGTAACGGTTGCAAATAAACCACGTGCCGTTGAAAAATGCGGAGTAAAACATCGCTCAAAAAATATCCCTTCTTTAGTTAAATCATTAAAGTATGGCGTCGTATTCAAAGGATTGCCACTCATTGTACTTTTGTACATGCTGAATGATTCGCAAAGTACCAGGACCACATTTGGGTGACTTTCAAGGGATTTACTACCGGGTAAAATCTCTCTCCGGTAACCAAAAGTTCCTGTGGGTGGTAACTGCAGCAGTTGTTTCATTTCATCGAAATGATTGCGTGCCGTTGTTTCATTATTTACCGGTTTCCTGAATTTTAGAGTGGTAAAAAAGTTTTGTAATGGATTTAATGCGAGGTATGATTTAAAATTGTCCTGGTAAATAAATGCCGTTTTCCAACTCAATGGCGATGAAGAAAATGTTCCATAAACAAACATGGCCAATAACAATGCGCCTGCAATAAACCAGCGACGACGGTAAGGAATACCGAGTCCATCCGTTTTACTGGTTACATAAATATGACTGCGGCGGTATAGCCACATGATAAATATTACTGCAATTACCAGTGCCATCAACAGCCAAAAGATGGGGTAAGACTGCCATAACATGGAAAGCGAAATTTGCGCATCTTCTACAAAATTCAAAGCACTCGCATTTAAACGGGTACGGTTGTATGCAAAATTTCCAAAATCAGCTCCAAAGAAAAAGAAGATAAAAAAAGTCATGATAGCTAAATACCAGGTCCATATTTTTTTATTCAGTTCAGAATAAAAAGGTGAAAGATGTGGTAACAGGCTGGCCAGGATGATGGGTAATAATACAATGGATATCCAGCGCAGATCGAAACGCAAGCCAAGCAAAAACGAGGGAAGTGTATCGGTAATACCCAGGTCAGCCGGCTTAAAAGACAGGTAGGCAGCTACACGAAAAAAAGTGAATATGCAAACAAAGATGATAAACAAATTTATCACCCATATAATCGTCTTTGGTATTTTATATCTGATCAGCATGAAGAAAACGGGCTAATAAAATTACAGTTAAAAACAGGAAGGAATTACCTGGACTTATTGTTTAACAAAAGATAATGGGCTGTATGATACCATGCTTCTGTCATCCGGCTCATGTTTTTACGAATAGAATCCATTTCCACATTCTGCGGGATCTTATCATTATTGATAATAGAAACAAATGATTCTTTCTTTGAATTTATTCCACGGGTATAAAAATAATCTTTATGTAAAACGCCTATCTGCCTGGTATCATGGTCAATAATAAAACTGTAATTAACCTCCCCAGAATTGGATCTCAGGTCAACGCCCATACCGGTATTGGTATATGGAATTTTCAATAAACCGGCTATGGTAGGCAACACATCCACCTGCGATGAAATGATTGAGGACCGTTGCGGTTGCACTTTTCCGTTATGATAAAATAACAAGGGCACATGCTCGCAGGCCAATCCTTCATCAACCCAGGCTGAAGGAAATTGTGGTAAAGGATCTTTACACCGAATGCCATGATCGCCAACAAAAACAAACAAAGTATTATCAAAATAAGTTTCTTTTTGTGCCGACTTCATGAATTGCTCAAAAGTAAAATCAGTATAACGAAAGGCATTGAATTCATCTAGAGATTCAAAACCATATTTTTTTAAAGTATCGGCAGGGACATTTTCCAAAACTTTGAATACCTTTTTATCTTCTTCAGGAATAGTATAAGGCCGGTGATTATTGGCAGTTTGAATGATGGCGAAAAAGGGTTTTTCCTGTTTAGCCAACACCTTATTAGCTTCCTTAAACAGGTTCAGATCGCTGATACCCCAAACATCTACACTGGGCACATCATAATCGTCTTCTTCGTACAATTTTACGCCATGAATATTATTGGTGATTACACCACGGATATTGGCCCAACTGGCACTGCCACCCAGAAAATAAAATTTCTCATATCCTTTAAAATCATTGATAATGGTATGCTGGTCTACCGCCTGAGGATTGCGGCTGGCCGTTTTTACCAATTGCACATCTGGAATACCTGTAATGGTAGCCCAAATACCACGGGCTGTACCATAATGCGGCGTAAAATGGCGATCATAAAATAAACCCTGTTTACTCAGGCTATCAAAAAAGGGCGTGGTGTTCAGTGGATTGCCCCACATGGAACTTTTATAAGCACTGAAACTTTCACAAATTACCAGCACCACATTGGTTGGTTTTAATCCTTCGGGATTAAACATGACCGAACGGGTAAAATCCAGGTTTTTGGTTGATGCATTCTCAACTCCAAAATAATCGGCCATTAGAGGATAATGCTTTTTAACGGTTTTGATATCATATTCAGCCCGGCGAAAATTCAGCGTACTGAAAAAACTCTGGAAAGGATTTAAAGCCAGGTTAGAATGATAGGTATTACCCAAAGTAAACGCATCGCTCCACCGCAAAGGGAAACGCCCGGCCTTTCCATAAATACAAAATCCCAGGAATAAAAAAACGGTAATAAAAGTTATGATCCTCCCGTTCCTTTTAATAGTTACAGGTTTGTGAGAAACATGAAAAAGTTTGCGAGTGATCCATACCAAAAACCCAATGATCACCAATAAAACAAGTGATAATTGTATGATGGGGTATGATTGCCACATCATCTGGAAAGAAATGCCGGCATCATCCAAAAAATTTAAAATATTGCCGTTAAGACGCTGGGTTAAATAAGCGTAATAATAGTAATCAAATCCATAAAATAAAACAAGTGTAGTAATTGCGAGGGCAAAATAACCCGTCCACCATTTCTGAGCTTTTTGATTATGAAAAGGATCTATCCTTTTAAAACCGGCTAAAATGAGCAGTGGTAAAAAAACTATGGCAAGGACCCTTGCGTCAAAACGAAGACCTAACCAAAATGATTCGGAAAGATTGGTCCAATTGGAGTTAGCAGGATGATATTGCCAGTGAAATAAAAAACGGAATAAGGTCATCACCCCAATTAAAAACCCGAACGTCAGTAATATCCAACGTGTGATGGGTGTAAGTTTAATCCGTGAAGCCTGTAATTGCAAACAATGGTAATTAAAAAGTGCTAAAAATCAGGCGGCAAAGAAACAAATAAGTATGCAAATAATATCATAACACTTCTATTTCCTATACATTGACGCTTAACCGCTATTTTTGCATCCAATCAAAATACGCATTGCTTCTCATTATTATGTGGCAAATTTTAGAATCAGCAGACAGGTGGTTATTTAAACTGATAAACAGCGGCTTAACAAACGATGCGTTTGATTATATCATGCCTTACCTGCGTAATTCAAATTACTGGCTACCCTTGTATCTTTTTCTCCTGCTTTTCGTTACCCTGAATTTTGGAAAAAAAGCATGGTGGTGGTGCCTTTTTTTTATTTGTGTCGTAAGCCTGACCGATATTATTAGCAGTCGTTTTTTTAAATATTATTTTGAAAGGATACGCCCATGTAATGAAATAGACATGATAGACCAGGTAAGATTATTGGTCCGTTGCCCGAGTGGTTATAGTTTCACATCATCTCATGCCACCAACCATTTTGGCATGGCGGCATTTTTCTTTTTCACATTCCGCCACTTTTTGAAATACTGGGCCTGGCTCCCATTTGTTTGGGCCTTTTTTGTTGTGTATGCACAAATATATGTGGGCGTACATTACCCTTTTGATATCATAGGTGGCGCTATCCTTGGAATCTTCATAGCCTGGGTGCTGGCCTCCATTTTTAATAAACGATTTGGATTAATTAACTTAGATAATCAACAAGTAGCCTGATGGAGATCTTTATATTGATCGGTTTGATTTTGTTAAATGGCGTATTCTCAATGTCTGAAATTGCCCTGGTTTCCTCAAGGAAAGCAAGACTTGAAGCACAGGCAAATAAAGGAAACAAAAAAGCTAAAGAGGCCCTTCAACTGGCCAATCACCCGGACAAATTCTTTTCAACCGTTCAGATCGGAATTACGCTCATCGGCATTTTAACCGGTATATTTTCCGGCAGAAATATGCAGGATGATATGCAGGGCGTGTTTAATCAATGGGCTGTTACAGCGCCATACAGTGATACATTAGCTACAGTCACCTTGCTAATCATCATTACCTATTTCACTTTGATTTTTGGGGAACTGGTTCCTAAAAGACTGGGTATGTCCAGGCCGGAAGCCATTTCTAAATTCATGGCGAAACCCATGAGCGTTTTAAGTTTTATCACATATCCTTTTATCTGGTTATTATCTAAAAGCACTGCATTTATTTCAAAGATATTCAATATTAAATCTGATAATTCTGCTGTAACGGAAGAAGAGATCAAAGCCATCATCAGCGAAGGGACTGAACATGGAACCATTGAAGAAGCCGAACAGGAGATCATTGAACGTATTTTTCATCTCAGCGATCGCAACATTACTTCGATCATGACGCACCGCAGCGATATCATTTGGTTTGAATTAAATGACAATGAAGAAAAGATCAAGGAAAAAATTGTAAGTGAACCCCATTCCATTTACCCTATTTGTGATGGTGATATTGATGAAGTGAAAGGGGTGGTATCTATCAAAGACCTTTATGTATCCAACGATCTTACCTTATTTAAAAACCTGATGAGCCCGGCGTTGTTTGTTCCGGAAAACAATTCAGCTTACCAGGTCCTGGAAAAATTTAAAGAATCGAAAGTGCATTGTTGTTTTATTGTGGATGAATACGGAAGTCTGCAGGGTATGATCACTTTAAATGATATTCTGGAAGCCATTGTGGGTGATATTCCACAGCCCGATTTTATGGATTATGCCATTACTGAAAGAGAAGACGGCAGTTACCTGGTAGATGCGCAATTACCTTTTTACGACTTCCTGACTAAGTTTGAAAAAACAGAATGGATGAATGAAGGCGAACGCGAATTTGATACGATGGCCGGTTTTATTTTACATGAACTGGAACGCATACCCAAAACGGGTGACAAACTGGAATGGAAAGGTTTCGAATTTGAAATACTGGATATGGACGGTCACCGGATTGATAAATTGCTGGTCAAAGCCAGCGAAGAGATTAAGGATAATATGGAAGAATGAGAAAACAATGTGGCAATGAAGCAATTTGATAATGTGACAATGAAAATGTAAAATGCAAAATGAAAAAATCAAACTTCTCCCTTTAAAGAACTTTTGACTTTTAAATTTTAATTTTTGAATTTATTTAAGGCAACTAAGAATTAGAATTTAAAATTTGCCACCTTATCAGGAAAATCAAGTTTTACACTTTTCCGTTTGCCATCCACTATTACATGCATAATATTGATCTGGTTTTCATTTAAATCGTGCAATAGCGAATTTTTAATACTCAGTTTTTTTATTCCCTCTATTCTTTCCACTTCCAAAAAGCAATAAACCGCTTCAGAATCCTGCTCAAATCCCAAATAATTCAATTCGATGGATTTATCATCCACGATCATCATTAGGTGTTTTTTAAAATAATCCTTTATCAGTTTATCCATTTCCGGCCGGTTCGGGTTTACCAGGTCAACTTTAGTCTTATAAGCATCACCCAGCACCTTTTCAAAATCATCCGTAAACATTTTGGCGGTTACTTCAAATACTTTATCATTCTTATTATAATTGATCTCGGTCACTGCCATATAAAATGGATGCATGCCTTCAACAGGCAATTCAACCTTATTTTGCATGGATATAAAAGGAAGCATAAATACCGGGATCAGTAACCACTTAAAAAATGATGAAGCCATTAACACAATTTTATTTTATGTTTACAAAAGTCTGATTTATTTTCAACTCTTCTGGTAGCATTTAGTTAAATAACACAATAGCGCAAAGGAACTGGTTAAGCATGGAGGATTTTAATTTCTATTTAGGCCTGGGATGGGAACATATAATGAGTTGGGACGCCCTGGACCATTTGCTGTTTATCGCTGTACTCACCGCCATTTACCTGTTTAAAGACTGGAAACAGTTACTGATCCTGGTAACTGCATTTACCATTGGACATTCTCTCACGCTGGCTTTAAGCGTGCTTGATATTATAAGGGTTAACAGCGACTGGGTCGAATTCCTGATTCCCTGTACCATTTTTTTGACAGCCATATATAACCTCTTTCATACCAAATTCACAGTGCGGTCCGTACGTATCAACTACTTACTGGCACTATTTTTTGGGTTAATACATGGTTTGGGATTTGCCAACATCATCCGTTTTTCATTAGCTGAAGGGCAAAGCCTGGTTACAGGTCTATTGGGTTTCAATATCGGTTTAGAATTGGGGCAGATCGTTGTCGTTTTCATTTTACTGCTAGTGAGTCACCTGGTCATCAATATTTTTAAAGCCAGCCGGAGAGATTGGGTCATATTTCTTTCTGCCGCCGTTTTCAGCCTGGCATTTAAAATGGCTTTAGAAAGAATACCCGTTTAATTATTAATAAATTTTCAACTATCAATTAAATAAACAATCACCCCTTTAAAAAGTAAACATCCATAAAAATGAAGACAGTCTTATCTTTTTTAATGGCGTTTGCAGGAATGGTACTTACCGTTTCAGCACAAAACACGCAGAACAATCCTGGCTCCAATCATGGAAATAAGTTTGAACAGCTTGGAACCATTCTGCCCACGCCCAATACTTATCGTACGGCATCTGGTGCTCCCGGCCCGGAATACTGGCAACAGCGCTGCGATTATGACATCAAAGCAGAACTGGATGAAAAAAACCTGATGCTGAAGGGTAGCGAAACGCTGACCTATTATAACAACTCGCCCAACACACTCACATTTTTGTGGCTGCAACTGGACGAGAATGAGCACAGCACAGTGAATAATGCCAATTACCAAACCAGCAATCCAATGCCCAGGCAGGCGTCTGACAGGCAACTGGACAGAATGACGGAAGAAGGCGATAATGGTTATGGCTTTAATATTTTAAAAATCACCGATGTTGCCAACAAACCTTTAGCACATACCATCAACAAAACCATGATGCGTGTTGAACTGCCGGCGCCATTAAAAGCCGGTCAAAAATTTGTGTTCAACATCAGCTGGAACTACAAAATCCCTGATCGTATGAGCATGGGTGGCCGTGGTGGTTATGAATTCTTCCCGGAAGATGGCAATCATTTGTTTACCATGGCGCAGTGGTACCCACGGTTATGTGTATACGATGATGTAAATGGATGGCAGAACAAGCAGTTTACCGGTCGTGGTGAGTTTGCATTAACCTTTGGTAATTTCAAAGTACAGATGACTGTACCTGCTGACCACGTGGTAGGTTCTACCGGTGAATGTTTAAACTATACTACCAACCTGACTCCAACACAAAAGGCCCGCTGGCAGAAAGCACAAACGGCGAAGGAGCCGGTTGAGATCGTAACACTGGAAGAAGCTAAGGCAGCTGAAAAAAAGAAATCAACCCAAAAGAAAACCTGGATATTCAAAGCAGATAATGTACGTGACTTTGCATGGACCAGCAGTCGCAAATATGTTTGGGATGCCATGCCAGCAATGGTTGAAGGTAAAAAAGTTATGTGTATGAGTTTTTATGGTAAAGAAGCGTATGGCCTTTACCGTCCTTTTTCTACCAAGGTGATTGCTCACACCCTGAAATCATATTCCAAATTCTCTATACCCTACCCTTACCCGGTAGCACAAAGTGTTGAAGCTGCTAACGGTATGGAATACCCGATGATCTGTTTCAACTTCGGACGTACAGAACCCGATGGATCTTACAGCGAAGCAACTAAGAACGGTATGATCGGCGTAATCATTCATGAAGTGGGTCATAATTATTTCCCTATGATCGTGAACAGTGATGAACGCCAGTGGACATGGATGGATGAAGGATTGAATACTTTCCTGGAATACCTGACAGAAGAATTATGGGATAACAAATTCCCCAGTCGCCGCGGTCCTGCACACTCTATTGTTGATTATATGAAGTTGCCCAAAGACCAGCTGGAGCCCATCATGACCAATTCCGAAAACATCATCAATTTTGGTCCTAATGCTTATTCAAAACCAGCCACCGGTTTAAATATTTTACGCGAAACCATCATGGGCCGCGAGTTGTTTGATTATGCTTTTAAAGAATATGCACGTCGCTGGGCATTCAAACATCCAACGCCAGCAGATTTTTTCAGAACGATGGAAGATGCCAGTGCAGAAGATCTTGACTGGTTTTGGAGAGGTTGGTTTTACAGTACCGATGTTACCGATATCGCGATCGACAGCGTTAAATATGCAAAGGCCGATACGGATGTTACCATTCCTGAAGCAGGAACAGTAAAACGCAATTTGCCCAAACCTTTGCTGAATGATTTTGAAGACATTTCAAAGATCCGCAACCGTACAGATCCAAGCATCAAATTTGAAGTGGAACAGGATAAAGACCTGCAAGATTTCTATTATCGCTATGCCCGTGGCATGGAACCTTATGACAGTACTGCATACGAAGTTCCACGCACGGTGAATGTAGAAAAAATGACAGATGCGGAAGCAAAAGCATATGCCAACAAACATATGTATGAAATTACTTTCAGCAACAAAGGCGGCCTGGTAATGCCGATCATTGTTGAATGGACTTTTAAAGATGGCTCCAAAGAAGTTGATCGTATACCTGCACAGGTTTGGCGTCACAACGAAAACAAGGTGATCAAAACATTTTTGAAAAACAAAGAAGTTGCCAGCATACAACTGGATCCCATGCGTGAAACAGCGGATATCAATACCGATAACAATACCTGGGGCACTATTGCAGCACCTTCACGTTTCCAATTGTTTAAGCAAAAGCAGGGATCGGCCCGTGGACAATCGCAGGGCATAAACCCCATGCAAAAATCAAATGAGAAGAAAGGATTTTAATTAAAATATAAGATGATTTAAAAATGCCACGCTCCGTCGTGGCATTTTTTTTTGCTAACAGACTTACACATGCGAAAATAAAAAATGGTTGATGTTTTGATTTTTGTTTCCGGCGTCCGGATCATTGGGCATCGGCTGTTGCCACGCTCGGTTCAACGTTCAGTTCGTTATGCATCGGCTAAATAATGAAAACATTGCGTTTTAAATCTCAGTTTAAAATTATAATCATTTTAAAAATTTCAATCTGCTTTTTATCTTTAGCCGGATTGGTTTATGGATCCAGGGCTGCAACAATATTGCTAAAATATTGTTCCCTATTTTAATTAAAAGCGATTTAAACAATGAGTATGAAATTTTTAAAGGCTTTGGTTATCATATCAACTTTATTAGTGACGAAATTTTCATTTGCCCAAAAATCTGAAATTGGAAACTGGTTTATCTATTTCGGAAATCAGCAGATAGACAAAAAATGGAGTTGGTGGAACGAAGTTCAATACCGCAATTATAATTTCGCAGGTGATCTGCAGCAATTGCTTTTAAGAACCGGTATCAGTTATAACCTAACGGAAAACAACAACAATATTTTATTGGGATATGGCTTTATTAATTCGCAGGGGTATTTGCCAAATTCTCATGAGAAAACCGGCACCAACGAACACAGGATTTACCAGCAATTCATTACCCGCCAAAATTTTGGCAGTGTATTTATTCAACACCGGTACAGGATAGAAGAACGTTTTTTACCCGAAGATTTTCAAATGCGCTTCAGGTATTTTTTGGGATTTAATATCCCGTTCAATAATAAGACAATGACGGAAAAAACAATTTATGCATCGGCTTACAATGAAGTTTTTTTAAATGCACAAAATTCCATTTTCGATCGAAACCGGCTTTACGGCGCAATAGGTTATGTGATCAATAAAAACTTCCGGACCGAATTGGGTTTTATGGCTCAGACCGTAGAAAATTCCAATCGCAATCAATTTCAAATTGCGCTGTTTAATAATTTGCCATTTAAGAACATACAATCAGATTAATCAGGTGGTATATTGTCAAAATTCCCCAGGCAATAGAATAAAAAATAGATTACATAGTGATTTAAACTATTCAAGTTATAAATCTTTAAATGTTATATGTTGATAAAAAATTTGCAATAGAATGAACATTCGACCCCGAAGGGTTCAAACAAATCAGAACGGCTCTTTTTCTATAAACATTCAATCTTTTTGGGATTAAATCAAATCCTGGATGGAGCCCAATATCTTAACCGGGCATTTTTAATCTATCAGTATATTGATTAGATTCATGAACTTTAGACCCATAGTTTTGGCAAAAACTTCATTACATTATCACATAATATTTCCGAAACATTCCAGTTATGAAAAAAATCATCTTTTTATCCTTCGTTTTTATTGCGGTTTTTCGCATTGTATATGCACAAGAGCTCAAATCTCCTGACAACAATTTCTTAATGAATTTCACATTACAGGAAAATGGCACACCTGTTTACAGCCTGTCATACAAAAACAAACAAATAGTAAAGCCGGGTAAACTGGGATTCTATTTAAAGAATGATAAAAAATCATTGCTGGATGATTTCACCATTTCCGATACCAAACTTTCTACCAATGACGACACCTGGCAACCGGTTTGGGGCGAGGTTAAAGAGATCAGGAACCATTATAACGAAATGGCTGTAACCCTTACCCAAAATGAAACTTCAAGACAGATGATCATTCGTTTCAGGTTGTTTAATGATGGCCTTGGATTCCGGTATGAATTTCCACAACAAAAAAACCTGGGTCACTTTGTAATCAAAGAAGAAAGAACCCAGTTTGCCATGACAGGCAATCACACCGCCTTCTGGATACCCGGCGATTTTGATACACAGGAATATGATTTCACCACTTCGCGGTTGTCAGAAATCAGGGGCTTGCAGGAGAAGGCAAGAACAGCAAATCTTTCCCAGACTTCTTTTTCACCCACGGGTGTGCAAACTTCTTTAATGATGAAAACGGATGATGGATTGTATATCAATTTACATGAAGCAGCGCTCATAAATTACGCATGCATGCACCTGAATCTAAATGATACAACCATGGTGTTTGAGTCGTGGCTGACGCCGGATGCCATCGGCGATAAAGGTTATTTGCAGGCTCCATTCAACACACCCTGGCGCACTATCATTGCGAGTGATGATGCCCGTGATATCCTGGCTTCCAAAATGACTTACAACCTGAACGAACCCAATAAAATTGAAAATACTTCCTGGATAAAACCGGTAAAATACATTGGTGTATGGTGGGAAATGATCACCGGAAAATCTTCCTGGTCTTATACCAATGAATATCCATCCGTAAAATTGGGCGAAACTGATTTTCAATCTGCCAAACCCAATGGCACACATGGCGCCAATAATGCCAATGTAAAAAAACATATTGATTTTGCTGCACTGCATGGATTTGACGCAGTATTGGTTGAAGGATGGAACATCGGTTGGGAAGACTGGTTTGGAAATTCTAAAGATTATGTATTTGATTTTGTGACCCCCTATCCCGACTTTGACGTGGAAGAAATAAGAGATTATGCAAAATCAAAAGGTGTTAAAATGATCATGCATCACGAAACTTCCAGCTCTACCCGCAACTATGAGCGGCACCTGGATACAGCGTATAAATTCATGAATGAAAATGGTTATGATGCAGTGAAAAGTGGTTATGTAGGGCCCATACTACCCAGGGGTGAAAATCATTACAGCCAATGGATCAATAATCATTATCAGTATGCTATTGAAAAAGCTGCCGAATATAAAATTATGGTGAATGCACATGAGGCGGTAAGACCAACCGGAGTGGGACGAACCTGGCCCAACCTGATTGGAAATGAATCAGCAAGAGGAACAGAGTACCAGGCTTTTGGTGGCTCAAAAGCAAATCATGTTACCCTCCTGCCCTTTACCCGTTTATTGGGCGGCCCCATGGATTATACTCCCGGGATTTTTGAAATGGATATCAGCAAGCTCAATCCAAACAATCAATCGCATGTAAACAGTACCATCGCTAATCAACTGGCATTATATGTAACCATGTACAGTCCATTACAAATGGCTGCTGACCTGCCCGAAAATTATAACAGGTTCCTCGATGCATTCCAATTTATAAAAGATGTGGCACTTGACTGGGATGACAGTAAATACCTGGAAGCAGAACCTGGTGAATATATTACAGTTGCAAGAAAGGCAAAAGGTACCAACAACTGGTTTTTAGGAAATGTAAATGGCCTTTCGCCACGTACATCAAATATTAAATTTGATTTTTTAGATGCAGGTAAAAAATATACAGCCACAATTTATGCAGATGCAAAAAATGCTGATTATAAAACAAATCCGCAGGCATACACGATCAGGAAAATAACGGTAACCAATAAATCAAAACTTTCGCAATTATCTGTACCGGGTGGAGGTTTTGCCATCAGTATTATTGAAAGCGGGAAATAAAGAACTGAATGGGTTATAATTTTTATAATTATTTCCAGGCATTCAGCATTTTTCTTAGCAGGATGATCTGTCCGGTGTGGTAACTGTTATGGTCAGCTAAAACCAATGCTTCCCGTAACAGGGTTTGACCAGTACCATGAGCCAATGGCTCATACAATTTATTACCTGCAGAATATAGTAAATCAATAAAAGCTTTACGATCTGCTTTTATTTGATCCACACACTGCTCCCAGTCTTTTTTGGAACCAGGTTTATGTTCTTTCGGCCAGTAATCATCCGGCCATTTTAAATAAACATAATCCGCGTTCCGTGAAAAATCCAGTATATCAAATTGTGCAATCCTGGTATGTTCTGCCAACTGCCAGATGCTATATGGAAGATCAGCGGGTCTTTCGCCCAAGATTTCGAAGGGAATACCTTCCAGTGCTTCATCAAGGGTTACATGCGCATTTCCCTTATCCAATAAATCTTCTAGATGCTTTACCAGTATCTCTTCCGGTGTTTGTATGGATTGCATTATAAAGAAATTTTAAAAGACTTTAAATCTAATCAGAAAAAAAGAACTTCAAAGATCGTTTTCCTGTTTGCACTTCTTTTCATCTATGAATTTTTTACACTTCCTTAATTTTCTTTAATCCGGTTCTTTCTGTTAAATAAAAGATAGTCGACCGAAAATTTTCCACTACCAAATATAAATATTACAAAACACAATAACCAGTAAACAAAAGGCAGTTGTATCATTACAAATTGATCCTTTATATGCACTACGAAAAGGACAACGATCATTACTATTAGGATAGGTATAATCGTTAGTCTGGTCAAAAAACCAATAGCAACAAAAAAGCCACAAAATAACTCTGCAAAAATCACCAGTACCAGGGAAAGTTCAGTGCCAATACCAATCGGATCTCCCATCATAGAAAGCATTTGCTTATAGGCGCTGATTTTAAGATAACCAACGTACATGAACATTCCTCCAAAAATCAATCGCAATAATAAAATACCAAGATCCGTATGCAAAGACCGATAGTTAAAAAACAAATTTTTCATGCAAGGTTATTAAAATGATTAATTAAATATATCATTTTACATGTACTTCATGGGATCATATCCAAGCAATCTTCGCCATAATGCAATTTGACCGATACAATTTGCTTCGCGGTATGTAATAAAAGTAACCAGTTCATAGATTTTCATTTTCATACCCGGCATCATTTCAAACTCGCTATCCAGTTTTTGATCAGTTACCTGAATGAAAGTATTCCTGAGTGCAGGTGTTATCCGATCCCAGTCCTTTTTAAATTGACTTAGTGATGGATAAGTAATTTCATCCTGAATACCCAGGTTATTATCAAAAAGTGCATGTGCTTCCTGCTTTTCATCCAGGCCTAATAAATCAGCCATTTCAAATCTTTGTTGCACAAGACTTCCGGTAAGCCATGCAATATGATTTGCTTTTGTTTGCAATCGTTTGTGTGCATCATGATCAGAAATTCCGTCCAGCACATTATGGAAAAAGGTAGTTTGCATATCGTACAATACTACAATAGAAAACATCCGGCTGCTAACTGTATTTGTTTCCATGATTGATAATTTGAATACAAAATTAATGATCACATAATTTTTATACAGGGGCAAAAACGTCAAACCAGGTTATGTATACGACAATTGAGAAAATGAAGAAATTTTGAAGCGTGGTCGGGATTCCCCGAATATAAGGGGGCATATCAATTGCAGGCTAAAGTTTACCAAATAATGAATGACAGATAATCAACTTCAATTTATCTAAGTTAAAAGGGAGAATTATGAATAAAGGTGGACCTATTATAGTGATTGAGGACGATATTGACGACCAGGAAATTTTGAATGAAGTTTTTAAGGAACTGAATTATCCCAACCCGGTTTTATTTTTCGATAACGGTGAAGCTGCACTGGAACATTTAACAGCAACCAACGTGCAGCCTTTCCTGATTTTATCCGATATCAATTTACCTAAGTTGGACGGATTTAAACTCAGGGACCAGATTCACAATAATGAACAATTGAAATTGAAATGCATCCCCTATTTATTTTTTACAACCTCTATTGATCAGAAAAGTATGATTGACGCCTATTCAAAATCAATCCAGGGCTTTTTTATAAAGCCTGTTACGTATGAAGATCTGTTAAGGGTGATGAGAAATATTGTTGAATACTGGAAAGATTGTCAATCACCCAATTTAATGACTACACAGTAATCAGCTTTCTTTACTGATGCGTTCGATCATCCCATTAAAAATAAAACCATGAAAGGGCAGAACCGAAAACCAGTACAATCTGCCCCATAAACCCAGTGGCCTGAATGTAGCTGTTTGTTGTAGAAGATTATTTTCATTGATTGTAAACTCAAGCCAGGCTTCGCCGGGTAATTTCATTTCAGCATAAAGCAACAATCTCTTTTGTTCCCTGCTTGCCAATAAAACGCGCCAAAAATCCAGTGTATCGCCTGCCCTGATTTTTGTGGGACTTTTTCGTCCCCTTCGTAATCCTACACCTCCTACCATTTTATCCAGTAAACCTCTTACGGACCAAAGCCAGTTACCATAATACCAACCCGTATTTCCACCAATACTCCATATCCTGTTTAAAACCACATCAGGATTTTTGATGTGCCTGGTACGTACATCTTTAAAACAACCTTTTACAGGTACTTCAATATGTTTACTGATGCCTTCATTTAAAATGTTACTGGTCAATGCATCTTTCCAACTGCTTACAACTTCATTCTGTTCAATTTTATCAAAAGCCATGGCGATGGCCTTTTTATAATTGAAAAGTTGAATTCCTAATAATTCTGCAAGTTGATTGGGCTTGCATATAACTTCAACCTTCATACTGTCAACCAGGTTGGTTGCCAATTTGTAAGATGTGGAAGTAACAAAATAAAGCCAGTAAGAAGATAGTTTTGGCGTCATTACGGGTACCACTAAAATGAATCGTTTTAGTCCTCTTACTTCAGCAAACTGCAATAACATTTGCTTATATGTAAGAATATCTGGCCCACCAATATCATAATTCTTATTATAAGTTTCAGAACAAAATAATACACCGGATAAAAATTCAATAACGTTTCTTACAGCTATAGGTTGACAGGATGTATTTAACCATTTAGGTGCAATCATGACAGGTAATTTTTCAACCAGGTCGCGGATGATCTCAAATGAAGCACTGCCAGAGCCTACAATTATACCGGCTCTTAATGTTGTTAATGGAATATTTGAAACAGATAATATTTTTTCAACCTGCTGCCTGCTTTGTAAATGTTTGGAAAGTTGCACTTCATTTACAATACCACTCAAATAGATTATTTGTTTTGCACTGGTTTGTTGAATAGCTTGTACAAAATTTTCTGCAGATATGGTTTCCAGGCTTGAAAAATCGCCAGTGGTAACCGACATGGAATGTATCAAATAATAAGCGGCATCAATATCGGGTGGAATTCGTTGTAAAGTTTCTTTTTGTAAAAAATCAACTTCAATTACATCCAGTTTTTCCGAAGCATAATTCTCCTGGTTAAACCGGTTTTTATCACGCACACAACAAACTAGTTCACATCCTTTTTCGAGCAGAACCGGTATCAGCCTTTGCGCAATGTAACCAGTAGCACCAGTAAGCAGTATTTTCATACAGTAATTGTAAAAATTGAAATACTAACAACTGCAACGAAGATATTGTTGCAGCTCATATTGTGCAACCTAAAACAAGATTTAAAACTTATCTTCTGAAATTCGTTATACTGGTAAAAATTTCGAACTATATGAATTGATAAGGTTTTACAAACCACCTTACAATAAAACATAAAACCCCGCATTAAGCAGGGTTTTTGTTTTGATGGTATGTTAATTAATTTCTATCGTTTCTTTCGTACTGCAGTAACATGTCGGCTTTTCCATCTTTATTTATCCGGTATGTTTCCATTAAATAAATCGTGTCAATTTTTCCTGCAGTTGTTGTATTGATTTCAGTAGCCCAGACTAAAACCCAGTTTTCATTTTTGTCTTTACTGTAAACTGGCATAACCGCATCAATAGTATCTATTACAGAAGAATACATAGCTCTACCCCGTTTCCACCTGGCCATCAGGCTGTCGGCTCCTTGAACCATCGTGTTATCACTGTGAAAAGCCACGATGGTGTCGGCTACCCAATCTTTCATATTATCCATCGTATTATTTTCCCAGTCTTTCCAACCTCCCTTCAAAATGGTGGCACTGTGTTCCGGATTGCCCATTTCAAAATCCGAAGAATAAGAGGCTGTGTATGGCAATTGTACGGCAGGGGCAGCTTCATCCCCGCCTTTGCTGGCTATTGTTTCTGTTTTATTATCATCGGTACATGCCATCAGGCTAATAGTAGCGGCAATGCAAACAAAGAAATGTTTCATTTATATAGTTGTTTAGGTTAAAATGCAGGTGAACAAAATGTTCAGCAAAAGTTTTGATGGAGTTAGCGGTTTGGGAAAGTTTAAAAAGACGGAGCAGCAGTAAGTTAAATAAATTTATCGGTGTAAAGAGCAGCGGCTTTAAATTTTTATCCCGAACGCTCAATACTAAATTGATCGTAGTTATTTAAACGAATACCTGTAACCAGGTAGAACTATCCTAATGTTACAATTACTGTCCTAAATCAGGTGGCTTATTTTTTATATCATTGCATACAGCATGTTTGTTACATTCACGGCTCCATATTCATAAAAGCTAACCACCTTGTATAAACGTTTTTTTCATTACACCGGTCTCGTAATTTTTGCAGTATTAGCGATCATTTCGCTAGCTGCTACCATTATACCCATATTGCCATCCAAACAATGGTATGTCCGGATTTTTGATTACCCACGCCTGCAAACTTTCTTTATAGCTGTATTAGCGATGCTTTGGTATACCATATTTTACTTTAAACGTGGAAAACGAGGGTATGCATTTGCATTCATGTTCCTGCTGGTGATTGCAGTTCAGGGTTACAAAGCCTGGCCGTATACACCGTTAGGCACCAAACAAGTGCTTTGGACAGAAGGTGATGCAAGTGATACAACAACAATAAGTTTATTTATCTGCAATGTTTTACAAACCAACACCGAATACAAAGAGGTAGTTGATAAAATCAATAAATACAATCCGGATTTAATCATCACCACGGAATCGGATAGTAACTGGCAAAAAGCACTGGAGGTAATTGAAAATAAATACCGTTACCGTGTTCCCATCCCGCAAAGCAATACTTATGGCATGCACCTGTATTCCCGTTTCCCACTCAGGGAAACTGAAGTTCGTTATTTGTTAGAAGAGGATATACCTTCCATTCGTACGGATGTACAATTAGCTTCCGGGGAATGGATTAAGCTCTATGTGCTGCATCCCCGTCCACCGGTGCCGGGAGAATCCAGTGACAGTAAGGAACGTGATGCGGAAATTATTTTGGTGGCACGTGAAGGACGCAAAGAAAAAGGCGGTGTGATTATAGCTGGTGATTTTAATGATGTTGCATGGTCCGAAACTACTGAGTTATTTCAGGAAGTAAGCGGATTCTTAGACCCTCGCCGGGGCCGCGGGTTTTATAATACTTTCCATGCAAAGATGCCAATATTCAGGTGGCCCCTTGATCATATTTTTCATAGCTCTCATTTTAAACTGGTAAAAATGGAACGTGTTGGAAAGGTAAACAGCGACCACTTCCCTATGTTTGTCCATTTAAGCTATGAACCGGAAGAAAAACCGGATCAACCAAAAGTGAAACCGGATGAGAATACCGAAAAGGATGCTAATGAAACCATCCAGAAAGGAAAAAATGATAACGATACACCCGGCAAATAATTTATTTCATTTTAAATGTCAAAAACATCAAAACAAAATTCCAGGTCGCATTATAAATTCTCCATAACATTTTTATATAAGTTTGAAATACTGACGCAGGTCACTGATAAGAATCATATCTCCCAAAACCCTTAACCACAAAGGGTTTCAAGACGAAACCCAGCTGATGTGACTTATGTCACACACCCACCCTCTCTTTGATTGGACCTTTAGGTAAATCAAAAAAATCAATCATCATGAAAGTAGTTGTAGTCGGTGGAAATTTCGCAGGTTTTACCGCAGCCATCGAAATAAAACGCAAATTGAAAGATAAAGCGGAGGTTTTACTTATCGACCGGAATAAGGATTTCCTTTTTATTCCATCACTCATCTGGGTACCCACCAAACGCAGGGAAATTAAGGACATCAGTGTACCGCGCAGGGCCGTATTGGAAAAAAAAGGTGTTCAGTTTGTTCAAACCGTAGCTGAAACCATTGACCCGGTTAAACAAATTGTTTACACTAAAGATGGATCATACCCGTATGATGAACTGGTTATTGCAACCGGGCCAAAAGTAAATTATGATGTAGCTCCCGGTGTTAGGGAACATGCATATTATATTGGCACACCTGATGGTGCCATGAAAACAAGAGAGAAACTTGAAGCATTTAAAAAAGCACCGGGCCCTATTGTAATTGGCGCTACACAACAAGCCGGTTGTATGGGAGCCGCTTACGAGTTTTTATTCAACATTGAAAAATGGCTGAGAGAACAAGACATCCGCAAAAAAGTAGATCTCTATTGGATAACGCCTGAAACTTACCTGGGACATTTTGGAATTGATGGAATGCCATTGGGAGAAAAAATGTTGAAAGCATTTATGAAAATGTTCAACATCCATTACAGAACCAATGTAGGTATTTCAGAAGTTAAGGCCAATGAAGTGATATTAAGCACCGGCGAAATATTGCCTTCCAGTTTCACAATGCTGATGCCCCCCTTTATTGGAGTGGATCTTATTCGCAATTCACCAGGACTTGAAGCAGAATCAAATGGATTTATTGAAGTACTTCCATCCTACAGGCACAAAAAATTTAATAATGTTTGGGTTGCTGGTTTATCTGTAAACGTAGTACCACCATTTGAAGGTGGAGATATTCCATTCGGTGTTCCAAAAACGGGTTACCCAAGCGATGAAACCGGAAAGATAGTTGCAGAAAATATCGCAAGGACTGCCAATGGTAAAACAAAACTGATAGAAAAAACATGGGGTAAAATTGCAGCTTTATGTATTATGGATGCAGGTAAAAAAGAAGTATTACTGATCTCAAATCACTTATTTAAACCACGCACATTTGCATTAATGTTGCCCAACGTAATCTATGATTTTGGAAAAATATTCCTGGAAAAATATTTCTTATGGAAACTAAGACATGGATATGCCTGGTTACCTTAAATAGTATTACAGCTATAGAACTTATGCGTAAATAACCATGATTGGTTGATTTTTCCACCAGGGAATGCCACAGCAAAGAAGTATATACTTTTTGCTTGTTACTTCCCTGGTGTTTTTTTGTAGCCAGCACCAGGTCTTTGTTCAACACTGGTTGTGTCACACTCTTGTATTGTATCTTTTCATGGCATCATTCCGGTTTTTTCAAAAAAGAGAAATTCAAAAATTTACTGATCATTCTTTCAACTTATTTTCGGGGATCATGCTTTATTTGCCCGCCAATAGAGATATTTGTAAGGAATGATCACCAGGTATTTTTTTTTCATTTTATTGTCCTTAACCTGCCTTCAGGGTTTTTCACAATTGTGCCAGGGAAGCCTGGGCGATCCCATTGTTAATATCACCTTTGGTTCAGGCAACAACCCAGGTGCCCCGCTGGCGGCGGCTGC
>JAKFER010000168.1:0-2647 GCA_036675565.1 Chitinophagaceae bacterium
TGAAACGAGTGGTTGAGAGATCGGATCTTTTTTCTTTTCTGTTGTAGCGCTGTCTTGCTGGCTGACCGTAGTCTCTGCTTCGTTATTGCAGCTTACAGACATTATACAAATAATGGCTGTAGCACCTAAAATTTTTTGAATGGCAATCTTTTGCATAATCGGTATTTAATAATAATTATAGAATTAGTTTGCTTTTGTTTCCGGTGGCCCGAGATAACTTGGTTTCAAGCCTCCAAAATCAATCACCAGTTTTTGTAGTACTACTGCTGGTGAGATCATCCAGTATTTCAGTACATGCTTACCGGGTTTATTGATGGTATGTTCTGATTTTTTAATGATGATATTATCCGCTACCCATTTATTCCATACACCGGAGATATTGTTTTTATCTTCTGCATTGATACTGATGAGTTGCGGCGTTTCATTATCTATGGAAACAGCATATTGCAAGCCTTTTTCCGTGTTGTGAAAATTCAATGTGGGTGAAAAATAAGCTTGCAATTTCAAACTGTCCTTGCTGTAAGTATAAAATTCATACTCGAGATGTGGTGAATTGCCGGCAGGTTTTTGCGCTGTTGCAGTAACTGGGAAACTAGTAATGCCTGAACCTGTTCTGCCAATACCAGGAATTATTTTCCATTTGACATTTGAAGTAGTGATTGCTTTTGTCCAATGTTCCGCTTTTATTGAAACGATGCCGTCTAATTCAAAAAAAACATTTCCCTTCGTACTTTTAGGGATTGAGTCTTTTGATGAGTAAGTAGCCAAAAGATTTTTCGGAATTTCATCCTCTGCTTCGGTTTCTGAAATATATTTTACATCCGGCATTTTTTGAACAGGCGGTTGCTGCCAATATGTATAGCCAATATGTGTTTGGCTCATCATATGGTTCCACTTGCCGTTTGCGATAGTATGATATTGAAGAGTAATTAAAGAATCCTGTTCATAATAATGCTTTGCATAATCCGCATACTGGTTGGCGGCTATGTTTTTTTGTTTGGCAAAGTACTGATTCTGTGCTACGGCAACATACAAACGATGCAAGTTGCCCAATGCCTGTACAGGATGCAGTACTAATTGAAAATATGCATCTTTATATTCAGCAGGCAAAGCATCATTTATTTTTTCTGCATCCTTTTGCAGATTGTTCCAGTCATTTAAAACCCTGCCAGCTTCGTTGTCGTCTGCAAAAAATGAAATAGGATACGTGTGGGCATCCAACAATTCCGGTTTTCTCCTTGCACTTAACTGTGAATATTTTTTCAGGATATCGCCAATCTCTTTTGCATATTCACTTCCAAATTGTTCGGCCGACCATTGCTCAGTATATTTCTGCAGATCAGCCGCACCAATTTTTTCCGGGTTCCAGGCATAATCCAAAAAGAAAGAAGTGGGCAATTCCATTGGTTTGATATCGCCTACATTGACGATCCATATCTTATCAGCGCCATAACTGTAAGCAAGATGCATTTGCTCCCACACTCTTGCGAGATTGTTTGTATTGAGCCATTTATAATTTCTTGGCCCACCTACATAATCAAAATGATAATAAATGCCATAACCACCTTTTCTTTTCGGTTCGTTCAACTTAGGTAGTTTGCGGATATTACCCCAGTTGTCATCACACAATAATAATGTTACATCATCAGGCACTCTCATGCCTTTGTCATAATAATCCTGTACTTCTTTATACAATGCCCAGAGTTGAGGAGTCTGAGATGCAGATTTGCCGGTAACTTCTGCAATGATCTGCCGTTGATCTTTTACAATTCTTTCTAATAATGCTGTTGCGGTTTCTCTTGACATGGGCTCATCTCCATCACCTCTCATGCCTACACTTACAATTTTTTCATTGGTTGCTCTTTGCATGCCTCCCTTCCAGAATTCTTTTAGTTTTACTTTATTGCTGTCATAGTTCCATTTGCCTTTGCCATATCTTCTCCATTCATCATGTGCTCTCATCAATGGTTCATGATGCGATGTACCAATCACTATTCCGTATTCATCTGCGGCTTTTATATTCAGAGAATCGTCGTCATAAAAGGCATTACCCCACATTGCAGGCCATAGATAATTCGCTTTAAGACGAAGCATTAGCTCAAATACTTTTTCGTAGAATTTATGATTGAAGCCGCCGAATTTTGCTTTGCTCCAGTTGCTCAATGCCGGCGCTTCGTCATTGATAAAGATGCCGCGGTATTTTACTTTTGGTGCATCTGAAATTGTTATACCTCTTTTTACATACAAACTGCCTTTCTTTTTAACCGGAACATCCGCCCACCAGTACCAGGGTGAAACACCTATTTGTTTTGATAGTTCAAATACACCAAACGCAACACCTCTTCTATCGCTACCGGCAATTACTATTGCCTGCGCAACTGCTTTTGCTGGTTGCGTTATAGTCTGAATATGATAAGCTTCCCATTTATTTTTAATTTTATCGGAACTGATCTTTTTTTGCCGGGCAAGCTGCTGAACAAAAGATGATCTTTCAACAGAGCCAATAATTATTAAACTTTTTGCTGATGCAGGAATAGTATGAACAATCAATGGTTTTTTACCCGTTACTATTTCTATATCCTGCTGCAATAAGGAAGCGGCTTTTTGTACAGTGGAAAAATCTTTACTATCAACATAGATATTGACA
>JAKFER010000258.1:0-2646 GCA_036675565.1 Chitinophagaceae bacterium
TAATCGTGTAAAAAACAAAACTTCAAGCCCCCTGGATCTCCCCGTAGTTTTTGATGCCCCAGAACTGGATACTTATTTTCCCTGCAAGATTATTCCCCACGAGGTCTGGATCAGCCCACATGGAAAAGTAATTGCTATAACACCGGGTGATGAAGTGAACCGCAAAAATATTCGCGCCTTGCTCACCGGATCAAAAACAATGCTACCACTTAAAAAGGACAACATTGATTTTGATAAAAAAATCGGCTTATTTATTAATGGCAATGGAGGGAACGGAGAACAATTATTGTTCAGATCAATATTATCAGGGAATGTAGAAGGAATAGGTGGTGGAAAAGGCCTGCGAACAAAAGAAGGAAAAACTATTGGACGCTATAACTATAATGCTACGCTTGCTGATCTCATAAAAAACGCTTACAGTGATGTTATTACCACGCATAATAATCGATTAATAATACAATTAAAGGATCCTTACAGCCTGTATTGTTATGAGTTAAGCGTTCCTCCTACTGACGAAACAGCCATTCAGACTTTTATGCAGCAGGACCTTAAACGTTATTTTAATATCAGCGTACAAAAACAGTGCAGGGAAACTAAATGCCTGGTACTTGCCATTGATCCCTCGAAAAAGCTTCAGCAACAAAATGGAAACCCCCGCTCAAATATCGTAAAAGTAACTTCCGGGAAATACATGTACAACTATGAACCTTCACTAATTGTAAGCCAGTTGAACAGGTATAGCCCCGTTCCGATAATTGATGAAACAAATACAAGGATCAAAATTTCCGTTGACCTCCCTTCTCATGTAGCGGATATCGAAGGCCTCAAAAAAGCATTTCAAAAAAGCGGCCTGGTACTAACTGAACAGACCCGGGTGATTGAAATGATCCTTATTACGGATAAATAAGATTAAAAAAATCAAACATTTAAAATCAAAATAATGAAACGCATTAATTATTTCGGTTTACTATCTCTTGTAGTACTGAATATGCAATTACAGGCACAGGAATTTAAACAGTTAATTAAAGGCAGAGTGGTAACCACTGGAAGTAGCGATCCGTTGGTAAATGCTACTATCACACAACAGCACGGCACCATAAAGACGTTTACGGATCGAAATGGAAAATTTGCAATTAGCCTCTCAGAGTCAGATACGCTTGTTATTTCGCATGTTGGCTACCACGAAAAAAGGATTGCTTTTTCTTCTATTCAAACTCTTTCTAATGTGGAAATCAAACTACAACAGGTAGAGAAAGAACTAAGTGAAGTGGTTTTGAATACAGGATTTCAATATATCCCTAAAGAAAGAGCTACCGGATCATTTGATCATATCGGTAATAAAACCCTCAACCTCCAGGTTGGAACATCCATCCTCGACAGGTTGAATAGTGTAACAAGCAGTATTCTCTTTGATAACACCAAGATACGTTCTGAGAACAAAAAGCTGAACTTTAATATCAGGGGGCTTAGCACCATTAACGGGTCGCAGGATCCTTTGATCGTCCTGGACAACTTTCCTTATGAAGGAGACCTCAATAATATTAATCCCAATGATATTGAATCGGTGACAGTATTAAAAGATGCAGCTGCAGCTTCCATTTGGGGAACAAAGGCTGGTAACGGCGTAATCGTCATCACCACAAAAAAGGGCCGCTTCAACCAATCTCTAAAAATAGAACTTCATACTAATACTATTCTTTCCGAAAAGCCTGACCTTTTTTACCTGCCACAGATAAACTCAGGAGATTACATTGATGTGGAACAGCTTTTATACCGGGATGGCGCTTTTAACTCACTGATCAATAATTCGGGTAGAACCGCAATTTCACCAGCCCTGGAAATTTTTGAAGCCACAAAAGACGGATCGTTATCCACTGCTGACTCCGCAGCAATGATCAACGTTTTAAAAGAAATTGACGTGCGGGATCAGTATAATAGATATATCTACCGGAAGGCAATTACACAGACACACTCCTTAAACCTGAGGGGAGGCAGTGAAAAAATGACCTATTTTCTCTCTGGGGGCTATGATAAAAATATCAGCTCCCTGGATGAAAAATGGGAGAGGCTTACTGTTCGCGGAGAAAACAGGTTCCGGCCGATAAAAAAAATGGAGCTTACACTTGGTCTGCTTTATACCACAGTACGATCAAAAAGCGGTAAACCCGGTTATGCGAATGATGGATTTTCTATTGGCACTCGTTCTGTTCCCTATATTAAATTCGTGGACGAATCTGGGAATCCTTTGCCTGTAACAATTGATTATCGCCCTGGTTATACAGATACAGCAGCAGCGGGAAAGTTACTGAATTGGAATTACTATCCGCTTGAAGAATACAAGCATAATAAAACACAACAATCATTGCACTCTATATTAGCGACAGTTGGCATACAATATCAAATCGTAAAAACCTTAAACCTGGATGTTCGTTACCAATTAGAAACGCAAGGAGCTCAAACAAAAAATTGGGCAAATGCCCAGAGCTATTATTCCAGGAATCTTATTAACCTTTTCAGCCAGTTGGATCCAGTTACCGGTATGATAAAGTACATAATTCCACCCGGTGATATTTTAAGCAGGGCGACGGTTAACACGCAAGCGAAAAATGTACGTGGTCAGCTCAATTTCAACCAAAGCTGGAATCG
>JAKFER010000283.1:0-2643 GCA_036675565.1 Chitinophagaceae bacterium
GTTAGCTAGTGTTGCTTCCATGAATAACCCGATAGCAACTGTCGCAGGTGTCCCAAAACTTGTTATAAACAACAATATCGTTGCCAATAGCGCCAATAAAGTGATCAATGCAACGGCTGTTGAATACAAGGAAAAATGGCAGACAGATAATGATGTGATAAGGAGATACAAAACGGTAACCGATCCAAATACATGCATTAGTACAGAAGTAGAAGATTGCAACGGTTATCTTGAAAAAAATATAAACCCTTACCGAAAGGGCTTACTGGGTAATTTCAGGATCAACCAAAGTAAAGTATTTTATGGTAACAGAGCCGATACTATTACTGCAGCAACTATCCTCAAACAAAACGGATATTTAAAGAATTTTGCACTGTATTGGAATTTTAATACGTCTAATAATCTTACACCAAATGTTACCAATACCAGTTGGGTATGGAACAGTCAAATAACAAGGTTTAACGCAAAAGGATTGGAGTTGGAAACCAAGGATGCGATGAATATTTATACAGCTGCTCAGTATGGTTATAATAAAACTGTTCCGGTTGCCATTGCCAACAATTCCCGTTACGATGAAATGTTTTATGCTGGATTTGAAGATAAAGACTATTCGGAAAATGTGAATGTAATTAGTTCAAATCCATGTGCAATAAAACATATTGACTTTGTAGGTATGCCAAATAGCCAGGTTGTAAATACCGGGTCGCTGACTTTTAATGCGCATAGCGGTAATTATGCTTTGAAAGTAGATTCGAATGCAACTGCGGTCAAAACAATTGCTGTTATGCCCGGTAGTATTGATAGCTTTTCATTAATAATGAAAAATGATACTATAAAAGCCCTGAACAACCCCGGGGGGTTGGCTACAAAGATTTCAGCTCAGCCAGCCAGCGCACCAACAGTTGAACCTACTTTAATCATATCGAATTTAGGTATGTCGTTGGATTTTCCTGGCAGAAATGTAACAGGTGAAATTGTTGGCAATACTGTCAAGTATTATCACATGTATAAAACTACCCAGTATACAAAAATAACTACTCCGAATACCTATACTTTTAATCTATCAACCTTCCAGCAAGATGTTCCTTTAGGGTATCCGGACGAGTATATTTTTAACATGAGTGCCATTACAGTTTCTATTAAAAAATTAAATGGTGATCCTGTAGCATCGTTTAATTGTTATAGTACAAGTTCGCCGCAGGTCAGGAATATATTTTTAACCTGTGATACTTACCTGATTGAAACTTTATGCAGTGTTGATATACATAGACCTTATACTGGTGGGGGAGATGGTTTTCACGCATTCTCTGCAGAGTTTGCTTATACATCGAATTTAGGGACCACAAGTTATAAAAACCTGAATGCCCAAAATCTTTGCTTTTTTACAAAACCTCTCGCAACAGCGGACTCTATGTTAAACCCAGTTTTCAACGTTCCGGCAAATAAAAAAATGCTTTTCAGTGCCTGGGTAAAAGAAAATTGTGATAACAGAACAACGATGTGTTCTAATAAAGTTACACTGCAATATAATGGCGGCAGCAGTCAGCTAGATGAATTTATACCTGCGGGGCCCATTATAGAGGGATGGCAGCGCTATGAGGGTGTATTCACTGCTCCTGTTACAGCAACGCAAATGACCATGAACCTGGTTAACAACAGCAACCAGCCGATATACTTTGATGATATAAGGATACATCCTTACAATGCTAACATGAAAAGTTATGTATATGATCCTGTCAATTTAAGATTGACAGCGGAACTGGACGCAAACAACTATGCCACTTTTTATGAGTATGATGAAGAGGGAACCCTGATCCGCACCAAGGCAGAAACAAAAGAAGGAATTAAAACTATTAATGAAACAAGAAGCTTTAAACAAAGAGCTGTAAAAGAAATTCAACAGTAAAGAAAACCATAAGGAAAATAAATGAGAAGTATAATAGCAATAATAGTGATGGCCTTTTTTTGTGTTACTGCGCATGCCCAAAAAAAGAGGCGTAGCGATAAATGGGTTGATACTTTGGCAATAGCAAAGGAGTTCATGCAGGTTTGCAACTTGTACAAGGAGTTGCCATTGCGACTGGATCTTGAATTGCATAACACAACTAATTTCATAACAGCAGAAGGAGATACTGCCAGCTACCAGGCGGAGTTTTATTTGCAAAAAGGCGCTTCCTATGTCCGTTTCGGAGAAGTGGAACAGCTTGTGGATGATTCTGTGGCTTTATTAGTCAGTAATAAGATGCAGAAAATGATTTTATATTCTAATGCACAGCCTGTGCTTTTGCAAATAAAAGCCATGACAAACCTGCAAATGAAAGACTCCTCGGTTGTCGAGCTATCAAAGAGGTATAACTCCCTGAAAAAATCTAACGAAAATGACACTTCGGTTATTAATCTGATAAGCAGGGAATTTTTAAAAGGTACTGTATTGCCAAAGGAAACCATTGAACTGCAATACAACGCTAAGACAAGGGCACCAATAAAGGTGTTGACGACAAAAAGAACACTTATACGCTTAGAACAATCGGAGCATGAAAATTTAAAAAGACAGCCTGGTGTTGCTGATAAATTGGTGGTCATAGAATCGAAAGGCTTTTATCTTATGAAAGAACAAAATGAAGTGTTTGTGTATAAAGATAT
>JAKFER010000187.1:0-2639 GCA_036675565.1 Chitinophagaceae bacterium
AATAATCCATATACGCGGATATTAAAATGCTGCATATCAGAATATTTTTTTCCGGAGGAAAAACCACCCGATAATCAGGGAGATAGCCAATGAAAATATGATTGGGATCCAAAATGCATTGGGAGAGTTCTGGTACGGAAGGGGTACGTTCATCCCGTAAATACTGGCAACTAAAACGGGAAAGGTAAGTACGATGGTAATTACCGAAAGTCTTTTAAGTACTTCGTTCTGGTTGTTGGCAATGATGCTGGCAAATGCATCGAGTGTACTGCTTAAAATGTTTGTATAAATATTAGCCATTTCCAATGCCTGTGAATTATCTACGATCAGGTCATTCAAAAACTCTTTATCTTCTTCTGTTAATCCAAGAAAATTACTGCGTTCCAGTTTCAAAAAAAGCAATTCATTAGATCGAAGGGCTGTAACAAAATACACCAGGCTTTTCTGAATCCGCATTAACTGTAATAAGTGTTCGTTCCGGTTAGAGGAATATAATTTTTGCTCAAGCAGGTTTCTCCGGTGATTGATTTCCTTTAGGTGTTCCATGAAATTCTGGACCACTTTTTCAAAAACTTTTAAAGCCATCATGTTCCTTTTTTCTGGATGACGATTTTGAAAAGTGCTGAAAAACTTTTTCATGGCCGGGTTCTCAAACGAATTGACCGTTACAATATGATTGTGGGTTAATATGATACAAACCGGGATGGTGATATAAAAAGCATCACTATCATTAAAAGAATTGTTTTCCGTTGGTGTTTTAATTACAATGAGTTTTACATTGTCCTCCTCTTCAAAACGGGTACGTTCATCTATATCCAGTGAATCTGTAAGGAAGTCAACAGGAATATCCAAAGTATCAGACAACTCGGTAAACTCCTCCTGTTTTAGTGGCGGCACTACATTGATCCAGATACCATTTTCCGGTTTATCTATTTCAACTGTCTTATGGTTAATATTTTTTAAATACTGGATCAATGAATAAGTATTTTTTAAAAATCAAATCAGCGCAAGTTATCAATTAAAATTCAGCAAGTGTTTTATATACTTATATCTCCCTCAAAAACTTTTTTTGCCGGTCCGCTAAGCCAGATGTTTTCAAAACCAGATTCCATCAAACGGTCATATTCCACACTTAGTTTTCCGCCCAGTGTCTGTACCTCTACGCGGTTAAAACCATTGTCATTATGATAACATACCAAAGCGGCAGCCGTTACACCGGTGCCACAGGAAAGAGTTTCGTCTTCCACGCCCCGTTCATAGGTCCTGACAATGATTTTATCTTCTTTATCTACCTGTTCAACAAAATTTACATTTATTCCTTCCAGTTCAAAATTTTTGCTGTAACGTATATCCCTTCCTTTTTTAAATACATCAAGCGTCATTACATCTTTTACCAGCTGAACATAATGTGGTGAACCGGTATTTAAAATAAAATCTCCAAAATACTCTTTTACATTAGGCACATCCTGCATTTGTAAACTCACGATACCTTCATCATCAATCCTGGCTTCATGTTCCCCATCCACTGCTATAAACCGGTAATTGCTTTTTTTAATCCCCATATGGTTTGCAAATTTTACCAGGCAACGACCACCATTCCCACACATACTACCTTCCCGGCCATCAGAATTATAATATTTCATTTCAAAATCGTACCCATCACTTTCATTCAACAACATCAGTCCGTCAGCACCAATCCCAAATTTGCGATCGCAAAGCATTTTGATCTGTTGCTCGTCCAGGTTAAAATAGGCTCGTTTACGATTATCCAGTATAATAAAATCATTTCCGGTGCCTTGGTATTTATAAAAATGGATGTCCATAATAATAATTTTTGTAGATAAGGTTATTTCGAAAATTTATTTCTGCTGAATAACAGTTAATACTTTTTCAATTAAACGGTCCATCGTTTTATCTGCATTTTTAGAAAATTCCTGCTTCACCCGGTTGGCTACAATCACACTTAAAGAAAGACAATGGTGTCCTAACATTTTTCCTAATCCATAAATGGCCGAAGTTTCCATTTCAAAATTAGCGATCCGGTGTTGACCAAACCGGAACTCCGTTAGCCTGTTTACCAGGTTTGGATTTCTCAAACCCAATCTCAGGATCCTGCCCTGGGGGCCGTAAAAGCCCGGGCAGGTAACCGTTATACCATGGTGAAAATCATTCCCAAAATGTTTCATCAGCGAAGGGCTTCCTCCACTCAGAGTAGGGTGGGCCATTTGCATTTCCATTTGGGTATGGGTGATAAAAGATTGCAGTAACTGGTTTTCTTCATCATTATGTTCGTGCCTGTAAAAATTCAACAAATTATCGATGCCCAATCCATGAGTAGATACTACCATACTGTCAATGGGGATATCTGGCTGTAATCCACCCGCAGTTCCAATGCGAATAATATTTAACGTTGAAAGATTTTCTTTTATCATTCTTGTTGTAAAATCAATATTTGCAAGCGCATCCAGTTCATTCAAAACAATATCTATATTATCGGTGCCCATGCCGGTAGAAAGTACCGTGATGCGTTTTTTTCCTAACCAACCCGTATGGCTAACGATTTCCCGGTGTTGATTGCTGAATTCTATGGAATCAAAATGCCGGCTGATCTTTTCAACGCGGGCCGGGTCGTGGACCAG
>JAKFER010000105.1:0-2631 GCA_036675565.1 Chitinophagaceae bacterium
CAACCATTCAAAATTTGGTAATGGAGTCATAAAAAAAGGAGAAAAGGAATCGGTACGGATCTGGTTAGAATTATGCAATGAAAATGCAGGCCGGAGTGTATTGCCTTTCGACGGCATGCAGGCGGGTGATGCCTGGCTTTGGAGCCGCTACCGGGGTGATGAGACATTGCTTCAAAAATTCAAAGAATTCACAGAAAAAAAATTTGATAACCGAAGAGGTTATTATGGTGTTATCGGTGATAGAACGGTTATTAAAAACAGCAGGATCATTAAAGACACAAATATCGGCAGTGATGCCTATATCAAAGGTGCCAACAAATTGAAAAATCTCACCATTAACTCTTCGGCCGAATCGCCTACACAAATTGGCGAAGGATGTGAAATGGTAAACGGTATTCTTGGTTTTGGCTGCAAAGCTTTTTATGGCGCTAAAGCTGTTCGATTTATCCTGGCATCACATTCACAATTAAAATATGGCGCAAGACTTATCAATTCATTTCTTGGCGATAATTCGACCATCTCCTGTTGTGAAGTTTTGAACTCCCTGATCTTCCCTGCACATGAACAACACCATAACAACTCATTTTTATGTGCATCCGTCCTGAAAGGTCAAAGCAATATGGCAGCGGGTGCAACGATTGGTTCCAATCATAATTCAAGAGGCGCTGATGGCGAGATCATTGCTGGCCGGGGATTCTGGCCGGGGCTATGCGTAAGCCTGAAACACAATTCTAAATTCGCCTCTTATACACTAATTGCAAAAGGTGATTTCCCTGCAGAACTAAATATTCCTATTCCCTTTTCTTTGGTCAGTAACGATGTAAGTAATGACAAACTTGTTGTTATGCCTGCTTATTGGTTCATGTACAATATGTATGCATTGGCCCGTAATTCCGGAAAATATGAGAGCCGTGACAAGCGAACATTTAAAAATCAATTCCTGGAATATGATTTTCTTGCGCCGGATAGTATCAACGAAATGTTTGATGCCCTGCAACTGATGAAACAAGCAGTAGGTGAAAGCCAGCAGAATAAAACTGCAAAAAGAAGAACGGGAGAACAAATTCTGACATTGGGCGAAAAACTGCTGGAGCAAAAAGAAAATTTGGAACAGTTAGAAATTTTAGCCCCTGGATTGGAAAATGCTTCCCGCAAAGTACAGTTGGTAAAAGTAACGGAAGCCTATCATCTTTTTAAAGAACTGATCGTTTACTACGGCGTTACCCAATTGCTAATATTTATTGAACAAGAAAAGATCGAATCGTTCGATCAGTTGATAAAATTAATGGGCAAACCTGTACGTAGTGAATTTATGAATATCGGTGGTCAGTTAGTTCCCAAACCTGCAATCAACACATTGGTAAGAAATATCCACAATGGGAAAATAAACAACTGGGATGAAGTACATACTTTCTACAAAGAGAGTAGCGAACAATATCATCAGCATAAAAGACAGCATGCTTTTGCTTCCATGCTGGAAGTGCTTCAACCTGGTGCGGACGGCTTCACTAAAAAATTATTTCTACAGTTATTGCAACAAACTGTTGCTACCAAAGAATGGATGGTAAAAGGTATTTATGAATCAAGGGCAAAAGATTATGCCAGCCCGTTTCGTCAAATGGTATATGATTCACAAAAAGAAATGGAAAAAGTAATTGGCAAACTTAAAGATAACAGCTTTATAAAACAGCAACAGGACGAGCTTGTACAATTTAAAAAACAGGTTGCCGCTATTAGTAAAAGCCTTAGTCTTTAATTTGAACCTTGGTCAATATTTTGATTTATGAAGAAAGTACATTCCTCCGTCAATAAGCAACCTGCAAATATGGCCTTTTGCATCCATTCCAATATATACCTTGAAACTTGTTCCATCAAAGCCATTATACGAAACGAAAGAATGCCCATTTAACTTATCTATTTTACCTTGTATAACGGTGTCATTAAATTTGTTTACAAATAAATTTCCCCAATATTTATGCGGTTGCTTAATAAATGCCTCATTTGTTAATGAATCTATTAATACGCAGATTCCTGTCCCGATTCCACCAGCATAGAACTCATTGGAAGTTGTAAGACCTTTTGGCGTAGAAGCAAGCAGCCATTTTTTTACTGATTTGTTAGAGAATTTAATTCTACAATAAGCAATAACCTCTATAGGATTAATAGTACCATCGTTGTTAATTGCAAGCTGAACCGGGAATTCGCCTTTTGGGAAAGTTTCGGGGAAAGCTTTAGCCACATGCATTTCTAAAGGGTCACAAACAATAATTTTCCCACTTTCAACTTTAATTTTACCTAAGTCAATAGTATAAAATTTATCAAAAGTACTTGAGTCAATAAAAGAGCTATCATTCAAGAAAGCATTTTCAAAAAGCCACGGTCTTGCTGAAGAATCAATTTTAATAGTCTGGCTCCATAGATTTTGCATCAAAAACAGAAGGAATAGTATCGAAAGCGGGGGTTTCATTAGATTGACATATTCTATTTCTTTCTGAAAAACAGTCGCAAAGGCACTCCACTAAAATCGAAATGCTGACGAAGCTGATTCTCCAGGTAATTTTGATAAGGAGTTTTTATGTCATCCGGGAAATTGCAGAAAAAGGCAAATGAAGGTACTACCGTAGGCAACTG
>JAKFER010000083.1:0-17285 GCA_036675565.1 Chitinophagaceae bacterium
AGCATTTTATATGTTCCGTTTATACTTCTCCATTTTCTGGAAAGTACATACGCCACTCAAGGTTGCAGCGCATGATAACCATGCAGATGGAACAGCATCCATGAAATGGCCGCTGATCATTTTATCTGTTTGTTCCATTGCTGCAGGTTTTGTTCCATTTGCCAGCCTGGTTACCCCCGATGGAGTGCCCATGCAAACACATATGGACCTGGTGTTTTCTGCTTTACCTGTTGCGCTGGTTTTGGTTGCCATTTTTATCGCTTCCTGGTTATACAAAAAGCAAAATGAAAAACCAGCAAGAATTGCTGCAGCATTTGGTGGATTGTACCGGGCAACTTATAAAAAGTTTTATATCGACGAGATCTATTTGTTTATCACCCAAAAAATTATTTTCAATTTAATTGGTAGACCCGCAGCATGGATAGACAAAAATGTGGTAGATGGCATGATGAATGGAATAGGCAATATTACCACCACCACTTCACACAAGATCAAAGGCATTCAGTCAGGAAAAGTGCAATCATATGCTTTGTATTTTTTTAGTGGTGTTGCAGGATTGGCGGTGCTGTTTATTTACTTCTGGAAGTGAGTTTCGGGTTTCAAGTTTAAAGTTTAAAGTTTAAAGTTTAAAGTTTAAAGTTTAAAGTTTATTAAAATTGAAACACCAACTAATAATAGATGTTCAAAAAAAATAAAACATTTCAATATTCAGAATCCGTAACATTAAACCTTAAACACGAAACAAAAACAAAACTCTAAACATCTAAACAACTAAACTTCTAAACAAAAACCATGTCCCTCTCCTTACTCATCATCATACCGCTGCTAACCGCCATCAGCATTTTATTTTGCAAAGGATTAAACCAGGTAAGGAATGTTTCATTATTCGGATCTGTTGCGCAACTGGGACTTACTATATTTTTATTGATTGCTTACTGGCAGCAACGCTCATTGGGCAATGATTCGCAGATGTTGTTTGAATTTAATTATACCTGGTTCGAAGCGCTGAAAATAAATTATCATGTTGGTGTTGACGGTATTTCCATCGCCATGATCCTGTTAACCGCATTCGTTGTACTCGCCGGTGTTTTGGTTTCATGGACCACGGAAAAACTGAGCAAAGAATTTTTCTTCTTATTGATATTATTAAGTGTTGGTGCTTATGGATTCTTTATTTCGCTTGACCTGTTTACTTTATTTTTCTTTTTGGAAATAGCCGTGATCCCTAAATTTTTATTGATCGGTGTATGGGGCTCTGGCAAAAAAGAATACAGTGCCATGAAACTGGCATTGATGTTAATGGGAGGCTCCGCTCTGGTGTTTGTAGGATTAGCCGGCATCTTTTTCAACACCGGCACCTTTGATATTTTACAGATATCACAAATGTCCATTCCGCTTTCGGTGCAAAAATTATTTTTTCCTTTTGCTTTTATTGGCTTCGGTGTTTTCACTGCATTGTTCCCGTTTCATACCTGGGTACCCGATGGTCACTCCTCGGCACCCACAGCGGCATCCATGTTCCTGGCTGGCATTTCTATGAAGCTGGGTGGATATGGTTGTTTACGCGTGGCTACTTATTTAATGCCAGATGCGGCACATGAATATTCATGGATCATTATTTTACTGGCGACCATTGCCATCATTTATGGCGCCTTCGCTACCATGATGCAGAAAGATCTGAAATATATCAACGCGTATTCATCAGTGAGTCACTGCGGTTTTGTTTTACTCGGTATTGGTATGCTAACCAAAACAGCTATCAACGGTGCTGTACTGCAAATGGTTTCACACGGCTTGATGACGGCCCTTTTCTTTGCCGCTATCGGTATGATCTATAGCAGGACACATACAAGACTGGTTGCGCAATTGGGTGGCTTATTAAAAGTAACGCCATTTATTTCCACGGTGTTTGTCATTGCAGGTTTATGTTCTTTGGGATTGCCTGGTCTGAGTGGTTTTGTTGCGGAGATGACGGTGTTTATGGGTGCATGGCAAAACCCTGATGGATGGTACCGGCTTGCAACTATTTTAGCCTGTGCATCGATTGTGGTAACTGCAGTTTATATTTTAAGAGCGACAGGTAAAACGATTTTCGGACCCATGAGCTCTGCTTATGATAAATTAACAGATGCCACCTGGAACGAAAAACTGGCAGCCAGTTTACTGATCAGTGGAATTGTATTGGTTGGTGTGGCTCCATTCCTGATTCTTGAATTGATAGAACCCGGGACGGAAATCATTATGGAGAAATTATTGACGATTGTCGATTAGAAGTTTCGTGTTTAAAGTTTCGGGTTTAAAGTTGTCGCTAATTGGAGATCCAAATGTTCACATGAAGAACCCGAAACTTTAAACATTAAACTCGAAACAAAAAACCAAACCCTAAACGCCTAAACAACTAAACATCTAAACAACTCGCTATGTGGACCAATATATTAATACTGATGAAACAGGAGATGGCGCTGATGGTTCTCATCTTCGTTATCATGTTTTTGAAACTTGGGAAAGATCGAAGCAATGAAACCTATATGAAGATCGTGAACGTGTTGTTGCTGGTAAACCTGGTTGTTGGTTTTTTCTGGAACCGGGAAGGCATGTTGTTTAATGAAATGTTTCGCACCAACCCATTGATGGTTCTTGAAAAAAGTATTTTAAACCTGGCCATACTCATTATTTCCATGCAATCCTATTCATGGTTAAAAACACATAAACATGTTCCCGAATTTTACATGTTGTTATTATCCACCATGTTGGGCATGTTCTTTATGATATCGGGCGGAAATTTTTTAATGTTTTATTTAGGACTTGAATTATCAACCATACCATTGGCAGCCGCGGCTAATTTTGACCTGACCAAAAGAAGATCATCAGAAGCTGCAATGAAACTGATATTCTCTTCTGCATTCTCATCCGGTTTATTGTTGTTTGGCATATCCATGATCTATGGCACTACCGGCACATTGATCTTTTCTGAACTGCCGCAATATTTATCCAATGATCCGTTACAGATCTTTGCATTTATTTTAGTGTTGGCTGGATTTGCTTTCAAGATATCCGTTGTTCCATTTCATTTATGGACGGCTGACGTGTACGAAGGTGCACCGGTGGCAGTCACCTCATTTTTATCCGTTGTGTCCAAAGGTGCGGTGATCTTTGTTTTTGTTTCCGTTTTGTATTCCGTTTTTCAACCCATTGCAGCATCCTGGTATAACATGTTATTTGTTTTATCACTGGTTACCATCATCATCGGCAATTTATTTGCATTAAGACAGGATAATTTTAAACGGTTCCTGGCTTTTTCTTCGATTGCGCAGGTGGGATTTATACTGGTGGGTATTACCGGCAGTTCGGATATTGCGACAACTTCAGTTGTTTATTTTGTGCTGATCTATGTGTTCTCAAACCTGGCGGCTTTTGGTGTTGTTGCATTGGTAAGCAGTATAACAGGTAAAGAAAAGATCAGTGATTATAAAAATTTCTATAAGACAAATCCAGTGCTATCATGGGTATTGACCATCGCCTTATTTTCACTAGCAGGTGTACCACCAACGGCTGGTTTTTTTGGTAAATTCTTTTTACTGATTGCCGGTGCGGGTAAAGGAAATTATTTACTGATATCCATTGCCGCATTGAATATGGTAATATCATTTTATTATTACCTGCGGATCGTGAAAGCCATCTTTATGGATGCGAACGAAAGACCGATTGCAAAGATCAACGTGCCTTTGATGCCCAGGCTTGCATTTTATGTTTGTATTGCAGGCATATTGCTGGTTGGATTGATCAGTTGGTTCTATGATCATATTTTTGCCCTGGTGGTGAGTAGTTGATAGGTTGATTGACAACTGGAATTTGGAATTGGGAATTTGGAATTAGGCTGATTTTCAACTATACATCTTATGGTCTAAACAACTAAACTTGTCATGCTGAGCTTTTCGAAGCACGACACCTAAACATCTAAACAACTAAACATTATTTAACTCTCTAACTACTGCTAAGCCCTAAACTCTAAACGCTAAACTCAAATGGCTATCAATAAAAATCACGAATTTGAAGAACTGGATGGCATCAAGTGCGCCATTGTGGAAAAGAATGCACCGCAACATCGGGTTGATTTTATAAAGCCCTTACTTGAATTCAATAAATTCACGGTTGTTGTTGTGCCGAGTCCACCACCAAAAGTAGTTCCGGTACCAGCAGCCACTGTTGTGAATGAAGAAACCATTGCTGAACCGCCCCCGCCTCCACCCGCTACCTTCACGATCGGTGTTACGGATGTAACGTTTAACCCGATCAATGCCATCTTTGGCCGCTTATTAAAAACGTCGGATGGACATATTGTTACATTGGCTTACTGGCAGCAACTGGAAACCATTTCGCATGATGAAGTGCCTTATTATGAGAGGAAGCTGAGTAGTTGATAAGTTGAAAAGTTGATTGGTTGATTTGTTAGGAATTTGGTATTGGGAATTTGGAATTAGGCTGATTTTTTGATCATCCATTTAGTCTATTTTATTGTCCTGGATTGATAATTAAAACTCGTTAGCCAAACTTATAAACCACAGCGGACACGGCGTTCCATAATGTTACTGAATCAATTTTGTCATCACAGGGATCTCGGCGCTGTGTAATCTGAAAAATGAAACTTCCATAATTCGCAATTACGCAAATCCAGCGCCTTATTCCGTCGACCGCGATTATAATAATTTTACCAAACTTCAGGACGGAATTCAGCGCCTTCAGAGTTGTCGCATAACACGAAGCGGAAACTGCATCCTACTTAACTCCTATCTGTGACCGAAAAATGTTGAGTGCAACTTGTGCGTGGCCCGGCTGCGTTGCGGCAGCATAACGCAGCCTTGAATTTTTTGTAACTTTTTTTTTCAAGAAAAAAAGTTAAAAGAAAAAAACAATGTGACAATTTGAAAATTTGAGAATGTGACAATGACCATGGCTCAATTATTCAAACACCCTTTCACAATCGCTCACAACTTTTCAACCACTCTTAAATATTTAAACTCTTAAACCTTTAAACTAGATTCAACGATTGTTAATCCCTCAGCCTCAATCTTAACCTAAACCTTAACACAAAACTATCGCTCCACCAACGCCAACCCCTAAACGCAAAAAAAGAACCCCGACTGAGGTTCTTTTTCTTCCAATTAACCAACATTACACTACAATGCTTTCAGTGCTGCTAATCTTTCCCAACGACGAACAATACCTTCATTTGCGAGGGCTAAAAATTCAGCTCCCTTTCCTGGTTCATTGTTCCTGATCGTTGCAAAACGGTTTTCATGATACATGAATTCATCCAACGCCACACTTGGGTCTTTACTATCCACCACAAAACGTTGTCCTTTTTCTTTTAAAGGATTAAAACGGAACAGCGGCCAGTAACCGGTTTTTACTGCAAGACTTTGTTGTTCCAAACCATGACTCATATCATAACCATGCGCAATGCAATGGCTGTAGGCAATAATGATGGATGGTCCGGGAAAAGCCTCTGCTTCTAAAATTGTTTTTAATGCATGCACATCATTGGCACCCATGGCTATTTCTGCAACAAATGCATTGCCATGTGCAATAGCCTGCATCGCGAGATCTTTTTTACCGGTTGTTTTACCTTTGATAGAAAATTTGGCACTGGCACCAATCGGTGTGGACTTTGATTTTTGTCCGCCGGTATTTGAATACACTTCCGTATCGAGTACCAGTATATTTATGTTTTCACCAGTTGATAATACATGATCCAAACCACTGAAACCAATATCATATGCCCATCCATCTCCCCCAACGATCCACATGGATTTGCGCTCCAGGAAGTTGGCGATATTTAATAACTGGTTTGCTTTCGGATCTTTTAATTCTCTCAACCTGCGTTTTAATTCATTTACATTTTTGCGTTGTTCAATGATCTCCGCTTCCACTGTCTCATCGTTATTCAAAATAGATTCAACCAGTTCTTCACCCAATTCATTTTTTAAATAACCTGCAAGGCTCCTTGCATATTCTCTTTTCTGATCATTAGCCAATTTAATTCCCAAACCAAATTCAGCGTTATCCTCGAATAAGGAATTGGCCCATGCCGGTCCGCAACCTTCACTGTTTGTTGTCCATGGAGTTGTTGGAAGATTACCTCCAAAGATGGAAGAACAACCTGTAGCATTGGCCACGATCATGCGATCGCCAAATAATTGTGTGAGTAATTTCAAATAAGGTGTTTCACCGCAGCCGCTGCAGGCGCCGGAGAATTCAAACAATGGCTCTAACAATTGAGAACCTTTTACTGTGCTCCTGTTGATCCTGGTACGATCGATATCAGGCAATGAAAGAAAATAATCCCAGTTCTTTTTCTCCACCTCTTTCAATGGTAATACATCGTGCATGTTAATAGCCTTATAACCCGGTTCGGTTTTACTTTCAATGGGGCAGACTTCATAACACAAATTACAGCCGGTGCAGTCTTCTACCGAAACCTGCAAAGTGTATGATTCCTGGTCTTTGAAAAATTCTTTACCAATCGGTGCGGTATGTTTGAAGAAATCAGGCGCATCAACCAGCAGGTCATTGTGATAAACTTTTGGACGGATGGCCGCATGCGGGCAAACAAAGAAACATTTACCACATTGTGAACATAACTGCGGATCCCAAACCGGAACCTGGTCGGCAATATTTCTTTTCTCATATTTCGTAGTGCCGGATGGATAAGTACCATCAACCGGGAATGCACTCACAGGCAATTCATCGCCGTCGCCGGCTATTATTTTGGAGAGTACTTCCTGCACAAACAATGGAGCACTCTGTGTTTTCAATATTTCAATTTCTTTGTTGCCGGTGGTATAACCGGTATAATCCACCTGGCTGAGATTGGCCAGTGTTTGATCAACCGCATCAAAATTCTTTTGTATCACGGCTTCACCCTTGCGACCATAGGTTTTGCGGATGCTTTCTTTAATATATTCGATGGCCTGTTCTTTGGGTATCACATTGGAAATAGCAAAGAAGCAAGTTTGCAGGATGCTGTTAATGCGGCTACCCATACCCGTTTCTTTGGCAACCCTTGATGCATTGATCACATAAAATTTCAATTGTTTCTCTATGATCTCTTCCTGGATCTTTTTAGGGAGCTGATCCCAAACCTTATCTTTTTCAAAAGGTGTGTTGAGCAGGAAAGTGGCACCATGTTCGGCATCTTTCAGGATATCATATTTCTGTAAATAATTAAAATGATGACAGGCAATAAAATTAGCCGAGTTCACAAGGTAGGTAGACTGGATCGGCTTTTCACTGAATCGTAAATGCGATGTGGTTAATGATCCTGATTTTTTAGAATCGTACACAAAATATCCCTGTACATGATGATCGGTAACTTCACCAATGATCTTGATGGTATTTTTATTGGCACTCACCGTTCCATCGGCACCCAGGCCAAAGAACAGTCCGCGGAAAAGATGCTGATCTTCCAATGAAAAATGATGATCATAATCCAGGCTGGTAAATGTTACATCATCATCGATGCCAATGGTAAATTGTTTTTTAGGATCTGTTTTATCCAGTTCATCAAAAACCGCTTTCACCATACCCGGGTTAAATTCTTTGGAAGCCAGTCCATAACGGCCACCTATAATCGAAGGCATGGCATCGTTCCAGCCGGCATGCAAGGCATTTACGATATCCATGAAAAGCGGCTCACCAATAGCACCGGTTTCTTTGCAGCGATCCAGCACAGCTATTTTCTTTACTGTTTTGGGCAACGCATCAATAAAATGTTTTACAGAGAATGGGCGGAAAAGGTGCACATGCAGATAGCCCGTTTTCTCTCCTTTCGCATTTAAATAATCAACGGTTTCTTCCACGGCCCCGGCGCCTGAGCCCATGATAATAATTACTTTTTCTGCCTCGGGGTGTCCATGGTATTCAAATAATTTATAAGTACGTCCTGTGAGCGCTGAAAAAGTTTCCATGGTTTCTTCAACAATCCCCGGAACATTCCAGTGAAACTTATTAGCTGCTTCCCTGCTCTGGAAAAATACATCGGGATTTTGTGCCGTACCCCGGATAAATGGATTGGAAGGATTCAGTGAGCGGTTCCTGTGCCTGGCCACATCATCATCATGAATCATCTGGCTGATGATATCATCCGGCAGCATGTCCACTTCGTTTAATTCATGAGAAGTGCGGAAGCCATCAAATATATTGAGGAAAGGAATGCTTGATCGTAAAGATGCTGATGTTGCAATCAGCGCCATATCATGTGCCTGCTGCGGGCTGGAGCCAAACAACATGGCAAAGCCGGTAGAACGAACGGCCATCACATCACTGTGATCGCCAAAAATGGATAAGGCATGCGTGGCCAGTGCTCTTGCCGCAATATGAAAAACGGTGGGCGTTAATTCACCTGCGATTTTATACATGTTCGGGATCATGAGCAGCAAACCCTGCGAGCACGTGAAGGTGGATGCCAGCACACCACCCTGCAACGCACCGTGAATGGCGCCTGCAGCACCAGCTTCACTTTGCATTTCGACGATGCGTGGCGTTTCGCCAAAAATGTTTTTAATATCCTTTGCGCTCCATTCATCGGCCCATTCACCCATTGCGGATGAAGGCGTGATTGGATAAATGGCACAAACCTCGCTGGTTTTATACGCTACATAAGCGGCTGCTTCATTACCATCTAAAACGGATATTGTTTTTTTTGGAATGACGGGCGCTTCGACCGGGATTAATTCAGTTGCTGGTTGCATACATGTAATGTTGTAGTGGAAGAAAGATGAAAGCTACAACGATACAGAAGCGGAAAAGATGACTTATATCAGGGGTGGAGAGGATTTTGAGCAAGTGGAGAAGAGAGTTTTAGGGGTTAGGGGTTTAAAGGTTTAGTGTAGTTGAACGGTTGTTAAACGGTTGTTGAACGATTGTTTAAAAGTTTAAGCGTTTAAATGTTTAATAGTTGAATGATTGCTGAACGGTGGTTTATAGAAAGACACTAACAGCCTACAGTGTCTTGTCATTCTGCCTGGCCCGACGCATTCCGGGAGGGAGCGGCCAATGCATTTATAAGTAGTTTTATCGTAAGCCGCGACTGAAGAATTTCAGAGAGGTTATTAAAGCGGTGTGTCACTTACGCAGTTTGGTTATCGAGGCATCCAGAAAGCTTAATTCTTTCTCTTTTCTTTATTGCTTGTACAAAAAAGTACACCCGGCAATGATATATGACGCATTGCCGGGAAGTGCTTCGATCAGCTTTGATGCAAAGTAGTAAATGACTTTAGTTCCCTGTTGTCGTAACAGGTTTCAAGCATAACAATAATTAAATAATAACTTTTTCCATAGGATTTTACGTTGACCACGGCGTTATGTACTTTGTGCTTCTCTTTATCCGCTGTGCTTAATATATATTCTAATTTGATTTTAAAGTGATCACGGCGCGGTGTACTCTGTGCTTCCCTCTGGCCGCTGTGGTTTATTACTTCCCGATCAACCATTCAACATAATCAACTGATCAACTATTTGAGGCGCTGTGTACTCGATGTTACGCTGTGCCCGAAGTCCCAAAAATTTGGATAGCCAAACCAGATAAAGCATTATGTTGAAAGCCTTTTGAAAGAAATGATACATTTTAAAAAGTGCAAACTAACTTTATCCGATTATAAAAATATTTTGAATACTTCCATTTACAGAAATAATCTTCTTACTTTTTTTAATACACCATTAGCAACAGCTGTTTGTATCATCGTCGCAATCATGCTAAAATTTTTGATTGCATGGACTTATACTGAATTAGGCAATGACACGGCTGTTTACTTGTTGTATGCCAACCATCTGGTACAGGTTGGTTTTATGGCTGAACCCATCAGGAGCATTGAAACAGGTGAAATCTATCTTTTATTTCAAAATGGTAAAAATGCACCCCTGTATTCATTACTGGCTGCGCCTTTGCTTGCATTGAACCTGGGTTATGTTCATACACATTTGATTTTATCAGTAGCAGGCTGGACCCTATTCTATACGGGACTGCTAAAACTTACTATTCTTTTTTATAAAAAAAGGTGGCTGGCCAACATCTTTATAATTTTCAGTGCCCTTTTTTTATACCCGCATGAATTGTCCGCAGGTCCTAAAGACACCCTTGCGGTCGCATTTACCATTTGGAGTATATATCTTAGTTACCGTTTTATACAATTACCACCGAAACTTTCTACTACTGTATTCTTATTTCTAAGTTTAAGTGGGTTGACGCTGGTGAAATATTTATACAGCCCGCTATTGGTCGTGTTTGTGGTTTTAATGTTGTTGTATATAGTTATGCATTATAACAGGCAATTAGCTGTACATTTTATTTTATTACTGGTATTGTTCTTTGCAGAAGCAATGATGCTGAAGTATTTCATTTATGATCCTTCACAACAATTTACCACCGGATCACTAAGTTTAGTTTCTGATGGTACAGTTTTAATCGGTGGAATCTATCCCGAAAATTTATTAAGCACTTTCCCATTTATCAGTTCTTCCATTATCAATACCAATTTTTGGGGTGTACAGGGAGAAAAACTTTTTGATCTGCCTTTTGATTTTTTCACAAAAATGTTCCGGTTTACTGACTTTACCTTGTTATTAGTCTTATTGACTATCATGCTTTTTTATTGGCGGAAAATGCCAACCATTTTGTTTATGACATTCATTGTTGCCGCAACCCTTACAGGTTCTGTTATGCTGGCTTCCCTTACTACCAAAGGCTTTTCCTATAAAATTAGCAATGGTATATATACTTATGTTACAGAAAGCCGAAGTTTTATAGTTCCGATGGTTTTTTTACAGTTATTGGTTTTCTATTTCATTTTCCAAACCAATATATTTTTAATAATTAAAAAGATCCTGCTTTTTTTATTGGTGCTGAATGTGACACATAATATTTATTTTAGAACCAAAGAGGCATTGAATTATAAAAAGCGAATTGCTGCCAGCACTATCAATACGCCCCGGAAAAAGATATTAAAAAAGACCCTTGAATTAAAAGAAAAGGATATAAACCTGGCATTGGTAAGTTCTGATGATTTATTGCGGAGGCATGTTTCATTATACCAGGTGACAACTTATGCTTTTACCAACCAAACACCCCGGTTAGAATGGATGAAGAAAGGACAGTCTTTCCTGATAGCAACACCTTTGGCTGATTCAAATTTGCTAAAATTATTTCCGCCTCATTCTTTGCAAGCATATGATACGGTGCAACCATTTATTTTGCATTATTATAAATTTAATGGTATTGAATAATAGTTGAACAAATAGTTTAATGGTTTAAAGTTTAAGGGGTTTAAGGTTGAACGGTGGTTTAAAGTGAGACACTAACAACCCACACTGTCTTATCATTCAGCCTGCCCCGACGTATGTCGGGGAAGGATCGGTCAATGCTTTTATAAATAGTTTTACCGCATGCTACGACTGAAGAATCTCAGAGAAGTAATGAAAGCGAAGCGTAACGCACTTAGTTTAGAGCTATTTGAGTATTCATAATTTTTTTCTTTTATCTTTTTGGCTTGCACAAAAAAGAAAAAAAAAGTGCACCCGGCAATGATAAACAGCCCATTGCCGGGAATTGCTCCGATCGACTGTATTGCAAAGTGATGAAGAACTATTGTTCCCTGATGGCTTCACAACTTAAGAAATTTTCATTTTCAATTTTTAAAATTACCTCATTCTCAAATTGTAAAGAACTTATGTTCCCTGATGGCCTTTACTGATAGGCACCAATGGATTGTCTGGCTCCATAACATATCATTATGAGAATGTATAAAAGGCCTAAGACAGCGTAGACTTTTTTAATTTTTCGAGAGATTATCAAACATATATTAATACACAACGTCCCCTGCGGTTGTCGTTGCTACGAACAAACCACACCAAAAATACCCGGGCCTCACTATGTTTTTAAAAAATTAAAAAAAATTATTTGGATTCTCGAATTAATTATTACTTTCGTAGTGTACTATTAACGTAGTACACTAAAACACTATACTTTTTAAACATTAATGCCACAAACCATGAAAGTTTATTTATTAACCTTATCCTTCCTGCTACTGGTTTCATCATCATTTGCCCAGGGAGTTGGCAAGGTGTCCGGCAGTATAAAAGTCAAAAATGAAGCGACAGCCATACCGGTTGGTGCTACAGTTGCATTGTTACGGGCTAAGGATTCTGCTACCGTTAAGTTTACGGTTTTACAAAAAGATGGTTCCTATAGTTTTGAACAGCTTAGCAATGAGACATACCTTGTAGCGGTAACTTCTGCCGGCTACCAGAAAAGCTTTTCGCCTGGTTTTGAAATCAGCCATGAAAAGCAGGCCATACAAGTTGCAGTGATTGAATTAACCGAATTAACTAAATCATTGACAGGGGTTACAGTAACTGCTTCACGACCATTGATTGAACAAAAAATAGACAGGACCATCGTTAATGTGGATGCCTCCATTACAAATATTGGTACTTCAGCTTTAGAAGTTTTGGAAAAATCGCCCGGGGTATCGGTTGACAGGGATGGCAATATCAGCCTGAAAGGTAAAGAAGGTGTTTTGATCATGGTTGATGGCCGACCTACCCAGTTAGGTGGCGAAGACCTCGCAAACCTGTTACGCAACATGAGCTCCAACCAACTGGACCAGATCGAAATTATGACAAATCCTCCGGCACGGTATGATGCGGCAGGTAATTCAGGCATCATTAATATTAAAACAAAAAAATTGATCACCGCCGGCTCAAACGGTTCCTTAACGATAGGATATACCCAGGGCAGGTATCCAAAATCAAATGAGGGATTCAACTACAATTACAGGAAAAATAAAATCAATTTTTTTACCAACTTAAGCCATAATTACCACAGGAGCTTTGGTGTATTAAAATTCAAAAGGAATATTTATAACAATACATCCAATTCGCTGGAAAACATCTTTGATCAGCGGGCCGACAGAAATATGGAAGGCAACTCGTACAGTGCCAAATTGGGGTTGGATTTTTTTGCAACTAAAAAAACTACCTATGGTATTGTATTCAATGGTAATACAAGAAGCATGGAATCAAACAATCTGAATCTAACCCATATTTCCACCGCATCAAAAAACCTGGAAAGTATTACCAAAGCCACGGTGAATAATAACAACACATGGAATAATATCAGTACCAACTTGTATTTCCGCACCCTGCTTGACAAAAATGGAAGAGAGCTTACTGCAGATCTTGACTTTCTGAAATATGGTTCTGCCAATGAGCTGTTCATGGTCAATTCCTATTCAGATGCTACGGGTAATGACTTTAAAAAAGCAGATACTTTAACAGGTCATTTACCACAGGATATAAAAGTGTATAGCGGAAGAATGGATTATATACATCCTTTAAAAAAGAACGCAAAATTCGAAGCCGGCATCAAAAGCAGTATTGTAAGAACCGATAACAATGCTATATACGACAGTATTCAATTTGGCCGCACTATTCGTGATCATAATCGCAGCAACCATTTCCTGTATGAAGAAAACATCAATGCTGCTTATGTAAATTTAAGTACGCCACTATCCAAAAAGATATCTGCCCAATTTGGGTTGCGGTTAGAAAATACCAATGCAAAAGGGAAGCAGCTTACAACAGGTGAAAATTTTGACAGGAACTATACACAGCTTTTCCCGACAGCATATTTTCAATACAAATTGAATGAGGATCATAATTTAGGCGCCAACTTCGGCAGGAGGGTTCGCCGTCCCAATTATCAAAGTTTAAATCCTTTTATCAACTTTATTGACAGGTATACTTTCAGCCAGGGAAATCCAAACCTGAAGCCATCACTTAGTAATAATTTTGAAGTTTCCCATACCTGGAAAAATAAGATTACTACAACCTTAAACTATACTACAACCAAAGATATCATTGAGTCGGTGATAGAACAAAAAGGTGAGGTAGCTTATAACACGCCATCAAACATTGCCTCGCTTCGCCAGTACGGCATTTCGATCAATGCCAATACACCCATTAACAAGTGGTGGACAAGCAGTATCAATATCAATGCGTTTAATAATAATTTTAAAGGCGTGGTAAGCAATACACCGGTTGACCTGGCCACTACAAGTTTTATCATCATTGGTACGCAGCAGTTTAAAATTACAAAAACCTTGACCGGAGAAATCAATGGAAGGTACAGAAACGGTTGGCTTGAAGGTGTGTTGCGAGCCCGCTCTGTTGGCTTTATTGGTGCCGGTTTAAGCAAGCAGCTATTTAAAAACCAGGGTACATTACGGTTATCCGTTCGGGATATATTTTATACCCAAAAGTTCAGGGGAACCGCGAAATATGGAAATGTTGATTTTGAAATGCAGCAATATGGTGAATCACGTGTAGTATCGGCAGGCTTCAGTTATCGCTTTAGCAAAGGGAAAAAAATAGCACCGGTCAAAAGAACCTCTGGCAGTGCCAATGAAGAACAGGAACGTATCGGCAATTAATTATTTCAAAGTTCTTAGTAAAAACTTCTCAATGAATCATTCATCCATTATAAAAACAACAGGTCTCACTTACCATTATTCAAAAGGTGTACAAACATTATTTGATATCAACCTGCAGGTACAAAAAGGAGCCATATATGGTTTTCTCGGTCCAAATGGTTCGGGAAAAACGACAACACTTAGTTTGCTATTGGGTTTGTTGAATAACCAAAAAGGAGACATTGAAATCTTTGGCCAACATCTTCATTCCAACAGGATAGACATTTTGAAAAAGATTGGTTCGCTGGTAGAAACACCTTCTTTATACGGCCATTTAACAGCCAAAGAAAACCTGGAAGTTTACAGAGAAGTTTACGGCGCATCAAAAGCAAGAATAGCTAAAGTTTTAGAGATTGTTGGATTAGAAGATACAGGAAAGATGACTGCAAAAAAGTTTTCATTGGGGATGAAGCAACGACTGGCTATTGCACTTGCATTAATGCCTAATCCTGAATTGTTGATACTGGATGAACCAGCAAATGGTTTAGATCCTGCAGGCATTATTGAACTACGTGAATTAATTAAAAAGTTGAATAAAGCACATGGCATGACCATACTTATATCGAGCCACCTGCTTGGAGAAGTGGAAAAAATGGTCAGTCATGTAGGCATCATTTTGAAAGGGAGAATGTTATTCCAGGGCCCGCTCTCAGAGCTTCATTCATTTCAGCAAAAAGGAGCACGACTGTTAGTGAAAAGCTCAGACAACCTGATAGCGCATAAGCTTTTGCAGGAGTATCATCCTGAAGCCATTGGAGATGCGCTTTCTTTCCCTTATGAAAGTGATAGCCAGGTAGCCGCTATTAACAGGACGCTCATTCATCATAACCTGGATGTCTACCTTCTTCATCCCAGGGAGAATGACCTGGAACAATTATTTATTGACCTCACATCCACACAATCATGAATTTACTGATAACCCTTCGCTCGGAAATATTAAAAACAAAAAGAACAGCATCCTTTTATCTTACTTTGATTGGTGCAGCTATTGTACCTGCTATATTCCTGTTGAATGTATTGTTAGATGAGGATGGCATGGATGGGACCAGGAAGGATCCACTAAACAATTTATTTAAATTATTATCTGAAATGAATGGTGTGGCATTTTTCCCCTGGTTCATTATACTAATCTGTACATTGCTGCCACAGATCGAATATAAAAACAACACCTGGAAACAGTTATTCGCATCTCCACAGACCAAGGCCAATATATTTATAGCGAGATTTCTGAACATCCATTTATTGATCCTGGTATTCATTGTAGCTTCTCATTTAATCATGTTTCTATCGATTGTAGCAGCAAACCTGATAAAACCGGGTTTAGACTTATTTAGAAATCCATTAGATGGAAGCACAGTACTTATAAATGCGGCTAATGCTTATGTTATCATGCTTGCTGTTTGTGCCATACAATTTTGGATGGGACTTCGATTCAAAAACTTTATTGCTCCAATTGGGATCGGCCTTGCTTTATGGCTCACCGGCACATTGATGGCATTAGAATATAAGTCAAGCTTATCAAATTATTTTCCATATAGTTTCCAGGCTTTTCCATTGTCTTCTACATTAAAACCACAATTGCCTCAAATTGCCTGGACTTCTTTGGGGTATGCTCTTTTCTTTCTTATCGTTGGCTTTTTAGATTTTAGAAGAAGAATAGTATCTAAATAAGAACGTAAACCGGAAGGCAGTTTTACCGATAGAGGAACGATTGTTTAAAAGTTTAAAGGTTTAAAAGTTGAATGATATTGGAACGATTTGTAAAAAGTTTAAAGGTTTAAAAGTTGAATGGTCATTTAAAGTGAGATACTTACATCCCACCGCATCTTGTCATTCTGAAGGAGCGGCCATTGTATTTACATTTTATTATTAATTTAATCCGCGACTGAAGAATCTCAGAGAGGTAATGATATCGGAGTATTACTTACTCATTCAGAAATTCTAATTCTTTTCTCTTTTTCTTTTTTGATCGCCCAAAAAAGAAAGAAAAAAGGGCGCCCGGCAATGATAAACAGCCCATTGCCGGGTGGTACTCCGGTCAGCTGTTGTGCAAAGTGGTGAATGGCATTTGTTCCCTGATGCCGTGACAGGTATCACGCATTACCATAATTGTTTAAAAAGTTTAAGGGTTTAAAGGTTGAACAATTGTAGAATCGTTGGTATAGTTTAACGAATACTTCCCTCAGAGGCTTGTCATTCTGCCTGGCCCGACGTATGTCGGGGAAGGAGCGGCTGTTGCATTTACAATTGGTTTTAATTAATGCCGCGACTGAAGAATCTCAGATAGATAATAAAATCGGAGTGTAACCCACTCGGTTTAGAACAATTTCAGTATTCATAATTTTTTCTTTTTTCTTTTTTGCTTGCACAAAAAAGAAACAAAAAAGTGCACCCGGCAATGAAATACAGCCCATTGCCGGGAGTTGCTCCGGTCAGCTTGGGTGCATAGTGGTGAAAGGCTTTTGTACCCTGATGCCGTAACAGGTATTCCAGATTATATATTCCAAAAAAAATCAACGAAGTGGGAACATAATACTTCTTCATCGTAAAACTACGTGATTCCATACTCTCTCCATACTGTAGGCATGCTTTAGGTATGCCGTTGGTATGAAGGACAAGTCAGTTTATAATGAGACATGACTAGTCCTAAAATAACTATACAGTTGATAAAATTAATCCTGATATAGTTATACAAATATAATTTTAAATCCTGCATTTGCTATACAGCTGCTTTTTCATATTTATACTTTCGTTTATACT
>JAKFER010000059.1:0-2613 GCA_036675565.1 Chitinophagaceae bacterium
AGATGCTATTGAAAGTTGCAAATGATGATGTTTTGAGTTACAGGAATTCTAATGCATGGCTGATTTATCATCCTAACGAAGGATTAATATTTAAAGACCTGGAAAATGTTTGGCAAGAATTAAAAGTAGTTTACCATGGTGATTTTAAAAATTTAGTGTACGGCCCTTTACCAAATCAGGCGGATGTTTTTAAAACATTAAAAAGAATAAAAGAAAAGTTATCTGCAATTGAATGGACCATTTAAATAGATATTAAATCACCGAAGAAAAATTAGAAAAAGGCCAGTATCTCCTTTTTTCAAGTCTTTGATATGAAGTTCTTCATTATCAAAACCGGTAAGAGAAAAACTGCTTTGATTACCTTTTGACCGGATAATGGTTCTGGTGTATTCGCTTATTTCAGCACTGGATAACCTGCAATGAAAAGGCTTGTGTTCAACATGTGAAACAATCCGAAATCTTTTTTAATGAACGCAATGGCAATAACATATCAGTAATGCATCCCAGAACCAACCAGAGGATAAATCCAAATACCAAGGTAATCAGTACGTACTTCGGAATAACGTTTTTAAAGGGATCTGTTTTTCCAATGTCATTTTATTATTAGTTTCTGCTCCTGGTAATTATTGGCACGGTATAAAATGATGAAACAAAATAAACACAAACACTTAATGCTAATCACCGTGTTTTCACGGTATCTTTCCCTATGTTGAATGGTATTTGCCAGTTTGTTCCGTATTAAGCTCACCATTATAAAAACCTCCATTCAGCAATGCATTCAACGCATCTTCTAATTCCGCCGGTTCACAGTCTTTCAAAATATATCCCTTGGCGCCATTTCTTATCATGCGTATAACCGCGTTTTCATCATCATACATGGAAAGGGCCAGCACTATTATTTCCGGGTAATGTTGTTTTAAATATAAGGTGGTTTCATAACCATCCATGACAGGCATATTAATATCCATTAATGCTATATGCGGTACCTGGTTATTTTTTAATTTTTCTATAAAAAGCTTCCCGTTATCAGCCTCAAACAAAACATCATATCCCAACTCTTTTAAAAGGTTGGCCAGGCCATTGCGAAACTGTACATGATCATCGGCTAAAGCAATGCTTGCTTTCATAAAAGTTATTTTGCAATGTTTAATTAAATCATAGTCATAACCAATTTAGGCACTAAGTTTTACCTGGCATACCGTGTTTACACGCTAGTAGTTTAAACATTTTTTTGAATGGTTCATAATGCTGTGTAAAATGTTTATTGCCGCCGGGTATCAATGAAAAACATAAGGAATGAAAAATAGAAAACAAGCTGCGGAACAGACAATTATTTAAGCTTCATAATAACAGACAACTCAAAGCCCTGTCCAGGTGAAGAACGGATACTAACTTCTCCATTAAAAAGAGAAGCCCTTGATTGAATATTCATCAACCCGATACCCGAGGTTTTTTTTGACGTGTCAAAACCTATACCATTATCTTGTATTGTTAATGTCAGTTTCTCATTATCCTGAACAATTTTCAACAATACTGCGGAAGCTTTTGAGTATTTAAGAATATTACTAAACTGCTCCTGAATAATTCGGAAGATAGTCAGCCGAAGCTTTTCAGAAAGCTTCTCCTCATCTAACCCGGTAACATCCATACTAACTTTTATTTCACTGGTACTGGCTATAATGAATACAACTTTTTCGATGGCGTCCTTCAAGGAAGTATCCTCAATAAACGGAGTGATCATAGAATGAGACAAATTTCTGATTTCATCAATGGCTGATAAGATCATTTGGTTGGTTTGTTGCAGGTATGAATAACCTGTTTCCGAAATCTGCTTTTTATCGATCATAGTAAGAAACAGGCGGGCACTAACCAATATCTGTTGAATATTATCATGCAATTCACGGCCAATTTCCTGTCGTTCGTTTTCTTCTGCGCTAATTACCGCATTAGTAATCTCCAGCTGCTTTTCAAGTCTTTCTCTTTCGAGCTGATTTTCTAACAGCTTGCTTTCTGTTATATCTGTACATGCAAGTACGAGACCATATATTTCTTTATCATTATTTGGAATAGGAAAACACCTTATATGATACCATAATGAAGATTCATTTTCCAGGTCATACCTGGTTTCAAAGCTGATTTGTTCTCCTTTTATAGCCCTCTCCACTCTTTCTGAAAAAAGTACTTGCCTGTCCGCAGGAATAAAATCATGCATATTATCTCCCGTTTTCAGATTCCAATTAAATACCTTTCGAACATAATCGGCTGCCCGATGGTTAAAAAGAAGTATTGACAAGTCGGATTCAAGTAAGAGATAAGCTGTATCCGTAGCGTCAAATACGGTGAGGAGTCTGGCTTTTGTTATTTTGTGCTGTTCAATCTCCTTTTCTAATCTGGCATTAATAATAGTAAGCTCCTTCGTACGTTCTGCTACTTTATCTTCCAGTTCTTTTTTATCCCTTGCAAGTTGTGATTTTGTGAGTTTTATTGACGGAACTTCGACACTTTCCCAATTGCCTTTTCTTTTTCTAATGGCTATCTCGTGTACCTGCCATACATCGAATACTGCATGAGCATCACATTTGGCAAGCGGATATGTACAAAGTACAATCATAC
>JAKFER010000125.1:0-2563 GCA_036675565.1 Chitinophagaceae bacterium
AGATCTACTCATGGCTGAAAGAAGCAAGAGAACTGGCGATGGATGAAGGCTCATCAGAAAAAAAACACCAGGTATTCGGAAAGTACAAAGGAAAGATCAATAACTATTTATCGGCGGCGGGCTATGATATGAAAAAAGAAAGTAAAGCCTGGGAAGAAAGAATTAAAGCCCAAAAGAAAACCAACTAACCAATTTCAATTTTTAAACAAAAACTCACACTTAATTTTTAAAATTAACAGAAAATGAGTATTAAACGACTGCTTGTACTGCTTTTTGTCATCTCAGGAATTATTTTTCCTGGTGATCTGTTGGCCCAGGATGTAACAATAAGAGGCAAAATTATTGATAGCAAAACCCAATTGCCGCTGGCCGGGGCAACAATCAAAGTAAAAAACGATAAGGCGTCAGTGATGTCTGATGAAAATGGTAGTTTTAGTATTAAAGCCCCTTCCTCTGAATCTGTACTTTCGGTAACCTATGTTGGTTACCAGGTTTATGAAACAAAAGCAGGTAGTGGAAATTTGAATATAACGCTTCAGGATCTTAACACTGACCTTAACGAAGTGATTGTTGTGGGATATGGCACACAAAGAAAAGCCCACCTGACCGGTGCTGTCGAAACTTTTAATCCTAAAGAAATCGAAGATTTGCCAGTAAGTAATTTAGGAACTGCTTTGGCCTCACGTATTCTTGGACTTGGTGTAAGTGGCGGGACAACACGTCCTGGTTCTGCTGCTTCGCTAACGATAAGAAACCCTGTGACACTTTCTAAAGATGGGGGAACATTGGAACCATTATATGTGATTGATGGTATCGTGCAGGTGGGTGCTGATGGCAGGAACGATAATACCTATTTCAATAGTCTTGACGCTTCTGAAGTAGAATCAATTTCAATACTAAAAGATGCATCTGCCGCTGTGTATGGTTCAAGAGCTGTAAATGGTGTTATACTGGTTACTACTAAAAGAGGGAAAGCCGGCAAGCCAAGAATAAGTTACAGTGGTTCTTATGCCATCAATGATGAAGCCTATCGTACAAAGATGCTGAGTGCTTATGAATATGCTCAGTATTACAATATAATGAACGGCCCGAATGGCGCAAATGAAACGGGGGATAATCGTTATATATTTTCCCCCGACGAACTGGAACATTATAAAACAATTGATTTTGACAGGCTGAAGGATGCCTGGCAAGCTGCTTCAAACAATCGTCATACACTTAATGTAAGCGGAGGTAGCGACAGGGCAACCTATTTTGCAGGCGCATCCTATTATACACAGGATGGAAACCTGACGACCTTAGATTATCAAAAATGGACTTTTCGTGGAGGCTCTGATGTAAAAATCGCAAATGGTTTTAAAGTAGGTTTGCAGGTAGCCGGCAATTACAGCACCAGGATAAAAACGTTTAATAAGATAGGAGGAGAGAACGATGAGAATGATTACCGCAACCTGCTGCTGAGTCCAAGGAATGTACCCTCATACGTTGACGGGTTTCCTATCATGCTGAACGGGTGGCGCAATAATAACGTCAGCGGTTTCCACTTTGATGAAATTGAAAGACTGGCAAATAAGGCAAAAAGTAAGGACAGGTATTTTAATATGAATACTTATATAGAGTATGAAATGCCATTTATAAAAGGACTTAAAGCAAGGGCAAGCTATGCGAAAAGTTTTGGCTTCACAAATGGTTCGCAGGTAGGAACAGTTTATAACCTGTATAAAATTACAGGGTCCGGAGAAAATACACATATATATGACCAAGGTGCAACAGTAGCTTCCGGTTCTCCTCAAAAAGTAAAAAACGGCGACCGTCTCTATTATTCAAACAGCAATAACGAATCAACGCAAATGAACTTTACGTTGAGCTATGCAAAAAATTTCAAGCAACACTCGGTATCGGCATTGTTTTCTGTCGAAAAAGCTGAAGCGGAATCACAGCAGGAAGATGTTTGGAAAGAAACCCCAAGTTTATCAACAAGTGGCCAGTTTGGAAGCGCATTTGGAGTTATTGATGGCAGAACCAACGCAGCAGAGTCCGGCGCTCTTGGATATATCGGCCGTGTGAATTATGCATATAGCGACAAATATCTTGCTGAATTTCTTTTCAGAACGGATGCATCAACAAAGTTCGCACCTGAAAATTACTGGGGCGATTTTTATTCCGGTTCTTTTGGCTGGGTTATTTCCCGGGAAAACTTTTTCCGCAATGTAAAAGCCGTCAATTTTTTAAAGATCAGGTATTCTATCGGCTTGCTTGGTAAAGATGATCTGAAACCATGGCTTTGGAGGCAACGTTACACATTCCAGGCCGATAAAGGTGCTGTATTTGGCGGCAATTCAAATGTATCGACCGGTATGAAAATGGAAGCATCACCAAACAGGAATGCTACCTGGAGCAATGAAATCAAAAACAATTTCGGAATTGACGCGAGATTCTTAAGAAGCCGGTTATCAGCTACAGTTGAAGTTTTTTATAATCATGCAACTGATATGTTGATGGAAAGAACGGCGATCATACCCATTACTGTAGGCGGTACTGTTGCATCTGAAAATTGGGGAAC
>JAKFER010000293.1:0-2540 GCA_036675565.1 Chitinophagaceae bacterium
ATGGATCACCACTTTTTTGATAGCGCCTAAATAATTGCTGTCATTAGCCAATTGATATGCTTTTTCCGTTGTCGGATACCAGGATGTTTCGTAATTGGTAAGCAAATGGATCTTGTATTTCTTAGCCAGGTCTTCCATTTTTTTTGCATGTGCAAGATTAGTAGCCAGCGGTTTTTCTACCATTACATGGATACCTTTCGGAGCACAGGTTTCTACTACGGCCATATGCTCATAAATGGAACCAAATGCTACGACGGCTTCGGGTTTTGCAGTTGCAAGCATTTTATTCATATCTGTATAGAACAGGTCAGTACTTATGCCAAAGGACTTTGCATAACGTTTGGCCAGGTCCGTGTTGGGCTCAAAGATACCAACCAGCTCAATATCCGGCTTGGGTTTTCTGCCAAGAATAAATCCAGCATGGCCATGTGTTATGCCAGCTACAGCCATGCGAACAGGTTTATTGTTTGATGATTGCGCACTTGTTTTAAGCGACAGTGTTATAGTTAAGAGCAGGCAGCCAAAAGCAATAAGTAAAATGTTTGAAGAAAGTCTCATGACAGGAATGTATTTAATGTTATTGTTCTTTTTGTAATACCAGGGTGCTCATGCAACGTATATCATCTACGTTCACTGTTTTGAACGGCTCAATAAATGATAAAGGGTATTGTTGAAGCATATCAGCTAATAGTGATCTGGTTAATAAAAAACGTTTTGAATGATCAGGTATTATATAAACTCCATCGCCAATAGATTGCACTTTGTCTTCAATGCCAATATCTGATGTCATGCGGATAAAAAAAGTACCGCCAGGTTTTAATACCCGCACCATTTCTGCCAGCATATTTTGAAATTGTGAAGTGGTATTAGCAAAATGTAATACGGCACTGCTGATAACATGATCGAAGAAATTGTTTTCAAAAGGCAAATGCTCAACAGGGCATGACTGAAACCTGGTCGGTGATACTAATGGATATGCAGCTTTTAATTCATTAATTGAAACCGGGTTTTGGTCTATGCCATATACATCCATCTTTTCGTTTAAAAACCAGTGCAGGTTTCTTCCGGTTCCACAACCCGCATCTAATATTTTATCTGTTTGCAGATACCGGCCTTTCATGATCTGGTCAAGAAGATAGATGTCCGTATCACCAACCAGTTTTTGTAATGAATTTGAATTCATTGAATGAAAGTAAGAAAATCATTTTGTGTTTTAATCAGATAAAGTCTGATAGATTGATGTCGATCAGGATATATTTGTTAAGCCAGCATACAAGCACCGTGTTAGCGACAGTCAGAGTTAGTAACGATAGTTTTGTATAAAGATTAAACAACTTTACACAACTCAACTATCAATAATATCATTGCTACACCAAACATGAGGATAAACGACACCATCAAAAAAGGAACATTTGATCTCTGAAAATAGAAATGTGATGGATTGGAAGAAGAGTATACAACCCAAACTTCCTTTCCAATAGAAGGCTTAATTCCAGATGAACTTTTCGACGTAGCAATAACTTTCTCACCCGAAATGGTCGTATAAGAGACGACTCCAGGATAGGTTACTCCTTCTCCTGACCTGTCTTCCGTAAAGTCTATTATCTTGCCTTGAACTAAGTGTCCTGACTTCTTGACCCGAATGAATGTCAACAATTCTCGAATGCTGTAGATAACGGCGCAAGCGCAGCCGATAATTAAAATCAAAAAAACGATTACCATTAGAAGGTTGTTAAATTGTCAGTAACATCAGGGCTTGGCGATGTGGTGGTATTCCGTGATTCGCCCTGCTGGATCAGCAGCCGGGTAAAGATATATAGCTGAATTTATATTCCAAAGCTCATCTGTGATCCGGAAAGCTGGAGCTGCAGTTCTATTGAAGTTAGTCAATTGTTCTGCTTGCTTCGGAATTTTCAAATACTTTCACGTGGCGAAATCCAAAAGTCTGAGAAAAATTTCTCTTTAGTCTTTCTCTTTGGTTATTAATAAAGTGAAATAAAAAAAATGGAAAAATGAAAAGCAAAACAATGGATACGATAAGAATAGATATATTATTCGATTCAGTAAAGCGAAAAAAACCAAATAATCCGGTAATAATTGAACAAATTACTGGCACCCAAACAGTATAGGATACAAGACAAATTATAACCTCAGTTTTAGCACCGTTTGGAATTAATTCTCCTTTAATATAAACCAATGGATGTGGCTTTTGGTATTTCCTTACATAAGCAATGTCTCCAATAGGCCAACTTTCAAATTCATACTGATTATTAAATTTGCCTTGCAAATTACAAGAGTGAGTAAACCTCTCCTTCATTTGCAACTTCAGTGAATAAAAATCTAAATCGCTGCTGTATTGGTGAATCTCTTGACTGGCCGTTTTAAATAATTTCATGAGTAAAAGAATTGCAGCTAAGTTTGTATTGCTGTAATATACTCAATAACCCTAAAAATGTTAAGTCTTGACAACCAATAAAAATAGTAATATACATTTTGTATTGTTCGTTGCGTCAATGCAACAAGAGCATTATAACTTAAAC
>JAKFER010000147.1:0-2538 GCA_036675565.1 Chitinophagaceae bacterium
AATCATCTCTATATGTTTAATCAGCATTGGTTCCAGGGCGAAGTAAATCTATTACCGCCACAAACGCCAATGCTTCAACGTTAGCGGCTATTTGTGGAAACACCCAAATGATGCATCTTTCTGTAAACGACTTATGAGATTTTACATTCTGTTTTACTTTGCAACATTCCTATTGACAAGTTGCGACAACTCCAAAAAAACAGTGCGACAGGAAAGCTTTCAGTCAATTGACTTTACCTATAATGACGTTTTCTCAACTTGCTTTTCAATTAAGTTTTCTCAGAGCGACACAGCATATATAAGACAGCATTTCGCTTCTTCATTTTCAGACAATTTAGAAAGTGAAACATCATATTATACTTTGCTGTCTAACGCAGACAAGATAACACTTGACAGCTTTATCCAAACAATACCGTTTGACAGGTATGACACTACCTATTACGAAGATTACCAAGACGGAAGAGATTACCAGTTCTACATTCATAAAGGCACTCTAAAGAAAAATATAAGGGTTCATAGCGACACCGTTCCTTCAGCATTGACGGACTTTAAAAATTGGATTGTAAAAAATAAAGAGCTGTATGTCCTGCATTATGTTGATACAAATATGTAGAGTGCAAAATACGTTGTGCCTCCACCAGCACCAACTCCTCCGTCGATAAAATTTAAAACTCCGAGTATAGAAAATAGCCGCTAACAGTGCATCCTATGAATAAAAATTGCGGAGAGAAGGATTCAATTTAAACATATTCTTTTGAAAGTAAGAGATAAATGGGTTTTTGTTTTCCATTCATCTCTCACCTTCGCAAGACTTTTTTTCCTTTTACAAAAATAGAATACCCGCTGCTTTTTTTCAAGCATTTTTAATTATCCATTACCAGCATCCTATGAGTAGATTACTGTAAGTAACTACAAGCCTCTGTGATTAAATAGATAATTGCTTTTCCTTTTTGAAAGGAAAAACAACCGGCTACAGCCTTGGCGTAGTCAATACTTCGCTGGTTGATTATGTAACGATGACAACTCATGTTTTGTAGTCCGGTTGCAGTATTTAATCAGTCTCAGGTAATGAATAGATGGAATTCATATTTTATTCAGGTCTATTGAACAATGGCTGTTTGATAAGGTTGACCACTTAGCCATACGTAACGTATGCGGCTTAAAAGTTTGCGGGCAACTTTTACAATTGCAGCTTTCCCATTTTTACTTTTTTTTATTTGTTGTTGATAATAGAATGCCAGTGCCGGATCATTACGTTTAGCTGCCCAGGCACATTCAACCAGGTCACTACGTAGTTGGCGATGCTTTCTTACTGTTATCCTTCCTTTCATTTCCTTTTCACCGCTACTATGTTCCATAGGCATAAGCCCGATAAAACTATTGAGGTGGTAGAATGAAGGGAAACGGCGCATGTCACCAATTTCGGTAATGAGAGCAGCTGCTGTGAGTGGTCCAATGCCGGTAACCGTTCTAAGCCGGTAGTATAGCTCTTTATACTTTTTGCTACGCATTAATTTGCGTATATCGTTGCAGATAGATAAGAGCTCTTTACGCAGCAGCTGTACTTCACGCACCTGGTAATTAAGTGTGAGCCGGCTGGCCGGAAAATCAAGTGGTAATTCTTGCAGCCATGCAATAAAGTTGTGGCTCCAGTTAGGGTTGTCAAATTTCTCTGGCAAGGGGATGCCGACAAAATCTAAAAAACCCTTTACGCGGTTTTTACAACGAACTAGATCACGCCATATTTTCTTACGCATTCGAACAAGATGACGATCTGCTTCCTGTTCTGGAGAGGGAACATAAATGGATCTTAATTGTCCAGCAGCAAGGGCATGGCCAATACCGCGTGCATCGCGACAATCGTTTTTATACACTTCGTCTTTGTGTGTGCTGGGAATATCGGCCGGATTAACAACCAGACATTGAATATTCAGATCAGTAAACTGCCTGTTGATCCAAAAACCAAACTTACCACACTCGTATGCACAACGATAAGAGGCTCCCGGATAATGAGTTGTAAGATAAGTATGCAATGCCCTGGGAGATGGCGCCTGGTGAATGTTGCGCACATACATCCCATCAAGGAAAATGGCAGCATTCCAGCTGCGTTTATGAATGTCTAATCCAACATTCACTGTGTGAAAAGCAAAGTTTGTTTTTACCTTTGTCATGGCGTTTAGATTTAGGTGAAACAATTTGTTTTTTGTAGCCAAAGTTACTTTGGACTACTGCCTTCTCTAGACGCCTTTTTTATTGCATGGAGGCTTGGCGTTATGGCGGCTGAAGGAATTAAATTGAGCATTTAATTAAAATCAACTTCGGTTCTGGCTGGACGATATTAATTAAGCTTTTGTATTTACAATCAACTCTATATCTTTAATCAGCATTGGTTCCGGCGCGAAGTAATTTTATTACCGCCACCAACGCCAATGCTTCAACGTTAGCTGTAATTTTTAAATGAGCCGCAACCAAACTATATCGCAGACGAGAAGAAAGACAAAACGGAAATCAGCTGGTTTTTACTTGACACCTGTAGTT
>JAKFER010000148.1:0-16923 GCA_036675565.1 Chitinophagaceae bacterium
AATGAGGATGATTTGCTTTTTATCATCCTGGCCCGAAACAATCAAGGCCTGGCAGAGATCAACAAATATTTAACCTGTCATTTCCAGGAGCAAAAAACATTTGAACCAAATACAGCATGGTCAAATAATGTTTGGGTGATCTATGCATTGGATGCAAAAGAACCTCACACATTAAAGGAAAATGAATTACTGGGTGTACGTCCTTCGCAGGTTAATAAATTATTTTCATTCAATGCATCTAAATGGCAAAACAAACTGGTAGTATGGCAGCCTGTAACTTATAAAAATAAAAAGGGTTACAACCTGCATCGGTTATTAAGGGCGGTTGATAAGAACATTGTTTTAAGCAAACAACAGGAAACGGAAATAGCCGGTCCGGATGAATTTTTTGTAAATCCTGCACTGGTATTACAGGCCTTCAAACAATACTCCTTTATCATTACCAATACCTGGAAGATCATGGAGAGTTGTTCTTACCAGGTAGAACTGCATACTGACAAGAATAAAAAATGTTTTTCTTCCAGCAAAAAGGATGACATGATCCTGTTGGAAAAACTGGCCATGGATGGGTTGCGATATCGTTTTGGATCCAATAACCGGGAAGCAGAACAAAGAGTGCGAAAGGAATTAAAGATCATTGACAGCCTTGGATTTAATGCTTATTTTTTAATTACCTGGGATGTGATCCGCTATGCACAAAGTCGTGGATTTTATTATGTGGGTCGTGGTTCCGGCGCTAATTCCATTGTTGCTTATTGCCTGCAGATCACGGATGTAAATCCCATTGACCTGGATCTTTATTTTGAAAGATTTTTAAATCCATATCGAACGTCGCCACCGGATTTTGATATTGATTTTAGCTGGCAGGATCGCGATGAGGTGATTGATTACATTTTTAAACGATATGGAAAGGATCATGTGGCGTTGTTAGGAATGTACAGCACTTTTCAGCACAATATCATCATAAGGGAACTCGCGAAAGTTTTCGGTTTACCTAAAGCCGAAACCGATGAATTGCTCAATGACCCACATGCTACGTTTAAGGAAGACCGTTATCAAAAGCATATTTTATATTATGGTGAAATGTTGCGGAATTTTCCCAATCATTTATCCATTCATCCTGGCGGTATGCTGATCAGTGAAGAACCTGTTTGTAATTATACTGCCATGGAACTTCCTCCTAAAGGTTTTGCTACAGCGCAGATAGATATGTTTGTTGCTGAAAAAGTAGGTTTATACAAACTGGATATTCTTTCACAAAGGGGATTGGGGCATATCAAAGAAGCAATCAGGTTGGTAAGGGAAAATAAAAACATTTCCATTGACATCCGCGAAGTGGAAAAATTCATGAAGGATAAAAAAGTGGCGGACCAGATCAGGAGAGCCGATACCATCGGGTGTTTTTATATTGAGAGCCCGGCCATGCGGCAATTATTATTAAAATTAAAATGCAGTGATTATCTCACGCTGGTTGCAGCAAGTTCCATCATCAGGCCGGGTGTATCTCAATCGGGTATGATGCGTCAGTACATACAACGCTTTCATCATCCTGATAAAATTGAATACCTGCATCTGAAAATGGAAGAATTATTAAAGGAAACCTATGGAGTGATGGTTTACCAGGAAGATGTGATTAAAGTGGCACATCATTTTGCCGGGTTGGATATGGGTGAAGCAGATGTTTTAAGACGTGCCATGAGCGGTAAATACCGGGGAAGAAAAGAATTTGAAGCGATTAAAAATAAATTTTTTCAGAACTGCGATGAACGTGGATATGCACCTGCATTAACAGCCGAAGTCTGGCGACAGATTGAAAGTTTTGGTGGCTATTCATTTTCAAAAGCGCATTCAGCTTCGTTTGCAGTGGAAAGTTACCAGAGCCTTTACCTGAAAACGCATTTCCCGATGGAATTCATGGTGGCGGTGATCAATAATTTTGGTGGCTTTTATTCAACCGAATTATATTTTCATGAGTTGCGCAGAACCGGGGCGCATATACATGCACCTTGCATCAATAATAGTTTTGAACTTACCGGGATTCATGACAGGGATGTATACATGGGATTTATCCATATCAAATCACTGGATCAAAAAACCATTCAACGAATACTGCATGAAAGAGATCAGTGTGGCAGTTTTTTGCACCTTCATGATTTTATAGAACGTACGGCTATTGGTATGGAGCAATTAAATATCTTAATCAGGACAGGTGCTTTTCGCTTCACTAAAAAAAATAAAAAGGAATTGTTATGGGAAGCCAATTTTCTGCATAAAAAAATGAAGGAAAAAATACCGGTCTCCGGTAAGTTGTTTAACAGCCGGCCCCCAGACTTTAAATTGCCCCAACTTGTACAAACGGCCATGGAAGACGCCATGGATGAATTAGAACTATTTGGTTTCCCGCTTTGTAACCCTTTTTCGATGGCTGATATACCGCCGGGTTCATTAACCATGGCTAAAGACCTCGGAGCACTAGTCGGTTTAGAGGTTGAAGTATTTGGTTATTATATAACTCAAAAACCGGTGCGGACCCAAAAAGGCCAGTTTATGCAATTCGGCACTTTCATTGACCAAAAGGGCGATTGGCTTGATACGGTACATTTTCCCGATGTGGCAGCAACAAATCCATTAACCGGGACTGGTTTTTATTATATGAAAGGAAAAGTGGTTGATGATTTCGGTGTTTTTGCCGTTGAAGTGAAATGGATGAAAAAAACAGGTTTCAAAAAAGCGGGTAATGATCAACGTTAACAGCTTAAACCGGGTTAAAACATCTTTTGTCAATCATCATTTATAATTTTACGAGGATTCATTTCAAATTAACTTTAACACGTGTGTAGAAATTTATCTACAGGTTAAAGTTTATATTGTCCAGTATAATAAAGCGGGTTTAAGGCCTGTTATTTGTGTTTGTACATATTATGAAATTGTAAGCCGCTTTCATTTAAAAAATCAGGAATAAGATTGAAATGACATCAAACCCGCCTGCCACGCCAAAACGGAAGAATATTCTACGCAAAACCGGAAGAATCCTGGTTAAGGTGATAGCGGCAATCTTCATCCTCGTATTATTAATTATTATCCTGATACAAATTCCACCGGTGCAGAATTTTGCCCGTAAAAAAGTAGTCAGTTACCTGGAAGCCAAGCTGGATACAAAAGTGGAAATCGGCCGTATTTATATCGGGCTTCCCAGGGATGTGATCCTTTCTGATATTTATATTGAAGATCGGCAAAAGGATACACTTTTTTCTGGGGGAGAAATCAGTGTTGATATTTCCCTGCTGAAATTATTGAGCAACCAGGTGGAGGTCAATGAAATTCATCTTGAAGATATAGTTGCCCGTGTTAACCGGCAATTGCCCGATACCACTTTCAACTTCCAGTTTATTATTGATGCCTTTACGCCCACAACTACTTCAACCACCACGGATACGGCAGCACTGAAAATGGATATCCATTCGGTAATTTTCGATAATGTGCGAATTCTTTATAAAGACGTTATTACCGGCAATGATATGGATGTTAAGTTTCAGCATTTAGACGGCCGGATAGATGTTTTTGATCCGGTCAAATTGAACTTCAGTGTACCTGAGTTAAACGTGCGGGGATTTAATGGAAGAATATTTCAGTCAAAACCATTGGCAACGCCGGAACCCCTTTCAAAAGATGTAGCGGAGGCACAAGAACCAGCAGCATTTCAATTACAGTTAAAGGATATTGCGATCAGTAATTCTTACCTCGATTATCGCAACAATGTATCGGCTTTTTATACAACGATTAACCTGGACAAATTTGAAACACAAATAAATAACCTTGATCTTAAAAAGCAATTACTCGATATAAAGGCATTAGATCTTGCCAATACGTTTATAGCTATTCGCATGGGTGAGAAACAGGCCGAATTAATTAAAAAGGAAGTGAAGCAGGAAGTGGAGAGCCTGCAGCAAAGTTTTTGGCGTGTGGGCGTTAAAACGCTTAGGTTAAATGATAACCGTTTAAAGTTTGATGATGATTCAAGTCCTGAATTAGTTAACGGAATAGATTATGCGCATTTAGATGCCAAAAACCTGACGCTGCATGCTGATGATTTTTTATTTGCTGGTGATACTATTTCAGGTAAAATATCAAAAGGGAATTTCAGTGAACAAAGTGGTTTTATATTAACCGGCTTACGTACAGATTTTTTTTATGGACCCCGTCAATCCTATTTAAGAAACCTGGTGATTCAAACGCCTGGTTCATTGATCAGGCGTTCTGCTGCCATCAGCTACCCATCTTTGGAAGCTATGCAAAAAGACCTGGGTTCCCTCACGCTGAATGCTAATATCAGTGAAAGTCGCATCCAGGTTAAAGATATACTTGCTTTTGCTCCACAGCTGAGAGGTCAGCCGGGTTTTACCAATCCCGACGCCATATGGATCGTTGATGGTGATGTCCATGGTTCTATGCAACAGTTATATGTAAACGATTTTTATTTCAAAGGATTACAAAACACCCGCTTAAATATTGATGGTTCTATTGCCAGCTTACTGGATATGAATAAAATCAGTGCAGACCTGGCTATCAAAGAATTCAGTACCTCCCGTTCAGACCTCAATTTGTTTATTCCAAAAGGATCTATCCCGGAAAATATAACCATCCCCGAGATGATGGGTATGCGCGGAACATTAAAAGGGAACACAGGAAACATTCGTGCTGACCTTGCTATCAACACTACTTCAGGAAATGCAACGGTTAATGGACAGTTTCGAAATTTATCCAACCCGCAGAATATAAATTATGACCTGGATCTGACCACTCAATCATTAAACCTGGGAAGCATTTTACAAATGCAGGAGACCTTGGGAACGCTGACTTCTGATTTGCGGTTAACAGGTTCAGGATTTGACCCAATCACCATGAATGCAAAAATGAATGGGGTTATCCATTCCATTTCTTACAATAAATACAATTATAAAAACATAAATATTGATGGTGCCATCAGCAACCAGCAATTCAATGCGCTGGCATCTATAACAGATCCTAATATTGATCTGGATGTAGACGTCAATGGAGATCTATCAGGTGAATTCCCTTCCATTCAAATGGATGCACAGGTTGACAGCATCAAAACTTTTGCATTGAACTTAACCGCTGATACCATCATTTACCGGGGAAATATAACGGCAGACTTCCCGGTTACTGATCCGGACCGATTGCAGGGTTCATTAATGGCTACACAATCATTAATGGTTTATAACGGGCAACGCATGGTTCTTGATACCATGGCTCTTGAAGCGGGAGGCACTGGTGATAGCCGTTATTTGCAGGTGAACAGTGCACCAGTTAGTGCCAGGATGGAGGGATTATATGTACTTACACAATTAGGTTCGGTTTTTCAACAAGCCATCCAGCCTTATTTCAATATTATGCCGGCAGGCAGTAGTTTACCTCCGCCAACGGCACCTTATGATTTTGCTTTTAATGCCGTGGTCAGGGATCACCCATTGGTAAAAGCACTGGTTCCCGGCCTCGATGAATTGCAAACCATTCAAATGAATGGCAATTTCAACAGCGATACCGGGTGGACCTTACATGCAGAAGCACCTTATATTAAACAAGGTCCCCAGGAAATAAACAACCTTGTAATAAATGCCGGTACAGATGCAAATGAAATCAACCTGGTGGCGACCATTGATCAATTTACCAACGGGCCGGGATTTAAATTATATAAAACCAATGTTAATGCTTCCATCGCCAATAACCAGATCCAATTTGATCTTGAGAACCTGGACCAGGCAGGTAAAGAAAAATATGCATTGGCCGCCACCTTTAACCAACCTGTTGATAATCGTTATGTTTTTTCCGTGAACCCTGATGGTCTTGTATTGAACTATGACTCCTGGAACGTAACTGCCGATAACCAGGTTATTATTACACCTGACTATATAAACGTAAATAATTTTGAATTAAACAGGAACAACCAGCGTATCAGTTTAAACAGTATTGCGCCCGGTAATGCACCCATTGATGTGCAGTTAGCCAACTTTGAACTGGCAACCCTCACCGCATTTGTTAAGCAGGATTCATTAGCCCTTACCGGCATTCTGAATGGAACGGCTCAACTTAAAAACCTGATGCAGCAGCCAATAATCACCAGCGATCTCACGATCCGGGACCTGGCTTTTAACCAAGATACGATTGGCAATGTGCAAATGAATTTGAATAACGCCACTGCAGGTGTTTACAATGCTGATATAAAAGTTTCGGGCAGGGGAAATGACATTGTGATCAACGGAAATTATTATGAAGATGGCCGTCTTGACCTGAATGGTAATATCAATACGCTCCAATTAAATACAATCGAGGGTTCCACATTTGGAGCGTTGAGCAATGCGGAAGGAAACATTGATGGAAATATAAAAATACAAGGAACCCTTGGCAAGCCTGACATTAATGGCCGGCTGAATTTTAATAATACAGCGTTTACACTCACTATGTTGGGCAGTCGCTTCCGTGTGGATGATGAAAGCATCGTGGTAAATGACCAGGGTATATTGTTCAATACTTTTACAATTAAAGATTCTTCAAATAATACAGCCGTGCTGGACGGGTATGCCTATACCAGTGATTTTACCAATTTTGATTTTGACCTCGATTTAAAAGCAAATGATTTTACCGGGATTAACAGTACCAAGCAACAGAATGATGTATTTTATGGCAAGCTTACTTTTAATGCCGACCTCCATATTAATGGCACAAGCCAGCAACCGGTAGTTGATGGAAGTGTAAGGGTAAATGAAAATACCAATTTCACTGTTATATTACCGCAGCCGTCCCCGGGTATTGCAGACAGGGAAGGCATTGTTGAATTTGTGGATATGGATGGTACCATAAATGATTCGCTGTTCTTAAGCAAGTATGATTCGCTTAACCAATCCGAAATTTTAGGATTTGATATTACCACCAATATAGAAGTGGATCGGGAAGCGATATTCAACCTGGTTGTGGATGAAGCCAATGGCGATTTCCTGAATTTAAAGGGCGAAGCCAACCTGACTGCCGGCATTGATCCCAGTGGCAACATCACGCTTACTGGATCTTATGAATTATACGATGGCTCCTACCAATTTTCTATTAGTTTGTTGAAGCGCAAATTTGATATTCAACAAGGCAGCCGAATAATCTGGCTGGGCACCCCCACGGATGCCATGGTTGACCTGACGGCAATCTATGTTGCCAATACCGCACCACTGGGCCTTGTTCAGGATCAGTTGTCACAGGCTGAAGTAGGATTCTACCGTCAAAAACTACCCTTTGAAGTTTACCTGAAAATGGAAGGCGAATTGATGAAACCCCAGATCAGTTTTGATATTGTACTACCTGAGGACCGGAATTATATTGTAAACAATGACATTTTATTAACCACCAGGAACAGGCTTAATCAATTGAGGCAGCAGCCTACTGAATTGAACAAACAGGTTTTTGCCCTTTTACTGATGAATCGGTTTATTTCTGAAAATCCGTTTGAAAGCAGTGGTGATGGATTTTCAGCAGGTGCATTTGCCAGGCAAAGCGTCAGTAAATTATTAACCGAACAACTGAACCAGCTTGCATCAGGATTGATTCAGGGAGTGGATATTGATTTTGGTATTTCATCGGTCGATGATTATACCACAGGTGAAAGACAAAACCGTACGGACCTGAATGTGGGATTATCAAAACGTCTGTTGAATGATCGCTTAAAGGTTACTGTTGGCAGTAATTTCGAATTGGAAGGACCAAGCAACAGCAACCAGCAAACAAACAATATTGGCGGAAACATTGCCATCGATTACCAGTTAAGCAAAGATGGCAGGTACTTGCTAAGGGCTTATCGTAAAAATGAATATGAAGGTGTGGTGGAAGGACAGGTAATTGAAACAGGTGTAAGTTTTATCATCACCCTGGATTATGATCATTTCCGCAACCTGTTTCGTAAGCCTGAAAAAGAAAAAGATGTTGTAGCACCACCTGAAAATACAAGACCAATTAAAGAAACGGAAAAACCGCTTAAGCAATAATGAAAGGATTAAATGTATTAAAAGCAGGAAGTTTATTTTTTATATCCCTTTGGATGATATCATGCAGTTATACCAAACATCTGGATGAAGGGCAGGCTTTATATTTAGGTTCCGATGTAATAATTGTAGACAGCATTGCCAATACAAAAGAAAAGAAAAAGCTGGCCTCCGAATTAAACAACCTTACTATTCCGGAACCCAATACCACCTTCCTGGGATTAAAACCCAAATTATTTTTTTATAACCTGGCAGGTGATACATCTAAAAATGGATGGCTTAGCCGGAAATTAAGAAATATGGGAGAGCCACCTGTTTTAATGCAGGATGTTGACCTGGAATACAATGAAAAATTATTAGACAGCAGGTTGGAAAATATCGGGTATTTCAGGAGCAATGTAAGCGGCGATACCACTATTAAAAATAAAAAAGGAAGCGCTACTTATACTGCAACGCCAGGGTCACGGTATCATATAACCGCTGTTCAATATCCACAGGACAGTACGGTGTTAACCCGAAAAATAAAAGAAATAGAAGAAAGCAGCTTTTTAAAACCGGGTAATCCATTTGACCTGGACATCATCAAAGCTGAGCGTGCCCGCATCGATGCCTATTTAAAAGAAAATGGATTTTATTATTTTAATGAAGATTACCTGGTTATTAAAGCGGATAGTACAATAGGAAATCAACAAGTGAGTCTGTATTTGCAGGTTAAACCAGAAACACCTGATATTGCCCGGCAGGTTTATACGATGAATGACATATTTGTGTATAGCAATTACCGACTATCTACAGCAGAAGAAGATACCAATGCCCGGCATGCTACTTTTTATAAAGGTTATTATGTAGTGGATAAAGAAAATATTTTTAAACCTAAATTGTTTCAGCAGGCGATATTATTTAACCCCGGTGATATCTACTCCCGTACCAGGCATAACCTGACATTGAACCGGTTAATAACGCTGGACCTGTTCAAATTTGTAAAGAACCGGTACGAGCAGGTTGAAGTAAATGATTCTATTAAGCTTGATAATTTCTATTATCTCACGCCTTATCCTAAAAAATCTATCAGGGCCGAAATTGGTGCCAGTACCAAGGATAATAATTTCACAGGTACCAATATTACTTTTGGTTTCAGGAACCGGAACACTTTTAAGGGTGGTGAGTTACTGGCCGTAAATGTAAACCTGGGTACCGAAGTGCAGGTTAGCGGTAATACCAGTGGAAATTCATACCGCGCAGGTGCGGATGTAAGTTTTGCAGTACCCCGTTTCTGGATTCCCTTTTTTAACCTCAATACAAGGGGTGGTTATTTGCCCAAAACCACGCTTAAACTTGGGTTCGATGTTTTGAACCGTTCGAAATTATATACGATAAATTCTTTCAATGCCACTTATGGTTATAGCTGGAAAGAAAGTCTGATCAGGCAACATGAACTGAACCCGGTAAACATTACGTATGTACAACCGATAAAAGTAACTGATGAATACAAACTAAGAGCGATAACAGAACCTGCTTTACAGAATGTTGTGGACACGCAATTTATCCTGGGGAGTAGTTACAAATATTTATGGAACCAGTTGCAGCAGGGAAGTTCTTTTCAATCAGGCTTTTATTTTGATGGTTTACTGGATCTCTCCGGTAATATAGCAGGGTTGTTTAACAGTGGTGATCTCTTACAGGGAAAACCTTCCCGGATTGCAGGCGCCATATTTTCACAGTATATAAAAACACAGGCAGACTTCAGGTATTACCTGAACCTGACTAAAAAAAGTGTATTAGCCAATCGCATTATCCTGGGCTTTGGATATCCTTATGGAAATTCTATTTCCTTGCCTTTTATAAAACAGTTTTTTGTAGGGGGTAATAACAGTGTAAGGGCATTCCGCAGCAGGAGTGTGGGGCCAGGCACATACCGCTCACCTTTGGTAGGGGCCAGTACTTTTTTACCTGACCAGTCGGGAGACATCAAACTCGAATTGAATACTGAATACCGGGCCCAGATTTCTGGCTTCCTGCATGGAGCTTTGTTTATCGATGCCGGTAATACCTGGCTTTACAGGCAAAATCCTAATGCAGTAAAACCCGGGGCGGTTTTTTCAAAAGATTTTATGAAGGAACTGGCAATAGGTGGTGGCGCCGGTCTTCGTTTCGATTTTACGGTCCTGGTATTGCGTATAGATATGGCCATTCCATTTCGCAAACCCTGGTTGGCCGATGGCGATCGTTGGGTATTAAATGATATTGATTTCAAAAACAAAGACTGGCGAAAAGAAAATATCATTTTCAATCTTGCCATCGGTTATCCATTCTAGTTATTGTGACAGACCTGATCGTTGTATTGAGTGAAAGGTTCTTCGTAAGATGAAGTGGAGAGATATAGCAATGCGGCTGCTATACCATTAAGATAACTGCTGTTCCTTAAGAAAGTTGTTTGTAAAAAGCATAACCATGCTGGGGTTGTGGTTCAAAGAACATATTGTATAACCTGTTGCCTATTCCATGTAACCAGCTGTATTCATTTTCCCTGCGTGGCTCAAAATACTCAACATTCTGAATTTTTACTTTTACAAGTATCAGTTCGTTCATTGCCTTCTTTTTAATGTCATCTGTAATGTCCACTAAACCATTTAATTCTTCCGGGTCATTCATGATTGTAGCTTTACCGGAGATCTTAATCTGGCTGTCTAATCCTTTTTTAAAGAATTCTGCACGACATGGGAATTCACGATCAAATTCCTGGATGTTCTGTGTAGGCTTGTTTACAAAGAACCACACTTGTCCTAATTCATCAACCTTTAAGGCAGTAATAATAGTGGTAGGTAATTTTAAAACCGCATCACTCATGCTGAAGAAAAGCGCAGTTCGTAATTCCATCACTTTTTCCTGCATAAATTTCAAATGATTATCTGTAGTCATAGTATTTTGTTTGATACTATAATTTCAAATTAAGTACCAAATTGATTAAAGCTAAAGATTTGACTTAAACAGTAAATGTTGGGGGAGAAAGCTCTACAAAAAGCAGATATAATTTCTGTTACATAATTGTTTTTTGGTCTGATTGGGAAAATAAATTTTCAATGAGATTGAATTTTTGAAATTTTGGATTTTCAATTGATTTTATGCTGGATAGATAGAATGATTCACAGTTGGGTAAATGAGCAGGTTATTGAGCAAAATATTCAACAAATGATATCATAACGTTATGATATTACAATGGCACTCAATTTTTAAATGTTTTTGAAATTTATTTCATCAAAAAATATAAATTGAAACCAATGGCAAATACTAAAAAAGCAACCAGCGCTACAGCAAATAAATCAACAACATCCAAATCAACAGCCGCTAAAAATGGCAATTCTTCTAAAGGAAATATGTTGGAAGAATTTTTTGTTGACATGTTGAAAGATATTTACTGGGCTGAAAAAAACTTGCTGAAAGCATTACCTAAAATGCAGAAGGCAAGTACAACTTCAGAATTGCAGGCAGCGTTTGAAGATCATAAGAAAGTAACAGAAGAACAAGTATCCAGGTTAGAAGAAGCTTTTGAGATGATGGGTAAGAAAGCACAAGGTAAAAAATGTGATGCAATGGAAGGATTGATTAAAGAATCAGAAAGCATCATAGAAGAAACGGAAAAGGGATCTATGACCCGTGATGTAGCTTTGATCATTGCAGCTCAAAAAGTAGAACATTATGAGATTGCTTCCTATGGTGGTTTAGTGCAATTAGCTAAAACAATGGGAAAGAATGATGTGGCAGAATTGTTGCAATTGACATTAGACGAAGAAAAAGAAACTGATTTACTGCTTACAGACATTGCTGAAAACAATATCAACTGGGAAGCGGAACAAGAATTAGAATAATTAATCAATTATAAAGAGTCTCATAAGCGGTAGGTTTAAGGGTTAACAAAAAGTCAGGCTTTCATAGCCTGGCTTTTTAATTTTTCTGGTATGTACTTATTATCAATAGAGCTTCCTCATTATATCGGGTTAATTGCCGGCATCTGTACTTCCTTTTCTTTATTGCCCCAGTTAATAAAAATGATAAAGGAAAAGGAAGTAGATGATATTTCAATTGTGATGTTACTGACGCTTATGACAGGTTTGGGCTTGTGGATATATTATGGAATATTACGCACCGACTGGCCCATTATCCTTACCAACTCTTTTTCTTTTTTATTAAACGGTATTATGATTGTATTACGCATCAGGTATAAACGAAGAAAGATAACTTCCTGAGAAGTATTAAAATTTTAATGTTACCTATATGGCTAGTTTGATTTTAGATGGTGAAGAAATCATTCAACTGTCTCATCATGAGTTTTTAAAGATTGATAAAGACTATGAAGAAGCTGCCACTGTAGCAAATCTTATTTATGTAACCGATGATAAAACCGGTATTAAAAGAATTAAAAAAGGTAAAGGCTTTACCTATATCTATGATGATAAACCTTTAAAGGATAAAGAGCAAATAGAACGTATCCGCAAACTGGCTATTCCACCGGCGTGGACGAATGTGTGGATCTGTCACCTGCCCAATGGACACATCCAGGCAACCGGCTTCGACCTCAGGCAAAGAAAACAATACAGGTATCACAACTTGTGGCATACCGTACGCAATCATACAAAATTTCATAAAATGTATGAGTTTGGTAAAGCGCTTCCACAACTCAGGTTGCGGGTTGAAAAAGATCTTGAAAATGCTGAAGTAAATGAGCAGAAAGTACTGGCGACAGTGATCAGCCTGATGGAGCGGACTTATATCCGTATTGGAAATGATGGCTATGAAAAATTGTACGGCTCATATGGGTTAACAACACTGAAGGATAAACATGTATCCATTAACGGTAGTCAGATGACCTTTTCATTTAAAGGGAAAAAAGGTGTTGTACAGGAGATTTCACTGAAAAGCAGGAAGCTGGCAAAAATTGTAAAAGCCTGTCGCGAAATTCCAGGCAAAGAACTGTTTCAGTATTTTGATAAGGAAGGTAAACGATGCACTATTGATTCAGGTATGGTGAATAATTATATTAAAGAAACTACGGGTAAAGATTTCAGCGCAAAAGATTTCAGAACCTGGGCCGGCAGCCTGAATGCTTTGAGGGCATTTCATTCATTGGGAAAAGCCATTTCAGAATCGGATGCCAAAAAGAAAGTTGTTCAGGCATTGGATGAAGTGAGTAAGCAATTAGGAAATACCCGCACCGTTTGCAAAAAATATTATGTTCATCCGGGAATTATTCAGATGTACGAAGAAGATAAATTAAGCCGGTATCTTGAAGAACTGGATAAAATTGAAATGCCGGATGATCATGCGGATCTTACGCGGGAAGAAAAATTATTAATGAAAGTATTGAAAGCGCTAACAAAATAAAAAGAGGCGTTCCATTCGAACGCCTCTTTTTATTTAAATTTTGTATCTTATTTCTTTTTCTTAACTGCTTTTTTCTTTGCAGTTTTCTTTTCCGTCTTCTTGGCTTCTTTTTTCTTGCCAGCTTTTTTTACAGCTGATTTCTTCTTCGCTGATTTTTTTGAATCACTCTTTTTTGTTCCGGGTTTTTTATCGGTTGATTTTTTTGCTGCAGACTTTTTAGATGCTGCCTTCTTTTTAGAAGATTTATCCGACTTTTTCTCTGATGATTTTTTGGTGCTTGCTTTTTTTGAAGCTGCTTTTTTCTTTGGTACTTTTGCTCCTTCTTCTCTTGCTTCTGATAAACCAATAGCAATAGCTTGTTTCCTGCTTTTTACCTTACCGCCCTTGCCACCTTTACCAGAACGAAGCTTACCTTTTTTCATTTCACGCATAACTTCTCCAACTTTGTCCTGCGCTTTTTTTGAATATTTTGCCATTGTCAACAATTTAAATTAGAAAGTATAACGTATACCTAAGCCACCCAGGTTTCCATAGAATCCTCTGCCATCTCCAAATTCAAAAGAAGGTTGCCAGTCCAATGAAAGGTTAATAGGTGCCTTGTTTATTTTATAATCTAAACCCAGTACACCATCAATTCCTGCAAACGTACCATCGCCATATTTGTCATCATAAAAACCAATATGTGCACCCGGTCCTACATACCATTTCAACCCGGGGGCTCCTTCAATATCTCCATGAATTTCATACAAGCCTGTAATGCGGAAACCCCTGCCATGGAAATACCCGATAAATTCGAGTGCTCGATTGTCTTGTACAAAATGTTTAAATGTAATGCCTGCGCCATCCCAAACTTTAACACCTAACGCGGTAGTATAACTGCGTCCCATGCTTTGGGCATTAACCAGTACGGTAATGAAAATTGTAATTGCAACTGTACAGATAATTTTTTTCATAATTATAGTGAATTATTTAGGGCGTAAGATATAATTCATATGCCATAATGTATAAACTAAATTAAATAAGACACTGGTTTTCAAGGGGAGCATTCTCTACAAAAGATTCTCATAATCTGCCTCTTTTGTAAATGTATTTCTGATTTTAAACAGCTATAAATCTGGAATAGTTTTTACAACAAGATATTCGTTATAAATTTTTATAAACATTAAAAAGAAAAAATATGGCAACGAATATGAATGATAGAATAGAAGACACTGTTGATGTGTTAAACGATCTTATCCGTATTAATCACGATCGGATCGCAGGATATGAAAGAGCAATTAATGAAGCAAAGGATATTGACGTAGATCTTAAAGGTGTATTTAGCAGGATGGCAGAAGAAAGTACATTGTACGTTTCTGAATTAACAGAAGAAGTGGTGAAGTTAGGTGGTGAGCCTGCTACGGGAACAACCAATTCAGGAAAAATTTATCGTGCATGGATGGATGTGAAAGCAACGTTTACAGGGCATGACAGGGAATCCATCCTGGCTTCCTGCGAATTTGGAGAAGATGCTGCCCAGAAAGCTTATAAGGAAGCATTGGAGTCAGACGATCTTACCATGGGAACAAGGCAATTGGTTACAAATCAGAAAACTTCTTTGAAGGCATCTCATGATTTGATCAAAAGATACAGGGATATGCATGATGAAGTAAAATAACATCATCTTTCCATTAAGAAATAGCCGGCTCGACCGGCTATTTTTTTGCAACAAATTAAATTTAATTCACCTTGCTACGTTTTTACTTCGTTGTACCGTAATAGGTACTTGTGTATTAAATGAACAAATCTGGGTACAAATAACAAGATTGTAATGGAATTGACAATAGAAATAATTCGGGCTTGTAAAATGACAGCACTGAGTTGCAGGAAATGTGTTTTGCATTTGTCTCAGGATGATCCGGTTCAAATTGCTGATCAAAAAAGTTTTCAGCAATGTGAAGATCTTTGTTTTGCATTTATGCAGGCTGCTTCATCCAAGTCCCAATATCTGCAAGAAATGATATTTCTGTGTATAGGCCTCTGCGAAGAATGCGCAGCATTAGCCGAAGAAAAGATGGATGATGACTTCATGCATGCTGCATTTCATTGCCGGAACTTTTCCAACATGCTCATTAATCTTATCCCATCCGAAAACATCCAGGTCTCTGTTCAATCATCAAAATAAAAAAAGCTACTTAATAGAAAGTAGCTTTAGATATGTATGTTTTAATAGGAATTAAACCTAGGCCCTGCGAATAATACCGAGTATTAATGCAATAACCGCTAATACGATCAGGATGTGAATAAGACCTGTAGCGCTATAAACAAAAACGCCCAATAACCATCCGATTATCATAATGACAGCGATGATGTACAATAAACTTCTCATAAAAATAATTTATCCGTGAAAAAAAATGTTTGCTATCTGTAGTTAAGTAAAAAGCCTGCCATTCGGTTTTTAAGTCAAATGCAGGTAGGTTTTAATCCATTTCTGTGTAATTAGCTCTACAAACCTATTAAAAATTTCTACTATAGGGTGGCATGTTTTATTTCGCTAAATGAGTACTGTTTGAGATCAATTCTATTTGTAAATGCCTTGCTTAAGCTCAAACCTAAAAAATTTGAAATGGACATTTTAAATAACCTCAAGTCAACCTTTCATTTACTCAAAAAGACATTCTCCGGGTTTATGGATGATAGGGCCATGAAATTAAGTGCATCCTTATCTTATTACACCGTTTTTTCCCTGGGGCCGGTCCTGGTTATAATTTTTTCTGTTGTAAGCCTGGTATTTGGGAAGGCTGCTGTGGAAGGAAAAGTATATGCACAGATCAAAGACCTGGTGGGAGAAAATGCAGCAATGCAGGTTCAGGAAATTATGGGTAACGTCAGCCAATCAGGTGAAGGACACATAGGGGCGATTATCGCCGCTGTTGTATTGGTGATATCGGCTTCTGCTGTTTTTATTGAAATACAGGATTCCATCAACTATATCTGGTCAGTAAAATCGAAACCGAAAAAAGGGTGGGTAAAAATGCTGGTTAATCGTTTATTATCTTTTTCATTGCTGGTTACTATTGGATTTTTATTATTGGTTGCTTTATTGATCAGTGCTTTGATCGATTTGTTGGGCGAACAAATACAAGAGCTGTTGCCAGGCATTTCAATTTTGGTTTTGTATGTAATAAACCTTTCCATTGTTTTAATTATCATCACTGGTTTATTTGCCATCATTTTTAAAGTTTTGCCCGATGCTAAAATAAGCTGGAAGGACGCTTTCAGGGGAGCTGCGTTTACCGCTTTCTTATTTATCATTGGTAAATTCCTGATATCACTTTATTTAGGTAATTCAAATGTTACAGCCACCTATGGAGCTGCTGCATCTGTTATGATTATTTTCTTATGGGTTTATTATTCTTCCATGATACTGTACCTCGGCGCAGAGTTTACAAAAGTATATGCTACAAAACATGGTGATGGAATCCGACTGAAAGATTCAGCCGTTTATATTATTAAGCAAGAA
>JAKFER010000072.1:0-2534 GCA_036675565.1 Chitinophagaceae bacterium
TGGAGCCTTCTTTGGTAATGCACCATGTTTTGGAAGCAAATGGGGATTGAGTTATCGCGATAAGATAAAATATTTCTTTACGCAAACTGGTTTTGATATATGGGAGAATGATGGTCCTTATCCGGGAGACATTTGTGCATCTGCAATACATCCTGGTCATAAAGGATTGGATGATTCACAATGGCGGCAAATGGAAATTCAAAAAGAATTGTATCGCTGGCTGAATGAAAAAGGGGTTTATATCAATGCACCCGATTGGTATTTCCTGGATGGTACCCATAAAATTGCTATCGGTTACAGAGAAGTGAATTTTTCTTTACCAAGAGAAAATCAAAAAATACTGAACAGGCAAAATATATTTGATGGCACCTGGGAAAAGACCGCTTCAATGAGTTGGGGTTTTGTACCCCTGACCCGCTACCAGGGTGGGGGACCAGAAGCTGTATTGGAACCACTAAGCGACCACCTCAAAGATTATGAGCAATTAATGATGCAATATTATGGCGCCGGTGTGCAGGCTTGTTACCGCGGACCGAGATTGTATGATACAGAAGCAACAAAACAAACAGTTATAAAAGTTATCAGTTGGTATAAAAAATACCGTGATATTCTCAACTCCGATATTATCCACTTAAGAAGAGCCGATGGAAGAGATTGGGATGGCCTGTTACATGTCAATCCAAATTTGAAAACAAAGGGGTTGCTGATGCTGTACAATCCATTAAAAGAAAAAATCACACGTACCATCAAAGTGCCGTTATATTATACTGGATTAACAAGTGAGGTTAAAATTGGTGAAAAGGAAAATAAGAAACAATCAAAAATGCTGAACCGGGAATATGAAATTGAACTATCATTCAGTATTGCGCCTGAAAGTTATACCTGGTACGTTATTGAATAAAAACTTTTGCCGTTTGGTTGAAGCTAAAAAAATAATAATGAGCAGAGAATGAAAAAATTATTTTATTAATTACCGGGTTTTACTACAATATATTATTCATGCACAGCAAACAAAAAAGCAATTAGATAAAGGAAAAAATATTCGTAAGGCAGCAAGAGTTGCCGATCTTAGTAAATAAATAGTATTCATGAGAACAATTTTTTGTTTTATAGTTTGTAAGCTGGCGGCTCTATATTCTTTTCCTCAGCAAGTTGTCAGCATCATTCCTCAACCGCAGCAAGTGGATATAAGAGAAGGAAATTTCCCATTGCATAAAGCCCGGCTGATTTTGCCCGCAGATCCAAAGGCAAAAAGCGTTGCCCGGTTTTTTGCCGATGCAGTAAAACAGCAAACAGCCATTGTATTATCAACCGTAAAAGTATCTTCGTATAGCATCAGCTTTGTTTACAAAAAATCAATTGCTGATCCTGAAGGTTATGAGATCAGTATTCAGCCAAAAAATATTTTGGTGCAGGCTAATAACGATAAAGGATTATTCTGGGCGGTGCAAACATTACGGCAATTATTGCCTTTGAAAAAACAACTACTGTTGAACTGCCCTGCCTGCAGATAAAAGATGCACCGCAATATGCCTGGCGCAGCAATATGCTGGATGTAAGCAGGCATTTCTTTTCGGTTGATTTTATAAAAAAACATGTTGACCTTTTATCATTATACAAGATCAATAAATTTCACTGGCACCTGACAGATGACCAGGGCTGGCGTATTGCTATAAAAAAATATCCAAAGCTTACTTCTGTTGGCGGCTGGCGGAAAGAAGCCGATGGTGCCACTCATGGCGGTTTTTATACACAGGAGCAGATAAAGGAAATAGTAAAATATGCGCAGCAAAGAAATGTAACCATCATTCCGGAAATTGAAATGCCGGGACATTGTATGGCTGCTATTGTTGCTTATCCTGAATTGAGTTGTAGAAAAAAGCAATTGGAAACACCATCTTATTTCGGTGTTATCAATGATGTGTATTGTGCCGGGCAGGAAAAAACTTACCAGTTTAGCCAGGATGTATTGAATGAAGTGCTGGCCCTCTTTCCTTCAAAATATATTCATATTGGCGGTGATGAAGTGCCTAAGTTTCGTTGGCAGCAATGCCCGGTTTGTCAACAAAAAATAAAAGAGGAAGGATTAAAAGATGAACATGAGTTGCAAAGTTATTTTATAAAACGGATTCAAAAATACCTGCAATCGAAAGGGCGGATATTGATTGGCTGGGATGAGATACTGGAAGGCGGTGCTGATAAGAATGCTGTCATTGAAGTATGGCGGGGGCAGGACAAAGCTAAGGAAGCCATTGCCAACGGCAACTCCATTATTCAAACTCTTTATTTGGATGGGCCTCCGGCATTGTTGACATTGCAAAAATCATTTCAATTTGATCCATCGGTAGCGGGGGCTGAAAAAAAAATGCTGGGGGCCGATTGTCCGCTCTGGACGGAGTGGGTAACGGAGTACAATGCCGACTACATGCTTTATCCGCGGTTGCAGGCTTTTGCAGAAAGATTATGGAATGTTAAAACAAGCTATGATGATTTTCAGCAACGGTTGCAATACCATTATTCTCTTTTAGGCAAAA
>JAKFER010000065.1:0-2533 GCA_036675565.1 Chitinophagaceae bacterium
GATACAGTTAGTCGAAGGGAGTACATCATTCATATAAAAAACCTGGAGACCGGTGAACTTATAAAGGATCAACTCTTACGTACAACCGGGAATGCGGTTTGGGCCAATGATAGTAAAACCTTGTTTTATACAGAGAAAAATCCCGTCACGTTGTTAACGGAAAAGATCCGCAAACATGTATTAGGCCAGGATCCTGAATTTGATGAAGTCGTTTACCATGAAACCGATAGTACTAATTATATCGGCGTTTCCAAAACCCGGTCTGAGAAATATATTTTAATTACAAGCCGCGCTACGATGTCTTCCGAGGTTCAATACCTGGAGGCGGATTCACCACATAATCCTTTCAAAATATTTCAACCAAGAATGAAAGATGTGTTGTACAATATAACACACCAGGGTAACCGCTTTTTGATCCGCAGTAACCAGGATGCCATTAATTTTAAATTGATGGAAACACCATTGGATAATACGGAAAGGTCAGCCTGGAAAGAAATCATTCCGCACCGCCCTGATGTTTTGCTGGAAGGAGTTGATGCTTTCAGGGATTTCCTGGCCATCACCGAAAGAAAAAATGGGTTATTACATATACAGGTACATAACCTGCTGGATGGTTTGGATTATTTTCTTGATTTTGGCGAGCCTGCTTATGCAACAAGTATTACCAGTAACCCGGATTATAATACCAGGACGCTTCGATATTTCTATACATCGTTAACTACACCTGCATCCATTTTTGATTTTGATATGGTGACGAAGCAGAAGCAATTGATGAAACAGACTGAAGTGCTGGGTGATTTTAGTACTTCTGATTATACTACTGAGCGACTGCATGCAACATCACGTGATGGCGTTAAAGTGCCCATTTCACTGGTTTATAAAAAAGGATTTGAGAAGAATGGCAAAGCACCATTATTGTTATATGGTTATGGATCGTACGGAAACAGCATGGATGCCGCTTTCAGCAGTGCCAGGCTGAGTTTGCTGAACCGTGGATTTGTATTTGCGATTGCGCATATACGTGGTGGCCAGGAGATGGGTCGTCAATGGTATGAAGATGGCAAGATGATGAAGAAGATAAATACGTTTACAGATTTTATAGACTGCGCTGAATATTTGATTGACCAGCATTTTACATCTAAGCAACATTTATATGCTATGGGTGGCAGCGCCGGGGGATTATTAATGGGTGCTGTTGTAAACATGCGTCCCGATCTTTGGAATGGCATCGTTGCCCAGGTTCCTTTTGTGGATGTTATTAATACAATGCTTGATGAAACCATTCCACTCACCACCAATGAATTTGATGAATGGGGTAATCCAAAAAATAAAGAAGCTTATCTGTATATGAAAACCTATTCGCCCTATGATAATGTTCGTTCGCAGAATTACCCACACATGCTGGTAACAACCGGACTCCATGACAGCCAGGTACAATATTTTGAACCAGCCAAATGGGTAGCCAAACTCAGGACCATGAAAACAGGCGATAACCTCTTATTATTTAAAACTGAAATGGAATATGGACATGGTGGTGCGTCAGGACGTTTTGATTATTTAAAAAACATAGCACTTGAATATGCATTCCTGCTCATGCTGGAAGGAATTCATCAATGATATTTTGTAACATCGATAAGAGCACAGATAAGTGCTTTTACTTTTTTGTAAGAACAGTATAAATATTAATCAGCCAATATATATGGGTATTTATCTGCGGCAAACACGAAATTTCCTTTATTTATCAGCCTTTGAGGGTATTAAAGCAATAAAAAAACCGATTTTTACGCTTTATCCATAACCGCCACCTGTGCAGGTCGAAAAACCTACTGTTATTGAAGCCGTTATTTAGCTTTTTTGGAATTTTATTGTTGATGTTAATGTGTTATGGAACTAATGCACAGGCACCCTCAACATCAGGTAAAACCACCAACCTGCGAATAAAGGCCATGGCAACGGCTACGGATACACTATATCTCGATTCGCTCAGCATCATCCCTTATTCATTATCTGTACGCGGCGTTCCACCATCTGATTATAAATTCGATTATATCCGATCAATGCTTGTCTGGACTTTGAGGCCTGCAAAAGATACCGTGGAAATCAGCTACCGGGTTTTCCCATTCAAGTTAGATCCAGTTGCACAAAGAATTAATTATGACAGCGTGGTGAATCATTTTTATGCGGCCCCCTTTGAATTTAATAATAATGCGACCAAACAACAAGGGGCTTTCAATTTTGGAAATTTAAATTACCATGGAAGTTTTGGCCGTGGAATTTCATTTGGCAATAGCCAGGATGCGGTTTTGAATTCTAACCTGAACCTGCAATTAAATGGAATGCTGGGTGATAGTATTGAAATATCCGCAGCCATCACCGATAATAATATTCCCATTCAACCGGATGGAAGCACGCAACAACTGAATGAATTTGACCAGGTATATCTTCAGTTTAAGAAAAAAAACTGGCAATTGAATTTAGGTGATATTGATCTGCGCCAAAACAAGAGTTATTTCCTCAATTTTTATAAACGATT
>JAKFER010000146.1:0-16912 GCA_036675565.1 Chitinophagaceae bacterium
TTTTATGGCTGAAAGATATAAACAGCTTAAAGAATTGCTGCAACAAAAAGATATGTTTCAAACTGTAACAATTTCTGATTACCTGTTTACAAAATGTCTTTTGTTTGCGAAAGTGAATTTACCGGATGATGAGTTCCGTTTGTACCAACGCTTATTTGAGATCATTCACCAGCAACTGGTTCAACCGGATATATTAATTTACCTGCATGCGCCTGTTAATAAATTACAGGATAATATCCGCAAACGCAATCGTGTATATGAACAGAAAATTCCAGATGAGTATCTTTTTAGTATTCAGGAAAAATATACACATTACATAAAAGAACATCGTATCAAAACATTGTTTGTAGATGCTTCGAATGCGAACTTTCTGGACAATGAAAAACAACTACAGGTAATAATTAATGCCCTGGATAAAGAATATGAAAACGGGCAGCACTTTTTATCACTACCAGGCTAAAAGACCTTCTCTGTAATTTAAATTTTTAACTTTCGGATTCGTTTTTCTTAGCTCCGGATCCGGTAAATATTTTCTTTACATAATCACCCGCTTTATTTAAAACATCCAGGTTATCCGGCAAAGGATTTAGCAACGTATTATCCATATGCTGAGTCTCAAGATCGGTTCCTGAATCCAACTGGCGAGGATAAAGTATAATAAAACTGTTATCCTTAAAAAATTTCAAGAGTTGGTAAGGCACTTTTTCCAGGTCATTATCAAATGATAAATATCCTTTACGGGAAGTGATCAGAATAAAAAGATCATCTTTTTTTATTTCCCGGCTAAAAATTAAGAACTCGCTCCAATCAGAAAATGGATTGAGTCCAATTTGCAGCTTTGCTATTCTTTGCTCATTTAGCTGGCTAATTCTTTTTAATGAATCTGCATTTCCATAAAAATGAATGGACAATCCTGTTCCTTTTGCTAATGTATATAACTTATCAAACCAATGATAGAAGCCAGGTTCGTATTCTGCTTTGGGTGGAACTGCAACCAAAATTCTTTTTAACGTATTAAGAGGTTGGGCAGCTTTATAAATAAAAATGCTTTCTGAAGTTCGTCGTACAATTTTTTCAACTACAGGACCCAGTATGTGATATCCTGAATCTTTAGCTCCGTGATGAAGTCCAATTACAACATCAGAAATATTATGTTCCTTAATAGTATAAATAATTCCGTTACTGATGCTCATGTCATAACGGGTTAGGGGGATCAATGTATCATCTGTCGATGAGGCTATTTCAGCGGCTTTACCCATCATTTTTTTACCTGAAAAATCAGTATTCATCGAATTTTCTTCTTCAACTACATGCAACGCATATAAAGGAGATTTTTTATTATGCTGTTTGATCATTAAACCAAATTCAACCAATGCAGGAACAGTATCCGGATATGCAAGAGAAATCAAAACCCGGTCAGTCTCATCTTCCTGTTGAGGATTATTATTTTCTTCTAAAATGGCAAGCTTTCGTGCAGCCTTTTCAACCACAAATGAACTGATTGCGCAACTGACCAGGATTAATAAAATAGTTCCATTCAATACATCCTCATTCAATAAACGTATAGGTTCACCATTTGGCGTTTCACCAATAATGATATTATATCCAACTAGTATGATAGCTAATGTAGCAGCTGCATGCGAAGTACTTAAACCAAAAATCAGATTACCTTCTTGTGTTGAATATTTGAAAAATTTTTGTGTAACCCATGCGGCTATATACTTGGTAAGTACTGCTACAAATATTATGACCCCTGCCACTTTTAATGCGCCCCACCCTTTAAAAAGCACACTAAAATCTACCAACATACCAACCCCAATAAGGAAAAATGGAATAAATAATGCATTACCCACAAAATTTATCCTGTTCATTAATGCAGATGTGTGTGGTATAAATCGATTCAATACAAGGCCGGAGAAAAAAGCCCCGATGATTGCTTCAACACCCGCAGCTTCTGCTAAAAACGAGGCAAGAAAAACAATAGCCAATACAAAAATGTATTGTGATACATTATCATCAAAATTTTTAAAAAACCATTGGATGATAATTGGAAAAATAAAAAAAACAATACAAACAAATATGATTGATGAAAGACCGAGTGTTATCCAGAAAGAAGAAGATACTTCTTCCTTGGTCATGCCAGCGATACTGGCAAGCACTATCAAAGCCAGAATATCCGTTATCATTGTACCGCCAATGGTTAAATTAACAGCACGGTTCCTGTTAACCCCATATCGACTGGTTATTGGATAAGAAACAAGTGTGTGAGTTGAAAACATACTGGCTAATAATATAGAAGACAGTAATCCATAACCTAACACATAATAGCTTGCAATGGTACCAAAAACAAAAGGCAGAATAAAAGTCAAAAAGCCGTAGATAATTATTTTTTTCCAGTTCTTTTTAAATTCAATCAGGTCCATTTCAAGTCCTGCTAAGAACATGATATACAATAAACCCACCGTTCCAAATAAAACGATACTGCTATCTCGTAATAAAAGATTAAAACCGTATGGGCCTATGATGATTCCGGCTACAATTAAGCCAATGATATGCGGAATTTTAAACTTATTCAAAGCCAGTGGCGCGAATAAAATTATGAAGAGAACCAGTGAGAAAATAATGACTGGATTTTTGAGTGGAAGACTAAAATCAAGGTCTGCTAATAATATCATAAATGCAATTAGATTTTCTAATTATCCCAATTTTTTAAATTCCAATTCATATATAATTTTACACTCCCCAGGTCTGATGATTTCCCTTCTGCCCTCTACAACATTATTTGCTCTTTTTTGAATGGTCACGATCATATTTGTATTTTGAGATGGGGACTCCTCAGTGTGTGTTGTTAACTGAACGGGGGTACCCTGGTAGTACCCGGAATAAATCCTGACAAGTTTTTTTCCATCGAAGGCTTTTACAATTAAATTTCGATCCTGGTAAGTAACTTCCCATGTTTCATTCTTAACATCTCCAATGGCGGATCCGGGGCAATTGGTTTCCGTGCATCTCATTTTCACGGCCCATGACCCTATCAGGCTGCTATCCAATGGAATTGTAGAATCTATGCGCAATGTGCTATCAATTAATTGCTGTTGTGCCAGGAGTTCCTCTTCTTTCAACTGCAATTGTTTTTCCTTCAGTAACAACTGCTGTTCTTTCTGATTTAATTCATCGGCTCTTTTCTCCAGGGCTTGTTCCCTTTCCCTGATGCTGCAGGATGATGTTAAAATCAAACAACCCGCAAGCAGTACATACATCAATTTCATATGGTATTTAATTTGTACTTTCTTCAATATAATGATAATTAATTAAGCGAAGCAAAAATAAGGCCTGCATACTATGGTTTAAAATATTCATAGCCTTTAATTATTTCTTACATTTATTTTTATAAAATTAGCCATATGCATCGTCGTACATTTATTAAACAATCCACATTTACCCTGGGTGCACTTACTATCAGTCAGCATTTATCATTAAAATGGCTGGTACAGGATCCTTTCAAAATTACCATGCTTAGAAACGATGTTGGCATCTTTACCGAACGGGGAGGCACAATCGCTTTTTTATTATCGAATGATGGCATCGTGGTAGTTGACTCCCAATTTCCCGATCAATCCAAAAACCTTATTGGTGAATTGAAAAAAAGATCAGAGAAACCATTTCGCAAATTAATCAATACACACCATCACGGAGATCATTCAGGAGGCAATATTGCATTTAAAGGATTAGTGGATCATGTATTAGCACATGCAAATTCTAAATCAAACCAGGAGCGTGTGGCCAGGGACCAGAAATCGGAAGACAAACAATATTTTCCAACGCAAACTTTTACTGATGCATGGAGTGAAAGTATTGGAAAAGAAAAAATAAACATGCATTATTTTGGAGCGGCACATACAAATGGTGATAGCCTGGTACATTTTCAACATGCCAATATTGTACACCTGGGCGACCTGCTTTTCAATCGTCGCCACCCTTTTATTGACAGAAGTTCAGGAGCCAATATTAAAAACTGGATGACGGTAATGGATAAAGCAGTAAAAACTTTTGATCGCAAAACAATGTATATATATGGTCACGCGGCAGAAGGATATAACGTAACCGGCACCCGGGATGACCTGGAAAAATTTCGTGATTATTTGGGCAAATTATTAAAGTTTACAGAAAGTGAAATCAAAGCTGGAAAAACAAAAGAAGATATTTTAAAAAATACAGCATTACCCGGGGAAAATGAATGGAAGGGCGATGGATTTCAACGTCCCTTACAGGCGGCTTATGAAGAATTAACAGCAATATAATTTTATCAAACTACATCAAAATCATTTTCCGGATTGATTAAAAGTCTATTTCACTTCAATAAGTCTTTCAAGTACATAATAAGTAATGGGGCAAAAAGTGGAATTCTTTAAAGTTAGCTGCGGTCTTTTTAAAAGAATGTCCTCATCTGTATATGGGAACCGACGACAGTCTGAAGGGCGATGCTCATAAATACTGCAATAATTATCTGAACCCAGGAAAGGACATGGTGTAGATTTTACCACAAAATCACCTTCTTCATCTACAACCAGGTAAGTATCGATAAATTCGCTTTCACGCATTCTGAGTTGCTTACTGATGCGCTTAATATCGGGTGTTTTAAACCTGGGAGAATAATTTTTACAACATTGGGCACATTGTAAGCAATCTATTTTTTCAAATGCCTCTTCTGTTAAGCCAGGCAACTTTTTTAAAACCTTATTCTTATCAGCCCGCTGTAAAAAACGTTTATATTCCTTTTGTTTTTCTAAAGCTTTTTTAGCCCAGTTTCCTTCAATATCAAAGTCTGATTTCAAACGCTACTGTTTTCACAATGATTTAATAAGGTGCAAATATCTCATTTATTTATTTCACCTTTTTTATAACTTTATAATGAACGGATGGCGTAGTAATAATGGTTTCAGACGTAAACATCACGAAATTTTAATTTGATTTTATAAATCTTATCCACCTATAAGGTTTAAGGCATCTCCTTCTCATCACCCAGTATTAATTATTAGTAGCATCTTCATCCATATATATTGGGTGAATCATAGTTGCCTTCCATGAAATCACCGTTCCCGCTTCGTGATAATTCTAAAAGAAAAATTTAAACAATCAGCAAGGTATTTTACACCATGGTTACTATGAAATACCATCAATATTAATAAACAAATAAACCTTGAATTATGAAATCAAAAACATTTTCAGGTGTATCATCTCACAAAGAATCTCTTGGTAATGGAAATAATGGTGGTGATACAATTTCCGAATTGCCAAAACCGGTAACCAGAGTTTTTTCAACCGAATCAACGGTTTCATTAACAGAAACGGAAATAGAAGATGTGGAAGGTTATAGTATAACCCGGCCAGGTGATGAAGATAAAGAAGCGGCTAATGCACCATCAACAGAAACTGAATACGAGGAAATGTATTTGGAAGAATCGGGAACAGAAGAATTTGGTGAAGACAATTTTGCAATGGATGCATTTTTTGCAAGTTACCCGGAACTGCAAAGTAAAAGCATCGCTGAAGTAATTATAGGAACTGATAACAGGGTTCGGATAAGTCCAACTACCTCCTACCCGTGGCGGGCTATTTGCGCTTTGCGCATGACGGCAAAAGATAATACCAAATGGATCGGAACAGGTTGGCTTGTTTCTCCCAGAACGGTTATAACCGCTGGTCACTGCGTTTACCTGCACGGTCATGGAGGATGGCCCAAAAAAATAGAAGTGATTCCTGCCATGAACGATGCCAGCAGGCCATATGGATCTTTTGTTGGTACTACTTTCAGAAGTGTAAACGGATGGGTAAACAGCAAAAACAGGGATTATGATTATGGTGCTATTATTCTGCCATCCAGTTCAAGGCCAGGCGATCGAACAGGCACTTTTGGTTTTGCGGTAAAGGATAATAATTACCTGAAAAATTCCTACCTGAACCTGTCTGGTTACCCAGGTGATAAAGGTGGTGCACAACAATGGTTCATGGCACAAAAAGGCAAAGCAACTTCCAGCAGGGTTATATATTATGATACAGATACCATGGGAGGACAAAGCGGATCACCTGTTTGGATAAAAGTTGGAAATACACGTCATGCTGTGGGCATTCACACCAATGGACATATAACCGGCAATTCTGCCACCCGGATTGTTACCCCGGTTTTCAATAACATTCAGGCATGGAAAGCGCTGGGTATGTAATAGAAGATAATTATCATTGGAAAAGATGGGCTGCATTAGCAGCCTCTCTTTTCATTTTGTTTACAGGCCTTTTTATTATTATTAAAATTTTACCCAACATGAGTACAAATGCCAGTATTAACGGGATGGTTTTTGAGGCTGCCAGCGGAAAACCTGTTCCCAATGCTATTATCATGATTACAGGTGGTACCCATGAACATCCGGATATCGCTTCTCAGTCAGACGATGATGGGCAATTTGCTTTACCCTCCCTGGAAATACCTGGCACCTATAACTTGTTGATTCAAAATAACGATGTTCGTAAAGAATTAACCATCAATATTGACAGCAAAGACACTGTGCTGAAAATACCTTTGTAATTACAATTTCTAGAACATTCCGCCTTCATTTTCTTTTCTCTTTTACTTACGAAATAAATACACCGATTCCCCGTAAATTTGCACGCCAAATAAATGGCAGGAAACCGGTTTGGTTATCCTTAAACCCTTAACGACAAACATAACATCCCCCGCTAATATGAATATTTTTGAACAGCAGCAAAAAGAATTTCAGCAACGTCACATTGGCCCTAACCATGATGAAACAAAACGAATGCTGAAGACCATCGGTGTTCATAGTTTAGATGAATTGATGGATAGCACGGTACCGCCTGCAATCAGGATGAAGGAAACACTCCAGTTACCCGAAGCAATGAATGAGAACGAATACCTGCAACACATCAAAGAAGTATCCTTAAAAAATAAAGTGGCCAAAACTTATATAGGCCAGGGCTATTATGACACCATTACCCCGAGTGTCATTCTTCGGAATGTTTTTGAAAATCCGGGTTGGTATACTCAATACACGCCTTACCAGGCAGAAATTTCGCAGGGTCGCCTCCAGAGTTTATTGAATTTTCAAACGATGGTTAGCGACCTTACCGCTTTACCCATTGCCAATGCTTCTTTGTTGGATGAAGGAACGGCAGCAGCCGAAGCTATGACCATGTTCTTTAATTTATTGAACAAGGATCATGATCATATTACCCGGCCTAAATTCTTTGTAGATCAGCATGTATTTCCCCAAACCATGGATGTAATGCTGACAAGGGCCATCCCGGTAGGAATTGAAATTGTAACCGGTGATTTTCAATCAATGACGCCTGATGAAAAATATTTTGGTGCGTTGGTACAATATCCCAACAATCTTGGTTCGGTTGAGGATTACCGTGAGTTTATCCAAAAAATGCATTCGGTAAAAGCTTATGTGGTGATGGCTACCGATTTGATAGCTCTTACACTACTAACACCTCCGGGTGAATTGGGCGCTGATGTTGCGGTTGGATCTGCACAAAGATTGGGTGTTCCATTAGGATTTGGAGGTCCGCATGCCGCATTCTTTGCAGCACAGGATGATTTTAAAAGAACCATTCCAGGGCGTATCATAGGTGTAAGCGTTGATGCAGAATTAAACCCTGCATTAAGAATGGCATTACAAACAAGAGAGCAACATATTAAACGCGAAAAGGCAACTTCCAATATTTGCACAGCACAGGCTTTATTAGCCAATATGGCTGCCATGTATGCGGTTTTCCACGGCCCGGATGGACTAACGAATATCGCTAAACGAATTACAATATTAACCCGTGCCCTGGCAGATGAACTGGAAGCTGAAGACTATGAACTGATCAGTCGTAATTTTTTTGATACGATAGTCATTAAAAATGCGGATGTACAATCCATTCGTTCCAGGGCAGAAGAAGTAGGAATGAATTTCAGGTATTTACCGGATAACCTGGTGGGCATTTCACTCGATGAAACCACAACATTTTCGGATGTATTGGACATCCTTCTTTTATTGGATAAAGAAAATGAGAATAATGTAGCGCAATTTGGTATTGATGAAGATGCGCCATTGGATCACATTCCAACCGAACTTACCCGCACATCAGATTTTTTAACGCACCCGGTTTTTAATACACATCATAGCGAAACACAGATGATGCGCTATTTAAAATCGTTGGAAAATAAAGACCTTTCTCTCAATACCAGTATGATTTCTTTGGGCAGTTGCACCATGAAATTAAATGCAGCTTCTGAAATGATGCCGCTTAGTTGGAGTCATTGGAGCCGCATTCATCCTTTTGCACCAAAGGACCAGGTACAAGGTTATTTACAAATTGTAAAAGAATTATCTGCCTATCTTAATACCATTACTGCTTTGGATGCCTGCAGCCTGCAGCCAAACAGCGGTGCACAAGGTGAGTATGCCGGTTTACTCGTTATCAGAAAATACCATGAAAGCCGTGGTGATCATCACCGGAATATTATGTTGATACCCATTTCAGCGCATGGTACCAACCCCGCCAGTGCAGTGATGGCAGGTATGAAGGTAGTGGTGGTAAAAGCCCTTGAAAATGGATACATAGATGTTGATGATTTAAAAGCCAAGGCCGAACAGTATGCTGCAAACCTGGCCGGAATTATGATCACATATCCAAGTACCTATGGCGTTTATGAAGAGACTGTAAAAGAAATTACATCAATCATACATCAGCATGGCGGACAGGTTTATATGGACGGTGCCAACATGAATGCACAAGTTGGCCTAACAGCTCCAGGATTTATAGGAGCTGATGTTTGCCATTTGAATCTGCATAAAACATTTGCCATTCCACATGGTGGTGGCGGTCCTGGCATGGGACCCATTTGTGTGAAAAAACATTTGGCAGCATTTTTACCAGGACATGTAATCTTTTCAAACAGCCATCAAGCGGAAGGCGCTGTTTCAGCCGCACCATTTGGTTCTGCAAGCATATTGCTAATCAGCTACGCTTACATAAGGATGTTAGGAAGAGATGGTGTAAAATCGGCAACGGAATATGCGATTTTGAACGCCAATTATATGCGGGCAAGATTGCAAAATGATTATGACATTTTATATACTAACCATAATGGCCAGTGCGCACATGAATTTATTGTTGACCTGAGGCCATTCAAAAAATCTGCGGAAGTTGAAGCCGAAGATGTAGCTAAGCGATTGATCGATTATGGTTTTCATGCGCCTACCATGAGTTTCCCGGTTCCCGGCACCATAATGATTGAACCTACAGAGAGTGAAGACAAAGCCGAACTGGATCGTTTTTGTGATGCTTTAATCAGTATTCGCAGGGAGATTAAAGATATTGAAGATGGAAAATCAGACAGGAAAAATAATGTTTTAAAAAACGCTCCGCATACCCAATCTGTTATTTGTATTAATGAATGGAATAAACCTTATAGCCGCGAACAAGCCGCTTTCCCTTTAAATTATATCAAAGAGAATAAATTTTGGCCATCAGTTGCAAGGGTGAATAATACGGTAGGTGACCGTAACCTGATTTGCACTTGCCAGCCAATTGAAAGTTACATGGAGGTGGAAGCCTGATAAATAAAAACATTATGCATGGATCCCTGGTTATAATACCGGGGATTTTTTTTGGTATTTCATTTCCCTACCACTTCGTTGTATTTAGATTTAAACTTATTGTTGTAATTTGAAGAAACAATCATCTGCTGTAGCTCCTGCCCTGGTTTCCTGCCCTCTGGATCATTTATTTAAAAAATCTAGCTGCATGAAAAATTATCAACCAGTAGAATTGATCATTTCCCCTTCAAACGTTTTTGCAAAAAACAAACCCACGGGTTCCATTAAAAAACTGTTGAAAGATTCAGGCATCCCGGTTGAAGAAGTCATTGAACCCAAAACAAAAATGCCTGCATCAAAAAAACCAATGGCAAAATCTGCAATGCCCAAACAAAAGAAGTATGTAAAAACGAAGTTGAATGGCGCAGAAATGAATCCATGGGATGTGGCGCATACAGCTGCTACAGCACTGGGTTCACAAGCTTCATTTGTGGAACCCGACCTGTTAAACGAATATGCCGCTGATCAGAATATAGATGTTCCCTATAAAAAATCCCAAAAAAATAAAAACAAAAAAAGTAATTCAATTGGTGGATTTGACCCTGACTGGCAACCACATAAAAATATAATCTGGCACCTGGATGATGCTTTTTCCCAATTGGCTTCTGCCAGAAAAGAAGTTGAAAATATTGATTACACGATAAGAGTTGCGCATATTGATACAGGTTATAATCCTACACATGCTATCATACCTGAATCAGCTAAAAAAAGTAAACTGCAAAGAAATTTTGTAAGAAATGAAGATCCTGCGGATGCGCATGACCGCAATACGAAAGGAACACTTCGTATGCCGGGACATGGTACGGGAACATTGGGAATACTGGCCGGAAACAAAATGCGCATCAATACAGACACTGGCATCTTCAATGATTATATAGGTGCTGTGCCTTTTGCAGAAATCGTTAGTTGCCGTATTGCTTCATCCGTGGTATTAATTAAAACCAGCGCCTTTGCTGAAGCATTAAACTATCTTACGTCTTTGTGTATGCGGGGTTACCCCATCCACGTTGTAAGTATGAGCATGGGCGGTGCACCATCCAAAGCATGGGCAGATGCTGTTAATGCGGCTTATGAAGCCGGGATAACCATTGTAACTGCTGCGGGAAATCATTTTAATGGTTTACCTACAAAGCATATTATATATCCAGCCCGGTTTGAAAGAGTGATTGCGGCATGTGGAGTTACTTATGATCTTAAACCATATTCTCATTCCAAATTGGGTGAGATGCAGGGATGTTGCGGACCCGAACGTCACATGGATAAAGCACTAGCCGCATTTACGCCTAATACACCCTGGGCAACGGGTAGCAGTAACCGAATTTCCTTTGCAGGAGCAGGCACTTCATCGGCCACACCACAGGTTGCAGCTGCTGCGGCTATCTATTACCGTAAATATCACCGGGAACTGGATGCATTAGAACCCTGGCAAAGGGTGGAAGCAATCCGGTACGCCTTGTATAAATCTGCAGGGAAAAATGGACAGGCACCCGGATCTTTCAAAGCGTATTTTGGCAATGGGATCATAAAGGCAAAAGCAGCTTTAAATATCCATGTAAATGATAAACTACCTAAAACCCCACAGGATAAGGTTCCACTGTTCCCCATTCTCACCACTATTTTTAAAAATAAACCTGGCACTTCTGCGCAGTCCAGGCTGGATATGTATAATACAGAACTCGCCCAACTGCTATACGATAGTCCTCAACTTCAAAAGATTATTGATAATGAAGAAAAGCCCTTTGAAAAGATCAGCAAAAAGAAATGGAAAATGTTTAAAGAAAGTGTTATAGAACATCCCGATGCATCCATTGCATTAAAACAATACCTGATGGCAACACCCTGATCAACATTAAATATATATTATGACACCGGTTAAACTTGTACTTACCAACAAAAAAAACCTGGTTTACAAATACGGAAAAAATGCGCCGGGTATTTTCAGGTTATTAAATGACCTCAAAAAAGCAGATAAGGCGAAAAACCTGGACACTAAAATCGTTTTTGTAGATGATGCGCCATCTTGCAAATCTGCAGGTGTAAAAAAAATATCGATCCATACAGACAAAGAATATAAAAGAATTGTTGACGACCTCTATAGAAAACATGTACCGGTGTATATAACGCTCCTGGGCGCACAAGATGTTTTTCCTTTCCAGGAAATAGATAACCCGGCGGAGGATGAAGATGTAAGCGTACCCTCCGACCTGCCCTATGCCTGTGATGCGCCATACAGCAGGAGCATCAATGCTTATACTGGACCTTCCAGGGTGGTTGGCCGAATCCCGGATATTATTGGAAAACAGGCAGACATTAATTATTTAAAAACGGTTATTAGCCATAGCATAACGCAAAAACCACAGGCTTGTGAACAGTATATGGAATACTTCGCTGTTTCTGCACAAGTTTGGAAAAGAAGTACTGCCATGAGCCTTCAAAGAATTTTCAGTGATAACAATAAATTATTTTTATCACCAAAATTAAAAGAGACTACTGCTGCCCGTTATACCAAAAAACAATTACAACCAAAAATTCATTTTATTAATTGCCATGGTGCAAAAACAGATCCTGCTTATTACGGACAGCGTGGACAAAGCAATTTTCCTGAAGCATTAAAAGCTGCCATAGTAGAAAAAAATATTACACACGGCACCGTAATTGCGGCTGAATGTTGCTATGGAGCTGAATTGTATGATCCCACCAACCTGCAACCGGCAAGCATGGGAATTGCCAGCACTTATTTAAAAAATGGCGCAATAGCTTTTTTAGGAAGCAGTACCATCGCATACGGACCTTCTGATTCAAATGCATTAGCTGATCTCATCACACAATATTTTGTAAAAAATATATTAAAAGGAGCCTCAGCTGGCAGAGCCTTGCTTGAGGCACGCCAGCAATACTTAAGTGATACGGGACCACAACTGGACCCTTATGAATTAAAAACATTAGCACAGTTTTATTTATTGGGTGATCCCAGTAATCAACCTGTTGTTTGGGCAGAAGAAAAACAAAATAAAACAACCAGTGGTGGAACAATTGAAAACAACAGGGTTAATCTTTATCACAAAGGTGTTAGTTTAAAAAATTCAATTGCCCCATCTTCCAAACAAAGAATTGTCCCAAAGCCTTCTGATGCTAAACGTTTAAAAGAAATAATCCAGGCTACGCATTTTGAAGATGCTGAAAAAGTGCTTATGTATGCAGTTAAACCTAGATTAAAAGGTTTAACCGGTATGCAAAAAAAATTGGCCGGACAAGATTCTCGCTTTCGTACATTTATAAAAGGAGATGGCAACGCCATTTTTCACCAGATTAAAGTATTAGTTGTAAAAGAAGATAAAGAACAGATATTAGGATACAGAGTTTATGAAAGCAGATAACAAAACAAATGAAATAGAACTGGAAGGTAAAGTTGTAATAGCCCCTTTTGGAAAAGGCTCTAAAAGTCAACATGAAGCGGTCTGCATCCGCACGGAAACAGACACCTTTAAATTACGCCGGATGCAGGGAAATCCATTCCATGATCCGGTATTGATGAAATGGGTTGGTAAGGACATTATTGCATGTGGTATATTGGAAGACTATCTTTTTATTGCAACTGATTTGAAAGAAAAAGAACCACAGGAATTCAAAGAAAAATTAAAAAAAAAGAAGAAGAAGAAAGATTAGATTGAATTAACTGTTCTTCAAATTTAAATTTTAACTAACGATGATGGATCAACGAATAATTAACCTCTATGATGAATATACACATGCGCCATTAAGTCGTGCTGTATTTTTAAAAAGACTGGCCATGCTTGCCGGTGGAACATCGGCAGCATTAGCGCTTTTGCCCATGCTGGAACTTAATTATGCAAATGCAGCAACGGTTAATGAAGATGAATTATTTACAGAAAGGATTTCTTACCCGGGTGTAAAAGGAATGATGCAGGCATATATTGCCCGGCCAAAAAAAGAAACCAAATATGCAGCCGTTATGGTTATTCATGAAAACCGCGGGTTGAATGCACATATTGAAGATGTTACCCGGCGGGCTGCGAAAGCAGGTTACCTGGCTATTGCGCCAAATGCACTATCTCCATTGGGAGGCACGCCGGCTAATGAAGATGAAGCAAGAGAATTATTTACAAAATTGAATAATGAAGATAATCTGCCCAATTTCACAAAGGGTTTTGATTACCTGAAAACGCGGAATGATTATAATGGCAAAAAGGGTTGCGTAGGATTTTGCTGGGGAGGTGCTATGGCTAACAATTTAGCGGTACATATACCTACTTTGAACGCAGCTGTTGCTTATTATGGAAGACAACCAGCGGTTGAAGACGTTTCCAAAATAAAAGCTGCCATTCAATTACATTATGGCGCTTTGGATGAAAGGATCAATGCAGGTATTCCAACTTATGAAAAAGCATTAAAAGAAAATAATATTCCCCACGAAATTTATATATACGATGGTGCAAACCATGCCTTTCACAATAACACATCTGCCGCCCGATATAATGAAGCCGCTGCCAAACTTTCCTGGGAAAGAACACTTTCATTTTTTGAAAAATATTTATAAACCATTTTGCGAAAATTAATGGCAAAATGATTGCAATGATTTAAGTGATGATACCTTATATAAACTTAAATCATTGGTTATGGCAGGGAAAAAGATATTAACAATCGTAGCATGCAGTCTTTCTGTGGCAGTTTTTGCCCAGGCTGATAATTCAAAAGAAGATAAAAATGTTAGTCGTACCATTCCATTTAAAAAGTTGGATGAAGCGTCTGTGATTGATCAGCGTGATGTAAAACATTGGGCAAATGGTCAAAAGTCAACACCAACAGGCAGACAGGCAACCGGGATTGGAAGTGGATACAGTGCATTAAAAAAGGATGAACCTGCGCAAATCACTAATCCTTCCAATTCTTTAACAGCATCAAAGAGAAGCATTCCGGATAACAGGACAATTTATATGTGGGAAAACGGGCAAAAATCTACCATTACGGGATACCAGGCTACAGGTATTGGTAGTGGTTATGCTTCACTTAAAAAAGACAAAAATGTAAAAGAAGATATTGTCAATCCAGCAAATAGCAGAAACCGTGACAGCAATTCTTCAAATATCCCGGCAAACAGGAAAATAAAATTATGGCCCGACGGTCAGAAAGCTACAGTAACAGGACATGAAGCCGCACCGATTAATGGCGGTTATAGTGCGTTGGGTAAAAAGAAAAATGAGAATAATAAGAAATAAAGGTTACAACTATTCAACATACTCATTTCTCAATGATTTATGTTTAACTTATAAACATGAACGGCGTTGATCTTTTTCTTATCATCATTTTTCTTTTATCTGTATGGTCCGGTTACAAACAAGGTTTCATTGCGGGCATCATCAGTCTTTTTATTTGGGTAGGAAGCCTGGTGATTGCACTGTTTTTTTACCAGTATTTTTCAGAATGTCTTTTGCGAATATTTCCAAATCTCCAGGCATGGTCTATGCCACTGGCTTTTATAATTGTACTTCTCATCAGCCGGGCCTTACTTTCATTGATTTCTGACCGCTTATTACGTTACATCCCAAAAGAAAGTCATCAAACCCAAATTAATAAATTAGGTGGACTAATACCCGGAGCTATTAATGGGTTGGTTTGGACTACTATTCTTTCCGCATTATTATTAGCCATTCCGCTATCCGATGGCATTACAAAAGAAGTAAGGGAAAGTAAAATAGCCAACCGGCTTTCTGCATATGTTGAATGGCTGGATGAAAAATTTGCACCGGTATTTGATGAGGCGGTTGCCAAAACTATCAATAAAGTTACGGTTGATCCGGAATCCGTAAAATCAGTCAGGCTACCCTATACCGTTAGCAATCCTGATCCACGGCCTGACCTGGAAGCTCAAATGCTTGATATGGTGAACGAAGAAAGACGTAAACATGGCCTGGACCCCTTACAGGCAGATGAGGAATCAAGGACGGTAGCAAGAAAACATTCCATAGATATGTTTAACAGGGGATATTTTTCACACATCACACCAGAAGGGCAAACCCCCGGAAACCGAATGCGCAAAGAAGGTGTCCGGTTTATCACTTCCGGAGAAAATCTAGCATTGGGACAAACTTTATTAATTTGTCATAACGGGTTAATGAATTCGCCTGGTCATCGTGCAAACATACTGAACCCCGCCTATGAACGCATTGGCATTGGTATTTTAGATGGAGGTAAATACGGTTTGATGATCACTCAAAACTTCCGGAACTAAACAAAATATTTTCATTATTCCTTTTTGTTTACTTTTCAACGAAACAGATTCATTATATGGCTTCATCAAACTTTTTATTGTACGGCGCAAATGGTTATACCGGCAGGTTAATTATCGACCTTGCTGCGGCCTACGGACTTAAACCCATTTTGGCAGGTAGGAACGAAAAAAGTATACTGCAGCTGGCTGATAAATACAGCCTGGATTATCGCATATTTGATTTATCTGAAAAAGCAAAACTTATTGATGCACTAAACGAAGTTCCACTGGTGTTGAATGCGGCTGGCCCTTTCCGTTATACAGCAAGGCAAATGGCCGAAGCATGCCTTGAAACCAAAACACATTATATTGATATAACCGGCGAAATTGAAGTATTTGAAATGCTGAAATCAAAAGACGATGCTGCAAAACAAGCTGGAATTATTTTATTGGCCGGCGCAGGCTTTGATGTGGTACCTACAGATTGTATGGCACTCTGGTTAAAACAACAATTACCTGCAGCTATAAAACTTCAACTGGCATTTGCCAGTGCAGGGTCAGGCGTATCTCACGGTACCGCACATACGATGATTGAAGGATTGGGAATGGGCGGTGCAGTCAGGAAAAATGGAAAGATCATTCCTAAACCACTTGGACACAAGGGCATGTGGGTTGATTTTGGGCCAAAGAAATTATTTGTAATGAGTATACCATGGGGTGATGTTTCTACAGCTTTTTATACTACCGGCATTCCGGATATTGAAGCATTTACTGCAGTTCCATTAAATGTTTACAGGAGTTTGAAACTTCAATCCATGTTTAACTGGATATTGAGAACCAAATTGGTTAAGGACCTGGCAAGAAAGAAAATTAATTCCGCGCCAGCAGGTCCTTCTGCAGAAAAAAGAAAATCTTCTGTAAGTTATGTTTGGGGTAAAGTGGAAGATGCAAACGGCAATTCAATAACAGGACGCATGGTAACACCTGATGGGTATACATTAACGGCACATAGCAG